>NZ_JBXAQB010000003.1:0-732070 GCF_058806835.1 Roseococcus sp. GW821-FHT12F05
TGCCGTGGTGCTGGGCCGCCAGCGACAACGGCTGACCGTCACGCACGAGCCATAAGGGCCTCGTCGCCGCGCTTACGCTGGTTCCGGCGGCGCGCGCGATCCGCTCGAAGGCGAGCTGGGAGGTGCTGCCCACCCCCCAACTCGCATAGGAGAGCTCGCCGGGCGCCCGTTTCGCGGCGGCGACGAGATCGGCGAAGCTTCGGATATCGGGCCGGGCCGGGCCGGCGATGAGCGCCGTCGGGACATGGGTGACGAAGCTGACCGGCGCGAAGTCCCGTTCGGGGTCGTAGGGTAGGCTGCGGTAGGTGAAGGGGTTGATCGCCATCACGTCCACCATGCCAAGGAAGAGCGTGTGACCGTCGGCCGGGGCCCGGGCGGCGGCCAGGGCACCGACCCCGCCCCCAGCGCCGAAGCGGTTCTCCACCACCACGGGCTGCCGCAGAACGGCGGAGAGCGGCTGGGCCAGCCCGCGTGCCACGACGTCGCTCAGCCCCCCGGCATTGAAGGGGGACACGATGCGCAGGGCCCGCTCGGGGAAGGCCAATGCGGGGCGGGCGAGCAGCGCCGCGCCCATGCCCGGCAGCAGCCGGCGCGAGATGTTTCGGTACAGGGCCATGGACACCTCGTGCGGATGGGGTCTGGCCGTGCCTTGCGTTCCCGCGCGCAGGCTGGGCCCACCGTTCCCCGGCAGCAATGACGTTTAGCCCACCGATCCTGCCATGGCGGGCGCATGGCAGGATCGGTGGGGAGAATGGCATTGCTGCCATGGGCATCGCCGCTACAGCATGGTGGCATGCCGAGCGACATCCCCACCCCGCGCCGCGCCCTGATCCTGGGCGCCGCCCCCGTGCAGCTGCTCGACCTCGCCGGCCCCGCCGAGGTGCTGGCCCAGGCGGGCCGGCTGCACGCCATGGCGCGCGGTCTCCCGAGCCCCGCGCCGCTTTACGACGTCGCCTGCCATGTGGTGGCCGGCCCGGGCCTGGCGCAGACCTCGGCCGGCCTCGCCTTCCGCGCGACGGAAAGCGAGGCGTCGCTCATGGGCATCGAGGCGCTGGACACGCTGATCGTGATCGGCGGCGAGGGTGCGCGCGAACGCGCCCACGACAAGCAATTGCAGAAGTTCCTGCGCCACCTGGCGCCGCGCTCCCGGCGTCTCGTCAGCGTCTGCACAGGCGCCTTCGTCCTGGCCGCCGCCGGGCTGATCGAGGGGCGGCGCGTGACCACCCATTGGCGTTACTGCGCCGAGCTGGCGCGGCGCCACCCCGGCGTCACCGTGGATCCCGAACCCATCTACATCCGCGACGGGTCGCTCTGGACGTCGGCCGGGGTCACGGCCGGGATGGATCTGATGCTGGCGCTGGTCGAGGAGGATCACGGCCATGACCTCGCGCTCGCCGTCGCGCGGGAGCTGGTGCTCTTCCTGCGTCGCCCCGGCGGCCAGAAGCAGTTCAGCGCCGTCCTGGCCGGGCAGAGCCGCGGCGGATCGCGCCTCGGCGGGCTGATGGCCTGGATGGCGGAGAACCTGCATCGCCCCCTTTCCATCGAGGCGCTGGCCGAGCGCGCCTGCCTCAGCCCCCGGCAGTTCGCCCGCGTCTTTCGCGAGGAGACCGGCGTCACGCCGGCGCGCTTCCTGGAGCAGCTGCGCGTCGAGGCGGCGCGAAGGCGGCTCGAATCCGGGCGCGGCGGGCTCGCCGCCGTGGTGGCGAGCTGCGGCTTCGGGACGGAGGAAACCATGCGCCGTGCCTTCCTGCGCCAGATCGGCGCCTCGCCCGGCGACTACCGCGACCGCTTCCGTCGCCCATCAACCACCGCCTCGAAGGACATGCACCCATGATCGACCCCGACCGCCACCTCAACATCGGCTCCCTGATCTTCGACGGGATCGACCAGATCGACCTGACCGGCCCCTTCGAAGTGCTGGCGCGCATCCCGAACTCCACCTACCGGCTGTACGGCAAGACCGGTGAGACGATCCGCGACCTGAAGGGGCTGCGCATCACCCCCGACGGCGCCATCGCCGAGGCGCCGCAGCTCGACGTGCTGCACATTCCCGGCGGCTTCGGCCAGGAGGCGCTGATGGAGGATGAGGAGGTGCTGTCCTGGATCCGCGCCCAGGCGGCGGGCGCGCACAGCATCTTCTCCGTCTGCACGGGCGCGCTGGTCTGCGGCGCGGCGGGGCTGTTGAAGGGCCGCCGCGCGACGACGCATTGGGCCTCCTTCCAGCTGCTCCCCTATTTTGGAGCGATCCCCGTCGACGAGCGGGTGGTGGTGGATGGCGATTGGGTCTTCGCGGCCGGCGTGACGGCGGGGATCGACGGGGCGCTGCGCCTCGCAGCCGAGCTGCGCGGCGATGCGGCCGCCCAGGGGATCCAGCTCTACATGGCCTATGCGCCCGAGCCGCCCTTCAACGCCGGTACGCCCGAGACGGCGCCGCCAGCGGTGCTGAAGCAGATGCAGGACCTCGTCGCCCCCGTGACCGTGCAGCGCGAGGCGACGGCGCGGCGGGTGGCCGAGAAGCTCGGCATAACGCCTGTCCTGGCAGGCTGATATAACCCTGAAGCCGGCTTGCAGTGGTTGGAGGTCGGCAGCTGTGGCGGTCGCATCGATGCAGTCCGCTCTTGCTGATTTCGCCTCATGAGCGGAAGTGCCGCTTGCGGCCAACTCCCGCGCCGCGAGTTCGTTCTTCCTCAGCTTCTTCTCGTTCGGTGGCGGGCGCTTATCTGATGGCGGGCCTGCCTGAACACGGCGGTGAGGTGCCGGGCTTCGCTGTTCCCGTCCCCGAGACCCCGATGCATCACGATACACTGCTCGCCGACTGCCTGCTCGCCGGCGGCCTGGAGCCGCGCCTCGGCGACGCCCATCGGCGCATTCTTCGATCGTCGGCTTCCCGAGCGTCGCGACACCGGAAATCCTGGACGAGCTCAACAGGTTGGCCATTCCCTATCGCTCGGCGACGCGCGCCGTCCTGCTCGACAAGACCGACGCGGTGCGGTTGCTGACCCGGATCCCCGGCGGCAGTGGTTCGCGAAGCGCAAGAGCATCGCGGCCATACTCAAGGAAGTCATGACCAACGAGGCATCGACGCTGGTCGACAGCGATGCCGCGAACAAGGCGGCGGACCCCGACCTCGCGCTGCAGGAGCTCGGCGCCGACTATGCCGGCCAGGCCTATGTCACCGCCACGGTGACCGTCTGGCACCCCCGGACCCGCGGATCGCGGCCGAGCGCCTGCGGCTGGTCGAGAAGATCATCCAGGGCCGCGACTTCACCGCGATGCCCGAGACGATCAATGCCGTGGATGCGTGGCTCGGGAACCCGCCGGGCCATGCCTACGCCAATGTTCGGCCATACGCTTGTCGTCGGGCCGACGGGCGCCGGCAAGTCCGTCCCGCTGGCACTCATGGCGCTGCAGTTCCGGCGCTACCAAGGCTCCCAGGTCTTCGCCTTCGATTTCGGTGGCCGCATCCGGGCGGTCACGCTCGCCATGTCCGGTGACCGGCACGATCTCGGGTTTGACGGCGGTGGCGTCCCGCGGGCTGATCGCATTCGGGCTCAGCCTGGTCCGGCCCGCCGCGGCTCGGTCCCGCGGAGAAAGATTTCGACGGCCCTTTCGACCTGGCCGACGATCTCCTCGGGGGAGGGCTGCTCCCGGAGGCCCAGGACGAGCATCATATGCATCTTGCCGATCGCCATGCCGAAGAGCATCCCGGCGGCCTCGCTGGCGTCCTCGACCTGGAGCTTGCCCTTCCGCGCATGCGCGGCGATGCAGCGCTCCAGCGATCCCTCGCCGCGGCCGGGCCCGGCGCGGTGGAAGGCCTGGGCGAGCTCGGGCGAGCGCCTCCCCTCGCTCGAGACCAGCCGGAACATCCCGATGTGCTTCCAGTCCAGCAGCCGCTCCGCCGCCATCAGCAGCAGGGCCGTCAGCGAGCTGCGCGGGTCGTCGCCTTCCTCCTCCGGCATGAAGACGATCAGCGGCGCCAGATGGTCCCAGATGACGGCCTCGAAGAGTGCCTCCTTCGAAGGGAAGAGCTGGTAGAGCGTTTTCTTGGACATGCGGGCGCCGCGCGCCACGTCGTCCATGTTCGCCGCCGCGAAGCCCTGCTGGAGGAAGACTGCCTCCGCCGCCTGGATCAGCTCCTGGCGCCGCTCGGCCTCGGCCGGGCGCCGGCGCAGCACGGGATCCGCGAGCACCTCCACCGCCTCGATACCGGCTCTTTCCGCTGACTTCATGGCGCCCTCCCGATGCCGACGGCCTGCAGCGTCGCACGTCGTCGGCTCCCTTGCATCACCGCCCGCGGGCCGTTGCCCCGGTCTCCTCGTTCCAGCCGCCGCCCAGTGCCTTGTAGAGCGTCACCAGCGTCTGCAGCCGCTGCACCTGGAGCGTGATCAGCTCCTGCTGCGCCGTGTAGAGCTGGCGCTGCGAATCCAGCGGCGCCTGATAGGTGTCGAGCCCGCTGCGGAAGCGCAGCATGGAAAGGCG
Organism: Roseococcus sp. GW821-FHT12F05; assembly: GCF_058806835.1. NCBI lineage: Bacteria > Pseudomonadati > Pseudomonadota > Alphaproteobacteria > Acetobacterales > Roseomonadaceae > Roseococcus > Roseococcus sp. GW821-FHT12F05. The sequence goes on from NZ_JBXAQB010000003.1 coordinate 4,480, forward strand.
GAAAGCGTCGGCATAGGCGGCGGCCAGGGCGGTCTGGGCCGCGATCTGCGAGTCGTAGGTGCCGCGCGCGGCCAGGACATCCGCCACCTCGCGGAACGCCGTCTGGATGGTCCGCTCGTATTCCGCGACCTGGAGCTGGGTCTGCACCTTGGCGAGATCGAGGCTGCCCCGGAGGACGCCGGCCGAGAAGATCGGCACGTTGATCTGCGGCGCGAAGCTCCAGCTCGCGCTGCCGGCCGAGAAGAGCCGGCTGAAGCTGGAGCTGGCCGTGCCCGCGCTGCCGGTCAGTGTGATCGAGGGGAAGAAGGCGGCCCGCGCCGCGCCGATATTCGCATTGGCGGCGAGCAGGTTGTGCTCCGCCGCCAGCACGTCCGGGCGCCGGACCAGGATGGAGGAGTCCATCCCGGCCGGCACCTCGGCCACCAGGGCGCCGTCGAGCGGCGCCGAGGGCAGCAGGTTCTCCGGCACGGGCGCGCCGACCAGCAGGTTCAGCGCGTTCAGATCCTGCGCCTGCTGCCGCGTGTACTGCGCGAGGCTCGCCCGCGCGGTCTCCACCGAGGTCTGCGCCTGGCGCAGGGCCAGCGCGGTCGCGGTCCCGCCGTCGTAGCCCGCCTGCGTCAGGCGCAGCGCGTCCTGCTGGTTCACCAGGGTGCGCTCGGTCAGGGCCAGCAATTCGCGGTCGCCGAGCAGGTTGAGCCAGGCATTGGCCACCTGCGCGACGAGGCTGATCTGCGAGGCGCGCCGCGTCTCGTCGTAGCCCAGATACTGCTCGAAGGCCTGCTGGCTCAGGCTCCGCACGCGGCCGAACAGGTCGACCTCGTAGGAGGTGAAGCCGATGCCACCGGACCAGGAGCGCGAGGTGATGGCGCGCCCGGTGGCGGAGAGGTTCGCGGGCGTGCGCTGGGCGCTCAGCGCGCCGGTCGCGCCGACCTGCGGGAAGAGCTCGCCGCGCTGGATGCGGTACTGCGCCTCGGCCTGGGCGACGTTGAGCGCCGCGGTGCGCAGGTCGCGGTTGTTGGCGAGCGCCAGTTCCACCACGCGCTGGAGCTGCGGGTCGCGCAGCACGTCCCGCCAACCGACCGCGTCGGCCGAGACCGAGGGATCGCCGGCGACCGGCGCGGCCGTCGGCGGCCGGCGATAGGCCGGCCCCTCCGGCCAGGCGGCCGGGACGGGCGCGGCCGGCCGCACGATGTCGGGGATGAGGCTGCAGCCGGAGAGGAGCGCTGCCGCGAGCGGCAGTGCGAGAACCGTGTTGCGCATGATCACTCTCCCGCCGCGGGCTGCGGGCTGGGGGCGGCCGGCTTTGCCTCCGCCGGGACCTTCCGCTTCACGCGGAACAGGCTCAGCACCGAGAGGAAGAAGACCGGGACGAAGACCACGGCGAGGATCGTGCCGGAGAACACGCCGCCGACCACGCCGATGCCGATGGCATTGCGCCCGCCCGCGCCCGCGCCGGTGGAGACCGCGAGCGGCAGCACGCCCAGCACGAAGGCGAGCGAGGTCATGAGGATGGGGCGCAATCGCTGACGTGCCGCGAAGACCGCGGATTCGCCCAGGGTGCCGCCGCGCTCGAACTCCTCCTTCGCGAACTCCACGATCAGGATGGCGTTCTTCGCCGTCAGGCCGACGGTGGTGAGGAGGCCGACCTGGAAGTACACGTCGTTCGCCATGCCGCCGCCGAGGGTGGCGGCCACGGCGCCGAGCACGCCGAGCGGCACGGCCAGCATCACCGCCGCCGGGATCGACCAGCTCTCGTACAGCGCGGCCAGGCAGAGGAAGACCACGAGCAGGGAGAGCAGGTAGAGCGGCGCGGCCTGCGAGCCGGACTGCCGCTCCTCGTAGGAGAGGCCGCTCCAGTCGAAGCCGATGCCGGCCGGAAGCTGCGCCGCCAGCCGTTCCATCTCGGCCATGGCCGCGCCGGTGGTGGCGCCGGCGCCGGGATTGCCCACGATCTGGAAGGAGGCGACGCCGTTGAAGCGCTCCAGCTTCGGCGGCCCGAAGGCCCACTCCGCCGTGGCGAAGGCGGAGAAGGGGACCATCTGGCCGGCCGTGTTCCGCACGAACCAGCTCTCGAGGTCTTCCGGCAGCATGCGCGAGGAGGCGTCGCCCTGCAGGAAGACCCGCTTGACGCGGCCGCGATCGACGAAGTCGTTCACGTAGCTCGAGCCCCAGGCGGCCGCGACCGTGCTGTTGATGCCGGCGATGGAAAGGCCGAGCGCGCTCGCGCGCTCCCAGTCGATGACGAGGCGGTATTGCGGCTCGTCGTCCAGCCCGTTCGGCCGCACGCCGGCGAGGAGCGGGCTTTGCGCCGCCAGGCCGAGGAGCTGGTTGCGGGCCGCCAGCAGCTGCGTGTGGCCGAGGCCGCCGCGGTCCAGCAGCTGGAACTCGAAGCCGGAGGCGTTGCCGAGCTCGGAGATGGCCGGCGGCGAGAAGGCGAAGATCATCGCATCCTGGTAGCCGCCGAAGCGCCGCATCACGCGCCCTGCCAGGGCTTGCACGCTGTTCGCGGCGCCCGGCCGATCGTTCCAGTCGCGCAGGCTGACGAAGGCCATGCCGGAATTCTGCCCGCGGCCGCCGAAGCTGAAGCCGGTGATGCCGAAGACCGAGGCGACCACGCCGCGCTCCTCCTCCAGCAGGTAGCGCGTCACCTGGTCCACGGCGCGCTGCGTGCGCTCCACGGTCGCGCCCGGGGGCGCCACCACCTGGACGAAGAGCGTCCCCTGGTCCTCGTCGGGGACGAAGGCCTTGGGCAGCCGCACGAAGATGACGCCCATGCCGACGACCAGCGCCAGGTAGATGAGGAACATCCGCTTCGGGCGGCGCAGCGCGGCGCCGACGCCGCGTGCATAGCCGTGGGCGCCGCGGTCGAAGTTGCGGTTGAACCAGCCGAAGAAGCCGCGCTTCTCGTGGCTCGCCTTGGTCGGCTTCTTCAGCAGCGTGGCGCAGAGCGCGGGCGTGAAGATGATCGCCACCAGCACCGAGAGCCCCATGGCCGTGGCGATCGTGATGGAGAACTGGCGGTAGATCACGCCCGTGGAGCCGCCGAAGAAGGACATGGGCAGGAAGACGGCGGAGAGCACCAGAGCGATGCCCACCAGCGCGCCGGTGATCTGGTCCATCGACTTGCGCGTGGCTTCCAGCGGAGAGAGGTCCTCCTCCTCCATCAGCCGCTCGACATTCTCGACCACGACGATCGCGTCGTCCACCAGCAGGCCGATGGCGAGCACCAGGCCGAACATGGTCAGCGTGTTGATGCTGTAGCCCAGCGCCAGCAGCACGGCGAAGGTGCCGAGCAGCACGATGGGCACGGCGATGGTGGGGATCAGCGTCGCGCGGAGGTTCTGCAGGAAGAGGTACATCACCAGGAAGACGAGGACGATGGCCTCGATGAGCGTCTTCACCACCTCCTCGATGGAGAGGCGCACGAAGGGCGTGGTGTCGTAGGGGTAGACCACGTCCACGCCGGCCGGGAAGGTCGGGCGCAGGCGCTCGATGGTGGCGCGCACCGCCTGCTCGGTGTCCAGCGCATTGGAGCCGCTGGCGAGCTTGATGGCGATGCCCGAGGCGGGGTTGCCGTTGTAGAGCGAGGAGATGGCGTAGTTCTCGCCGCCCAGCTCCACCCGCGCGACGTCGCGCAGCAGCACGCGCGAGCCGTCGGGCTGGACCTTCAGCAGGATCGTGCCGAACTGCTCGGGCGTCTGCAGGTAGGACGGGCCGATGATGGTGGCGTTGAGCTGCTGCCCCTGCACGGAAGGCAGTGCCCCCAGCTCGCCCGAGGCGATCTGCACGTTCTGCGCCTGGATGGCGGTGGAGACGTCGGCGGGCGTCAGGCTGAAGTTCACGAGCTTCGCGGGGTCGAGCCAGATGCGCATGGCGTATTGCGCGCCGAAGAGCTGGTAGTCGCCCACGCCCGGCGTGCGGCTCAGCGCGTCCTGCACGCTGGAGGCGATGAAGTCGCCGAGGTCGGCGTTGTTCAGGCGCCCGTCGGTGGAGACGAAGCCGACCACCAGCAGGAAGTTGCGCGTCGCCTTGGCGATGCGCAGCCCCTGCTGCTGCACCGCCTGCGGCAGGCGCGGCGTGGCCAGCGCGACCTTGTTCTGCACCTGCACCTGCGCGACGTCGGGGTCGGTGCCCTGGGCGAAGCTCAGCGTGATGGTGGCGCTGCCGTCCTTGGCGCTCTCCGAGTTGAAGTAGAGCAGGTTGTCGATGCCGCTGAGCTGCTGCTCGATCACCTGCACCACCGTGCTCTGCACCGTCTCGGCCGAGGCGCCGGGATAGGTGACGGAGATGGAGATCGAGGGCGGCGCGATGCTCGGATATTGCGCGATGGGAAGGGTGCGGATCGCCAGGATGCCGACGAGCATCGTCGCGATCGCGAGCACCCAGGCGAAGATCGGGCGGTCGATGAAGAAGCGGGCCATGACGTGCGCCTAGCGGCTTGCCGGCGCGGGGGCCGCGCCGCGCTCGTTCAGCGCCTGCTGCGTGGTCTCCGTGGCGTTCACCTTGCCGCCGGGGCGGGCGCGCTGCAGGCCCTCGACGATCACGCGGTCGCCCTCGCGCAGGCCGTCGGTCACGAGCCAGGCGTTGCCGATGGCGCGCTCGGCCTTGATGATCCGGGCCGCGACGGTGCCCTCGCCATCCACGACCATCGCCGTCGCCTCGCCGCGCGGCGTGCGGGTCACGGCCTGCTGCGGCACCATGAGCGCCTGATCTGTGACGCCCTCCTCGATGCGGGCGCGCACGAAGAGGCCGGGCATGAGCTGGCCCTGCGGATTGGGGAAGACGGCGCGGATGGTGATCGAGCCGGTCCCCTGGTCGACGATGACCTCGGAGAATTGCAGCTGCCCGGCCTCGGGATAGGCGGTTCCGTCCTCCAGGGTCAGGCGGACCACGGCCTGGCCCTCGCCGTCGCGGCGGAGCGTGCCGCTGGCGAGGTCCCGGCGCAGCCGCATGACGCGCGCGGCCGGCTGCGTCACGTCCACATAGATCGGATCGAGCTGCGTGATGGTGACGAGGGAGGCCTCCTGCTGGGCGGTGACCAGCGCGCCCGGCGTGACGGTGGAGCGCCCCGTGCGCCCGGGGATCGGGGAGGTGACGGTCGTGTAGTCGAGGTTGATGCGCGCGGTCTGCACGGCGGCGCGCGCCTGCGCGATATCGGCCTGGGCCTGGCGCAGCGCCGCCTCGGCCAGGTCGAGATCCTGCTGGCTGACGGCGCGGGCGCGGACCAGCGGCCGGTAGCGGTTGACCGTGACCGCAGCGGAGGCGGCCGTGGCCTCGTTGCGCTGGAGCGTCGCCTGGGCGCTGTCCAGGGCCGCCTGATAGGGCGCCGGATCGATCTGATAGAGGTGCTGGCCGGCCTGGACCTCGGCGCCCTCGGCGAAGAGGCGCTCGCGGACCACGCCGCCGACCTGCGGGCGGACCTCGGCGGTGCGGAAGGCCGCGGTCCGGCCCGGCAGCTCCGTGGTGATGGTCACGGGCTGCTGGCGGAGGGTGACCACCGTGACCGCTGGCGGCGGCGGCGCGGCGGGGGCGGCCTGCCCGCCGGCCTCGTCGCACCCCGAGATGAGGAGGGACCCGGCGAGGGCAGCAAAGGGCGCAATGCGCAGGCGGGCGTGGAGGCGACTGGGCATGGATAGGCCTTCCGGGATGGAAACTTATCAGTTTCCGTACGGATACTGGCGAGTTTCCGCCCTGTCAAGCGTCGTGCTGCGATGCAGCAAATCCGGTCAACCGCCAGGCCTGACCCGTGCCAGCGGAGCCGGAAGGTATCGTGGATGTGTCACGCGGCCGCCCGCCGGCCGCAATGAGAAGGCTGTCGCTGGATATCGGGGGGCGTTTAATATACTATATGATCTTCAGCGCCGTTGAGCGGCTGGAGAAGGACGCGCATGAAAATCGCCATCGTCGGTGCCGGCATTGCCGGCCTCTCCACGGCCTGGTCGCTGACGAAGCGGGGCGAGCAGGTCACCCTTTTCGAGCAGGGCGACATCCCCAACCCGCTCTCGGCCTCGGGCGATCAGCATCGGCTGATCCGTCGTGCCTATGGCGGCATGGATGGGTATTCGCAGCTTATCAGCGAGGCCTTCGACGCCTGGGACGAGCTCTGGACCGATCTCGGCGAGTCCTACCTGGAGAATCGCGGCGTCATCGCGATCAACCAGTATCCGAACGACCTCGGCCTCAGCTTCGTCGCGAGCATGCGCCGGGGCGGCCACGCCTTCGAGACGATGAGTCCGGGCGAGGCCGCGGAGCGCTACCCCTTCCTGGATCCCGCCAGCTTCCGGCAGGCCTATTACAGCCCGGAGGGCGGCCCGCTGCTGTGCCAGAAGATCGGCGCCGGCCTCGCCGCCTGGCTTCGGGGGAACGGCGCCACGCTGCGGCCTTTCACACGCGTCGCCTCCCTCGATTCCGCGGCGGGCGTCCTCACGCTCGACGGCGGCGGGGCCCTGACCTTCGACCGCATCGTCGTCACCGCGGGCGCCTGGGTCCTGCGCCTCTTTCCGGAGTTGGCGGACACGCTCACGGTCTGCCGCGCCCCGTCCGTCTATGTCAGGCCGCCGGAGCATCTGCGGCAGGCCTGGGAGAAGGCGCCCGCGGTGCAGAACATCGGCGGCATCCTCTCCGGGTACGTCCTGCCGCCCGCCCGCGGGACGGAGCTGAAATTCGCGGCCGGCGCCCTCCGCCGCCTCGCGCATGACGCGGATGCCGACCGCGTCGCCGCTCCGGAGGAAGGGGAACTCCTGCGCAACCTTTTCTCCCCGCCTCTGATGCGCGTCGGCGACTACGAGATCCTGCGGACCGTCACCTGCGCCTACACCTTCACCGAGGATCTGCGCTTCTTCGGCCGCGCCTTCGGCAAGGCGCTGGTGATCTCGCCCTGCTCGGGTCACGGCTACAAGTTCGGTGCCGCGACCGGCCGGCGCGTGGCCAATGCGGTGCTGGACGGCGACACCGGCCGGCTCGCGCGCTGGCTGCGCGCCGAGGAGCTTTCGCCGCGCCACATGGCCGCCTGAGGAGCTGCTGCCATGTCCCGTCGGATGCGCCTTGTCGCCTATCTGAAGACCGGCCCCACCGCCAACCATTCCGGCGGCTGGCGCCATCCCGCCTCCGTCCTCGACGACATCTTCTCGCCGGAGCGCTACGAGCAGGTCGCGAAGCTGCTGGAGGCCGCGTGCTTCGACGCCGCCTTCTTCGCCGACACCGCCGGCGTGCCCGACATCCACAAGGGCAGCTACGCGACCTATCTCGGCCTCGGCGGGCAGATCAGCTATCTCGACCCTATGGCGGTGCTGCCCTTCATGATGCGGGTCACGAAGCGACTGGGGCTGGGCGCCACGCTCTCCACCACCTTCCACCATCCCTTCCACCTGGCGCGCATCCTCGGCTCCATGGACGTGCTGAGCGGCGGGCGGATGTGCTGGAACGTCGTGACCTCGGCCACCGACTTCGAAGCGCGGAACTACGGCGGCGACAACATCCCGCCACGTGACGAACGCTACGACCGCGGCGACGAGGTGCTGGAGGCCTGCCTCGCGCTCTGGCACGGCTGGGATGCCGACGCCATGGTGATGAATAAGGACAGCGGTGTCTTCGTCGACGCCTCCAAGGTGCGCTACGCCGACTATAGGGGCCGCTTCGTCAGCACGCGCGGCCCGCTGCCCACGCCCCGGAGCGCGCAGGGCCATCCCGTGCTGATGCAGGCCGGCGCCTCACCGCGCGGGCGCGAGTTCGCCACACGCTGGGCGGAGCTCATCTTCGCCACCCCATCCGCCAAGGACGATGCGCTTGTCTACTACGCCGACATCAAGCGGCGCCTGGCGGAGGCCGGACGCGACCCGGCGAGCTGCGCCGTGCTGCCCTCGGCCGCGGTGGTGGTGGGCGAGACCCAGGAGATCGCGAAAGAGAAGGCGGCCTACCTGAACGCGCTGATCAACCCGGAGCTGGTGCTGGCGGCGCATTCCAACACGATCGGCCTGGATCTCAGCAAGCCGCTGCCGGAGGGGGATCTGGCGCCGGGCCAGGGCATCCAGGGCTCGCTCGACCGCGTGAGGGCCCGTGCGAAGAAGGAGGGCATCAGCTTCGTCGAGGCGGCGAGCCGCCCGCGAAACCTGATGGTCGGCACGCCCGGGGACGTGGCGGATCAGATGGAGGACTGGTTCCAGGGCGGCGCCTGCGACGGCTTCGTGCTCTGGCCCACCATCAGCCCCGGCATGTTCGAGGATTTCTGCCGGCTGGTGGTGCCGGTGCTGCGGAAGCGCGGCCTCGTGCAGCGCGAGTATTCCGCCGCGACGCTGCGGGACAATCTGCGCGTCTGATGCGCCAGACGCAGGAGGGCGCGGGCTTCGCGCCGCGTCATGGGAATCTGGCCGCTCAGCGGCCGGCGCCCGGCGCCTGAGGGCATGATCAATACGGCCGGATGCGCCGTTCCAGCAGCCGCACCAGCCCGCCGATGGTGATGCTATAGGCCAGGAAGAGGATCCCGGCCGCCGTCAGCGGTTCGACATAGCGGAAGCTGTCCGAGGCCTTGTCGAAGGCGACGCCCAGCAGCTCCGGCACGCCGACCACGGCCAGGTAGGGCGTCGTCTTGAGCAGCGAGATCATGTAGTTCGCCGTGGGCGCGGCCACGAAGCGCAGGGTCTGCGGCAGCACGACGAGGCGCGCCACCTGCATGCGCCTGAGGCCGAGCGCCCGGGCCGCCTCCACCTGCCCATGCGGCACCGCGTCGATCCCCGCGCCGAAGACCTCGCCCAGGAAGGCGCCGAAATGCACGGCCAGCGTCAGGACGCCGACCGTCGTCGCGCTGAGCACGATGCCCCAGACCGGGAGCACGAAGTACAGGAAGTAAAGCTGCGCCAGGAACGGGCTCAGCCGGATGGCCTCGGTGAAGCCCGCGCAGGCCACGAGCCCCACGCGCCCGCTGCGCCGTCCCAGCGCCAGCACGAGCCCCACGAGGATCGCGCCGACCGAGCCCAATGCCGCCGCCAGCAGGGTCATGAGCGAGCCTGCCAGGACGTCGGGCAGGATCTCGAGGAAATAGTCGGGATCGAAGCCCATCCCTAGCGCCCCCGTGTGCGGGAGCGCCGCGCCAGCGCATGCAGGGCGAGGGCGAAGGGCAGGCAGACCACCACGTAGATCAGCAGCAGGCCGGTGTAGATCTGCGCCGGCTGATAGGTGGCCTGCATCGCCTCCTTGGCGCGGAAGGTGATGTCCGCGAGGCCGATCAGCGAGATGTTCGCCGTCGTCTTGATGATCTCGATGACCTCGTTGCCGGCGATGGGCACCACCTTGCGCAGCGCCTGCGGCAGCTCGATCAGCAGCAGGACGCGGCTGCGCCGGAGGCCGAGCGACAGCCCCGCCTCGACCTGGCCCCCGCCCACGGATTCCAGCGCCGAGCGCAGCGCCTGCGAGCCGTAGGCGCCGATGTTGCAGCCGATCACCACGGCGCCGACCGTGTAGGCGCTCAGGTACACCTCGAAGGCCGGCCCGACGTAGTAGAAGAAGAACATCAGGATGATGACCGAGGAACTGCGCCAGAAGTCGATGAAGAGCGAGACGAACAGCCGCGGCACGCCCCGCAGCACAAACTCCGCGATGCCGAAGACGAGCGCGAAGGGAAAGGCGATCGCCGCCGAATAGAGCGCGACCAGGGCGGTGACGCCCAGCCCCTGCAGCATCCAGCCGATGAGCTGGACGAAGCTCACGCCGCGAAGGACGCCGCCATCGGGTTCAGGCGTCCCGGCACAGGCGTTCCGTGTCCGCGCCGACCGGCAGGTCGGCCTCGGAGAAGCGGTAGCGCTCCAGGATGGTCTTGAGCCCGCCGTCGCGCAGCAGCGCGGCGATGCCCTCGTCGAAGAGCCTCTTCAGGTCGGCGTCCGCCGGGCGGAAGGCGAAGGCGGCGAAGCCGAGCTTCTCCTCGCCATTGGGATAGACGTGGCCGGTGAAGGGCACGGCGCGTTGGAGGCCAGCGATGTTCGGGTCGTCCATCAGCGCGATGGTCAGGCCGAGGGAGAAGCCGCCGCCGTCCACGCGGTCGGCCTGCAGCGCGCTGATGAGCGACTGCGCGTCCGGCAGCAGCAGCTGGCGGGCGAGGGGGATGCCGGCCAGCTCCGCATTCTGGGCATTGATGCTGCCGCGCACCGTGCCGAAGCGCAGCGCGGGATTGTCCACGAAATCCTTGTAGCTGCGGATGTTGTGCGGATTGCCCGCCTTCACGACGAGCCCGTCGGCCACGCGGAGGTAGGGCGTGCTGAAGCCCACCAGCCGGCAGCGCTGCGGGGTGACGTAGAGGCCGCCATTGCTCATGTCGAAGCGGCGGGCCTGCAGGCCGGGGATCAGGCCGTTGAACTGCGTGCTGACCGTCTCGATCTCGGTGACGCCGCGGGGGGCGAAGACGGCGCGGATGACGTCGGGCTCGATGCCGGCCAGGTTGCCGTCCGTGTCCCGGAAGGACCAGGGGCGGCTGTTCACGAAGCCGACCGAGACCTTCTTCGCGGCCAGGATGCGGTCGAGCGTCGCATCCGCGCGCGCCGGCCGGTTCACCAGCACCGCGGCCGCGGCGAGCGAGGCGCCGAGGGTCCGGCGCGTCAGCCGGAAGGCGTTCATCGGGTGGCGCGGCATCGCAGGTCCCTTTTCTGGCTTGGTCGATCGGGGCGGGGGCCCCGGTACGGAGGTCACGCGATAAAAAGCTCGCGCGGGAAGCGGGTGATGAGCTCGTGGCCCTCGGCGGTCACGGCCAGCGTGTCGCTGAAGCCGAGGCCGTTGGCCGACTGGATCATATGGAAGACCATGCCTTCCTCGAGCACGAAATCCGCCTGGGGCGTGAACTCGCGGAGGAACTCGCCGGGGCTTGGGCGGAAGTTCAGGCCGAGCGCATAGCCCACGCGGTTGGTGTAGCTGGCGCGGTCCTTCAGCCCCGCGGCGATCATCGGCTCGCGGCAGAGCCGGTCGATCTCGCGGCAATGGACGCCGGCACGGATGGCGGCGAAGCCGGCGGCCTGCGCGCCCAGGATCACCTCGGCGACGCGCGCCTGCTCGTCGGTCGGCTGCGCGCCGAGCAGGCCGGAGCGGAGCATGCGTGCCCAGTAGTGGTTCCGGATGCCATGGAACTCATAGAAAAGCTGATCGCCCCGCTTCAGCACGCGGTCGGTCCAGGGGCCGTGCGATTGGCCGGTCCGCTCGCCCGTGGCGAGCACGCCGTCGATCGGCAGGTCGCTGCCGGCGCGGACGCGCGCATGGGCCATGGCTGCGGCGACCTCCCGCTCGCTCGCGCCCGCATGCGTGGCGTCGATGGCCGCCTGCATGCCGGCCTCGACGATGCGGGCCGCCTGGCGCAGCGTCTCGATCTCCAGCGGCGACTTCACGACGCGGAGCGTGTCGATAAGGCGCCCGTCCGTCACGATCCGCGCATCCGGCAGCCCCGCCAGGAGCTGCTCGTAGCGCTCGGCCGTCAGGTACCAGGAGTGCTTGTCCACGCCGATGCGCGCACCGGCGAAGCCGTGGGCCGCCACGCTGGCGCACAACGTGCCGATCGGATCCTCGTCGTCCCTGTAGCTGATGAGGTCGGAGAGCTCCGTGGTGGACGTCGCCGCCCGCATTTCCAGGTGGCGCAGCACGAGGAAGGGCTCGCCGACGAGCGGGATGCCGAGGACGATCGGGGCGAAGAAGGCGGGGGTGTGGAAGCCGGTGCTCCAGCAGATCGCCTCCGGATTGAATTGCAGGAGGAGGTCGAGCTCCTGCTCAGCCATGGCCTTCCGGACGGCGGCGAGGCGGCGACCGTATTCATGAGGCGGGAAGTACATGGCGGGCTGCACCTCGTGTTCCGATGGTGGCCAGCGCCCCGGCCTTTAATGAACGGTGTTCACTATCTTGCATGGATCAGGTGGCCGTCAACCGTGTATGTGCGTGGTCGTCACGGTCCGTCGTCGTCCGGGAAGCCCCATGCTGGAGGAACGAATTGAACAGCACACTCGCAACACCGGGCCGGCTCACCGGCCTGATCGGCTCTCGCATCCGCGCCCTGCGCCTGGCGCGCGGCATGAGCCTGAACGGACTTGCCGCGCTGTCCGGTGTCTCCGCCGGCATGGTCAGCCAGATCGAGCGCGACCGCGCCAACCCCTCCCTGAACACGATCGAGAAGATCTGCGAGGCCCTGGCCGTGACCACCGACGCGGTGCTGAGCGCGGAGCTGCTGCTGGCGGACCCTTATTTCGTGTGTCGCGTCAGCGGGCGGAAGAACATCCTGGTCGGCACGGCGCCGATCCTGAAGGAGATGATCTCGCCCGCGGGCAATCGGGGCCTCCGGATGATGCTCATCTCGTTGCCGCCGCAATCGGAGAATCTCGACGTCGTGATCGGCGCCGGCGAGAAGGCGGGCCTCGTCCTGGAGGGCGAGATCCGCATCGTCGTGAACGGCGAGGGGGCGACGCTGCACGCCGGCGACAGCTTCCAGTTCCCGAGCGATCAGCCGCACAGCCTCCACAACGACAGCGCGCAGTTCGCGAAGGTCATGTGGATCATCGCCGAAGGCATCCGGGGGGGCGCCTTCTAGCTACGCCGGTCGGCGCGCCATCAGCGCCGCGCCGATGCGCTCCATCTGCGTGGCGAGGTCGAGCTCCGCCGCCTCGCCCGCCGCGACGGCGGCGAAGAAGCGGCGCTTGAGGTAGTGCCGCCAGCTCACCGGCTGGGCGGCGAGGAAGCGCGTCAGCTCGGCATAGCGCGCCTCCGACCAGACGGCTTCGAAGGTCCGCCGCGTTTCGCCGAGATCGAAATGCGCCACCGGGGCCGGCGCTCGCGCCGCGCGCAGCGCCTCTGTGGCCAGAAAGTCCACATCGCCACCGCGCAGCACCACGCCGTAGCCCTCCCGCGCCGCCGCTGCCGAGACGAAGCCGCGCCGTACGTCCTCTGCCACCGCCTCCGGATCGCGCGTGAAGGGGGCGCCGTAGCCGCCGGCGCCGGCGCCGACGACGCGCACGATATCGCCGGGCTCGCAGGGCATGATGTCGGTGTTGCCCTGGCTGAGCTCGCGCGGCGTGCCGGGGTTGCGCTGGAAGGTGGAGGTCGATCCGGCACGCCCGCCCAGTACGCCCCAGGAGGCGAAGACGGAGCGGTTGCGGTTGCGCGCCGTCACCACCGTGCCGGGCGAGAAGACCTGGAACTCCATCACCGCCGCAAGCCCGCCGCGATGGCGGCCGGGCCCGGCGCTGTCGGGCCAGAGGCCGTAGCGGCGGAAGAGGATGGGCACCTCCGCCTCGGTGATCTCGATGGGCGTGTTCTTGAGGAAGGCCTGCGCGCCGCCCGCGCCGTTGGGCCCGTCGGCGAAGGGCGTGCCGCCGCCGCCGCCGCCCACCGGGCCGATGGAGGCCATCACCGGCCGCCCGTCATAGCCCGCCGTGCGGAGGTTCATGATCGAGTTGCCGCCGGGCGAGGTGGCCGGCATGCGCTCCGGCATGGCGAGCGAGAAGGCGCCGAAGGTGACGATCTGCGTCAGCATGCAGGTCAGCGAGCGCATGCCCACCGCCGCCGGCGCGACGCAGTTCACCACCGAGCCCTCCGGCAGGATCGCGCGCGCCGCGCGCAGCGTGCCGGCGTTCAGCAGCAGCGTGGGGTCGAGCGTGAAGAGCACGTAGGTCAACCCGACATGCACGAGCGGATGCCGCGGATGCCCGCCCGTCGGCATGTTCAGCGAGGACGCGACCTGCGGGTCGCTGCCGGTGTAGTCGAGCTCGACCGTCTCGTCCTCGACGCGGAGCGTCAGCGCCATGCGGCAGGGCACGCCGCCCTCGCCGTCCTCGTCGGCGAAGTCGGCGAAGAAATACTCGCCGTTGGGGATGGTGCGGATCGCGGCGCGCGCCTGGGCCTCGGCGTAGTCGAGCATGGCCTGCATGCCGTCGCGGAAGGTCTCGGCGCCGAAGCGGGCGATGATCTCGTGGATGCGGCGCTCGCCCACGTTCACCGAGGCGATCTGCGCCTTCAGGTCGCCCCAGTTCTGGCCGGGCGCGCGGACGTTGAGGCGCATGATGCGCAGCACGTCCTCGTTCATCTCGCCGCGGCGCACGAGCTTCAGCGGCGGCACGCGGATGCCCTCCTGCTCGATCTCGGTCAGCGAGCGCGAGAGCGAGGCGGGGACGGCGCCGCCGACATCGGTGTTGTGGATATGGCCGACGACGAAGCAGATGATCTCGCCCTCATGGAAGACGGGCTTCCAGATGTGCACGTCCGGCGTGTGGGTGCAGACGAAGCCGCTGTAGGGGTCGTTGGTGGCGCAGATGTCGCCTTCCTCATAGGCGTCGATCATGGCGATGACCGGCCCGTAGTCGATGCCGCTGTACCAGGGGGCGCCGAAGCGGCGGGGGGAGGCGAAGGCCAGCCCCTCCCGCGTCACCAGCGTGCAGGAGAAATCCTCGGTCTCCTTGACGAAGGTGGAATGCGCGGTGCGCATCAGGGTGAAGGCCATGGCGTCGGCGGCGGCGCCGCAATGGTCGGCCAGGATCTGCAGGCTGCGGCGGTCGATGGGCATCAGCGCGCCTCGGGCTCGAGGAGGAGGTTGCCGTGGGCATCCACGGCGACGGCGAAGCCGGGCGGGACCACGGTGGTGCAGTCGGGCTGCGCGACGATGGCGGGGCCGGCGAAGGCATGGCCGGCCCGCAGCGCGTCGCGCGCGAAGAGCGGCACGGAGCGCCAGGCGTGGTCGAGGAAGACCTCGACCGTCGCATGCGGCTCGGCGGGCGCGCTGGCCTGGGGCAGAAGGGGCAGGTTGGGCTTCGGCGTCTCGCCGGCGATGACGAGGCGCAGCGACACCATCTGCACCGCGGCGCCGGGATCGGCATGGCCGTAGAGCTTCTCGTGCTGCGCGTCGAAGGCGCGGTGCAGCGCGGCGAGGTCTCCCGCCTCGATCCAGGCGGGCTCGATCGGCGTGTCCACCTCGAAGGACTGGCCCTGGTAGCGCATCTCGGCGGAGAGGGTGAGGCGAGGCGGGCCGGCAAAGCCCTGCTCCTCGACCAGCCAGGCGAGGGCATCGCGGCGCATGGTCTCCAGCGCATCGCGCAGCACCGGCTCCACGCCGGGCGCGAGGCCCGCATAGAGCGTGCGGATGAAGTCGTTGCGCAGGTCGGCGACGAGGCCACCCAGCGCGCTCAGCACGCCCGGCGTCGGCGGCACCACGACGCCGGCCATCTTCAGCTCGCGCGCCAGGAATCCGGCGAGCATCGGCCCGGCGCCGCCAAAGGCGAGCAGCCGGAAGTCTCGCACGTCCAGGCCGAAGCGGGAGATGAGGCCGCTCGCATCGGCGTACATGGCGGAGACGGAGAGCTCGAGGATGCTCGCCGCCGTCTCCTCCAGCCCCGCGCCGAGCTTCCCGGCCAGCCCGCCCACCGCCGCGCGCGCGGCCGCCACGTCCAGCCGCACGGCGCTGTAGCCGAGATCGCTGTGGCCGATGAAGCCGCAGACGGCGGCGGCGTCGGTGACGGTCGGCTCCGTGCCGCCCTTGCCGTAGCAGGCCGGGCCCGGCGTGGAGCCCGCGCTGCGCGGCCCGACCTTCAGCACGCCCAGCCCGTCCACCCAGGCGATCGAGCCGCCGCCCTGGCCGATGGAGGTCACGGAGACCGAGGGGATGTGGATCTGGAAGTCGCCGATGATCTCGCCCGTGCCGTATTCGGCGCGGCCCTCGGTCAGCACGGCGAGGTCGGCGCTGGTGCCGCCGATGTCGAGCGTCAGCAGCCGCGGGAAGCCGCAGCGCTCGGCAATGAAGCCCGCGCCGATCACGCCCGAGGCGGTGCCGGAGAGGATCATCTGCACGCATTCGGCCTTGGCTTGGGCGAGGCCCATCACGCCGCCGTTGGACTTGGTGATGCGTGGCGCCGCCGGCACGCCGAGCCTGGCCAGCGTCGCCTCGAAGCCGTCGAGGTAGCGGGAGACGCGAGGCTGCACGTAGCCGCTGATGCAGGCGGTGATGCTGCGCTCGTACTCGCGGATGATCGGCCAGACCGCGCCGGAGCGGAACACCGGCAGGGCGGGGTCAAGCTCGGCGAGGATCGCCTCCATCTCCCGCTCGTGGACATCGTTGCGCCAGGCGTGCAGCAGGGCGATCACGACGGCCTCGGCGCCCGCCGCCTTCGCCGCCGCATGGGCGGCGACGACGCTCTCGCGCGAGACGGGCGCGTGCACGCTGCCGTCCGCGCGCAGCCGTCCCTCGATGCCGAAGACGCGGTCGCGTGGCACCAACGGATCGGGCCGGCGGGAGTAGAGGTTGTGGATCTGCGGGATCTTCAGCCGCGCCATCTCCAGCACGTCCTCGAAGCCCTGCGTGGTCAGCAGCGCGAGCCGCGCGCCGTTGCGCTGGATGACGGTGTTGATGCCGACCGTGGTGCCATGGGTGAAGTGCTCCACCGCCGCGGCCACGACGCCGTGCTGCCGTTCCAGCAGCGCCAGGCCCTGCTCGATCTCGGCGCCGGGCGCGTCGGGGCGCGAGAAGACCTTGAGGGTGACGAGGCGACCGTCGGCCTCGTTCAGCGCCGCGAAATCGGTGAAGGAGCCGCCGACATCGACTCCCACGCGCCAGCTCATGCGCGAAGCCCTGTGATCTGTGCCATGGTGCAGATCACTGCCACGCATGGCCTGGCCCCTCCAATGACTTCTGGGCCGCCGGCGCCAACCCGAGGTTATGAAGATCGGCGCGGGCCGCCCCTGCAGGGACATAACCACAGGTTCTGTCCCATGGCTCAGATGCGATTGGACCGGCCTGGCCGTCTGCCCAATTCTTCAAACGGTCATTGTACGGAGCGCAGCGCGTTGGATCGCAGACCGGATGTCTGAGGCGGGGCCCCTCCTGCGCCGGCTGGGCGAGCGCGGGCGGCCGGAGGTCGCCTTCACCATCGACGGGCGACCGGCGACGGCGCTGCGCGGCGACACGCTGCTCACCGCGGTGCTGACGAACGCGGCGGCGCTGCGCCTCTCCGAGTTCGGCGACGGCCCGCGCGCCGGCTTCTGCCTGATGGGTGCCTGCCAGGACTGCTGGGTCTGGACCGAGGCGGGCACGCGGCTGCGCGCCTGCAGCACCTCTGTCGAGCCCGGCATGAGAATCGTGACGCGGGAGGCCCCATGGCCGAGCCTCGCGTGATTGTCGCGGCGGAGCCGCGCATCATCATCGTCGGCGCCGGCCCGGCCGGCACGCGGGCGGCGGAGCTGCTGGTTGCCGCCGGCCTGCGCCCGCTGGTGGTGGACGAGGCGCGCGCGAGCGGCGGCCAGATTTACCGCCGCCAGCCCGAGGGATTCACCCGCGATGCCAAGGCGCTCTACGGCACAGAAGCCGGCCGGGCGACGGCTGTGCATGCGGCCTTCGACGCGCTGGCCGGCAAGATCGAGTACTGGCCGGAATCCCTCGCCTGGAACCTGCGCCACGGCGAGCTGCACGTGATGCGCGGCGAGACCGCGCATGTCCGGCCCTTCGACGCGGTGATCCTCGCGACCGGCGCGACGGACCGGCTGCTGCCGCTGCCGGGCTGGACGCTGCCCGGCGTGTTCAGCCTGGGCGGCGCGCAGATCGCGCTGAAGGCGCAGGCCTGCGCGATCGGCAGCCGCGTGGCCTTCCTCGGCTCGGGGCCGCTGCTCTATCTGGTCGCGGCGCAATACGTGAAGGCGGGCGCCGAGGTGGCGGCGGTGCTGGACACGGCGCCGGCCTCCGCGCGCTGGCGCGCGCTGCCCTACATGGCCGCGCGGCCCTCGCTGCTGGTGAAGGGCGCGGCGCTGCTGCGGAGCCTGAGCCGTGCCGGCGTGCCCGTGCGACGCGGCGTGAAGCCGCTGCGGCTGGTCCCTGACGCGGGCGGCACGCGCCTCGCCGGCATCACCATCGCAGGACCGAAGGGCGAGGAGACCATCGCCTGCGACGCCGCCGGCCTCGGCTGGCACCTCCGCGCCGAGAGCCAGCTCGCCGACCTCGCCGGCTGCGGCTTCGACTACAGCGAGGAGCACCGCCAATGGCTGCCGCGCTGCGACGCGGATGGCCGCAGCCCCGTGCCTGGCGTCTACCTCGCCGGCGACGGCGCGCGGCTGCTCGGCGCGGATGGCGCGGAGATCGCCGGCAGGCTGGCCGCGCTGGCCGTGCTGCAGGACCTGAAGCGCCCCGCGCCCGCCGGCATCGACGTGGCATCACTGCACCGCCGCCGCCGCGCCATGGACCGCTTCCGCCGCGGCCTCACCATCGCCTTCCCCTGGCCGGAGGAGCTGGTGCGCAGCCTGCCGGACGAGACGCTGGTCTGCCGCTGCGAGGCGATCACCGCCGGCACGCTGCGCCAGGGCGCGACCGTGCTCGACGCGCCCGAGGTCAACCGCGCCAAGGCCTTCACCCGCGTCGGCATGGGGCGCTGCCAGGGCCGCTTCTGCGGCATCCCCGGCGCCGAGATCCTGGCCGCCGCGCGCGGCCTGCCGATGACACAGGGCGGCCGGCTGCGCGGCCAGGCGCCGGTCAAGCCCATCCCCATCTCCGCCATGGCGGAAGCTTCTTTGACGGATGGGGCCGAATGACCGAGAACCGCGCGGATGTCCTGATCGTCGGCGGCGGGCTGATGGGCGCCTCCACCGCCTTCTTCCTGCGCCAGCGCGGCCTCTCCGTGATCCTGCTGGAGCGCGGCCTCATCGGCCAGCAGGCGAGCGGCGTGAACTTCGGCAATGTCCGCCGCCAGGGCCGCTTCCCGCCGCAGCTGCCGCTGGCGCACCGATCGCGCGCGATCTGGGGACGCCTGCCGGAGCTGCTGGGCGAGGATGTGGAGTTCCTGCCCACCGGCCATCTCCGCGTTGCCTACCAGCCCGAGACCGTCGCGATGATGGAGGCCTATCGCGACACGGCGAAGCCCTGGGGGCTCGAGCTGGAGATGCTCAGCGGCAATGCCGTGCGCGACCGCTTCCCCTGGCTCTCCGGCGAGGTGCTCGCCGGCTCCTATTCGCCGAATGACGGCCACGCCAATCCGCGTCTCGTCGCGCCCGCCTTCGGCCGTGCGGCGCGGCGTGCCGGCGCGCAGATCATCGAGAATGCCGAGGTGCTCTCCATCGAGCAGGAGAATGGCGGCTTCCGCGTTGACACGGCCGACGGCCAGGTCTGGCGCGCGGGCCTCGTGCAGATCTCCGCCGGCGCCTGGGGCGGACGCATCGCCGAGCGCTTCGGCGAGCCCGTGCCGATCACCGCGCGCGGCCCGCAGATGGGCGTGACCGAACCCGCGCCCTATGCGCTGAAGCCCGTGCTCGGCATCACCACCAGGGAGACGAAGGAGGTCATCTATCTCCGCCAGGTGGCGCGCGGGAACGTGGTCTTCGGCGGCACGGGCCATGGCCCGGCGGATCTCGACACGAAGCTTCCGGAGCGCGCCGACCCGCGCATCACGGTGCAGCAGTTCACCCAGCTCCGCCGCATGGTCCCGGCCCTCGGCGCGCTGCGCATCATCCGGACCTGGAGCGGCATCGAGGGCTACCTGCGCGACGACATCCCCGTGATGGGGCCGAGCGGGAAGGTGCCCGGCCTGTTCTACGCCTTCGGCTTCTGCGGCCACGGCTTCCAGCTCGGCCCGGGCGTCGGCGACGTCATGGCCGAGCTCCTCGCGACCGGCCGCACCGAGACGCCCATCGAGCCCTTCCGCATCGGCCGCTTCGCATGAGCCTGCCCTTCGAGACGCAGGTGCTCGAGCGACAGCACGGCGCCTATCGCCTCTCCACCGACCGCGCGCTGCTGGACCTCGACCGGATCGTCGCCTTCATCCTGGAGGAATCCTACTGGGGGAAGGCGTTGGACCGCGGCCTGGTCGAGCGCTCCGTCGCCGGCTCGCTGGCCATCGGCGCCTATGCCGCGGATGGCGCGCTGGCGGGCTTCGCGCGCGTGGTCACGGACGGCGCCGTCTTCGCCTATCTGCGCGACGTCTTCGTCCTGGAGCCGCATCGTGGGCAGGGGCTCGGGCGCGCGCTGACGGCCGCGGCGCTGGACCATCCGGACCTCGCCACCGTGCGCAACTGGATGCTGGCCACGCGCGACGCACACGACGTCTACGCGCCGCTCGGTTTTGCACCGGTCGCTGATCCCTCGATCTACATGCAGAAGCGCCGATCCGGAGTAGCGGTATGACCGAAGAGTTGTGGCGCTGGGGCGCGGTGGAGCTGGCGGAGGCGATCCGCGCCCGCCGCATCTCCAGCCGCGAGGCGACGGAGAGCGCGCTGGCCCGCATGGCGGCGGTGAACCCGCAGCTCAATGCGGTCGTCGAGCCGATGGAGCAGGCCGCGCGCGACGCCGCGGACGCGGCCGATGCGGCGCTGGCGCGCGGCGAGGCGGCAGGGCTGCTGCACGGCGTGCCGGTCACGGTGAAGATGAACGTCGATGTCGCGGGCATGCGGCGCTCCAACGGCATCCTTGCGCTGAAGGACCGCATCGCGACGGACGACAGCCCGGTGGTCACCAATTTGCGCAAGGCCGGCGCGGTGATCCTCGGCCTGACGAACAGCCCCGCCTTCGCCGCGCGCAGCTTCACCAGCAACGAGATGTACGGCGAGACCCTCAACCCCTGGGGCCGCGCCTTCACGCCGGGCGGCTCCTCGGGCGGCGCAGCCGCGGCGGTGGCGGCGGGGATCGGCGCCGTCGCGCATGGCAACGACCTCGGCGGCTCGGTGCGGCAGCCGGCCTCCTGCTGCGGCGTGGTCGGGCTGCGCTGCACGCCGAGCCGCATCCCGAACTACAACCC
The DNA here is from genome assembly GCF_058806835.1 of Roseococcus sp. GW821-FHT12F05. NCBI lineage: Bacteria > Pseudomonadati > Pseudomonadota > Alphaproteobacteria > Acetobacterales > Roseomonadaceae > Roseococcus > Roseococcus sp. GW821-FHT12F05. The sequence continues at coordinate 25,191 of NZ_JBXAQB010000003.1, forward strand.
CTCGGTCGCCAAGGACCGGCCGGCGCTGCACCAGTCCACCACCTCGCAGGGGCCCATTGCGCGCAGCATCGCCGATGCGCGGCTCGGTTTCTCGGCCATGTCGGCGCGCGACCCACGCGATCCCTGGTGGGTACCGGGCCTCTCCGACGCGGACAGCCTGAAGCTGCCGGTGCGCGTCGCGGTCTTCGCCGGCCCAGCCGATGTCGATGCGCCCGTCGCGGCGGCCGTGCGTCAGGCAGCGACCTATCTGGAGGAGGCCGGCTGCGCCATCGAGGAGGTGAAGCCGCCGCGCTTCGACGAGGCCTGGGACCTGCACCGTTCCCTGCTCAACGCCGAGCGCGAGGGCGCCACGCTGAAGGAAATCGAGCGCTACGGCGACGAGTTCGTCCGCCGCTCCATGCGGCACCGCCTCGCCTTCGGCCAGCAGGCGCTGACGGGCCGCGACGAGTACATCGCCGCCATGGCGATGCGCTCCACCATCCTTCGCGAGTGGAACCTCTTCTTCGAGACCTACCCGCTGCTGCTGATGCCGGTCGCCTTCGCCCATGCCATGCCCGCCGAGTACGACCAGCGCGGCGAGGAGGCCGCGGCGCGGGTCCTCTGGGCCAATATGCCGGCCTATGTCACGGCGCTGCTCACGCTGCCAGGGCTCTCCGTGCCGATGGGAATCGTGGACGGCGCGCCGACCTCGGTGCAGCTCGTCGCCGCACGTTTCCAGGATCCCTTCCTGCTCGACGCCGGCGCCGTCATCGAGGCGCGCGCCGGCCGCCTGACGCCGATCGATCCCACCCCCTGACAGACCGGAAAGGATGCCGCTGATGTCCCTTCATCGATGTGGCCGGGCCGCCGCGGCCCTTTCGGTCGCCGCGCTCCTGGCCGCCCTGCCGGCCGCCGCCCAGACGCGGCTGACGCTGGGCATCAGCGCCGCGCCCGGCACGGTCGATCCGCACTTCAACCAGGGCACCTCGACCCAGACCCTGATCTACCATGTCTTCGACACGCTCATCGACCGCCGCCCCGACTTCAGCCTGGCGCCGGCCCTCGCGCTGAGCTGGCGGCCGCTGACGGACACCCTGTGGGAGGTCAAGCTGCGCCCGGACGTCCGCTTCTCCGACGGGCAGGCCTTCTCCGCCGATGACGTGGTCTTCACCTTCGAGCGTATCCCCAACGTGCCCAACGCGGTGCTCACCTATTCCAGCCAGATCCGAGCCATCCGCCGCGTCGAGGTGATGGACCCGCTGACGCTGCATCTCCACACCGACGGCCCCGCGCCGAGCCTGCCGACCGATCTCTCGAGCGTGCCGATCGTCTCGCGCCATGCCGGGCAGGGCGCCTCGACCGAGGACTACAACGCGCTCCGCGCCGCCATCGGCACGGGCCCCTACATCCTGCGCTCCTATTCGCCCGGCAGCGAGGCGGAGCTGGTGCGCAACGAATCCTGGTGGGGCCCGCGGCCGGACTGGGAGCGGCTCTCCTTCCGCTACATCTCCAATGCCGGGTCGCGCTCGGCGGCGCTGCTCTCCGGCAGCGTGGACGTGATCGACCAGCCCTCGCCCAACGACCTGCCGCGCTTCCGCAGCACGCGCGACATCAGCGTCTTCTCCGCCCCGGGAACGCGTCTGGTCTATCTCGCTCCGAACCAGGCGGCCGAGGCGCTGCCGACGGCGACCGACAATGACGGGCGCCCGCTGACCACGAACCCGCTCAAGGACCGGCGCGTGCGGCAGGCGCTGTCGATGGCGATCAACCGGCAAGGGCTGGCCGAGCGCGTCATGCAGGGCACGGCGCTGGCGAACGGCCAGTTCCTGCCGCCCGGCATGTACTCGCACAATCCGGCGATCCCGGTCCCCGCCTTCGACGTGGAGGCCGCCCGGCGCCTGATGGCCGAGGCCGGCTATCCCGACGGCTTCCGCGTGACGCTGCCGGCCGCCTCCAACTCGCGCCCCACCGACCCGATCGCGGCGCAGGCGGTCGCGCAGATGTGGGGCCGCATCGGCGTGCAGACCGCGGTGGAGACGATGCCGCTCGCCGCCTATGGCGCGCGCTCGGCGCGGATGGAGTTCCCCTTCTCGATGTATGGCTGGGGCAGCGTGGGCAGCGCGGCCCATCCGCTGGTCAACGTCATCGCCACGGCCGACCGCGCGAGGTTGACCGGCAGCTTCAACCGCTCCGGCTATTCCAACCCGGAGCTCGACGCGCTGATCGCGCGCGCCACGACCATCATGGACGACAAGGCGCGCGAGGAGGCGCTGAACCAGGCCGTCGCCCTGGCGATGCAGGACGTGGCGATCATCCCACTCTACCAGCTCCTCAACTTCTGGGCGACGCGCCGCGGCATCACCTACGAGGCCACGGGCTACGACTACACGCGCGCCACGCTGGCACACCGGGTGCGTTGATGCGGCTCTTCATCTCCGTCGACATCGAGGGCATCGCCGGCGTCGTGTCGCGCCAGCAGAGCCTCCCCGCGGGCCGCGAGCACGACGACGCCTGCCGCTGGATGACCGACAGCGTGGCCGCGGCGGCCGAGGCGGCCTTCGCCATGGGCGTGGAGGAGGTCGTCGTCACCGACAGCCACCTCGTCTCGCAGAACATCCTGATCGACCGGCTGCCCGAGCGCGTGCAGCTCGTGCGCGGCGTGCGGCGTCCACTGGGCATGGTCGCCGGCGTGGAGCAGGGCCGCTACGACGGCGCGCTCTTCATCGGGTATCACACGGGCAGCACGCATCTTTCCGGCGTGTTGGGGCACACCATGCGCAGCCTGGTGGTGCGCGAGGTGCGGCTGAACGGCCGCGTGGTCTCCGAGGCGGGATTCTACCATCCGCTGCTGGGCCATTTCGGCGTGCCGCTGATCGGCATCTCCGGCGACGACCAGTTCGTCGAGGAGACGCGCGGCCTCGCCGGCGACGTCGAGGCCGCGGTGGTGAAATGGGCCTACGGGCACCTCGCCGCGCGGAGCCTGACGCCGGCGGCCTCCTACAAGGAGATCGACGCGATGACGCGCCGCGCGATCGCCCGCATCGGGGACTTTCAACCCTACCGGATCGAAGGCCCGATCCGGCTGGAGGTCGCCTTCAAGCACCGGCCGCCGGCCGACACGCTCTCGCTGCTGCGCGGGGTGGACCGGCTGGATGCCTACACCATCGGCCTCACGGTCGAGGACATGCGCGAGGCGTCGAACTTCATGCAGGTCGCGCTGGGCTACGATCCGACGGAGCAGTAGCGAGGGGCTCTGCCCCTCGCGCTCCCCACCAGGGCTTTTGGCCCTGGACCCCAAATCAGCGTGTCAGCCCCGCCTTCGCCACCGCGTGGCGAATGTCGTCCGCGATGTCCTGCACGAAGCGCGGTGCCGGCCGCGTGCCGGAGGTGACGAGGCTGAGGCTCATCAGCGTCCGCGGCACGAAAGGCCGGACCACCACCCCCGAGAACGAGGCCCAGGGGAACATGCCGTCCACCAACGCCACGCCCAGCCCCGCCTGCACCAGGGGCAGGGCCGAGATGGACATGGTGATCTCCGTGTGGAGCTCCCGCACCAGCCCGGCGCGCTCGAAGGCCCCGTCGAGCGGCGGGCCGACATCGGCGTGCGAGCCGTAGGAGATCAGCCGCTCACCCTTCAGGTCCTCCACCCCGATGCTCCGCTTGCGGGCGAGCGGCGAGCCGGCGGGCAGCAGCACGATCACCGGGGCCGCAGCCAGCAGCTCGGTCTGCACCATGGGGACGTGGATTGCCGAGAGGGTCAGCCCGAGGTCGACCTCGCCCACCAGGATCTTCTCGCTGAGCTCCTCGGCGGAAAGGGCGCGGAGCACCACCTTCACCCCAGGATGGCGCGCCTGGAAGGCGGCCAGGGCCTGGGGCAGCACGGAGAAGGTCGGCGGCGCGCTGGCGCCGATGCGCAGCAGGCCCACGCGCCGCTCCCGGATGCGGATCGCGAGGTCGCGCACCGCCTCGATCTCGCGGAAGACGCGGTCGGCGTCGGCATAGAGGAGCTGCGCCTCCGCGGTCGGCTGGAGACGGCCGCCGATGCGCTCGAAGAGGCGGTAGCCGATCTGGCTCTCCAGATGCCGCAGCACCTTGCTCACCGCCGGCTGCGACACGTGCAGCAGCTGCGCCGCCGAGGTGAGCGTGCCGCTGCGCATGATGGCGCGGAAGACCTCGAGCTGACGGGCGTTCATTGCGATGGTAGGATCGAAGGGAAACGGTCGCCCCGTCCAGCATCCAAAGCCCGGCTTTCCTCGGTTTCAGCGGATTCCTGCCTATCCGTGTAGCTCCGGGTACTCTGGCAGGATGCGCGCATAGGCAGCCTCCACCGGGTTGGCGGCCGGATCGGCAGCCTTTCCGCCGGTCGCGCGTATCTCCTGGAAGAGGCGCGTCTTGATGAAATGCCGCCAGTGGACCGGCAGGCCGGCCAGGATGCGGGTGAGGGCCGCGTAGTTCTCCTCGGTCCAGACGGCCTCGAAGGCGGTGCGCACGGCGCCGAGGTCGAAATGCGCGTCGCTGGCCTTCGCGTGCATTGCCGCGCGCAGCGTCGCCGTGGCGGCGAGGTCAATCGCGCCGTCCACGATCCGCACGCCATAGTCGCGCTCGGCGGCCTCGGGCGAGAGGAAGCTGCGGCGGATATCGGCCAGCACGCGCTCTGGCTCGCGCTTGAAGGGATGACCGCGCCCACCGCCGCCTGGCGCCGAGATGCGCACCACGTCGCCCGGGCCGATCACCACGAAGTCGGTGTTGCCGAGCCTGTTCTCGCGCGGCGTGTCGGGGTTGAGGATGAAGTTGCAGGTCTCGCCGGGCCGGCCGCCGAGGATGCCCCAGGGCTCGAAGAAGGTGCGGTCGCGGTTGCGCGCGGTGACCTTGGTGCCGGGCGAAAAGGCCTGGAAGTCGAGGATGGTTCCGAGCCCGCCGCGGTTCTTCCCCGGGCCCCCGCTGTCCTTCTTGAGGCCGTAGCGCAGGATGCGGATCGGGATCTCCGCCTCGTTGATCTCGACCGGCGTGTTCTTCAGGTAGCCCGCATCGGCGCCCGAGCCGTCCGAGCCGTCCTCGTGCGGGCGGCCGCCGGCGCCGCCGACGATCGGGTTGATCGCGGCGATCAGGCGCTTGCCCGTGCGGCTGTCCGTGGTCGCGACGTTCATGATGGTGGTGGCGCCCGCCGCGCCCGCCGGCATGCGGTCCGGGATCGCCAGCGTGACCGCGCCGATGATGAGGCTGCGGATGCGCCCGCAGGTGAGGCTGCGCATCCCCACCGCCGCGGGGAAGACCGGGTTCACGATCGAGCCCTCGGGCAGGATGCAGCGGAAGGGCCGTACCAGCCCGTAGTTCGGCAGGATCGAGGGGTTGAGCGTCGTCAGGATGTAGAAGACGCCCCAGAGCATGATGGTGTGCCGCTCGTCGCCGCCGGTCGGCACGTTGAGCGAGGCGTTGAGCTGCGGGTCGCTGCCGGTGAAGTCCAGCACCGCCTCGTCGCCGCGGATGGAGAGGGTCAGCGCCAGGCGCACGGGGTCGCCGCCCGGCATGTCCTCGTCGATGTAGTCGGCGAAGCGGTAGTCGCCGTCGGGGATGGAGCGCAGCACCGCGCGCGCCTGCTGCTCGGCATAGTCCATCAGCTCGGCCGAGCGGCGCCGAAATCCCTCCAGCCCGTAGCGGGCGAGCAGCGGCTTCATCTTGCGCTCGCCCACCTTCATCGCGCCGATGAAGGCCTTGAGGTCGCCCCAGTTCTGCTCCGGCGTGCGGACATTGGCCATCATCACGCACAGCAGCTCGTCGTTGAGCTGGCCGTCGCGCATCAGCCGCGCCGGTGGGAAGCGGATGCCCTCCTGATGCACCTCGGTGAAGGCGCGCGAGAGGCTCGCCGGCACCGCGCCGCCGACATCGGTGTTGTGGATGTGGCCGGAGACGAAGCAGGCGATCTCGCCTTCGTGGAAGATCGGCTGCCAGAGATGGATGTCGGGCGAATGCGTGCAGACGAAGCCGCTATAGGGATCGTTGGTGAAGCAGAGGTCGCCCTCGCGGTAGCCGTCGATCATCCGGATCACCGGCGCGTAGTCGATGCCCGAGGCGGCGGAGACGCCCATGTCCTGCGCGATGGAGAGGCATTGGCCCTTCGCGTCCAGCAGCGTGATGATGAAGTCCTCCGTCTCCTTGACGAAGGTGGAGTGCGCGGTGCGGAACAGCGTGTGCGCCATCGCCTCGGTGGCGGCGCGGGTGTGGTTCGCGAAGGCCGCGAGGCTGGGGATGCGCGGGCTCATGCGAGGGCCTCGAGGGAGAGGATGAGGTTGCCCATGGCGTCCACCCGCCCGGCGAAGCCGGAGGGGATGCAGGTGGTGGTGTCGTCCTGCGCGACCACGGCGGGTCCGGCGAAGCGGTCGCCGGCGCGGAAATCCGTGCGGCGGTAGAGCATGGCGCGGCGCGGAGCGCCGTCGAGGAAGACCTCCAGGGTGCCGGCGGGCGTTGGCGGCCCCTCCGTCGGGGGCAGTTCCGGCAGGCGCAGCTCGGGGCGGGGCGCGCTGATCACGACGCGGAGGTTCACCACCTGCGCGGCCGCCTCGGGATCCGCGAAGCCGTAGAGCGCCTCGTGCTTCGCGTCGAAGACCTCGCGGATGCGGCCAAAGTCGTGCTGCTCCAGCCAGGCGTGTTCCAGCGGCACCTCGATCTCGAAGGACTGGCCCGCATAGCGGAGGTCGGCGAGGACATGCAGGCGGTATTCCCCGCCATGACCCTGCTCCTCGCGCAGCCAGCGCAGCGCTTCCTCGGCGAGCCGCGCGACGGTGGCGGCGTGGACCGGCAGGGATTCGCGGTCGAGCGGCCCGAAGACGGTCTGCACGAAGTCGTTCTGCGCCGGCGCGACGAGGCCGCCGAGCGCGCTCACCACGCCAGGCGAAGGCGGCACCAGCACGGTGCGGATTCCGAGCTCGCGCGCCAGCAGCGGGCCGAGCATGGGACCGGCACCGCCGAAGGCGAAGAGCGTCAGCTCCTCAGGGTCGAGGCCTCGCTGCGCGAGGAGGCTGCTGATCTCCTTGAACATGCTCGAGAGGCAGATCTCCACGATCTGCTCCGCCGTCTCGCGCAGCCCCGTGCCGAGCCGCGCGGCCAGCCCGCCCATGGCCGTCTCGGCCCTGCCACGGTCGAGATGAACGGCGCCGAAGCCGAGCTCGGAATGGCCGAGGAAGCCGAGCACAGCGAAGGCGTCCGTCACGGTCGGCCGTGTGCCGCCGCGGCCGTAGCAGGCCGGGCCGGGATCGGAACCGGCGCTCTCCGGCCCCACGTTCAGCACACCGAAATCGTCCACCCAGGCGATCGAGCCGCCGCCGTCGCCGATCGAGGAGACGGAGACCGAGGGGATGTAGACCGGGAAGTCCCCGACCTGCTCGCCCATGCCGTATTGCGGCTCGCCGTCGAGGATGAAGGCGACGTCGGCGCTGGTGCCGCCGACGTCCAGCGTCATGCAGTCCGGGAAGCCGGCCTGCCGCGCCAGGTAGCTCGCGCCGATCACGCCGGAGGCCGTTCCCGAGAGCAGGATGCCGACGCAGGAGGTCTTGCCGAGCTCCGCGCGCATCACGCCGCCATTGGACTTCGTCGCCATCGGCTCGGCCGGCACGCCCGCCGCGCGCAGCGCCGCCTGCAGCGAGGAGACGTAGTGGCTGACGCGCGGATGGACGTAGCCGTTGAGGATGGCGGTGGTGGTGCGCTCGTATTCGCGGATCGCGGGCCAGACCTCGGCCGAGCCGAAGACGAAGAGGTCCGGCGCGCAGCGGGCCAGCACCGCCTTCGCCTCGCGCTCATGCGCCGGGTTCCGGTAGGCGTTGAGGAAGGCGACGATGACGCCTTCGGCGCCGCATTCCCGCGCGAGCTGCGCGGCGTGCTCCACGTCCTCGGCGTTCAGCTTCTCGTGCTCCGTGCCGTCGGCTAGGATGCGGCCGCGCACGCCGAAGACGCGGTCACGCGGGATCAGCGGCGGCTCGCGCCGCGAGAAGAGGTCGAGCACCTTGGGCATGCGCAGCCGCGCGATCTCGAGCACGTCGCTGAAGCCCTCGGTGGTCAGCAGCGCGAGCGTTGCCCCCTTGCGCTGGATGATCGTGTTGATGCCGACGGTGGTGCCGTGCGTGAAGCCGGCGATGCGTGCGGGGTCCGCGCCGTAGCGCTCTGCGAGGCCGGTGACGCCGCCCATGATGTCCTCGCCGGGGCGGGCCGGGGTGGAGAGCACCTTCAGCGCCCGGATCGTGCCTGTGTCCTCGTCGAGCAGGCAGAGGTCGGTGAAGGTGCCGCCGATATCCACGCCCACCCGGTATGCCATGCGCAACCACCCCTTCTCGGATGGCGCGACGCTCGGCGATGGACGCGGGCCTGTCCAATAGTCTATGGCCGGAAGGACATAACCAAATCTCATATGCGGCCATGAAGTTCCGACAGATCGAGGTCTACTGGGCCGTCATGCGCTGCGGCTCCGTCACCGCGGCGGCGAAGTTCCTGAACGTCAGCCAGCCCGCGGTGAGCAAGACGATCCGGCAGGCCGAGACCCGGCTCGGCCTGCGGCTCTTCCAGCGGATCGGCGGGCGACTGGTCCCCACGCCGGAGGCCGAGGCGCTGTATCCGGAGGTGGACCGGATCTACCGGCAGATCGACGCGCTGCGCGAGCAGGCCGGCGACCTGAAGTCGATCCAGCAGGGCGTGCTCCGCGTGGGCACGACCTCCACGCTGGCGACCTCGGTCCTGCCCTCCGCCGTCTCCGCCTTCCAGCAGGCCTATCCGGGCTTCAAGGTCGCCGCCTCCCTGCTGCCGGCGAATGCCATGGCGGAGAAGCTGCACGCCAACGCGATCGAGATCGGCCTGGCGCTCACGGCGCTGGAGGAGCCGACGGTCACCTGCGAGCCGATCGGCATGACCCGCATCGCCTGCCTGCTGCCGGCGGGCCATGAGCTGGAGCGGCTCGAGCGCATCCGCCCGACCGATCTGGCGAACCACCCCATGATCTCCTTCGGGGACGGGACCGCCTTCGGGCAGGCGCTGAAGCGCGCCTTCGAGGCGGAGGGCGTCCAGCCGCGGACGGTCATCCAGGTGGACCTGTCGCTGCAGGCCTATATGTTCGCGCAGCGCGGCTGCGGCGTCGCGCTGGTGGACACGCTGCTCTCCGGCATCGACCTGCCCGGAATCAGCTGGCGCCCTTTCGATCCGCCGATGCCGCTGCCGATCTACCTGCTGCATGCGACGAGCCGTCCGCCCTCGCGCGCGGCCCTCGCCTTCCGGTCCTTCGTGGTCGCGGCGCTGGCGAGCCTCGGCCACGCGCCGGCGCTGCAGCGTTCCCCGAGGCGCGCGAAGGGGCAGCCGCCAACCGCGTGATAGCGCCGTAGAGCGGGCGCCATAACCCCGGGCTATGCAGGCTGCGCAATTGTTGCCTGGACAATCAGGGTCTCGCGAAAAGAAGGATCGTCCAGACGCGGAGCAAGAACATCCGCCGCTGCGACGATGGCGGCTACACGGTGGCGATCTCGGGCGCCGGGCGAGTGGAGTTCACGCCGCAGGACATCCGCTACGCCTGGAAGCTGCTGCGGCTCTTTCGCAAGCGCCAAAAGAAGGTGCAGCTCACGCTCGGCCCTTCCTTCTTCCGCGGGCCGGAGGCGTGGGGAAGATGGTCCTTCGACGGGGTCTCGCCCTTCGAGAAGATGCGCATCCTCGATCCGCCGGCGAGCATGGAGCTGATCGGCCAGGCGATGGACCGCTTCCGCGCGGACTATCCCGTGCTTGCCGACCTCAAGGTTGCCTGGGGCGGCTTCATCGATTCGCGCGGCCGGTGATCTCGGCGGTGGAGAAGCTGCCGAGCTTCTTCCGGGCTTCTTCGTCACGGCCGGCTTTAGCGGGCACGGCAGCAGCTCAGTCCCGGCGAGATCTGCGCTGGGATCTGGATGTCGCCGGCGAGCAGAGCCGATGGCTCGACCCATCTGCGGCTGACACGCGCGGTCTATCAGCCGGGAGTGAGCGTTCCGAGGGATAACGACGATGACGGCCTTCAGTTGTGCGGCGCGGCGAACCGGCCGTGTGTTGCAAGGCTGCGGCAAGCTGCGTGAGGCGGAGCGACCTGGCCGCCGGGAAACCTTCCCGCGTCGCGCGACGTTGGCGCTTCATGAAGCAGATGCTGGCACGTCTCCGTGACGAGGCGCGTGACCTCGCCAGGCATCTCTGGCGAAACCGTCCGCTCATCGCCGGCATGGCCGGCACCGCCCTCTTCGCCGTTGGATTATTTGTCTGGTCCGGCGCCTACGACGTCGCCGCGAGCAAGGGCCATTGGCCGCCGGTGCGCGCGCTGCTGGCCTATGGCATGCGCCAGTCGGTCGCCACGCACAGCGCAGGCGTCGCCGTGCCGGCGCTCGACGATGCCGCGCTGATCCGTCGCGGGGCGGGCCATTTCCAGGGCGGGTGCGCTCCCTGCCATGGGGCACCGGGCCACCGGCCCAACCCCGTCACGCGCGCCATGCTGCCGGAGCCGCCGGAGCTCGGCCCGCGGATCGGCGAGTGGCGCCCGGAGGAGCTGTTCCACCTCGTCATGCACGGCATCAAGTACACCGGCATGCCCGCCTGGCCGGCGCGCGAGCGGCCGGACGAGGTCTGGGCGGTCGTCGCCTTCCTGCGGCGCATGCCGGGCCTGGAGACCGCCGCCTATCGCGAGCTGGCCTTCGGCGAGATGGCCTCCGAGCGGGAGGCGGCGTCGGGGGACACGGCGCTGATGCTGCGCAACGGGCCGCTCGGGGAGGGCATCGCCAGCTGCGGCCGGTGCCATGGCCGCGACGGCGCCGGGAATCCCGAAGGCGCCTTCCCACGCCTCGCTGGCCAGAGCGAGGCCTACCTGCTGGAGGCGCTGCGCAGCTTCACCAGCGGCGCCCGGCCAAGCGGCATCATGGGCCCCGTGGCCGCCGAGCTGACGGAGCCGGAAATGGCGGCGCTGGCGAGGCACTATGCGGCGCAGCCCGTGCCGCGGCCCTCAGGTGCCGATCCGGCCCTCCCGGAGCGCGGCCGCCGCATCGCGACCGAAGGCCTGCCGGAGCGCCGTGTCGCCGCCTGCCGGGCCTGCCATGATGGCAACAGCCCGCTGCACCCGCGGCTCGCCGGCCAGCACCCACGTTTCCTGGAGGAGCAGCTCGCGCTGTGGATGCAGGGCGCGCGGACGCCGGAGGGCGCCTCGCCCCTGGCGCGGATCATGGCGCAGGCGGTGGGCGGCGCGCGCGGGGCGGACGAGACGCTCTGGTCGCTCTCGCGCGAGGACATCCGCGCCGTCGCCGCCTGGTACGCGGCGCAGGAGAACGTTCCGTAGGCGGCGTGCAACCTCCCGCAGACCGGAAGGTTTGCCGATCAACCGGCAAGAGGAGAGCCGCATGCCCGCCGTTCCCTATTGCGGATCGCCGCCGCTGCCCGGCGGGGTGGCATGGAACCTCGACCCCGCGCTGATCGCGCTCCTGCTGGCGGCCGGCGCGGCCATCGCCTGGCGAGCGCGGAGCGCGCCGGCGCTGGCGGGATGGGCCCTGGCCTCGCTGACCCTGGTCTCGCCGCTGTGCAATCTCTCGGTCGCGCTCTTCTCGGCACGGGTGGCGCAGCACCTGATCCTGATCTTCCTCGCCGCGCCGCTGCTCGCCTTCGCTCTCGACAGGTTCCGCGGTACCGGGCTGGCGCCGCCGACGCTGCTCTTCGCGGCCGCGCTGTGGATCTGGCACATACCCGGCCCCTATCTGGCGACCTTCGATAGCCGGCTCGCCTACTGGGCGATGCAGGCGAGCCTGCTGGGCTCCGCCATCTGGCTCTGGGCGGCGCTGCGGCAGGCGGCGGGAGAGCGGCCCGAGGCGGCCTTCCTGGCCGTGCTGGCTACCGCCGCCCAGATGGCGCCGCTGGGCGCGCTGCTGACGCTCGCGCCGCGGCCACTCTTCGCCGCGGCGCACGCCCCCGCGGCGACTCTTCCCTGGGGGCTGACGCCCCTGGAGGACCAGCAGCTCGGTGGGGTGCTGATGTGGGTGCCGGGTGGGCTGCTCTTCGCCGTGGCCTGCACCGTCTGCCTCGCGCTGGCGCTGCGGCCGAGGGAAGCGGGGTGAGGGGCAGCCAGTCGGCGCTGGCGCCGCGAGGTCCGGAGGCCGAGCTGCTCCACGGCATGACCTGGCTGCTCGCCTCCGGCGCGGCGGTCATCTTCGCGGTGACGATGGCCCTGCTGCTGCTCGCCCTGGCTGGCGGCCACCGCTGGCGTCGGAAGCTCGCCTCGCCGCGGGCGATCCTGGTCCTCGGCGGCGCGATCCCGGCCTTCGTGCTGGTCGCCCTGCTGGTTCACAGCCTCGGCGTGATGGGGGCGCTGGCGCGCGTCACCGGCACTCCGCTCGTCATCGAGGTGGTGGGGCGGCAGTTCTGGTGGGAGGTGCGCTACCCCGCGCAGGGCGTCGTCACCGCCAACGAGATCCGTCTGCCGGTCGGTCGCCAGGTGGAGCTGCGCGTGACCTCGCCCGACGTGATCCACAGTCTCTGGATTCCCGCGCTGCACGGCAAGATCGACATGATCCCCGGGCGCGAGAACCGCCTGCTCCTCACCGCCGGCGAGCCGGGCGTGATGCGCGGGCAATGCGCGGAGTTCTGCGGCGCGCAGCACACGCTGATGGCGCTCTTCGCCGTCGCCGAGCCGGAAGCCGATTTCCTCCGATGGGTCGAGCGGCACGGTGAGCCGGATGCGCCCGGAGGAGAGGGGCGACGCATCTTCGCCACGGCCGGCTGCGGCGCCTGCCATGCCGTCCGAGGCACGGAGTTCACCGGGCGCATCGGCCCCGACCTCACCCTGATCGGCACGCGGCAGAGCCTCGGCGCCGGCACGCTGGAGAACCATCGCGACACGCTGGCGCAATGGATCGCCGCGCCGCAGGCGATAAAGCCCGGCAATGCCATGCCCGATTTCCGCGGCGCGCTCTCCGAGGCCGAGCTGGATGCGGTGGCCGCCTGGCTCGAAAGCCTGCGATGACCCTGCCCAATCCGCTCCCGCGCCCCGAGGGCGAGCTGGATGCGCTGCGTCGCGCCTGGGCGCAGCCCATGGGCTGGCGTTTCCCGACGGTCGTGAACAACGCCTGGATCGGCGTGCTGTATGTCGGGACGGCGCTGCTCTTCTTCGTGCTGGCGGGCATCCTCGCGCTGCTCATGCGGCTGCAGCTCGCGGTGCCCGGCAACGACCTGCTCGGCCACGCCACCTACAACCAGTTCTTCACCATGCACGGCACGGTGATGATGTTTCTCTTCGCTGTGCCGGCGGTGGAAGCAGCGGGCGTCTACCTCCTGCCGGCCATGCTGGGCGCGCGCGACCTGCCGTTCCCGCGCCTCGGCGCCTATGCCTATATCGCCTACCTCATCGGCGGGCTCGCCTTCTTCGCCAGCCTCTTCTGGGGGCTGGCGCCGGACCAGGGCTGGTTCCTCTATCCACCCCTCGCCAGCCGGCCCTACTCGCCCGGGATCAACGCGGATTTCTGGCTGCTCGGCATCGGCTTCATCGAGATCTCCGCCATCGCCGGCGCCATCGAGATCATCGTGGGCGTGCTGCGCACCCGGGCGCCGGGGATGAGCCTCTCGCGCATGCCGGTCTTTGCCTGGGCCATGCTGGTCTTCGCGGGCATGATCGTGATCGCCTTCCCGGCGGTGATCTGGGCGACCATCCTGCTCGAGCTCGAGCGCGCGCTGGATTGGCCCTTCTTCCTCGCCGAGCGAGGCGGCGACCCGTTGCTCTGGCAACACCTCTTCTGGTTCTTCGGCCATCCCGAGGTCTACATCATCTTCCTGCCGGCGGCCGGCATGGTCTCGATGATGATCCCCACGCTCGCCCGCACGCGGCTCGTCGGCCACGAGCTGATCGTGGCGGCGATGCTCGGCACGGGACTGCTGAGCTTCGGGTTATGGGTCCATCACATGTACACGACCGGCCTGCCGCAGCTCTCGCTCGCGTTCTTCACCGGCGCGTCCTTCGCCGTGTCCCTCCCGGCCGGCATCCAGGTCTTCGCCTGGATCGCGACGCTGGCCTCGGCGCGGAAGATCCAATGGGAGGTGCCGACGCTCTTCGTCCTGGGCTTCCTCATCATCTTCGTCCTCGGCGGGCTGACCGGCGTGATGCTGGCCGTCGCGCCATGGGACTTCCAGGCGCACGACACCTACTTCGTCGTGGCGCATCTCCACTACGTGCTAATCGGGGGCATGGTCTTCCCGCTGCTCGCGGCGCTCTACTACTGGGCGCCGACCTGCTCGGGCCGGAAGCTGTCGGACCGGCTGGGGCGCTGGGCCTTCTGGTTGATCTTCGGCGGCGTGAACCTGACCTTCTTCCCCATGCACATCTCGGGGCTGATGGGCATGCCGCGGCGCATCTACACCTACCCCGCCGGCATGGGGCTGGAGCTGCCCAACATGCTCTCCACCCTAGGCTCGATGCTGGTGGCGACGGGCGTGCTGCTCGTGCTCATCGACCTCGCGCGAAACTTCCGCGTTGCGCCCGGCGCTGATGCGGGGAATCCCTTCGGCGCGGGCACGCTGGAATGGCTGCCGGCGGAGAATTTCGCAACGCGCAGCATCCCGCTCGTGACGGATCGCGAGCCGCTCTGGGCCAACCCGTCGCTCCGTGAAGAGGTCGAGGCCGGCCAGCACTTCCTGCCCGGCACCGCCACCGGCCTGCGCGAGACGCTGGTGACGAGCTCCGTCTCCGCGAAGCCGCAGCAGGTGGCGATCGTGCCCGGGCCGGGCTGGGCGCATGTGATCGCGGCCGTCGGCACGGCCGGGTTCTTTCTGGCGCTGACCGTGCAGCTTTATACGCTCTCCGTGGGCTTCGGCATCGTGGCGGTCGTCGCGGTGATCGTCTGGCTCTGGAGCGGGACGGATCTTGGCCTCATCTCGCCGCCGGTGGATGTGGGCGGCGGTCACCGCCTGCCGGTCTACGTCACCGGCCCCGCCTCGCTCGGGAACTGGGCGATGACGGTGCTGCTGCTGGTGGACGCCGCCGTCTTCGGGTGCCTGGCCTTCACCCATGCCTTTCTGTGGCTCGCCAATCCGGGGGCCTGGCCGCCGGCCGCGACGCACCTGCCGGACTGGCCGATCTGGCCCGTGCTGATGCTGGTGGGCGGAGGTGTGCTGCTCGTCCTGTCCGGGCGGCAGCCTTCGGTGCCGCTCGCGCTCTTCGGCGCGGTGCTGCTGATCGTCGCCCTGGGCCTGGATGCATGGAGCTGGTGGCAGGCGGGCTTCCGGCCGACCTCAGGGGCCTTCGCCGCCAGCGTCTTCGCCAACCATTTCTGGCAGGGCTTTCACGCCGCTGTCGTCGCGGCGATGATGCTGTACCTCGCCGCGCGGGCCTATGCCGGCCTCACCGATTCCACGCGGCGCCTGACCTTCGACGTGGTCCGCTTGTTCTGCCTCTATGCCGTGGCGCAGGGCTTGGCCGGTCTCGCGCTGGTTCATGGCTTTCCGCGAGCCATCTGACATTCCGGTGCGCGCCGTCGCATAGCCATCCTGCTTCCGGAGCTGATCAAGCGCCATTGGTGCCAGCATCTGCTCCACACGCATCGCGCGCGGCGGCTTCGGACCCGCTCCCGGCTCGTGGCGATCCGGACCTGGTTGTCGCCACCCTCCTTGGGCGGCGGGGGCATCGGAGCGTCCGGGAAGCCTCGATGACCGATGCCCTGGAGACGGGCCGCGGCGAAGGGCCGCGGGCGATCGCTGCGACAGCAGCAGACCGGCCGATGCGCAACATCTCGGTCGGCCCGCTGAAACTCATGCCATGCAGGCAGGTTCTATTCGCAGCCGTCGGCGTGACGGCTCGGAGAGTATCATGTCAGACGAATATGCCCTTCTTCAGCAGCGCATTCGGGAGCGCGCCTACGAGCTCTGGCAGGAGGCCGGCTCACCGGACGGTGAAGCGCAGCGCTTCTGGGACGAGGCGAGGATCGATATCGACCGGCAGGAAGCGAAGCTGGACAAGGAGGTGGCGGGCAGCTTCCCCGCCAGCGACCCGCCCTCCTCCTCGGTCGTCACGGGCGCCACGGGCGAGGCGGCGGCCATCACGGGGACGGAAGCCGCCGATGAAACGGGCGCGCCCGCCGCCAAGGCGAAACCCGTCAAGCAACGCGCCAAGTGAGGCGCGTGGAGGCCGGGGCGCCTTTCCCCTTCGGCGCCACCGTCACGCAGCGCGGCACCAATTTCGCGCTCTTCTCCGACAATGCCGAGGGCGTGGAGCTCTGCCTCTTCGACGGCCGCGGCGAGCGGGAGGAAGAGCGCGTCCCCGTCACCGAATGCACCGACGGTGTCTGGCACTGCCACCTGCCGGGCATCGGCCGCGGCCAGGCCTATGGCTGGCGCGTGCACGGGCCTTGGGCGCCGGAGCAGGGGCACCGCTTCAACCCGGCGAAGCTGCTGCTCGATCCCTATGCGCGGCAGCTGGTGGGCGAGATCCGTTGGGACGACGCGCTGCACGCCTATCCCATCGGCGCGGGCGACGACGCGGACCTGGTCCTCGACGAGCGCGACAGCGCGCCCTTCATGCCCAAGGCGCGCGTGGTGACGGGCCTGCCGGTGACGGCCACCGCGCCGCCGCGCAATCTCTGGCCCAAGACGATCATCTACGAGGGCCATGTGCGCGGCCTCACCATGCGCCATCCGCTCATCCCGGAGGAATCGCGCGGGACCTTCGCGGCGCTCGGCTCGGCGCCCATGGTGGATCACCTGACGAAGCTCGGCGTCACGGCGCTGGAGCTGCTGCCAGTGCAGGCCTTCACGCAGGACCGCAACCTCGTCGAGAAGGGCCTGGCGAACTACTGGGGCTACAACACGCTCGGCTTCTTCGCGCCCGAGCCGCGCTATCTCGGCCTGGGTGGGCTGGAAGAGATCGGCGCCGCGGTGGACCGGCTGCACCAGGCGGGCATCGAGGTGATCCTCGACGTGGTCTACAACCACACCTGCGAGGGCAACCACCTGGGTCCGTCGCTGTCGTGGCGGGGCATCGACAATGCCAGCTATTACCGCCTTCTGCCGGACCAGCCGCGCTACTACGACAACCTGACCGGCACGGGGAACGCGCTGAACACCAGCCATCCGCGCGTGATGCAGATGGTGATGGACAGCCTGCGGCTCTGGGCCACGGTCTACGGCGTGGACGGCTTCCGCTTCGATCTCGCCACCACGCTGGGCCGCCGGCCGGAGGGCTTCGACTCCCACCATCCGCTCTTCCTGGCCATGCGGCAGGACCCGGTGCTCGGCCGCTGCAAGCTCATCATGGAGCCTTGGGACGTAGGCCCGGGCGGCTACCAGCTCGGCAATTTTCCGCCGGGCTTCTCCGAATGGAATGGCGACTACCGCGACGTGGTGCGCGACTTCTGGGTGGGATCGGAGGGCCTGCTGCCGGCCTTCGCCTCTCGCTTCGCCGCCTCGTCGGACCTGTTCGGCGAGGGGCGCCGACGGCCCTGGTCGAGCGTGAACTTTATCACCGCGCATGACGGCTTCACGCTGCAGGACCTCGTCTCCTACGACCACAAGCACAATGAGGCGAACGGTGAGGACAACCGCGATGGCCACGACGACAACAAGAGCTGGAACTTCGGCGTGGAGGGCGACACCGACGATCCCGAGATCCTGGAGCGCCGCGCGCGGCAGAAGCGCAACCTGCTCGCGACGCTCTTCCTGTCGCAGGGCGTGCCGATGCTGCTGGCCGGCGACGAGATCGGCAATTCCCAGGGCGGCAACAACAACGCCTATTGCCAGGACAATGAGATCGGCTGGGTCGACTGGACGAAGCAGGACGAGGCGCTGACGGAATTCGTCGCCCGCCTCACGGCGCTGCGGAAGCGGCGCAGCGCGCTCTCGCGGCCGGCCTTCCTCACCGGCGCGCGGAACGAGCGCGGCGTGCCGGATGTCGCCTGGTTCGCGGTGGGCGGCGCGCGCATGACGGAGGAGGAGTGGAACAAGCCGCATGCGAAATGCCTCGTCGTGCGGCTCGCGCCGGCCGCGCAGGGGGATGCGAGCCTGCTCATCATGCTCAACGCCGCCGATCACGGCGTGGACTTCACCATCCCGCCCGGCGGCTCGGGGAAGTGGGAGGCGGTGCTGGACACGGCGGGTCACCTTGAGGGGGAAATCCGCGCCACCGGGGAATCCGTCATCGCCGACGCGCGCTCGCTGATCGTCTGGGAAGCGCGCGCGTGACGCCGCGCTTCGGCCCGCGGCTGCTGCCGGAGGGCGTGCTGTTCCGCCTCTGGGCACCGGATGCGAAGCTTGTGTCGCTGGTGCTGCCGGACCGCGAACCGGAACGCATGCGGGCGGGCGGGGAGGGTTTCTTCGAGCTGCTGCTGCCGGCCGCGCGCGCCGGCCAGCCCTATCGCTTCCTCGTCGGTGACCGCGAGGTGCCCGATCCCGCCTCGCGCCGGCAGGAGGGCGACGTGACGGGCTGGAGCGTCGTGCGGGCCGAGCTGCCGCCGCTGCGCCATCCCACGCCGCCGCGCCCCTGGCACGAGGTGGTGCTGGCGGAGCTGCATGTCGGCACGGCGACGCCGGAGGGCAGCTTCGAGGCGTTGATCGAACGGCTCGACCATTTCGCCGGCTGCGGCATCACGGCACTGGAGCTCATGCCCGTCGCGGATTTCCCGGGCCGGCGGAACTGGGGCTATGACGGCGTCCTGCCCTTCGCGCCCGACGAGGCCTATGGCTCGCCCGCCGCGCTGCGCGTCCTGGTCGACGCGGCGCATGAGCGCGGGCTGGGGATGATGCTCGACGTCGTCTACAACCACTTCGGCCCCGAGGGGAATTTCCTGTCCCTCTACGCGAAGCGCTTCTTCACCGAGGCGCACCGCACGCCCTGGGGCGCCGCGATCGACCTCGACCAGCCCCTGGTGCGGCGCTTCTTCGTCGAGAACGCCGTGATGTGGCTGACGGAATACGATTTCGACGGCCTGCGCCTCGACGCCGTCCACGCCTTCGCCCAGCCGGGGGGCGACAAGCTCCTCGCCGAGCTGGCCGAGGCCTGCCGCGCCGTGAAGCCGGAGGCCTGGCTCGTGCTGGAGAACGACGACAACGCCGCCCGCTGGCTGGAGCGCGACGGCGCCGGAAGGCCGCGCCACTACACCGCCCAGTGGAACGACGACGCGCACCACGCGCTGCATGTCGTCGCCACGGGCGAGGCCTCCGGCTACTACGCGGATTACGGCGAGGATCCCGAGGCCGCGCTGGGCCGCGCGCTGGCCGAGGGCTTCGTCTACCAGGGCGAGGCCTCCGCCCATCGCGGCGGACGGACACGCGGCGAGGCCTCCGCCCATCTGCCGCCCAACGCCTTCGTGAATTTCGCGCAGAACCATGACCAGATCGGCAACCGTCCCCTGGGCGACCGGCTGGCCACCGGCCTGGCGCCGGAGCGCCTCGCCCTGCTGCGCTTCCTGCTGCTGATGAGCCCGGCCATCCCGATGATCTTCCAGGGCGAGGAGGCCGGGCTCGATACGCCTTTTCCTTTCTTCTGCGACTTCTCCGGCGACCTCGCGGAGGCGGTGCGGAAGGGCCGCGCGGCGGAGTTTTCCGAATTCTTCGCGACGGCCGACGCGCTGCCGGATCCGCTCGCGCCGGAGACGATGGAGACGGCGCGGCTGCCCTGGGAGCGCATCACCCCGGCCGCGACGGCGTCGTTCCGGCTGCTGGCGGAGCATCGCCGGCGGCTGGTCTGGCCGCTGCTCGCGACCGTCTTCCGTGGGGCCGAGCTGCGGCGGGAGAAGGGCGCGCTGTTCTGGCGCTGGCGCTTCGAGGCGGGCGCGCTGTGCCTTCTCGCCAATCCCGACGTCGTCCCCGCCGAGATGGCGGTCGAGCCGCGCGCCGGCGCCCTGACCGTCGGCGAGGCGGTCTTCGACGGAACCCACACGAGGCTGGCCCCCTGGTCCGCCTGCGCCTGGGGCGATCCGGCATGACGCGCCCCGATGCGGCACGTCCCGACTGGCGTGCCACCTACCGGCTGCAGTTCCACGCCGGCTTTACCTTCGACGACGCGCTGGCGATCCTTCCCTATCTGGAGCGGCTGGGCGTCAGCCACGTCTACGCCTCCCCCATCTTCGCGGCGCGGCCGGGCTCGACGCACGGCTACGACGTCACCGACCCGACCCGCATCAATCCGGAGCCGGGCAGCGAGGAGGGCTTCCGCCGCCTGAGCGACGGGCTGCGCGCGAAGGGCATGGGCCTGCTGCTGGACATCGTGCCCAACCACATGGCCGCGCATCGCACCAACCCGTGGTGGATGGGCGCACTCGCCGGCGGGCGCGAGGGGCCGGCCGCGGAAATCTTCGACATCGACTGGGAGCGGCATCCGCAGCTGCTCCTGCCCGTGCTCGGCGACACGCTCGCCGCGACGCTGGAACAGGGCGCGATCACGCTGGATCTGGATGCGGAGGAAGGCTGGCTCGTCGCCTGCGCCTATGGCGAGCACGCCTGGCCGCTGCGGACCGAGGACGCGGCGCGGCTGCTGGACGCGGCCGGACTGACCGGGCAGGGCCGCCTCTGGCGCTCCGATCGCACGCCGGACTTTTCCGGCGCGCGCGCCGCGCTGCGCGAGCTGGAGCCCGGGCAGCAGGCGGGGCTGCGCGCCACGCTGAGCGCGGAGGATCTGCCCGCGCTGCTGGACCGCCAGCACTGGCGCCTGCTGCACTGGCGATCCGGCCGCGACGCGCTCTCCTCGCGCCGCTTCTTCAACATCAGCGAGCTGATCGGCGTGCGCGTGGAGCGTGAGGAGGTCTTCGACCTCACCCATCGCCTCGCCCTCGATCTGATCCGCGAGGGCCGGGTGGACGGGCTGCGCATCGATCACATCGACGGCCTCGCCGACCCGGCCGGCTACGCGCGCCGCCTGCGCGAGGCGGTCGGGCCGGAGGTACCGCTCCTGGTGGAGAAGATCCTCGGCCGGGGCGAGGAGCTACACCCCGGCTGGCCGGTGGACGGCACGACAGGCTACGAGCGGCTGAACGTGCTGAACCGGCTCTTCGTCTCGGCGGAGGGCTACCGTGCCCTGGCCACGCATCTCGACGACAAGGGCTGGGTGACCGGCGAGCCGGCGGCGCGCCTTCGCGCGGCCAAGCGCCAGATGTTGGAGGAGAGCTTCGCCCCCGAGCTGGAGCAGGTCGCCGACCTCGCGCAATCCATCGCGGGGCCGGATCCGGCCGTGGAATTCGCCCTGCCGACGCTGCGTGCCGCGCTGTCCTCGCTGCTGGTGGGCTGCCCCGTCTATCGCAGCTATCTGACGGGCCCGGGGCCGGATGCGGCGGACCGGGCGCTCTGGGACGCCATGCTCGCCGCCGCCGAGGCGGAGGGTGATCCCTGGACGGGCGCCGCCGCGCGCTGGCTGGTGGAGACCATCCTCGCCGGCGAGGGGCAGCCGGCCGCGGAGCTGCGCCGCCGCTTCCAGCAGCTCAGCGGGCCTCTGATGGCCAAGGGGCTGGAGGACACGGAATTCTATCGGGCCGTCGCGCTCACCTCCGTCAACGAGGTCGGCGGCGAGCTGGAGGAGGCCGGCGGCGACATCGCGGAGTTCCACGCCTGGGCCGCGCGGCGCGGCGCGATGCGCCCGCGGGACCTGACGCCGCTCGCCACCCACGACACCAAGCGGGGCCCCGAGGTGCGGGCGCGGCTGAACCTCCTGTCGCTGGAGCCCGAGGCCTGGATCGCCGCCTGCACGCGCTGGCTGGAGGCGAACGCGCCGCTGCGCCCGCCCGAAGGGCCGGATCCCGCGGACGAGTGGCTGATCTACCAGACCCTGCTCGGCGCCTGGCCGATCGGCGCCGACCGGATGCGCGAGTACCTCACCAAGGCGATGCGCGAGGCGAAGCGGCACACGCGCTGGGAGAATCCGCAGGAGGGCTACGAGCAGGCCACCCTGGATTTCGCAACGGCGCTCCTGGAGGACCCGCGGGCCGAAGCCTTCCGGCGGGAGCTCGCGGATGTCGCGGCGCGGCTCGCGCTGCCGACGCGGATCAACGGGCTGGCGCAGACCGTCCTGCAACTGACGCTGCCGGGCATCCCCGACCTGTACCAGGGCACCGAGTGGTGGGATTTTTCGCTGGTCGATCCGGACAACCGCCGCCCCGTGGATTACGCGGCCCGCGCCGCGGCGCTGGACGCCGGCGTGCCGCCCCTGGCCGAGGATTCCCAGGGGCTGGTGAAGCAGCGCGCGACCCAGCGGCTGCTGGCGCTGCGCCGCTCGCGGCCGGAGCTGTTCGAGGGCTACGAGGCCCTCGACCTTCCGCCGGGCCCTTGTGGCGTCCTGGGCTATGCGCGCGGTGGGGGAAGGCTCGTCGTGATGGTGCCGACACGGGCGCTCGGGACGCTCGCGCCGCCTCCGCCTCCGCCCGGCCCCTGGTGGGACGTGCTGGCGGACCAGGCCTTCGACGGCCGGGACACGCCCCTGCGGGTCCTGGCCAGGCCGGACTGACCCGCCGGACCGTTATCCTGCGCCGGCCTGGCCCACCGATCCCACCAGGAGCCGCGCGGACCTGGCGGCGATGGGAACGCTGCCGAGGACGACGCGTTCCGCCGCCTCGGGATCCGCGCTGTCCAGCAGGGAGCGCCAGGTCAGCATGGGCTCCGGCAGGATGAAGTCCCGATCGTGCGGCGTGCCGTTGATGAGCAGCGCGCTCACCTCCACGCCGTTCCCGGTCGCCGCCGCTCGGCGCAGGACCAGCAACCGGCCCTCCGGATCGTTCCAGGCCTCGTCGGAGAGCCTTTCCCCCATCTCATCGAACCAGCCCACATCCGGGAGGCCGGGCAGGGGCTCGGTGCGCCCGTGCAGAAAGACCGGGCTGCGCAGGGTGAGGTGGCGCCGGCGGAGGGCCGCGGCGCGACCGATGAAATGGGACAGCGAGATGCCCTCCGGCGAGCCCGCATCGTCCCAGTCGAGCCAGGAGATCTCGTTGTCCTGGCAATAGGCGTTGTTGTTGCCGCGCTGGCTGCGCCCGAACTCGTCGCCGGCCAGGAGCATCGGCGTGCCGTGGGAGGCCATGAGCGTCACCAGCATGGCGCGCTTGACCCGAGCCCGCAGCTCCAGGATCGCGGGATCATCGGTGGGGCCTTCCACGCCCCAGTTGGCGCTGAAGTTCTCGCCGTGGCCGTCCCGGTTGTCCTCGCCGTTCGCGAGGTTGTGACGCTCGGCGTAGCTGACCTGGTCCTCCAGCGTGAAGCCGTCATGCGAGGCCAGGAAGTTCACCGAGGCCCAGGGGCGCCGGCGCCGGTGGTCGAAGAGGTCGCCCGAGCCGGAGAGCCGTGCCGCCAGCTCGGGCCGCAGCCCGGCATCGCCGCGCCAGAAGCGGCGCACGCCGTCGCGGAAGCGGTCGTTCCACTCGGAGAAGCCGGGCGGATGGCGGCCGAGCTGATAGCCGCCGGGCCCGATGTCCCAGGGCTCGGCGATGAGCTTGAGGCGCGACAGCACCGGGTCCTGCCGGATCGCGTCGAAGAAGCCGGCGCCGGTGTCGAAGCCGTGCGGCTCGCGGCCCAGGCTGCTCGCGAGATCGAAGCGGAAGCCGTCGACGCGGAAGGAAGTGGCCCAGTAGCGCAGGCTGTCCATCACCATCTGCAGCACGCGCGGATGCGCGGTGTTGAGGGTGTTGCCCGTGCCGGTGTCGTTGATGTGCCGCCGCTCGTCGCCCGGCATCAGCCGGTAGTAGCTGGCATTGTCCAGCCCGCGCCAGGACAGTGTCGGCCCTCGTTCGCTGCCCTCGCAGGTGTGGTTGTAGACGACGTCGAGGATCACCTCGATGCCGGCCGCGTGCAGGCGCCGGATGGCGACGCGGATCTCGTGGAGCGAGCCGTTGGAGAGATAGGCTGGCTCCGGCGCGAAGTAGGAGAGGGTCGAATAGCCCCAGTAGTTGCGCAGCTTCTTCTCGACCAGGAAGCGGTCCTGCAGATAGGCGTGGATGGGCAGCAGCTCCACCGCCGTCACGCCGAGCTTGAGCATGTGCTCGATGACCGGCGGATCGGCCAGCGCGGCGAAGGTGCCGCGCTCGCGGAGCACCAGGTCCGGCCGGCGCACGGTCAGGCCGCGCAGATGGGCCTCGTAGATGAAGGTGCGGTCCCAGGGCACGGCGGGCGGGTGGTCGTCGCCCCAGTTGAAGGCATCGTCGGCCACCACGGCCTTGGGCATGGCGGCGGCGCTGTCGCGGCGGTCGAAGGTCAGGTCGGCGCGGGCGGCGCCCACGCGATAGCCGAACAGTGCGTCCGACCAGTGCAGCTGCCCCGCGATCTGCCGCGCATAGGGATCGAGCAGCAGCTTGTTGGGGTTGAAGCGATGCCCCCGCTCCGGCTGATAGGGGCCATGGGCGCGATAGCCGTAGATCTGGCCTGGGCGCGCTTCCGGCAGATATCCGTGGAACACCTCATCTGTGCATTCCGGCAGGGGCAGCCGCGCGATCTGCTTCCGGCCGGCGGCGTCGAAGAGGCAGAGGTCGATCTGCGTCGCATGGGCGGAGAAGACGGCGAAGTTGACGCCCAGCCCGTCCCAGCACGCCCCCAGCGGATCGGGGCGGCCGGGCAGAAGCCGGTCCGGCAGCAGCGGCAAGTCAGCGTTCCGCCGGGGTGAGAACCAGCGTCCCCAGCGCCGGCAGCGTCAGGGACAGCGAGGCGTCCAGCCCGTGCGAGGTCTCGTCCCAGGCCTCCACGCGGCCGCCGTTGCCGGTGTTCGCGCCGCCATAGATGCCCGCGTCGGAGTTGAAGATCTCCCGCCAGACGCCGCTTCGCGGAACGCCGAGGCGATAGCCCTGCCGCGTCACCGGCGTGAAGTTGCAGACGACCAGCGCGGGCGCGGCGCCGTCCGGCCCGAAGCGGAGCCAGGCGAAGACGCTGGCCTCCGTGTCGTCGAGCACCACCCAGCGGAAGCCGGCCGGGTCGCAATCCAGCACGTGGAGGGCGGGCATGCGCGCATAGAGCTCGTTCAGGTCGCGCACCAGGCGCTGCATGCCGGCATGGCGCGGATCGTCGAGCAGGTGCCAGTCCAGCGAGCGGTCGTGGCTCCACTCGCGCGGCTGGGCGAACTCGCAGCCCATGAAGAGCAGCTTCTTGCCGGGATGCGTCCACATGAAGCCGAGATAGGCGCGCAGGTTGGCGTAGCGCTGCCACTCGTCGCCCGGCATCTTGGCGGGCAGCGAGCCTTTCCCGTGCACCACCTCGTCATGCGAGATCGGCAGCAGGAATTTTTCCGAGAAGGCGTAGACCAGGCCGAAGGTCATCAGCCCGTGGTCGTAGCGCCGGTAGATCGGATCGCGCTCCATGTAGCGGAGCGTGTCGTTCATCCAGCCCATGTTCCACTTGAAGTCGAAGCCGAGGCCGCCGTCCCGCGCCTTGCGGGTGACGCCGGGGAAGGAGGTGGATTCCTCGGCGATCAGCAGCTTGCCCGGGCAGCGCACGGCGATGACCTCGGAGAGCTCCTTCAGGAAGGAGATGGCCTCCAGGTTCTCGCGCCCGCCGTGGATGTTCGGCACCCATTCGCCCTGCTTGCGGCTGTAGTCCCGGTAGAGCATCGAGGCCACCGCATCCACGCGCAGCGCATCCACGCCGTAATGCTCGAGCCAGTGCAGCGCGCTGCCGATGAGGAAGTTCCGTACCTCCTGCCGGCCGAGATTGTAGATCAGCGTGTTCCAGTCCTGGTGGAAGCCCTCGCGCGGATCCTCGTGCTCGTAGAGCGCCGTGCCGTCGAAGCGCGCGAGGCCATGCGCATCGGTCGGGAAATGCGCCGGCACCCAGTCCAGGATCACGCCGATGCCGGCCTCGTGGCAGCGCTCCACCAGCCGGGAAAAATGCTCCGGCGCGCCGAAGGGCGCATGCGTCGCGAATTGCCCGAGCGGCTGGTAGCCCCAGGAGCCGCCGAAGGGATGCGCCATGATCGGCAGGAATTCGAGATGGGTGAATCCCATCCCCTTCACATAGGGAATGAGCTTGTCGCCCAGCTCCTCCCAGTCGAGCGCGAGATTGCCGTCGCCGCGCGCCCAGGAGCCCGGATGCACCTCGTAGACGGAGATGGGCTTCAGCGCCGGATCGCCCGAGACCTTCAGCGGGTGCGGCGGCACGATGCGCCCGGTATCGGCGACGATGGAGCCGGTGGCGGGCGGCGGCTCCGCCTGCCAGGCGACGGGGTCGGCCTTCATCGGCAGCACATGGCCCTGCGCGCCGAGGATCTCGTACTTGTAGACGGTGCCGGGCAGCAGGCGCGGGATGAACAGCTCCCACACGCCGGCGTGGTGGCGCAGCCGCATGGGGTGACGGCGTCCGTCCCAGCTGTTGAAGTCGCCGGCGACCGAGACGCGGCGGGCATTGGGCGCCCAGACCGCGAAGCGCACGCCGGCGATGCCGTCCACCACCATCGGATGCGCGCCGAGGCAGCGGCCGATATCCTGGTGCCTTCCCTCGCGCAGCAGATGCAGGTCGAGATCGCCGAGCAGGGGGCCGAAGCTGTAGGGGTCCTCCGTCTCCTGGATCACGCCGTTCCAGTCGATGCGCAGGCGGTAGGGACCCGGATCCACCCCGCCGGCGAAGAGCCCGGCGGGATGGATCTGCATCATCGCCGCGGCCGTCTCGCCGGACAGCAGCGTGACGGCGGCGGCGCCCGGCAGGAAGGCCCGCACGATCGGGCCGGCCTCGGTCGTGTGCGGGCCCAGGATCGAGAAGGGATCGCCATGGCGGCCGTCGATCAGGGACCAGATGGAATCGGGGTGGAGATTCGGCTCAGCCATGCACCATCTCCTGTTCGAGGACGCGGGTGGCGAGCTCCCCGAGCCCACGCAGGGGGATGTGCAGCCAGCCCGGGCGGTTGGCCGCCTCGTAGCAGACCTCGTAGGCGGCCTTCTCCAGCAGGAAGAGGTCGAGCAGCGCGGCTTCGGCCTCTGCGGTGACCCACGGCCGGGGCGCCTGGGCATGGGCCTCGCGATAGGCGGCGAGGAAGCTCTCGCTGGCGCTCTGCCGGAAATGCTCCAGCAGCGCGGCGGCGCGGTCGGGCGGCAGGCCCTGCACGCCCTGGCGCTCCGCGCCGGCGGCGGCCGCAGCATAGTCGAAGGAGCGCAGGAGTCCCGCCGCGTCGCGCATCGGCGAGGATTTGGCGCGGCGCTGGTCGAGCGACTTCGCGGGCTCGCCCTCGAAATCGATGATGCAGGCATCGCCCTGGACCACGAGCACCTGGCCCAGATGGAAATCGCCATGCACGCGCGTCTTCAGCGTGCCCTTCGCGGCATCGGCGAGATGCTCCACGGCGCGCAGCAGCTCCTTGCGCCGCGAGAGGAGATCCTCGGCCCGGGCCCTGTGGGTCTCGGAGTTCCAGTTCTTCACGGCACCCAGCGCCTTGAGAGCCAGCTCGATCTGCGCGCCGGCGGCCTTGCCCCAGGCCCTGGCATCCTGCGCCGTGGCCGGCTCGGGCCGGAAGGCGGGATCGTCGCTGTCCTGCGCCAGCACCGCGTGCATCTCGGCCAGGCGGCGCCCCAGCGCGGTGGCGAAGCCCAGGTAGTTGTTGAAGACCCCGTCCTGGGCCTCGGACGGAGGATCGGCGACCGCCATCGTGTCGATGACGCGGCTGAGGAATTCGGTGGTCCAGCCCCAGCCGTCGCCCTGGTTGCGCACGAAGCCCTGGAGCACGACCAGCGTGCGGGGCACGCCATCCGGCGTCACGCGCACGACCTCGCCCAGCAGGGGCGCGGTCTGGCCGAAGCCGCGCTCGGTCAGGTAGCGCGTCATCTCCGTCTCGGGGCTGATGCCCTCGGTGACGCGGCGCACCAGCTTCAGCACCGCTTGCTCGCCGATGATGAGCGAGGAGTTCGACTGCTCGGCGGCGAGGCGGCGGATCTCCGCATCCGCCGGGATCTCCACGCCCTCGAAGGCCGAGGTGGGCAGGAAGCGGATCTCGCCCTGGCTCAGCGGCATCACGGCGTGCTCGCGCAGGCCGCGCAGCACGGAGCTGGGCAGCGCATCCAGCGCAAAGGCATCGGTCAGGACGCCCACGCGCCGGCCGCGGCGGATGCGGGCCAAGGCGAGCTGCTGCGGCAGCGGGGAATTGGTCTCGTCCTCCCAGGCGATGCCCAGGGGCAGGAGGTAGCGGCCGAGGCCGGTGGCGTCGGCCGCCTCCACCTCGGCCAGCAGGACCTCGGCGCCGTTGCGGCCGGTGATGGCCTCCACGAAGGCCAGCCGCGTCTGCGTCACCTCCGCGCCCTTGCCGGCGAACCAGCGGCGGCGCGACAGGTAGGGCGGCAGGATGTCGGTCTCGATGATCTTCAGCGATGCCGGCGCGAGGACTTCCGACAGGCTCTTGCGGAGCACCAGCGTCGAGAGCTCGGACATCGGCTCAGGGGCCGGGGTGTGCCAGCTGGGCATGGCGGCCTCCGTGGCCAGGAAGAACCAGTAGAAGCCGTAGGGCGGCAGGGTCAGCAGGTAGTTCAGCTGCCCGATGGGGGGGAAGGACGATCCGCCGACCAGCTCCACCGGCACGCGCCCGGCGAAGGTGGACAGGTCCAGCTCCACGGCCTGCGCGGTGCGCGAGAGGTTGCAGACGCAGAGGATGGTCTCGCCCTCGTATTCGCGCAGATAGGCGAGGATCTTGCGGTTGCCGGGATAGAGGTAGCCGAAGCTGCCGCGGCCGAAGGAGCGGTGACGCTTGCGCACCGTGAGCATGCGGCGCGTCCAGTTCAGCAGCGAGTGCTGGTCGGCCGCCTGCGCCTCCACGTTCACGGCCTCGTAGCCGTAGACCGGGTCCATGATGGTCGGCAGCACGAGGCTCGCCGGATCGACGCGGCTGAAGCCGCCGTTGCGGTCCGGCGACCATTGCATGGGCGTGCGCACGCCGTCGCGATCGCCGAGATGGATGTTGTCGCCCATGCCGATCTCGTCGCCGTAATACATGACGGGCGTGCCGGGCATGGAGAGCAGCAGCGAGTTCATCAGCTCGATGCGCCGGCGATCATGCTCCAGCAGCGGCGCGAGCCGGCGGCGGATGCCGAGGTTGATGCGCGCGCGCTTGTCGGAGGCGTAGGTCTCCCAGAGATAGTCGCGCTCCCTGTCGGTCACCATCTCGAGCGTCAGCTCGTCGTGGTTCCGCAGGAAGATCGCCCATTGGCAGGTCTCGGGAATGGCCGGGGTCTGCCGCAGGATGTCGGTGATGGGGAAGCGGTCCTCCTGCGCCATCGCCATGTACATGCGCGGCATCAGGGGGAAGTGGAACGACATGTGGCACTCGTCGCCGTCGCCGAAATAGAGCTGCGTGTCCTCGGGCCATTGGTTGGCCTCGGCGAGCAGCATGCGCCCGGGCGCGACCCGGTCCAGCTCCGCGCGGATCTTCTTCAGCACGACATGCGTCTCGGGCAGGTTCTCGTTGTTCGTGCCGTCGCGCTCGATGAGATAGGGGATGGCGTCCAGCCGCAGCCCGTCCACGCCGGCATCCAGCCAGAAGCGCATGACGGAGAGCACCTCCTTCAGCACATGCGGATTATCGAAGTTGAGATCCGGCTGGTGGCTGTAGAAGCGGTGCCAGAAATAGGCGCCGGCGACCGGATCCCAGGTCCAGTTGGATTTCTCTGTATCGAGGAAGATGATCCGCGTGCCGTCGTACTTCTTGTCGTCGTCGGACCAGACGTAGAAGTCGCGATGCACCGAGCCCTTCTTCGCGAGGCGCGCGCGCTGGAACCAGGGGTGCTGGTCGGAGGTGTGGTTGATGACGAGCTCGGTGATCACACGGATGCCACGCTCATGCGCGGCCGCGATCAGCCGGCGGATATCGGCCATCGTGCCGTATTCCGGATGCACCGTCTTGTACTCGGCGATGTCGTAGCCGTCGTCGCGCCGGGGCGAGGGGTAGAAGGGCAGCATCCAGATCGTGTCGACGCCGAGCTCGGCGATGTAGTCGAGCTTCTGCAGCAGGCCGGGAATGTCGCCGACGCCGTCATTGTTCGAGTCGAAGAAGGACTTGATGTGCAGCTGGTAGATGACCGCGTCCTTGTACCAGAGCGGATCGCTCCCGGCCGTGGGCTTCCCGGTGTGTATCGTCTTGCGCGGCATGATCAGACCTTGTCGGCGGCGCGAAGGCGCCAGATGGCGAAGGGCAGGGCCTGGGGATCGAGGCGGAGGTATCGGTGGGAGCCGTCCCATCGTTCCTCGCCGCCCTGCAGGAGGTTTTCGGCGAGCAGCGCCGCGCCGTAGGGGAGGCCCATGGCGTCCTGCGGCAGCGCGATATGCGTCTCCAGCGGCTCGCGTGGATTCATCGACACCGCGACGAGCACGACATTCGCGAGATCCGGCGTCGCCTTCACGAAGAGCAGGATGCCCTCATGCCCCGAGGCGAGGATGGTCGTGCCGAGATGCGTGTGCAGCGCCGGGTTCTGTCGCCGCAGCGCGTTGAGCAGGGTGATCTCGGCCTTGATGTTCCCGGGGCGGTCGTGATCCCAGACGCGGATCTCGTATTTCTCGCTGTCGAGATACTCTTCCTTGCCGGGCTTCTCGGGCCGCGCCTCGCAGAGCTCGAAGCCGTTGTAGACGCCCCAGAGGCCCGAGAGCGTCGCCGCCAGCGCGGCGCGGATCAGGTGCCCTGGCCGGCCCGACTGCTGAAGAAAAATCGGGTTGATGTCCGGCGTGTTGACGAAGAAATGCGGCCGGAAGAACTCCGAGACAGGGGCTTGGTTCAGCTCCGTCATGTACTGGCCCAGTTCCCAGGCCTCGTTGCGCCAGGTGAAGTAGGTGTAGGACTGCGAGAAGCCGACCTTGGCCAGCCGGTACATCACCTTGGGGCGGGTGAAGGCCTCGGAGAGGAAGACGCAGTCGGGGTCGCGGGCGCGGACCTCGGCGATCATCCACTCCCAGAAGGGCAGCGGCTTGGTGTGCGGATTGTCGACGCGGAAGAGCTTCACGCCCTCCTTCGCCCAGAAGAGCACGACGTCGCGCAGCGCCAGCCACAGGTCGGGCACGGCGCCCTTCGCGTAGAAGTCGACGTTGACGATGTCCTCGTACTTCTTCGGCGGGTTTTCCGCGTAGCGGATGGAGCCGTCGGGCCGCCAGGCGAACCAGTCGGGATGCTGCTTGAGCCAGGGATGATCCGGCGAGCACTGGATCGCGAAGTCGAGCGCCAGCTCCAGCCCCTCCTTCGAGGCTGCGACGACAAGCCGGCGAAAATCGTCGAGCGTGCCGAGCTCGGGATGCAGCGCGTCATGCCCGCCGGCTTCGGAGCCGATGGCATAGGGGCTGCCCGGATCGTCGGGGCCGGCCGTCAGGCTGTTGTTGCGGCCCTTGCGGTTCTTCCTCCCGATCGGATGGATCGGCGGGAAGTACAGCACGTCGAAGCCCATCTCGCGCACGCGCGGCAGCTGCGCGA
Organism: Roseococcus sp. GW821-FHT12F05; assembly: GCF_058806835.1. Classification (NCBI taxonomy): domain Bacteria; kingdom Pseudomonadati; phylum Pseudomonadota; class Alphaproteobacteria; order Acetobacterales; family Roseomonadaceae; genus Roseococcus; species Roseococcus sp. GW821-FHT12F05. The sequence continues at coordinate 56,497 of NZ_JBXAQB010000003.1, forward strand.
TGACGTCGTCCAGCGTGCCGTGGCGCTTCGCGTCGCCGCTCTGCGAGCGCGGGAAGATCTCGTACCAGGCGGCGAAGCCGGCGGCGCGGCGCTCGACATCCAGTTGCAGCAGCGGCTCCTGGATCACCTGGAAGGGGCGCCGATCCGCCTTCGTCATCAGCGAGACGACACGGGGCATGGCGAAGAGCTCCACCGCACCGGCGGCATCGGCGCGGGGCAGCGCCTTGAGGAGCGACGCGAACTCGGCGGCCTCGCCGCGTGCCAGGTTCGCCTTCGCGGCTTCCAGCAGCGCCATGCCCTCGCGCCGCTCCAGCGTGATGTCGACGCCGGCGGCCTGCTTCTTGGTGATCTCGTCCAGGAAGGCGGCGTAAAAATCCACCCAGGCGCAGACGGTGTAGAGGTGGCGGCCCACGCGGTCCGGCACGAAGGTCGCCGTGTGGATGTCGTTGAGCGTGTGCCGCATCGGCACCTCGCGCCAGGCCTTCTCGTCGGAGGGCCGCCAGAGCAGGCGCACGGCCAGCTTGGTCGCGCCGTCGGTGAAGACGTCGGCGGTGACGGTCACGGGCTGGCCGACGGCGCGCTTCAACGGGAAGCGGCCGGCATCCACGATGGGGCGAATGGCCTCGACGGCGATGCGCGGCGATTCCGCGAAGGCCTTGGCGCCGCGCGCACCGGGTTCGGGCTTCAGGACGACCGGCTTGGTGTCCTGGATCGCGAGGCCGAGAACCTCGCCCGGCGCCAGGGTGATCCGGCCGGCCAAGTCCGTGGCATTGGCGGGCAGGGCGCCGGGCCTGGGCAGCAGTCCCACCACCTGCGCCGCAGAGACGACCGCCGGGCGCGCGAGCGAGGGGTTGGCCAGGACCAGCCGCCCTTCCGCGGCCTGCAGGATCACGGCCACGGGCGCCCTCGGCCCGGACAGCAGCAGCGGCGGCTCGGGCGCGGCGACGTGCCGCTTCCGCTCCGCATTCGCGTCCCGGACGGCGTCCTGGAGATCCAGGCGGGGGTTGCCGCGCAGCTCGGCAAACGCCTCGGCCTGGCCGGCGCCATGGCCCATGCGCTGCAGGTCGCCGAACTCGAAGCCCATGGGCAGCAGCCAGGCGGCGCCGGTGAGGGCGGAGAAGCGGAGAGCCCGTTCCGCCGCGCGCCCGGCCAGGATGCGGCTGGAGAAGCCGGCGGCCAGGCGCCGCGCGAAGGGCGCCTCGGGCATGGCCAGGAGGGGCGCCACGCGCGAGAGGCGCGCCGCCTCCTCGCCCCACCAGGGCGCTTCATAGTCCCACCAGGGCAGCGAGGAGGCGGCGAGGTCGAAGCCGCAGCCCTCGAGACCCGACACCTCGTTGGGGCTGCGGCCCTGGGTCCAGGCAATGAAGACGGCGTCGGGGCAAGACCGGCGCAAGCCACGGATCAGCTCGCCCCAGAAGGCGCCGCCGGCCGAAGCATCGAGGCAGCGGAAACCGCCGACGCCGGCCTGCATCCACTCGGTCAGCCGTTCCAGCCACCAGAGCCGCAGCTCGTCGGGGGCAGGGGCCGGCAACAGGGCCCCTTGCGCCACCGCGCGGCGGGGATCGGGCGGCAGATCGGCGCGAGGGTCATTGAGCCGCCATGCGGGATGGTCACGCAGGATGACGGCGCCCGTGTCGACACGATCGGTGGTGAGGTCCAGCAGAAGCGAGAGGCCGGCCGCGCGGGCTTCCTTGGCGATGCGGCGAAGGGCCGTCAGCGCGTCTCCGCCCCCCAGGGCGCTGTGGAGATGCCGATGGTCCGCGACCAGGAAGACCGAGTTGTCCCGGCCCGAAGCGAAGATCGGCGCCAGGACCACGCCGTCGAAGCCGAGCGATGATATCCGCGCGAACTCCTCCGGCCAGCGATCGACCGGGCCGGCTAGAAGATGATGAAAATAATAGAGGGATTGCGGTGGGACGGCGCCAGCCAATCGTCGTTCATCCTTCCGTCAGGACCGATCATCGGTCCGTGTGGAGGGCTAACCGCCGCAAGGCGTCATGGTTGCCGGCCCCCGGAGCCGCGCCCTGGCCTCATCGGATCCGGCGACAGGTCGAGGTCGGTCTTTGACGGCGGCTACAACTCGTACCGACTGACGCCGACATCTGTCCGATGCCAATGCCGGCACGTGACGAGGCAGAGCATGGGCCCTCTGATCTCAGTGCATCGGCAATCATTATCCGATGATGATGAGGATTCGAAGGTTATTGGACAGTATTTATCGATACGGAGGTGAATGCAGAAGCCGTTACAGGGCACCAATTGATCGATTTCTGCTTGGCATGATTCCGAAAAATATTCAGAGAAAGTCGTGAGGATCGGCTCCAAGCTCGATGTCTTCGAGTGCCACCGCCGAGCTGTCCATCAGTCGCGCAGGCAAGGCTCAATGTGCGATTGCATTCAAACGTTCTTTCCATGGCTTCCGGAGAGGTTGGCTGGTTTGAGGATTCCTTGGGCGACCGACAGAAGGAGCTGGCAACGGGCTGCAGGGTCCTCAACTGACCTCGGTGAACGGTGGTCAGGCCGCTTCCCCTATGAGGTGCTGAGATGGATATGAGATCTCACGACCATCTCAAATTGAGAGACTGTGCCTCGAAAGTTCGGCTATCCTTGCTGATCCGCCCTGCATCCAATCTTCCAAAAATATCTCAATGAGATAACCGCCTCTGGCGGGCTTTTTCATTTTCCTCCGGAAATTCCCCAACGTGTCACGCAAGGCGCGATAGGCAATCCATCAGCAGGCTGTCCTTGTCCGCATACTGGTCGATGATGTCGAAGTGGTGGAAGCCCGGCGCCACCAGCAGCCCGGAATCGATCCCGTGCCGGCGCAGGTGCTGCGCGTAGCGCAGCGACTGCTCGACCCAGAGCCACGGCTCCAGCCCCCCGGCCATGACCCAGACCGGGCAGCGGACACGCGGCGGAATGCGCTCATAGTCGTGCCGCCGGGCCAGTTCCGGGGTCAGGCGGAGGTCGACGTTCACGCTGGTCAGCATGGCGGGCGCGGGATCGTAGATGCCGCTGGTCATGAGCGCGCCCGTGATGGTCCCAGGCTGCCCCTCCCAATCCGCGGCCAGGATGGCGGCGACGAGATGCGCGCCCGCGGAGTGGCCGGACAGGCTGATCCGCCGCGGGTCGCCGCCATGCTCCGCCGCGTGGCGCATCACCCAGCCGACGCAGGCGTGGGCGGAGGCGACGACCTCGTCCAGCGTCGCGCGCGGGCAGAGCGGGTAGTTCGCGATCACCGCCGTCACGCCGCGCCGGACCAGCGCCTGCGCGATGAAGGCGAAGTTCGCCTTGTCCTGCGCGCGCCAGTAGCCGCCGTGGAAGAACACATGCACGGGCGAGCCCGGACCCGCGGGATAGAGGTCGAGCGTGTCGAGCGGATCGGGGCCGTAGGCGATGTCGCGCACCACGCGGAGCGAGGCCGCCGCCGCGTTGAGCGGATCGCGGCGGAGCTGGCTCGCCCGAAACTCCGGCACAGCGTGCTGCGGGTTGTAGTGCCATTCGTGCTCTTCCGGGGTCAGCCCGTCCCAGGGATTGTTCATGCGGTCACCTTCGGCAGCGTCACGATCTCGTCGAAGAACAGGCGCGGCGCCACGCCGCGCGGCCTGGCGGCCTCCACCTCGTCCCAGGCGCGGTAGGTGGGCTGGCCGTGCAGCGCCACGTCCAGCGCCATGCCGCGCACGAAACCGCTGGACGGTGCGAGGTTGCGGCCCACCACCGGGTCGGGGCCCGCCTCGAACCAGGCGCGGCCGGGATCGACCCGAAAAACCTGGTCGCCGATCTCGGCCGAGAGGCGGCCGTGCAGCAGCCGCCGGATGCCCGGTCCGGCATGGCCGTGCTTCGGCGTCACCCCGCCCGCCGGGAAATCCACCCGGTCGGCCCGCAGCACCAGCGGTGCCTCGGGATCGCGCGGCAGCAGGGCGGCCAGCACGATCCGGTCGCGGTCGGCCTCGTCCCAGGTGACGGCCGCCTCGAAGCACCAGACCTCGCCTTCGCCGCGCAAGGTCGCCGTGCCCACCACCAGCCGGCAGTCGTCCTCGCCGATTGTGCCGAGGCCCTCGACCTCGACCACGCCGCGCCGCACATAGATCGCGCGCGCGGCCGGCATCAGGTGCAGCACCCGGCCTGGCTCCAGCACATCCTCGGTTGCCGCCAGCCGGATCGTCATCAGGATTCGTCTCCGAATCGTGCCCGCAGCGCCCGGCCCAGCAGCGTGACGGCGACGGCCGAGAGCAGCAGGAAAAGACCGGGCCACAGCGACAGCCACCACGCCACGAGAATGAAATTCTTCCCTTGCTCCAGGATCGCGCCCCAGTCCGGCGTGGGCGGGGCGACGCCCAGGCCCAGGAAGCCCAGCGCCGCCTGGATCTGCAGCGCGAGCGGGAAGAGGATCACGTATTGCAGCACCACCAGCGGCAGCACGTTGGGCAGGATGTGCCGGCGCAGGATGGCGAATTCGGACGATCCCGCCGCGCGCCCCGCCTCGACATAGGGCCGCGCCGCCTCCGCCACCGCGCCCGAGCGCGCGATGCGGAAGAAGGTGGGCAGGTAGACCACGGCCAGCGCCAGCACGAGGTTTCCCGCGCCCGGGCCAAGAATGCCGGTGATGACCACGCCGGCGATGATCGGCGGGAAGGTCTGCACCATGTCGATGAGCCGCCCGCCCACCAGGTCCACCGCCCCGCCCGCATAGCCGGCGACGAGGCCGAGCGCCCCGCCCAGCAGGGCCGCGGCCAGCAGCGATCCCGCCACCAGCCCGAGCGTGACGCGCGCCCCATGGACGACGCGCGCGAAGACGTCGCGGCCGACATCGTCCGTGCCGAACCAGTGCTCGGCCGAGGGCGGCTGCAGCGACAGCGCCGGATCGATCGCGACCGGCGAGAGCGGCGCGACCCAGCCCGGCACGGCGATCATCACCGCGAGCAGGCCGAGCACGGCGAGCCCGAGCGCGAGCCCCGGCGTGAGGCGCCCCAGTCCCGGCACGATCATGTGCGCAGCCGCGGGTCGAAGAGGCCGTAGAGCAGGTCGACGACGAGGTTCACCGCGATCGCGATCAGCACGACGAAGAGCAGCGCGCCCTGCACCACCGGATAGTCGCGCCCCTGAATGGCGGAAAGAATCAACCGGCCGAGCCCGGGCAGCGAGAAGAGCGATTCGATCACCACCACCCCGCCCAGGATCTGCACCAGGATCAGGCCGATGAAGGTGGAGAGCGGGATCAGCACGTTGCGCAGCGCATGCACGAAATACACCGTGCCCGGCCGCAGCCCCTTGGAGCGGGCGGTGCGGATGTGGTCGCGCCGGAGCTCGGTGATCATCAACCCCCGCACGAACTGCGCATAGGCCGCCGCCTGCAGGAAGCCGAGGCTCAGCACCGGCAGGATCATGATGGAGATGTTTTCCGCCATATCCTCGGTCGGGCCCGAATAGGCGAAGGGCGGCGACCAGTCGAGCAGCGTGGAGCCGCCCACCAGCAGCATCAGCCCGACCCAGAAGACCGGCGCGGAAAGGCCGAGCATGGCGAAGCTCTGCACGGCAGCGTCGATCCTCCCGCCCGCTTGGATGCCCGCCCACATGCCCAGCGGCACGCCGACCAGGGTCGAGACCAGCAGGGTCAGGGTGGCCAGCTCCAGCGTCACGCTGAAGGCCTCGCCGATCATCGCCGTCACAGGCCGGCCCTGGTACCAGGAGGTGCCGAGATCGCCCGTCAGCGTGCGGCCGAGCCAGGCGAGGAACTGCCGCCAGACCGGCTGGTCCAGGCCGAAGAAGGTCCGCAGCGCCTCTTCGGCCGTGCGGTCGTTGCCCGACTGCCCCAGCATCTGGCCCACGATGTCGCCGGGCACCGCGCGCACCAGCAGGAAGACAGCCAGCGCCGAGAGCAGCGCGGCCACGGCCGAGGCCGCGAGACGTCGTCCGAGCAGCCTCAGCACAGGTGCATCAGGCCGCGATCCAGGCCTTGGCCAGGCCGAAATACCAGCCCGTGCCGTGCTGCGCGTAGTTGCGCAGCCGCGTGCTGTTCACCGTGAGGATGTCGGAGGAGAACATCATGATGGTCGGCGCCTCCTCCGCCAGGAGCTTCTGGAACTCGGCGTAGACGGCCTTGCGCTGGGCGGGGTCGCTGAGCTCCTGCCCGCGGTCGAGCAGCTCGGACGCGCGGGCGTTGTTCCAGCGGCGGAAATCCGCTCCTTCGGGCAGCGCGCGGAAGTGGCGGTAGAAGAGCAGGCTCGGGTCCGGCGTGGTGCCCCAGTCGTTGAAGGTGAAGCCCATCTCGCGCGAGCGGAAATTGCGGATCCACAGGCCGAGCTCGATGCGCTTGATGCTCACGCGGATGCCGACGCGCCGGAGCTGCTCGGCGATCGTCAGGGCCGCCGGATCCATCCAGTCGTAGCCGATGATGGTGGTCAGATCGATGTCGACGCCATTCGCATGCCCCGCCGCGGCCAGCAGCGCCTTCGCGCGATCGAGGTCGACGGCCTGGTTGGGCAGCTCGGCGATGGGCACGCCCCAAGCCTCCTGCATGCCCGCGACCATCGTGCCGATGACCGTGCCGTAGCCGGCGATGGAGGCGTCCATCACCGCCTTCTTGTCGAGGGCGAGGGCGATCGCCTGCCGCACCCGCACATCCTTCAGCGGGCCGTATTCGCAGTCGAGATCGACGGTCTTCTGGTTCAACGAGGGCCAGCGCTTCACCTCGACTCCGGGCAGGCGGGACAGCACCTGCGTGTCCTGCGGGCGGGAGAACATGGCGAGGTCGGCGCGCCGGCTCTGCAGCGCCACCGCCATGGCCGCGCTGTTCGGCATGACAGCGAAGGTCACCTCGTCCAGATAGGGCAGGCCGGCCTGCCAGTAGTCGGCGAAGCGCTCCATCACCAGCACGGAGTTGGGGCGGAACTGCTTCAGCTTGAACGGCCCCGTGCCGACGGAGATCTCGTTCATGCGCGTGCCCGAATTGGCATCCGCGAAGAAATCCTTCGGCACCACGGCGCCGTACTTGTTGGTCAGCGTCATCGGCAGCGCCGCGTTGGGCCTGACGAGGCGGAAGATCACGACATCCTCCGCCGGCGCCTCGATGGCCTCCACCGAGGAGAGGTCGCCCGCGCCGGGCGAGCCGTTCCGGGAGTCGCGCATGAAGTCATAGCTGTACTTCACGTCGGCCGAGCTCATGGCCTGGCCCGTGTGGAACTTCACCCCGCGGCGCAGCCGGAAGGTCCAGCTCCTGCCGTCGGGCGAGACCTCGGTGGAGGTCGCGAGCAGCGGGCGGGCGGTGCCGGATTCGTCCTCGTAGAACAGCCCCTGATACATCAGCACCGAGACGCGGATGCGGGCATCCGCCGCCTGGCGGAAGGGATCCAGCGCCGGCGGCTCCACCAGCGAGCCCACCGTCACGCGCCCGCCGCGCCGCGCCTGCGGGTCGGTCGGGCCGTAGATCAGGCTGTCATCGGCCTGCGCGACGAGCGGGATCGACAGGGTGGCCAGCCCCGCCAGCAGGGCCTCGCGCCGTCCGGGTACCCAGTGGTTCATGTCCTCGTCCCCCCGCTGCGTCAGGCGGCGCTGATCGCCGCCACGAATTCGATCTCCACCGGCACGTCGCGCGGCAGCTCCGCCACGCCCACTGCCGAGCGTGCATGCCGTCCGGCCTCGCCGAAGATATCCGCGAAGAGCGTGGAGGCCGCGTCCAGCACCTTGGGCTGGTCGTTGAAGCCGGGTGCCGAGGCGACGAAGCCCGTCACCTTCACGATGCGGCCGACACGATCGAGGTCGCCCAGCGACTCCGCCAGCACCGCGAGCCCGGACAGCACGCAGGCCCGCGCGCAGTCCTGGCCCGTGGCGAGGTCGATCCCCGCGCCGAGCTTCCCCGTCGCGCGCAAGGCTTCGCCCGCCCAGGGCAACTGGCCGGAGACCCAGGCGAGCCCGCCCTCGACCACCACGGCCTGATAGGCATAGGCCGGCGCGCGCGGCGGCGGCAGCGTGAGCCCCAGCGATTGCAGCCGCGCCTCGATCCTCATGCCGCCTTGCTCCTGTTCCGGTTCGCCAGCATGTCGCGCAGCACCCCCTCGGCATCATGGCGGATCGCGAAGCCGGTGTCGCGCGCCAGCCGCGCCTCGTCGACCAGGGGGAAGACCACGGGCGGCGCCTCGATCCGGAGCCGCGGCGCGTAGCCGGGGACGATCCGGGCCATGTCGCGCACGAGGGACGCCGCATCCGTGGTGAAGCCCGCGACGTGATAGACCGGCTCGCGCGGCGCCGGGCCCGCAAGGAGTTGCGCCACCAGCCGCCCGAGATCGGCGGCATGCATCGCGTCGAAGGGAATCCCGGGTGCCGTGACCTCCGGCGCCTGGTCCACCAGGCGCTTCACCCAGCTTGCCGCGCCGTCGTACCAGAGACCCGGACCGAGCATCAGCGGAATGCGCAGCCCGGTGATCTCCAGCCCGTGCACGCGGCGCATGAAGCCGGCGATGTCCTCGGCGAGCACCTTGGTCAGCGCGTAGGTGCCGAGCGGCAGGCGCGGCGCATCCTCATCCACGCGATCCTCCGACGCGGCGGCGCCGAGCACGACCGTGGAGCTGGTCCAGACCACGCGCCTGATCCCCGCCGCCGCGACCTCCGCGAGCAGGCGGCGGAAGCCCAGCACGTTCACGGCGAAGGCGCGGTCGGCCTCCGCCTCGGCCGCGCGCGACAGGCCGCCGCCGCTGCCGCCATAGGCCGCGAAGCAGGCGACCGCGTCGGGCCTCGCGGCTTCGAGCGCGGCGCGGATCGCAGCCGTATCCTCGATGGAGCCGGCGAGCGCCTCGGCGCCCTCGGGCACCGCACGCGGGGCAGGGTCCATCACCGCCACGCGCCATCCTGCGGCCAGCAACTCCCGCACGGCGGCGGCGCCGACGAAGCCGGCGCCGCCCACGACCAGCACGCGGCGCCCGACCTGCGTCATGCCGGGGTGAAGCGGCGGAGCGCGTCGCGATCGAGCGTGATGCCGAGGCCGGGGCCGGTGGGCACGTCGAGGAAACCGTCGGCGAAGCGGATCGGCGTCTCGAACAGCCCGTTCTGCAGGGGATTGCGGCCGACGTCGTATTCGATGAGCGCCGGATACGGCACGTTCTCCGCATGCGGATAGGAGGGCAGCGCGGCGACCCAGTGCACGGCCGCCGCCAGCCCGATCCCCGTGCCCCAGACATGCGGCGAGACGCGCAGATGCTCGGCGCCGCAGAGCGCGCCGATGGTGCGCGCCGTGTCGAGCCCGCCGCACAGCGTGAGATCCGGCTGCAGGATGGCGGCGAGCCTTCCGTCGATCACCCGCCGGAAGTCGAACAGCGTGTAAAGCGCCTCGCCCGTCGCGACGGGGATCGTCGTGCGCGCGGCAAGCTCGCGGTAGCCGGCCCAGTCCTGCGGCGCGAGCGGCTCCTCCACCCAATGAATGTCGGACTCCGCCATGCGCCGCATGGATTCCAGCACGATGTCGAGCGTGTAGTTGCCGTTGACGTCCACGGTGAGCAGCGGCGCGTCGCCGATGATGCGGCGCGCCAGCGCGGCGCGCTTGGCATCCTCGCGCGGGTGGCGGCCGATCTTGATCTTGTAGGCGCCGAAGCCGCGCCCGGCGAGCGGCTCCAGCTGCGCGGCGAGCGCGGCCAGATGGTCCTCGGCGCGCGTGAGGTAGCCGCCCGAGGCATAGACCGGCACGCGGTCGCGCTGCCGCCCGCCGATCAGGTCGCAGACCGGCAGGTTCAGCAGCTTGCCCATCGCATCATGCGCGGCGATGTCGATGCCGGAGAGCATCGCCACCAGCCCGTTCTGCGTGCCGAGATGATAGTGCTTGGCGAGGATCGTCTGCGCGATGCCGCGCTGGGCGAAGACGGAGCGGCCGAGGAAGTACGGCTTCACGATCTCCAGATAGGCGGCGTTGACCGAGGCCGGCCCCCAGGCCTCGCCGATGCCCTCGACGCCGTCCTCGGTGTCCAGCAGCACGAGGCCGGCGCCGCGCATGTGGGTCAGCCCGCGCGCCATGCCGTAGGCCTCCTCCGGCGGCATCGCGTACTGCAAGGGGAGGATGCGGATATCGCGGATGCGGCTCATGCGCCGGGGCTCGTTCGGTCCATTGAAGGGAGCATGGAACCGGCCTTTCGGTGCGGCAAGCCTGCGCGGGGGTGCCCCGGCGCGAAGCCTGTCTCGAAGCTCTGCGGAAGTTGCCGATTAATGGGGGGCGAGCCGCTGCCTTCAGGGGCCGGATGCGCGGTGCTGCCGGCGCCCGGCCCCGCGAAGGACAGCCCGCCGGGATCACGGCGCGCGGTCGCGACGAGGGCACGGGTTGGGGCGAAGCGACGCTGCGGTGACCGAGACAGAATCTCGGATTGCCGAGCCGGCCCCATGCCTTCGCCAAGCTTCAGAAGATCCAGAGCGGTTCCGGTCCAGGCGGCATCAGGCAGGGGTGCAGGAGAGCGCGGCGCTGCCCTGAAAACCCGTGATGCGGACCGGCGCGGACGAAAGGCCCGCCTGCAGCTCCGCCAGGCCGAGATCCCTGGCGATCACCACCAGGCCCTCCACGGCATCCCGGGCGGCGGGGATCGGCGCCGGCGGGGCGAACAGCGTCCCGACCGCCTGCACGAGCAGCGGCACCTCGCTCCCGGGCCGCCGGAGGAAGCCTTTCACGCGCAGGAGGCGTTCTCCGCAGAAGGCCGCCAGGTCCTCCATCGCATCCAGGCGGTCGTCCCAGCACGCCTCATCCGTGAAGGTGAGCCGCAGGACGGAGATGCGGGGATGCGGCGCTCCCATCGCGGCGGCGTCCTGCGGAATGTCCGCAACCTGCGGCGGCGGCGCGAAGGCCGCCCGCGCCCGCGCCAGGCGATCCGGCTCGACCACGTGACGGGCGAGCGGGTTCATCGAACGGGCCAGGTCGAGGGCCTCCGCGGGATCGCCCAGGTCGGTCTTCGTGACCACGATGGTGCCGGCGGCCGCGAGCTGGGCGGCCACCTCGTCGAACTCCGTGGCCTGCTGGACCGCGCGCGTCGCGTCGCAGGTCGAGACGACCTGCACCGCCAGACCGAGCGGCGCCAGCGGCGCGAGGGAGCGCAGGATGGGCCCCGGCCGCGACAGGCCGGAGCCCTCCAGCACGATCCGCCGGAAAGGCGGCAGGCCGGATTTTTCCCGCGCGTCGAACAGCGCCCGGATCGTGACGACGAGGTCGCTGGTCAGCGAGCAGCACACGCAGCCATTCGCCAGCATGGTCATCGGCACCGTGCCGCCCTCGGCCAGGATCGCGCCGTCCACGCCGATCTCACCGGCCTCGTTGACGATGACAGCGGTATCCGCCGCCTCGGGCAGGCTCAGCCAGTCCACCAGCAGGGATGTCTTGCCGCTCCCGAGGAACCCCGCCAGCAGGACGAACGCGGTCATGTCGCGGCGGCTTCGATGGCCTTCTGCTCCGCCACCATGGCGCGGACATCCGCCAGCAGCTCCGCGGCATCGAAGACCAGGCCGGCGCGGATGGTGTGCCGCAGCGCGCGACGCCACTCGCCCTTGTTGGTCTCCTCGTTCAGGCGCAGCGCGCCCGTGCCGTAGAGCAACTTGAAGTCGGCCAGCGGATTCTCGTCCAGCACCAGCAGGTCGGCGAGCTTGCCGACCTCGATGCTGCCGGTCTCGCCGTCGATGCCCAGCAGCTCCGCGCCCTGGATGGTGGCGGAGCGCAGCACCTCCAGCGGGTTGAAGCCGGCCTCCTGCAGCAGCTCCAGCTCGCGGATGTAGCCGAAGCCGAAGATCTGGAAGATGAAGCCGGAATCGCTGCCCGTGCAGACCCGCCCGCCGCGGTTCTTGTAGGCGTTCAGGAACTGCATCCAGAGGCGGTAATGCGCCTTCCACTCCACCTCGTTGCCGATGGACCAGCGGTACCAATAGGCGCCGTGACCGCCGCGCGAGGGCTGGAAGTAGCGCCACATGCTGGGCCAGGTGTGCTCGTCATGCCAGTCGGCGCGGCGGAAGCGCATGAGGTCGCGGTTGGCGTCGTAGATCGTGAAGGTGGGGACGAAGGTGAAGTCGAGCTCGAGGAAGTGCTCCAGGACCTCGTTCCACTTCGCGCTGCCGGGTTCCGCGGCCTGCAGGAAGGTCTGTCCCGCGGCGGAGAACCGGAAGTACTCGTCGCTGTAGCTGTAGTCCGGCGGATAGTCCTGCACGACGCGGTCGGCATAGAGCGCTTCCGGCAGGCCGTAATAGTGCTCGGCGCTGGTCAGGCCCCAGCGCGCGGTGGTGAGCGCGTTCATGCGCGTCACCGCCTGCTGCGCGTGGTGGCAGCCGCTGCGCAGGCCGAGCTTGCCGCACTCCTCCAGCGCCGCACGCATGATGGCCGGCGGCGCGCCGAAGAACTTCACCCCGTCCGCGCCTTTCTCCTTGACCTTGCGCAGCCACTGCCGGGCCTCGTCCGGCGTGTGGATGGTCTTCAGCATGTCGTTCACGGCGGGGAAGTAGGGGTGCGCGACGATGCGCGGCGCCGCGATGCGGTTGGCCGCGGAGGCCTCGCGCTGCTCGGCCACCCAGTCGAGGCCGTTGAAGCAGCCCATCTCGCGCACCGTCGTCACGCCATGGGCGAGCCACAGCTTGTAGACATAGTCCGCAGGCGCGACCGCGCCGTGCAGCGCGTGATAGGCCACGCCGATATGGGTGTGGCAGTCGATCAGCCCGGGCGTCACGAACTTGCCGTGGCAGTCGATCTCGTGGTCGCCGGCGGGCGGGCGGCGGGACGGGTTGATCGGCCGGTGCGGCGTGCCGACCGGCGTGATGGAAGCGATCCGGTCGCCCTCGATCACGATGTCGGCCGGCCCCCAGGGCGGCGCGCCGGTCCCGTCGATGACCTGGGCGCCGCGCAGCACGAGGCGGCGATAGGGGCCGGTGCCCCGATCCCGCCCGGTGGCGGGCGGGACGGGGGGCATGCCGAGCTTCGTGTTCTTCGCCGTGATCTCCTGGCCGATCCCGGGCGCGCTCGCGATGTCGTCGGACGTCATGACAGTTCCTCCTTCGGCCGGCGGTAGCGCCGGCCGAGAGCGGCGCTGCCGAGCACGGTCAGCACCAGGGTGATGGTCAGCAGGATGAAGGCCAGCGCCGCGCCGAAGGGCCAGTTGCTGCCGCGCACGAACTGGTCGTAGACGGCCGGCGCCATCATTTTGAAGCGCGGCCCGCCGAGCAGCACGGCGGACGCATAGGTGTTCATGCAGAGCACGAAGACCAGCACCGACCCAGCCGCCACGCCCGGCAGCGCAAGCGGCAGCACGACGCGGCGAAACACCGTCCAGGAGGGCGCGCCCAGGTTGGAGGCGGCCTCCTCGACGTTGCGCGGGATGCTCTCGATGACCGCCGAAAGCGTGAGGACCATGTAGGGCAGCACGACAGCCACGATGCCCACGACGACGGCGCCGGGATTGTAGATGAGCGGCAGCGGCGCCGAGATCAGCCCCAGTCCGAGAAGGCTGGCGTTGATCGCGCCGCCATTGCCCAGCAGCGCCAGCCAGCCGGCCGCCCGAACCACATTGCCGACGAGCAGCGGGAACATCACCACGATGGTGGCGAAGCTCTTCCACCGGCTCTCCATGCGCGCGAGCCAGTAGGCGGTGGGGAAGCCGAGCCCCAGCGTCAGCAGCGTGCTGCCCAGCGCGACGGTCAGCGTGGTGAGCAGCACCGAGCGGTAGTAGGGATCGCCCACCGCGCGCAGGTAGTTCGCCGCGGTCAGCGCCTCCCGCATCATCTCGGTCGGGCTGTACTCGTTCAGCGAGATGCGGAACAGCAGCACCATCGGCGCGACGAGCAGCAGCGCGACCAGCAGCCCCGCAGGAAGGACGAGCGCGGCCAAGGCCTCAGCCCTTGAACTGCCTGTTCCAGAAGTCGAGGATCTCGGCATGGCTGCGGATGAGGTAGTCGTAGTCCGGCGAGCGCAGCCGCGCCTGGTCTGCCTCGCTCAGGCTGATCGCCGCGGCGACCGGGGGCGGCAGGTGCGCATCCGTCACCGTCGGCAGGTAGCCCATGCGATCGGCGAAGGCGACCTGCGCCTCGGCCCGCAGCATCGCGTCGAGATAGGCGTAGGCATTGTCCTTGTTGCGGCTGTTGCGCGTCATCGCCGCCTCGAAGAGGATGGCATAGGCGGCCTCGCGCGGGACGACGTGGCGCAGCGGGATGCCGGCCTTCTGCCACATGTAGCCGCGTGCCAGCCACATCGGCGTCAGCCAGACCTCCTCCTCCTTGAGCGCCGTCGCCAGCGCCTCGTTGGAGGGGTAGATCTTGGCGTCGAGCGACCGCAGCTCCATCAGCTTGGCCCGGGACGGGGCGTAGTCGCTGAAGGAGCCGCCGCCCGCCATCGCCGCGGCGAAGGTGTTGGTGGAGTAGAGGATGTCCGAGAAGCCGACGCGGCCGCGGTACTTCGGGTCCCACATGTCGGAAAAGCCGGTGGGCGGCGTCGTCACCTTGTTCGGATTGTACAGCAGCACCAGCGCGGAATAGATGTGCGGGACCGCATAGGGCTTGCGCAGCGCCGGCACGACGGCGCCCCAGCGCGAGAGCTTGCCCGTGTCCAGCGTCTCCAGCGCGTTCTGCTGCGACATCATCTGCATGTCAGTGTCGGAGAGGCAGGACACGTCCATCGTGCCGCGGCGTGCCGTGCGCTCCGCCAGCATCTTGGTCTTGCGGGGATCGGCGTTCGCGATGTCCTGCAGGACCTCGATGCCCTGCGGTGCCAGGAGCGGCACGTCGATGTTCTGCCGCAGCAGCTCGCCGTAGTCGCCGCCCCAGGTGCCGACCACCACCTGACGGGCCTGGGCGAGGCCGGGATTCGGAAGGCCCGCGGAGGCGGCGGCGATGGCGGCGCCGGCCAGGGCGGCGCGTCGGGTCATGCTCATGGTTGAGGCTCCTTGCTATTCGGGTTGTGCGGACAGCAGCCGGGCATCGGAAGCGTCCCATGATAGCGCCACGGCGTCACCCGCGTTAAGGCGACGCAGCGGCTCGCCGGCCGCCGGCGTCGGGCGGATGGCCAGCAGCGGCGTGCCGTCGAGGTCGAGGTGGTACTCGGTCAGCGGGCCGAGATAGGTCGCCGCGCGCAGCCGGGCGGGACCGTCCATCGCGGGCGCGACCTGGATGCGCTCGGGCCGCAGCGCCAGCACGTGCCGCCCCGGCGGCGCCGTGCCGGCACAAGGCAGCAAGGCGCCAGTGGACGCGCGGAACATTCCCGCCCCCTCCAGCGCGCCCTCGACCAGGTTGCACTGCCCCACGAACCCCGCGACGAAGGGATCGGCCGGGCGCTCGTAAAGCTCCTCCGCGGTGCCGACCTGCCGGACCCGCCCCTTCTCCATCACCACGAGGCGGTCGGCCATGGTCAGGGCCTCCTCCTGGTCGTGCGTCACGATCAGCGTGGTCAGGCCGAGCCGCTGCTGCAGGGCGCGGATCTCCATGCGCACCTCGCCGCGCAGCTTGGCGTCGAGGTTGCTCAGCGGCTCGTCCAGCAGGAACACGGCGGGGTTGACGACGAGGGCGCGCGCCAGCGCCACGCGCTGCTGCTGGCCGCCCGAGAGCTGACGGGGCAGCCGGTCCTCCAGCCCGTCCAGCCGGACCAGGCGCAGGGCCTCGCGCACGCGCGCCTCGCGCTCGGCCCGGCCGATGCGCCGCATCTCCAGCCCGAAGGCCACGTTGGCCGCGACCGTCATGTGCGGGAACAGCGCGTAGGACTGGAAGACCATGCCGGTGTCGCGCGCATGCGGCGGCGCCTGGGTCACGTCGGTCCCGCCGATCAGCACGCGGCCGGCGCTGGGTGCCACGAAGCCCGCCACCATGCGCAGGGTCGTGGTCTTGCCGCAGCCGGAGGGGCCGAGCAGCGCGACCATCTCGCCCTGCTTCACGTCGAGGTCCACCCGCTCCACCGCGACGGAGCTGGCGTAGCGCTTGGCCAGCGCCTCGAGGACCAGGCTCCCCATCACACGGTCCTCGCGATGGAGACGAAGCGGTCCGTGACCAGCATGAGCACGGCGACACCAAGGATCTGAACCGTCGCCACCGCGGCCAGCGTCGGGTCCACGCGGAACTCCAGGTAGTTCAGCATCGCGACGGGCAGGGTGGTCCGCCCCGGCCCCACCAGCAGCAGGCTCAGCTCCAGGTTCTCGAAGCTCTGGATGAAGGAGAAGAGGCAGGCCGCGATGATGCCGGAGCGCATGGCCGGCAGCGTCACGCGGCGGAACACCGTGAAGGGCCGGGCGCCGAGATTGGCGGCCGCCTCCTCGGCGGCGCGGTCCAGCCCCTGCAGGCTGGCCGTCACCAGCCGCACGGTCCAGGGGATGGTCAGCAGGACATGCGCGGCCACCAGGCTCTCCAGCGTCGCGGCGATGTCCCGGTCCAGCCAGAACTCGGCGCGAAGGTAGAACATGTAAAGCGCCGTGCCCGCGACCACCGCCGGCACCGCCAGCGGCGCCAGCAGCAGCGTGCTCATCGCGGAGGCGCCGGGCAGCCTCCCCCGCACGATGGCATAGGCCGCCGCCGTGCCCAGCGGCACGCCGATGCAGGTCGCCAGCGCCGCGACCTGCAGGCTGGTGACGAAGCCGCGGGCGAATTCCCGGCGCTGCCAGGCGTTGACGTACCAGTCCAGGGTCAGGCCCGAGGGCGGGAAGGACACGATCTCGTCGCGGAAGACGCTGATGGTCATGACAGTGGCGACGGGCGCCAGCATGACGGCGAAGGCGGCCAGGACGAGCAGCCGGAAGGGCAGCCGGCGCAGGAAGGAGGGCAGCGCCACGGCACGGCTCCGAGGTGCCGCCGTCCGTCCGTCCTGCAGTTCTGCACGCATGCCAGGCTCCTCGACGCAAGGACGGTCAGGACCGCCGCCAGCGGGATCCGGCGCGCGGAGCTTGGCGGCGCGAACAGTGGAGTGATCCGGCGAGGGCTGTCCAGAGGACGCCGGATGGCGTCGCCAACCGATCCTCCCGCGGTGTTTGCCCGTAGAGGAGGCCTCCGATGCCGAATCGTCCGCCGGCAATCCCCGATATCGCAGGTGGGGGGCAATGGCCAGAAGCCACGAGCCCCCGGCCTCAGCGCAAGGTCATCCCCCGGCCGCCAGGGAGGCCATCGCGTCCGGTCCCAGCATCCAGCGGTCCCAGTCGGGATCGGGCGTGGCGCCGATCCCGCGATAGAAGGCCTGGGCCCGCGCGTTGTCCTTCAGCACGAACCAGCAGAACTTCCCGTGCCCCGTCTCCACGGCGTGGCGCGCCATGCGCTGCACCAGCCGGCGCCCGACCCGGCCGCCGCGATGCTCCGGATCCACGTAGAGCCACTTCATCATGAGCAGCGGCTCCAGCGTGTGCATGAAGGCGATCTCGTAATGCACGGCCATGCCCGCCAGCCGGCCGTCGCCGCGGTCCGCCACGAAGGCGCCGAATTCCGGGCGCTCGCCGAAGCCGCGGCGCAGCAGCTCCGCCTCGGTGAGCCGGAAGCCGCTGCCGCGCTCATAGGTGACGATGCCCTCCATGAGCCGCAGCAGCTCGGGCACGTCCTCGCGGACCATGGACCTGATCTCGATCATTCCCGTCCTCACGATCCCGCCGTCACGGCCGATAGATCTGCAGCTCGTCCCGGCAGGCCTGGCTGAAGGCGCAGAGCGGATCGAGCTCGCCGG
The DNA here is from genome assembly GCF_058806835.1 of Roseococcus sp. GW821-FHT12F05. Lineage (NCBI taxonomy): Bacteria > Pseudomonadati > Pseudomonadota > Alphaproteobacteria > Acetobacterales > Roseomonadaceae > Roseococcus > Roseococcus sp. GW821-FHT12F05. Next base: position 74,117 of record NZ_JBXAQB010000003.1, read on the forward strand.
CATGGGTGATGTCGGCGAAGAGCCGCAGCTCCTTGTTCGGCTCGAAATAGGCCGCCCCGATCCGGTTCATGACCTGCTCCGCCTCGTGCAGCGTCCGCGGCTGGCCGAAGAGCCGGAGCATGCTCACGATGGCGTAAAGGTGCACGAGCTTCGCGGGATCGTCGAGCTGATGCTCGAAGGCGTCGCCGAAGAGCCGCGACGCCTCCCGGATGAAGTCGCCGTAGAGGGCCTCGCGGCGCGCCCGGTCCTGCGCGCGCTGGGTGGCCCGCGCCTGCGACGCCTGGGTGAGCCAGCTCGTCGCGAGCGAGGCCAGCGCGCCGATCGCGGAGCCGGCCAGGGCGGCGAAAGCGGAAATGTAGCCTGCTTCCATCACGAAGCTCCCATCCACTCGGAGGCAGGGAAGCCCGGTCTGCGACGTGTCCGCGCCCGGGCCTATGGCATGAACCGGCCATGGTGAACCCGCCTTCGGCGGTCTCCTTCAGCGCGACGTTCCGGGCCCCGACGCGGCGCGATGGGGAGAGGCCGGATCATTCGGCCAGGCCCCCACCCGGCGCAGCATGCGGGCGAGCCACTCCGCGAAAGGCGCCGGTCCGGTCCGGGAGGATTGCTCGACCTCCCATCCCGGCCGCGCTGGGCGCGACCTCGGGCCGCTCCTGCTCCGCCGGAGATATGGGCTGCGGGCTCATGCGAGGACGAAGCCCCCGTCGACGCCCAGCACCTGGCCCGTCACCCAGGCGGCCTGGTCGCTGGCCAGCGCGAGAATCCAGGCTGCGACATCGTCGGCCTCGCCGCGGCGGCCCAGCGGGATGAGGGCCCGCTCGCGCTCCCGGATCGCGTCGGCCTCCTCCTGGGCGAAGCCCATGCGCTCCTGCAGGAACCCCGTCTCGACCGGCCCCGCGGCGATGGCGTTGACCCGCACGCCGGACGCCGCCAGCTCGAGGGCCCAGCAGCGCGTCATCTGCTCCAGCGCCGCCTTGCTGGCGGCGTAGTCCGCAAAGCCGGCGAGCGGCTTCCGCGCGAGCGTGCTCGAGACGTTGACGATGCAGCCCCTGCTCCTCTCCAGATGGGGAAGGGCCGCCGCGGCCAGCAGGGCGGGCCCGAACACGTTCGCGGCGTAGATCTTCTGCAGATGCGCCGGCGACGTCTCGGCCAGGCCCCGCGGGCTGCCCGCGCCGGCGTTGTTGACGAGGACGTCGAGGCGTCCCCACCGGGCCAGCGCTGCCTCGACCGTGCGGGGCGCGTCGTCGGGAAGGCTCGCATCCGCCACCAGGGTCGCGATGTTCGCCTCGCCGGCCGCCGCAGCCTCCAGCGCCGCCGCGCGGCGGCCGGTGATGAGGACCCTGGCTCCCGCCCTGGCGAAGATCCGCGCGGCGGCCAGGCCGATGCCCGCGCCTCCGCCGGTGACGATGGCCACCTTGTCTTGCATGTCCATGACTCTCTTTTTTTCGGGGAACGGCGCGCTTCCGGTGCGGAAGCCATGCCGGAAGCGCGCCGGAACGGATTCAGCTCCGGAGGAAGGCCAGCAGGTCGGCGTTGAAGCGGTCGGCATGCGTCGCCGTCAGGCCGTGCGGCGCGCCGGGGTAGTAGATCTCCGTGGCGCCGCGGATGAGGCGCGCCGACTTCCGCGCCGAATCCCGGACGGGCACGATCTGATCGTCCTCGCCGTGCAGGACGAGCGTGGGCACGTCGAACTTCCGCAGATCTTCGGAAAAATCCGTCTCGGAGAAGGCCTTCACGCAGTCGTAGGCGTTCAGCGCGCCCGCCTGCATGCTCCAGAGCCAGAACTGGTCGAGCGTGCCCTGCGGGACCTCGGCGCCCGGCCGGTTCGCGCCGTAGAAGGCGACCGCCAGCTCCCGGTAGAATTGCGAGCGGTTGCCCGCGACGCCGGCGCGGATCCGGTCGAAGACCTCCATCGGCAGGCCTTCCGGATTGGCCGGGGTCTGCAGCATGAGCGGCGGCACGGCGGCGACCAGCACGGCCTTCTTCACGCGCCGCGTGCCGTGACGCCCGATATAGCGCGCGACCTCGCCGCCGCCGGTGGAATGGCCGACCAGCACCGCGTCCCGGAGGTCGAGCGCCTCGATCACGGCGGCGAGGTCGTCCGCATAGCCGTCCATGTCGTTGCGCGTGGACACCTGGCTGGAGCGGCCGTGGCCGCGCCGGTCGACGGCGACGCAGCGATAGCCGTTCTTCATGAGGAAGAGCATCTGCCCGTCCCAGGCGTCGGAGTTCAGCGGCCAGCCATGGGAGAAGGTGACGACCGGGCCGGTGCCCCAGTCCTTGTAGAAGATCTCGGCGCCGTCGCGGATGGTGACGGTGCCCGTCCGCCGGGGCGCGTGGGCCGCCGCGGAAGCCGGCCGTCCCGCCGGCTGGGCTGCGGCGGGCGCCGGCGCGGCCATGGCGGCGCCGGCGCCGATGCCGGTGAACAGGAGGGCCCGGCGCACGGTCTCGGCGGAAGGAATCGGGGTGTCGGTCATCGTCGTATCCTGCTGGGTGCTTGAGGGGCTTAGAGGTCGGTGACGCGCGCGGGCTCCGCGGAGGCCAGCGCCGCGGCGCGCTCGGCGCGCGGCGGGTAGATCCACACCGTGTTGATCTCGTGCTTCAGCTTCTTCGCCTCGGCGCCGGCGAGCTCGACCTTGCGGTCCCAGCCGCGGGTGAAGACGGCACCCGCCGCTCCGAGGTCGAGGCAGGTGACGTAGGCCTTCTGGTGATAGGCCGTCGTCGGCACGCCCAGCAGCTCGGCCGCCGCGTTGTTGCCGGCGAAGGCGCCCATCCGCGTGGCGTGCTGGCACGACATCAGCGCGAAGTTGCCGAGGTCGTCGCAGGCGGCCTTCGCCGCGTCGCCCGTCGCGAGCACGCCCGCCACGCCGGGAACGCGCAGGTCCCGGTCGACGAGCAGGCGGCCGAAATTGTCGCGCTCGGCCGGGATCTGTGCGGTCAGCGGCGCGGCGCGCATGCCGGCCGCCCAGATCACGGTCCCGCTCTCGATGCGCAACCCGTTGCCGAGCGTGACGCCGCCCTTGTCCACCGACGCCACGCCGGTGCCGAGCTGCGTCTCGATCCCGAGCTCCTTCAGCGCGCCCTCGATGATGGGGCGCGGGCCGGCGCCCATGTCGGGCGCGACCGCGCCGTTGCGCTCGACGATCACGACGCGCGGCCGGGCGTCCTGGCCGAGGACGGCGCGGAGCCGCGCGGGCATCTCGGTCGCGACCTCGATGCCCGTGAAGCCGCCGCCGGCCACGACGACGGTGTTCCGCGCATCGGAGTCCGGCCGGTCGGCCAGGCCCTGCAGGTGGCGGTCGAGCGCGATGGCGTCCTCCAGCCTGTCGACGCTGAAGGCGTGTTCCGCGAGGCCCGGGATGCTCGGGCGGAACAGCTCGCTGCCCGTCGCCAGCACCAGCCGGTCATAGGCCATCGCGTGCGGACGGCCTTCGGCGGGGATGACCTCGACCGAGCGGGCCTGCGTGTCGATCTTCTCGACGCGGCCCTGCACGTAGAGGACGTCGATGGCCTTCAGGACCTCGCCGAGCGGCGCGGTGAGCGTCTCGGGATTCGGCTCGTAGAGGCGCGGCCGGATCACGAGCGTCGGCGACGGCGCCACCAGCGCGATCTGCAGCTCTGCGGGCGGGACGCCCTGCGCGCCGCGCAGGCGCGCGGCGGACAGCGCCGCGTACATTCCCGCGAAGCCGGCGCCGATGATGATGATTCGCTGTTGCATGACTGAGCCTTCCGTCCGTTGCGGTGGCACCCGCTTCCGGTTCCCGCTCGGGCGCCCGGGGGCGTGTCGCCTGGGCGGAGAATGGCCGGCTTCGGCAGGCGGCCGATATTGTCCGGCCGGGTAGGTTGGCCTCGCCAATGGCTCGATGAGCCTGGCTCCCGGGCGATGGGGACATCGATGCGGTGCGGCGCGGAGGCTCGGCCCGGCGGGATTCGCGACGGGCCGCTCCCGAAAGCGGAGGTGTGCCTGCGCATTCGCTCGAAGGGGCTGGCCGGACGCACCGGCCTGGACGCTGCGGCATGCGGTCATGCCCGCGCATGCCGATCGCCGGGCGTGGATTGTCGTGGGGAAGACCGGAAGCCGTCCTGCCGCCGGGCGGCAGGACGAGCCTGAACGCCTCAGCCCGCGGCGCGCCGGCGCGAAGGCGCGGCGGGCAGCGAGATCCGGAAGCAGGCGCCGCCCTCGGGATGGTTCGAGGCTTCGATGCTGCCGCCATGGGCGCCGATGATGGAGTGGCAGACGGCGAGGCCGATCCCCATGCCTTCGGGCTTCGTCGTGAAGAAGCTCTCGAAGACGCGGTCCAGATCGGGGGCGGGAATGCCCGGCCCGTTGTCGCGGATGGAGAGGCTCAGCGCGCCCCCGGCACCGGTCCCGATGCAGATCCGGATGCGGCGCTCGGGAGGATCCGCCTGGCAGATGGCCTGGATGCCGTTGACGATCAGGTTGACGACGACCTGCTGCAGCTGGATCCGGTCCCCGAGGACCATCGGGCGCGCGGGATCGGCCGCGATGGTCAGCTCGATGTGCTTCGACTCGATGTCGTGATGCACGAAGAGCAGCGCTTCCTCGACGACATCCCTGGCGTCGAGCGGAATCCGTTCCCGTTCCCCGCTCTGCGCCATCGAGCGGACGTGCTGGATGATGTCGCTCGCGCGCCGCGCGCTCGAGATGATCCGGCCCGTCAGCTGCTGGATCTTCTCGGTGTTGACGGGCTCGCGGGAGAGCCATCGCAGGCTGGTCTCCGCATTCGTCACGATGGCCGCGAGCGGCTGCTTCACCTCGTGCGCGATGGAGGTGGCCAGCTCCCCGAGCGTCGAGAGCCGGGCCGCATGGGCATGGTCGGCCTGGTGCTGCCGGAGCTGGGCCTCGGTGCGCAGCCGCTCGGTGATGTCCTCGATGGTGATGAAGGTGGTGTCCTGCTGCTCGGGCGGCATCGGATAGGTGGCGCAGATCAGGACGTCGCGGAGCTGGCCGTCGAAGGTGAGGATCCTGGCCTGCTCGGTGTGGTTCCGCTTGCCCTGGAAATGCGCGACCATCACCCGCTTGGCGGCCTCGGGCGTGGCGGCGAAGAGGTAGCGGACCGGCCCGATGAGCTCGGCCGCCTGGCGGGTGCGGAACAGGCCGACCGCCTCGCGGTTCACCTCCGTGACGCGCACGATGTCCTTTCCGAGCTCGACCAGCTCCGGATGCTGATCGAGGAAAGCCACGATATCCGTCACTCCGTCGCTCTTGAGGCGGTCGAAGATCTCCCCCGCCGCGCGGGCGTCGACCTGCAGCAGGGCCGTCGGCATGTAGTGGATGAGCTTGCGGTAGCGCTCCTCGCTGGCCTGCAGCTCCCAGGCCGTCCGGTCGTCCACGGCGGTGCCGCGGACCATGAGGAACACGGTGTCCTTGCGGCCGCGGGCGAAGGAGCGCCATGCCGTCAGCGAGGCCTCCCGCAGGGGACAGGAACTGCCCGTCACGCGCCTCTGGATGATCTCCGAAGGCTTCCGGGCCGCGACGTCGAGGAGAAGCCCGGCGAGGTCGCCCTGGCTCTCCCCCGGCCAGAACTTCGCCACCGGTTGGCCGGCCATGTCCTCGCGGCCGACATTGCCGCCGAACAGGCGGGCCGCCCTTTCGTTCACGTCGACGATGCGCGTCGCCGCCAGCAGCTCCTCGAAGGCGGCCTGCCGGTGCTCGGGGCCGGGATCGGCCGTCAGGCGCGCGCCGGAGGTGTCGAGCTCCCAGCAGGCCGCCCCGCTGCTGTGCGGCTCGGCGAGCGTGCGCGCATCGGCTTCCGCGACGCCGATGGCGCCGCTCCGCCCGTACTCGACGATATCGACCGGCAGCGCGGCATGGTCGTGGCGGACCACCCGCCGGACGGAGGCCGTGACCTGCGTTCCCATCGACGTGCAGCGGCGGACCGGCCCGTGCCAGTGGCCTTCGCGCAGCAGCTGGCGCCGGTGCTCCGCCTCCAGCGAGGCGCTCGGCGAGAACTCGTCGATCCCCCGGCCCAGCGTCGCCATGGCGGGCCAGCCGTAGAGGGACTCGGAGGCGGGATTCCAGTAGCGGATGACGCCGTCCAGGTCGCAGACGATCACGCTGTCGGAGACGAGATCCGCCAGCTCCCCGCCGGCGGCCGGAAGGATGCTGCGATCGACCGCCGTAAGACGCTTCTCCACCATGCTGCGGCACCCTCCTGATGCGCATCGCCTCGACCATCTCCGAGGCGAGCGACCTGTTTCCGAGTTGAGCTTCCGACCCGCGCTTCGCTGGCATGGCCGGCAGGGGCGACCCCTGCCGGGGATCAGGCTCCGCCGACCGTCCCCCCGCCGCAGTCGAAGCCGATCGCCTTCAGATGGCGGATCAGCTCGTCGCTCATGATCGGCTTCGTCAGGCAGGCCATCGCGCCGCCGTCGATGACGGCGCGATGGACGGCGGGCTCCGTGGAGGAGGTGATCACGATGACCGGCATCGACGGAGCGAGCGCCTTCATTCTCCGCAGAAGCTCCAGGCCGCCCATGCCCGGCATCCGGAGGTCGGTGACGAGGCAGTCGAACAGGTCGGGGAGATAGGCGGCCAGGAACGCTTCAGCCTGCGGGAACGGGCGACTCGCGAGACCGACCACCAGCAGGAGATCGGAGAGCGCCTCGCGGACAGCTGCGTCGTCGTCGACGACCGCGACAAGCGGGGAATGGCACAAGCAGAGGGTCCTCGTTGACGTCGCCCGATCGGATGGCGTGCCGCGGTTCCGGCCGGAACGGCGCTGCTGTCCGGCCATGCCATGGGTCAGGCGGCTTCGTCTGGGCGCACGGTCGCGGGAACGGCTTCCCAGGCGCGGATCAGGTCGCCGATCGAGTTGGCCTTCATCTTCCGCATCACGTTGCTGCGATGGAGCTTCACGGTGACGTCGCTGATGCCGAGGTCGAAGGCGATCTGCTTGTTGAGCTTGCCCAGCACCAGCTGGCGCAGCACCTGGTGCTCGCGCGAGGTGAGGGTCCTGAGGCGCTCGGCGTGCTGTTCGGAGATCCGCGCGGAGGCCCGCTGGGCGACATCCGTCTCGATTCCGAGGGTCACGGCATCGAGCAGGGCCTGGTCCCGGTGGGGCTTCGTCAGGAAGTCGATGGCCCCCGCCTTCATGGCTTGCACCGTCATCGGGATGTCGCCATGGGCGGTGAGGAAGACGATCGGCTTCATGCTGCCCGTCAGGGCGAGATGGCGCTGGAGATCGAGGCCGCTCAGCCCGGGCATGCGGACGTCCAGGATCAGGCAGCCCGGCCTGTCCGGCAGCTCGGCGGCCAGCAGGTCCCGGGTGGAGGAGAAGCAGATCGTGTCGAGGCCGACGGAGAACATCAGCTCCTCCAGGGCCAGCCGCATCTCCGGATCGTCATCCACGATGGTCACCAGCGGTTGCTCAGCGGCGAGCTCCGCCGCCTTCGCCCCGGATTGCGGCACGAGGCTGACGGGCGGGCGCGCTCCGGAGGCCCTGGCATGGGCCCTCCGCAGGTCGAGGGGCGACGGCGCCGCCTCGGCCGTCCGGCGCCAGGCCTGCCCGCCGCCTGCCGGCCCCGGGCGCGCGCCATGGGGCCGCCCGGGGCCGTGCGCCGGCGGGCTGGCGCCTGGCTCGACGGCACCTCCCGCGCGCGGGGTTGCACCTGTTGACGGGTTCGGGATCACGACAGGCCTCCTTGCTGGCCGTCCGACCCTATAGGGTGGACATTTGCCCAGGTCCTTCGTGATCTTCCTAATAGTTGCTAAGGGCATGGGAAGCTTGGCTTTCGGGCCGGCCTCCCTTGGCGGACGGAAGCGGCCGGCGGCTCAGCGCTCCGGAACCCCGATCAGGCGCAGGCCGCGGTAGAGGCGCTGATGCCCGGCCAGGTAGTCGGGATGGTCGGAGAAGACCTGCGCGCGCAGGTGCTCGATCGTGAGGCGGAAGCCCCCCATGGCCTCGCACCAGGAGTCGAGGGTGCTGCGCGCCTCCGGGATCCGGCCGGCATGGGCCTGCGCGCTGGCGAGGAAGCTCGAGGGATAGATCAGGCTGGGCGAGAGGTCCGTGGCCCGCATGAAATGCGGGATCGAGAGCTCGTCCCGCTCGTGCCAGAAATCATGCAGGCCCAGCCAGAGGTGCCAGAGCCCGGCGCCGCGGTTCCGCGGGCTGAGGGCGATCGCATGCCGGACCGGCCCCGGCATCGCGTCCACATCGCCGGCCAGGAAGGCGACATGGCCGGCATAGGCCTGCGCCTCGGGATCGCAGGGATCGAGCGACAGGGCGCGGTCGAGGGCGAGCAGCGACTCGCCGAACCGCCGCTGCCAGAGCCTCACATAGCCGCGGCAGAACCAGGCCTTCGGCCAGTCGGGAGCCCGTGCGACCGCCTGCGTCGCCATGTCGTCGGCCAGGCGGAGATCGGCGCGGCTCGAGTTGCTCCCCAGGGAGCGAAGCTGGGTGGTGACCCGGATGTTGTCCGCGACGATCGCATAGGCCGATCCCGCCAGGGCGGGCGCATGCGACGGATCGGCGAGGAGCGCGCGGTCGAACCACTGCCGGGCCTCGGCGAGGTCCTGGGGAAACACCAGCCCGCGGTTGAGCGCGCTCCAGCCGCGCAGGGCGCCGTAGCGGGCATCGGCGGTGGGCAGCGCCTCCCCGGGAGGGCCCTGCGCGGCCTCGCGATCGATCAGCTCCGTGACCACCGCGTGGATCAGGCGGCCCGCGATCTCGTTCTCCATCGAGCTCAGGCCGATGTGGCGGTGCTCGAGCCTGTCGGCCCAGACGATCGATCCGCTGGAGGCGTCGTCGACCATGGAAATGACCTCGACGGCATCGCCCTTCGGCCGGATCGAGGTCCGGAGGACGTAGCGCGCCCTGCGGTCCGGCGGGGAGGCCCGGCCTCGGGCGGAGGATACGTCCGCATCGAGGCCGCCGGCGGGCATGCCGACCACGAGCGCGTCATGCACCCGGGACAGCTGCACCATGAGGTGCCGCTCGACCTCCTGCGCCAGCGAGCGGGTGGTCTCGTCATTCGGCGGGCTCTGGACCGGCGAGACCAGGACGGAGATGCGCCGCATGTCCGGTCCGGCGCCGGGGCGGGCCGTCGATGCGCCGGGCAGGCTGTCCCGCTCGGTCTGCGCGATCTCGACGGGCGTGACGAAGCGGTAGCCCCGGCCATGCTCGGTCCGGATATGGCTGTCGGCCTCGCCGCCGTCGCGCAGCACGCGGCGAAGCGCGGCCATGTGCACGGTCAGGTTGTTCTCGGCCACGATCCGGTTGCCCCAGCCGGCGTGCAGCAGCTCGTCCTTGGTCACGAGCGCGCCCGCGCGCCTCAGCAGGAGCAGCAGGAGCTCCGTCGCGCGGGAGCTGAGCAGGACGAGCTCGCCGTGCTTCTCCAGGCGGCGGCTGAGGGAGTGGAACACGAAAGGTCCGAAGGCGTAGCTTTCTGCCTCCATGAAGAAGTTCCGTCCGTCGGGTCACATCGGGGCAATCCATAGCAGCGGCGGCTCGCTCCAGCCACAGCGCCGAATCTGTGCCTCAGCGCGTCGTCCGATCGGCGGAGAATGAATGCGCGGCCCTGCCGGGATGCAGGGCGTCGCCGCGCCCTATTCCACCGAGACCCCGTACTCCCGGATGATGCCGCCCAGCCGCGCGCGATCGCGGCGGACGATGGCGTCGAAGGCCTTGGGCGTGCTGGGCGCCAGCTCCGGCTCGGGGACTCTTTCCAGGGCGGCGAGCACGTTCGGCGCGGCCATCGACGCCACGAAGGCCGCATTGAGGCGATCCACGATGGGCCGGGGGACTTCGCTGCTCGCGAAGGTGCCGTTCCAGTACACCATTCCCATCTCGGGGAAGCCCGCCTCCGCGACGGTCGGCACGTCCGGCAGGATCCCGAGGCGTTGCGGCGCGGTGGTCGCGAGGATGCGCAGCTTGCCTTCCCGCGCGGAGCCGAGCACGGGGATCAGCGGCCCCATGAGCATGGGGACCCGCCTCGTGAACATGTCGACGGCGCCGAGCGTCTCCGAACGGTAGACGGCCGCGTCGTGGTGCAGGCGTCAGGCGGCGATAGGCGCAACACGACCATGCCGGCCGCTGCGGGCGGAGGGGGCCAATCGAGGAACCTGTCCTGTGGTCGTTTTGCCCATCCGCGGCGCCGCGGTCTGTCCGTAAGGCGCGCAGCGCCCCCCGGGATCTCCGGCGGGGCGCTTTGCATGGACGCGCGAAAGGTCGTGACGCGCGCACAGGAAGACCGGGGCAGGGGGCCAACGCCTCGCCGGGCAGAGGCCCTCGCTCAGCGCAGCACGGCGATCTCGTTGCGGCGGATCAGCTCGAAATCGATCGCCGCGCCGAGGCCGGGCCTGTCCGGCGCGCGCACCATGCCGTCGGCGCCGATCTCGATCTCCTCCAGCATCCCGTATTTCTGCGCGGCCTCCGGCAGCAGCACCTCGAAGAACTCGGTGTTCGGGATGCACATGGCGAGGTGCAGGTTGGCGAGGTTGTTCAGCGAATTCCCGCCATGGTGGATCTCGTAGTTCATGCGGAAGGCCTGGGCCAGATGCGCCGTCTTCAGGCAGGTGGTCAGCCCGCCCTTCACCGTCACATCGCCGCGCAGGTAGTCGGTCGCGTGGTTCATCAGCCACACCGGATAGCTCTCGAGCCCGGTCATCGGATACTCGGTCGCCATGATGGGGATGCGCAGCGTCTGGCGCAGCTTGACGTAGTTGTAGACGTCCTGGTCGTGCAGCGGGTCCTCGTACCAGTAGAAGCCCATCTCCTCGATCGCGCGGCCGACGCGCAGCGCGGTCGGGAAATCGTAGCCCCAGGTGGAATCGAGCATGACGCGGAACTCGTCGCCCACGGCTTGGCGCACCGCCGCGCAGGCCGCGATGTCGTCCTTCAGCCGCTGCGGCGGATGGATCTTGTAGGCGGCCCAGCCGGCCTCCTTGATGCGCACCGCTTCCTCGGCATAGGCGGAGGCCGAAGGCAGCACGGCGGAGCTCGCATAGGCCGGGATCGCGTCGCGCACCTTGCCGATCAGCTTCCACACCGGCACGCCGAGCGCCTTGCCGGCGATGTCCCACAGCGCGATGTCGATGGCGCCGACCGCCCGCGTCGTGGTCTGCCGGATGCGGCTCCAGAGCCTCAGATTCAGCTTTTCGCGCGCGAAGGGATCCTCGCCCAGCATCATCGGCTTCAGCGTGCGGATCAGGGAGGCCGCCTCGCTGTCCGCGCCATTCGTCGCGCTGCCGAGGAAGGCATGGCCGGTCACGCCCTCGTCGGTCTCGATGGCGAGCAGGCCCATCTTCGTCTCGCCGCCGCCTGCCGCATGCGCGCCATAGGAAATGACGGGCAGGTCCTTCCAGGCGAAGAGGGTGAGCGTGATGTCGGTGATCTTCATCGCGCTCAGCCCTGTGCCGTGCGGCGGGGCGCGCGGAGCGTGCGGGTGGTCATGGTCTCGTTTCCTCCTTCCGACGCGCGCTTCTGACGGGCGGCGTCGCCGGCCGACGATGCCCAGCCTCTTGAAGGGCTGTCAAATTGGCACTACCAATCTGGAGGGACCAATTTGGACGGCCAGCCAATGGCGCCAGGCGACACGGCACGCGCTGCGATCTCGGGAGGGTTCGGCCGCGAGGACGAGCGGTCCGATCTGGTCGCGCGCCTCCTGACCTTCGTGGCGGAGCGGCGCCTGACCTCGGGCGAGCGCCTGCCTTCGGAACGCGAGCTCGCCGAGCGCTTCGATGTCGGCCGCAACGCGGTGCGCGAGGCGATCGCGGTGCTCGAGACCGTCCGCATGGTCGAGCGCCGGCCGAATTCCGGCATCTACCTCCGCGCCATGGATCGCGACGGCAGCCTCGACGCGCTCGTGCTGCGCGCCGATCTCGGCGTCCCGCTGGATGAAAGCGAGGTTTCCGAGCTGATCGAGCTGCGCCGGATCCTCGAGGTGCAGGGCACCGAGCTCGCCGGGCTGCGCCGCCGGGAGGAGGACCTGGCGCGCATCGATGCCGCGCTGGATGCGGGGCGCCGCACGGTCGCGGCGGACGGGAACTTCGCGGCCTGCGACGCGGACTTCCACCTCGCCGTCGCCGCGGCCACGCGCAACAGCGTGCTGCGCCGCGTCGTCAATTCCTTCTACCTGCTCTCGCGGACGCGCCGCTGGCACTACTTCGCCGATGGCCGCCGCGCGCCGGAAGCCCAGCGCCAGCACGAGGCCATGGCGGCGGCGATCCGCGCCGGCGACGGCACCGCCGCCGCGGGGCTGATGCGAGCCCATCTGCAATCGGCCGAGGCCTATTGGCACGAGCTGCTGCAGCAACGAATGCCCGGAGGAAAAGCGGCTTCATGAAGGTCACGTCCATCACCTGCCACCTGCTGCAATCGAAGGTGGACAGGCCCTTCGTCTCGGCGCGCGGCTGGCGCTACGCCACCCGCTCCTCCTGCGTCGTCGAGATCGCGACCGATGAGGGCATCACCGGCTGGGGCGAATGCTACGGCCCCGCCGCGGTGAACAAGGCGCTGATCGAGACGCAATACGCCCCGCGCGTCGTGGGCCGCGACCCCTTCGACGTGGAGGTGGTCTGGGAGGATCTGTACAACCGCATCAAGGACTACGGCGCGCAGGGCTTCGCCATCACCGCGCTGTCGGGCATCGACATCGCGCTGTGGGACATCATGGGCCGGGCGGTCGGCAAGCCGATCCACAAGCTGATCGGCGGAGCGCATCGCACGGAGGTAATGGCCTATGCGACCGGCCTCTACTTCATCGACATGGACCGCCTGGTCGAGGAAGCGGTCGAGGAGGCGGTCGGCTACGCGGAACAGGGCTTCCGCGCCGTCAAGATGAAGATCGGCCTCGGCGATCCGGCCCTGGACTTCCGCCGCGTGAAGGCGGTGCGCGATGCGATCGGGCCCGAGGTGAAGCTCGCCGTGGATGCGAACCACTGCTTCACCGTGCCGCAGGCCATCCGGCTGGGGCGGATGATGGAGCCGCTGGACCTGATGTGGTTCGAGGAGCCGATCAGCCCCGAGGATCACGACGGCTATGTCGAGGTCACGCGCGCGCTCGACATGGCGGTGGCCGGCGGCGAGAACGACTTCACCCGCTGGGGCTTCCGCGACATCGTCGCGCGCAAGGCGATGGATATCGTGCAGCCCGATCTCTGCGCGGCGGGCGGCATCAGCGAATGCCGCAAGATCGCGACGCTCGCCTCGGCCCATGGCGTCGAATGCGTGCCGCATGCCTGGGGCAGCGCGATCGGGCTGGCGGCGACGGTGCAGTTCCTCGCCGCGCTGCCCGACATGCCGCCGGCCTTCCGGCCCATCCCGCCCATGCTGGAATTCGAGCAGACGCCGAACCCGCTGCGCGACGACCTGGCGCAGGACCCGATCCGGCAGGTGAAGGGCATCGTCCGCGTGCCGGACGGCCCTGGCCTCGGCATCGAGGTGGATCGCGACGTGCTCGCGCGCTGGAAGGTGGGCTGAACGATGCGCGTCGCCCTGACCGATCCCGTCGAGCCCATCGCCGAGCAGATCCTGCAGGAGGCCGGGCATGAGATCCTGCGCCTCGCCGGCAGCGGCCCCGATGCGCTGCGCGCGCTGTGCCGCGATGCGGATGCCGTGATCGTGCGGCAGAAGCTGCCCGACGACCTGCTGGACCACGCGCCGCGCCTGCTTGCCGCCGTGCGCCACGGCGTCGGCGTGGACCTGATCCCGGTCGAATCCTGCACCGCGCATGGCGTGCTGGTCGCCAACGTGCCCGGCGCCAATGCGGATGCGGTGGCGGAATTCCTCGTCGCGCAGATGCTGGCCGCGGCACGGCATGTCGAGGCGATGCACGCCGATCACCTCGCCAGGGGATGGGGCCCGGCGCGCGGCCGCTCCGCCACCGCGACCGAGTTGCGCGGCAAGACGCTCGGCATTCTCGGCGTGGGCGATATCGGCTCGCGGCTCGCACGCATCGCCGCGCTGGGCTTCGGCATGCGCGTGCTGGGGCATCGCCGCAATCCGGCCGGCCTGCCGGGACACATCGCCTACGCGCCGCTGCCGGAGCTGTTCGCCGGGAGCGACTACGTCGCCCTCGCCTGTCCCCTGACGCCCGAGACGCGCGGCATCGTGGACGCGGCGATGCTGGGCCGCATGAAGCCGACCGCCTGGCTGCTGAACGTCGCGCGCGGAGCCGTCGTGCAGGAGGCACCGCTGGTCGAGGCCTTGCGCGAAGGCCGCATCGGCGGCGCGGCGCTGGATGTCTATTGGGCACAGCCGCTGGCGACCGATCACCCTCTGCGCGGCCTGCCCAACGTCATCCTGACGCCCCACGCGGCCGGGCTGTCGACGGAAAGCGCCGCGGAGATCAGCCGCATCTCCGCCGGGGACACCGTCCGCATCCTGGCCGGCATGCACCCGGCGAACCTCTTCAACCCCGAGGCCTGGGAGGCGTCCCGCGCCCGTCGCCGCACCCTTGGCCACAACACGCCCGCGGAGAGCGCCGCCCCATGAAGATCACCCGCGTCCAGGGCACCTGGTGCCATGTGCCGATCCCGTATGAGCGGCAGCATGTCAGCGACTTCGGCCGCGTGACCTCCTTCGATTCCGTCATCGTGCGCATCGAGACGGACCAGGGCATCACCGGCTGGGGCGAGGCCAAGGCCGGCGTCGGCAGCGCGGCCGCCTGCGCGGGCCTCGCCGCCATCGTCAACCTGGACTACGCGCCGCTGCTGGTGGGGCAGGATCCGCGCGACATCTCGCGCCTGTGGGACGTGATGTACAACACGCCGCGCGAAGGATACGCGGTGGCCGAAGGCCATGTTCTGCCGCAGCTCGGCCGTCGGGGGCTGTCCATCTCCGCCATTGCCGGCGTGGACGTCGCGCTGTGGGACATCCTCGGCAAGTCGCTCGGCGTGCCGGTGTGGCGGCTGCTCGGCGGCAGGCGGGCGGAGCGGATGCCGGCCTATGCCTCCGGCGGCTGGGCCGACGAGGCGAATATCGGCGCGCAGCTCCAGGGCTATTGCGACAAGGCGGGCTTCCGCGCGGTGAAGATGCGCATCGGCATCATGGACGGATCGCCGGCGCGGTCCGCCGCGCGGGTGCGCGCGGCGCGGCGTGCGCTCGGCCCCGATGTGAAGCTGATGGCGGATGCGCACGGCACCTGGACGGTCGCCGAGGCCAAGGCCTTCTGCCGCATGGTCGAGGACCAGGACCTCTTCTGGTTCGAGGAGCCGGTGAGCGCCGACGACAAGCAGGGCCTGGCCGAGGTGCGCCGCAGCAGCGCCGTGCCGATCAGCACAGGGGAGAGCGAGTTCACGCGCCACGACTTCCGCGAGATCGCCGAGCTGCGGGGCGCCGACGTGCTGCAGCCCGACCTGGCCATCGCCGGCGGCCTCACCGAGGGCATGCGCATCGGCGCCATCGCCAGCGCCTTCAACCTGCGCCTCGCGCCGCATCTGTGGTCGGGCGCGCCGGCCTTCGCCGCGGGGCTGCACCTCGCCGCGACGCAGTCGGCGGGGTTCATCCTGGAATACTCGCTCGGCCACAACCCGATGCTGCACGATCTGATCGAGGAGGACTTCCCGGTCGAGGACGGCATGGTCGCGATCCCCGATCGCCCCGGCCTCGGCATCACGTTGCGGGAGGCGTTCCTCGAGCGCTATGGCCGAACGGCCTGACGACACCCGCCCAGGGAGGGCGGCAAGATAAGGGAGGACGACCATGACAAGAACAGCCATCCGCGCCCTGGGTGCCATCGCCGTTGCTGCGATGGGCCTGTCTGCCGGCATACCGGCCGCCACGGCCCAGGAGAGCTTCCTCCGCCGCGAAGTGCGCTTCCTGAACGCCTTCCCGCCCGGAGGCACGTCGGACCTGCTGGGCCGGATCCTGGCTGACCAGCTGTCGCAGCAGATCGGCCAGCGCGTGATCGTCGAGAACCGCACCGGCGCGGCCGGCGTGATCGCGACGCAGGAGACGGCGCGCTCGGCGCCCGACGGGTACACGATCCTGCTGGGCTCGATGGGCATCATGGCGATCACGCCGCAGCTGCAGCAGGTGCCCTACGACGTGGACAACGACCTGACGCCGATCGTCAACGTCGCATCGGTCTACAACATCCTGGTGGCCAATCCGAACGGCGAGATCCGCACCTGGCAGGACCTTGCGCGCATCGGACGGGAACGCCCGCGGAGCCTGCGCTGCGCGACGGTCGGGCCGGGCTCGAGCCAGCAGCTCTCCTGCGTGCTGTTCATGTCGCTGACCGGCGCGCAGTTCGAGCAGGTGCCCTATCGCGGCGGTGCGCCGGCCATCCTCGACATCGTCGCGGGGCGCGTCGACGTGATGTTCGGCAACATGCCGGAATACATGGGGCAGATCCGCGGCGGCGGGCTGCGCGCCATTGCCTACGGCGCCGCCGAGGCCTCGCCCCTGATGCCGGACCTGCCTGTCATTTCGCAGCAGGGCCTGCCGCAATTCGTCATCCACAACTGGTTCGGCGTCGTCGGACCGGGCCGCATGCCGGCCGAGCTGACGGCGCGCTGGAACGAGGAGATCAACAAGGCGATGCAGGCGCCCGACGTCCAGCGCCGCTTCGTCGAGAACGGCCTGCAGCGGCTGGGCGGCTCGCAACAGGATTTCCTGCGCCAGATCGCCGCCGACCGGGCGAAGTGGGGCGAGGTCGTCCGGGGACACAACATCCGCGCGGAGTAGCCGGCCGTGGCGGGGCTCGCCGGCACGGCGGAGATGGCTGACGGGCTCGCGGCGGTGCTATTCGCATCCTCTGCGGCAAGGAATCGACCGCCCTCCATGAAGCTGAACCAGCTGGAATACTTCGTCGTCCTGGCCGAGGAGCTGCACTTCGGGCGTGCGGCCGACCGGCTTCATCGCTCCCAGCCGCCGCTGAGCCGCCAGATCCGCATGCTGGAAGAGGAGCTCGGCGTCGCCCTCTTCACGCGCAACGCACAGCGCGTCTCGCTCACCGAGGCGGGCGAGACCTTCCTTCGCGAGGTCCGGCCGCTTCTCGTGCGGCTGCGCCAGGCGGCCGTCGCCGCGCAGCGCACGGCGCGAGGCGAGCTCGGCCACATGGCGGTCGGCGTCACCGGATCGGCCATGTTCGGCATCGTCCCGAACATCCTGCGGCTCTTCCGGCGCCGCTTCCCCGGCGTCTCGCTGGAGCTGCGGCAAAGCCCCAAGGGCGAGCAGATCCAGGCGCTGCGGGAGCGCCGCCTGAACATCGGCTTCGTCCGCTCGCTCACCCAGGACGAGGAGCTCGACCACGACCTCGTGCTCGAGGAGCCGCTGGTCGTGGCGCTGAGCCGGGAGAACCCGCTGGCGGCGCGGCCCGCCCTGCGGCTGCAGGATCTCTCGGAGCAGGGCTTCGTCCTCTACCGGGGCCAGTCCTCCCCCAGCATCGCCGACCAGATCATCCATTTCTGCCAGCAATGCGGCTTCAGCCCGCGCATCGTCCAGGAGGCCGAGGACATGCAGTCCGCCACGGCCCTCGCCGCGATCGACATGGGCGTGACGCTCGTGGCGGCCTCGCTCCAGCAGATGCAGCTGCGCGATCTGGTCTATCGCCCCCTTCGCGGCGAGGGCCCGCAGCCCACCACCCGCCTCTATGCGGCGTTCCGGCGGGACGACCCGTCGCCCGCCCTCGCGGCCTTCCGGCGGGTCTGCGCGGAGGAAGCCTCCCGGGACGCCCTGCCTACTGGGCCTGAAGCCCCAGCCGCTGCACCAGCGCCGTCCAGGTCACGCGGTCGCGCGCGATGATGGCGCCGAGTGCCGCGGCATCGCCCGGCATCGGCTCGCAGCGGATGGCGGCGAAGCGCTCGCGCAGCTCCGGCTGCTTCAGCGCCTCGCCCACGGCCGCGCCCACCTTGCGCATCCCCTCCTCGGGCATGCTGCGCGGGGCGAGCATCGCGTACCACCAGTCCACGGCGTAGTCGGGCACGGCCACCTCGGCGATCGTCGGCAGCTCCGGCTGCAGGCTGCTGCGCCGGGCCGTGGTGACGGCGAGTGCGCGCAGCGAGCCTGCCGCCAGGTGCGGCGAGACCGAGGTGGCGCTGTCGAACATCGCATCCAGCCGCCCCGCGATCAGGTCCGTCACGGAAGGCCCGCTGCCGCGATAGGGCACATGCGTCATGTCGATCCCCGCCTGCGCGCAGAACAGCGCGGCGCAGAGGTGCAGCGAGGTGCCCGAGCCGGCCGATCCATAGGTCAGGCTCCCCGGCCGCTGCCGCGCCGCGGCGATGAGCTCCGGCACGCTGCGGTAGGGCGAGGCGGCGGGCACCACGAGGATATTGGCCACCGTGCCCACCGGCGCGACCGGCGCGAAATCCGCGTAGGCGTCATAGGGCAGCCGCCGGTTCAGCGCCGGCAGCAGGACGTGGGTGAGCGCGGTCATCAGCAGCGTGTGCCCGTCGCGGGACTGCGCCGCCGCCTCCGTTCCCGGCACGCCGCCCGCGCCCGAACGGTTCTCCACGACCACGGGCTGGCCGATGGCCCGTTCGACCGCCGGCGCGACCAGCCGCGACATGGCGTCGATCGCGCCGCCGGGCGGGAAGGGGACGATGATCCGCACGCCCCGGTCCGGCCAGGACTGGGCCCGCGCGGGAAGGGGCGTGGCCGGCAGCGCCGCGCCGGCCGCCAGGAGCCCGCGCCGTGACCAGTGTGATCCGCTTGTTCTGTTCATTCTGTTTCCTCCTCCGCGGCGCTTCAGCCCGCGCGGACCACGAGCGCATCCACTGCCATGCCGCCGTCCGCGCCCAGGATCACCGGATTGACGTCGATCTCTGCGATGTCGGCCGCGAGGTCGGCGATCAGCTCCGACAGCCGCGCGACCAGGGCGCAGAAGCCGTCGACGTCGCAGGGCGGGTTGCCGCGCAGACCGTCGAGGACGCGCCGCATCCGTAGCCCATCCAGCGCGTGCCGGACCTCGGCCGGCGTCACCGGCGCGAGGCGCACGGCGACGTCGCCCATCACCTCCACCAGCGTCCCGCCGAAGCCGAAGACCACGAGCGGCCCGAATTGCGGATCCTGCCGCGCGCCCACGATCATCTCGACGCCCGGCGGCACCATCCGCTGCACGACGACGCCCGAGACGCCCGGCTGGCCGTCCACCGCGCGCCGGATGGCGTCATGGGCCTCGCCGACCGATTCCTCGTCGCGCAGGTTCAGCCGCACGCCGCCGATATCGGACTTGTGCCGGATCTCGGCCGCCTCGACCTTGGCGACGACGGGAAAGCCGATTTCCCGCGCCGCCGCCATCGCCTCCTCGCGCGTCGCGCAGAGGCGCTCGCCCACGACGGGGATGCCGTAGAGCGCGAGCAGCGCCTTCGACTCCCGCTCGGTCAGCGACGCCCTGGGAGGATGCGCCAGCAGCAGGTCGCGCGCGGGACCTGCCGCGGCATCGGGCCGCCGGTCCCGCGGGCGTGCCTCCAGGATCGGACGCATCCGCGCCTGCCCGAACCAGAGCGCATAGGCCTTCATGCAGCGGTCCAGCGAGCGGAAGACGGAGAGCGTCGTGCTGGCGTCGTAGACATGCGCGCCGGGGCCCTCATACCACTCGTTCATCCAGACGAGCGTCAGCGGCCGGTCCAGCTCGCCGGCCAGGGCGTTCATCCCGTGGGCGCGCGTCACGGCGGCCTGGCCATGGGCGGAGGGCATCAGCACCGCCACGCTGGCGAAGCCGGGATCGGCCGCGAAGCGCCGGACGCATTCGGCGTACATCGCCTCGTCGCGGATCGATTCCGCCGTGATGTCGGCGGGATTGGCGATGGTGGCGAAGTCCGGCAGCCGCTCGCGCAGCGCCGCGACGGTCGCCGCGGCCGGCTGCGGCATGGCGATGCCGTGCCGTTCCGCCTTGTCCGCGGCCATGACGACCGAGCCGCCGGAGCCGGACAGGATGCCGACCCCGCGGCCGGACGGCCGCCCGGCGCGCGAGAAGAAGACCGCCGTCTCCAGCAGCCCCTCGAACTCCTCCACCTGGATCACGCCGGTGCGCTCGAAGACCGCGCGATAGGTCGCGGCGTCCCCCGCCAGCATGCCCGAATGCGACATCGCGGCGCGGCTACCCGCCGCGGTCACGCCGACCTTGTAGGCGACGACCGGCTTGCCCGCGCGGAAGGCGC
This sequence comes from Roseococcus sp. GW821-FHT12F05, assembly GCF_058806835.1. NCBI lineage: Bacteria > Pseudomonadati > Pseudomonadota > Alphaproteobacteria > Acetobacterales > Roseomonadaceae > Roseococcus > Roseococcus sp. GW821-FHT12F05. The sequence continues at coordinate 94,188 of NZ_JBXAQB010000003.1, forward strand.
GGTCGAAGGCCTCGAGCAGGCGCGGCCCGTCGGGCACGCTCTCGAAGAGGCAGGCGATGGCCCTGGTGTCCGCGTCCTCGACCAGGAAGTTGACGAGGTCCGCCATGTCGACGTCGCTGGAATTGCCCGTCGAGATCAGGCGGCTGAAGCCCACGCCGCGGTGCATCGCCTGGAAGACGACATAGCCGAGCGCGCCGCTCTGCCCGACGAGGCCGATGCCGCCCGGGACCATCGGCAGGTCGCGCACGCTCGGCAGGATGTTGCAGGCGGCCCCGGAGCGGACCGTCACGATGCCCGTGCAGTTCGGGCCGAGGACGCGCAGCCCCGTCTCCGCGGCCACGCCGGCGATGCGCTGCTGCATCGCGATGCCCTCCGGCGTGCCGATCTCCGCGAAGCCCGAGGAGAAGACGATCGCGCTGGGAATGCCGAGAGCCGCCGCCTCGCGGAGCACGCCCTCGACCCGCGCGCCGGGCACGGCGATGCCCACGCAGTCGGGACGCTGCGGCAGCTCGCCGAGGCTGCGATGGCACGGCAGCTCGCCGATCGCGTCGTATTGCGGATTCACCGGGAGAATACGGCCGGAGTAGTGGCGAACGAGATTCGCCAGGACATTGCCGCCGAAGGAACCGGGTCGGGGCGAGGCACCGACGATGGCGATGCTGCGGGGGTCGAGCAGCGGGGCGAGCGATGACGCCTCGTAGAGGCCGCGGACGGGCAGGGGCTGCGGGATCGCGCTGTCCACGGCGTCAGATCCAGGCGCGCTTGAGCGCGCGGCCGCCGTCGACCGCGAGGTCGCAGCCGGTGATGAAGTCGCCCGCAGGGGAAGAGAGGAAGACGCAGCTCATGGCGATGTCGTCGGTCTCGCCGAAATGGCCCAGGGCCACGCGGCTGAGCTCCTTTTCGCCCTCGCCGCGCGCCTCGTAGAGGCGGCGCAGGCCCTCCGTGCCCTCGATGGGGCCGGGCAGCACGTTGTTCACGCGGATGCCGTAGGGACCCCACTCGATGGCGAGGCTGCGGGTGAGGGTGGTGACGCCCGCCTTGGCCGAGGCCGCATGGGCGGCGCCCGGCCAGCCGGATTCCACCTGCGCCAGCGAGATGTTGATGATGCGCCCGCCATGGGGCGACGCCTTCAGCGCCTGGAAGGCGGTGTGGCAGAAGTTGAAGGTGCCGTTGAGGTCGATGTCCACGACGGCGCGCCAGCCATTGGGCGTCATCTGCTCGAAGGGGCAGTTGAAGTTGCCCGCGGCGTTGTTGACGAGGATGTCGAGGCCGCCGAGCTCCGCGACCGTTCGTTCGATCACGTCCTGGGTCGCGGCATAGTCGCGCACGTCGGCCGCGATGGTCAGGACGCGCGCGCCGCTGGGGGCCAGTCTTTCGGCCGCCTCGGCCAGCTTCTCCGGACTGCGCCCCGTCAGCACGAGGCTGGCGCCGAGCTCGGCGAAGACCTCGGCGATGCCGAGGCCGATCCCGCTGCTGCCTCCCGTGACGAGCGCGACGCGCCCGGCCAGGACATCGCCGCGGAAGACGCGGCGCTTGGCCCGTGCATCGGCGGGCGGCGCTTGCGGGCCTGGAATCATCCTCGTTTCCTCTCCACGAGCCGTGACCCTCGAGACGAGGCATGGCTTCTTCCCTGTCCTAGCCAATGGCCGGGTGGGGAAGCCAATCCATATCGGGTATCGCTCGATACATGTTCGGTATCGGCGCGCGCCGGCTTCAGCCCGCCGGACGGCCGACGGCGCCAGGCCTGGGCAGGACGACCTCGTCGTCCGGCAGGCCCGCCCGCACCCGCGAGATGAAGCGGCGCCGGCTCGCCGGGTGGATGAAGCGCGTGAAGGTGGTGACCACGTCATCCACCCAGGTCGTGCGCGTCACGACGAGGCACGGCTCGTTCCGCGTCATGGCCAGGGTGTGCCGCGTCTGCGCATCCGGCAGCATCGCGCCGATCACGTGCTCGGCCTCCGTGGGCGGCGCGATCTTCCGGAGGTAGTCGGTCGTGCTCTGGTGCCCGAAGTCCTGCTTCAGGAAATCCGGCGCGAAGGCCGGCGCGACAAAGCGGTCCTCCAGCTGCACCGGGACGCCGTCCGCGAGGTAGACGATCGCGCTGCGGAAGACCTCGTCGCCGGCGCGCATCGCCATGGCGCCGGCCGTCGCGTCGTCCGCCGGCACCGCCTCCAGCACCAGGACCCGGCTTGCGAATTGCTGGCCGGCCGCACGGACCTCGTCGGCGATGTTGTGGACCCGGACCGTCGGCACGAGGGCCTGCGCCGGCGCGACGAAGGTGCCGAGACCGTGCCGCCGCTCCAGGACGCCTTCCTGGGTCAACTCCCGCAGGGCGCGATGCACCGTCAGCCGCGAGACATGAAGCTGGCCGGCCAGCTGATGCTCTCCCGGCAGCTGCGCGCCGACGCGCCATCCCCCCGCGGCGATCCGCTCCATCACATGCTGCTTCACCTGCTGATAGGGCGGCGGGACGGCGGACTTGCCGGATGCTCCGCGGGATGTCGGCGATGGCGTCTTCACGGGACTCTCTATCAGCGGGCAGAGTTGGAGATGCGAGCCCGCCTGTCCGCGTTGCCTCGGTTTGCCGCCGGTCAGTATACAACATGGTCCGCGATGAAGGAGACAAGATGCGCCTGGCGATGATCGGCACCGGCCTGATGGGCAGCCCCATGGCGATCCGGCTTCTGAAGGCCGGCCACACGGTGACCGTCTGGAACCGCAGCGCCGCCAAGACCGCCGACGCCGTCGCGGCCGGCGCCCGTGCCGCGGAGACGCCGGCCGCCGCCGTCGCCGATGCCGACCTGGTGCTGTGCATCCTCGAGAACGGGCCGGTCGTGGGCGAGGTCCTGTTCGGCGCCCATGGCCTCGCGTCGGCGCTGCCGCACGGCGTGGATTTCGTGGACCTCACCTCCATGGCGCCGGAGACCGCCCGCGAGCACGCGGGCGCGCTGGCCCGGCTGGGCGTGGCGCATCTCGATGCGCCCGTCTCCGGCGGCCCTGTCGGCGCGCTGGAGGGGAGCCTCGCCATCATGGTGGGCGGAGCGCCCGCGGCCTTCGAACGGATCCAGCCCGCGCTCGCCGCCTTCGGCCGGCCCGTGCATGTCGGCCCCTCCGGCGCCGGCCAGCTGGCCAAGCTGTGCAGCCAGATCATCACCGGCGCGGCCATGGGCGCCGTCGCCGAGGCGATGGCGCTGGCCCGCGCCGGCGGCGCCGATCCGGACAAGGTGCGCGAGGCCCTGCGCGGCGGCTTCGCCGACAGCCGGGTCCTGCAGCATCACGGCGCGCGCATGACGGCGGGCGACTTCGCGCCGGGCGGGCATGTCAGGACCTTCCTGAAGGATCTCGGCGCGGCCATGGCCGTCTCGCGGGAGCACGAGCTCGACCTGCCGGTGGCGTCCCTCGTGCACCAGCTCTTCGAGGCGCTGGAGCGGGACGGTGACGGGGAGCTCGACATCTCCGCGATGATGCGGCTCGTCGCGCGCCGCAATCCGCTACCCGCCTGAAGTCTGCGAGAGGGCTCCGCCCCCTCGTTGTCTCCGCTTCGCGGCCAACCCCCCGCCAGGGCTTTTGGCCCTGGACCCCAAAACGGATGGAAGGTGCAGGAAACTCAGTTTCCTGCCGGGGAGTTTGAGGGGCGGAGCCCCTCAACTCCAGCCGCCTCCAGCTCGGCCAGGATCGCCGAGCGGTCCCCATCCAGCGCCGGAGGCGGGGCCGCCCCGCCGCGCGACAGGCCGACGAATTGCGCGGGCTGCTGCGGCACGCGGATCCGGCCGAGCACGGGATGATCCACCTCCTGCAGCAGGCCGCGCTCCGCCACCTGCGGCGAGGCCGCGACCTGCGCGATGTCCTGCACCTCTGCCGCCGGAATCCCCGCGGCGACCAGGGAGGCGACGGCCTCCGCCGCGGTCATCCCGCGCGCCCAGCCCTCGATCGCCGCACGCAGCGCGGCCTCGTTGGCGAAGCGATCGGCGTCCTGCGCGAAGCGCGGGTCGGCGGCCAGCTCCGGCGCGCCGATATGCTCCGCCAGCCGCGCGAAGAGCCGGTTGTTCAGCACGGCCAGCATGAAGGGCCCGTCCGAGGCCTCGAAGGTTCCGAAGGGCGCGGAGAAGGCATGGCGATGCCCCATGCGGCGCGGCGCCTGGCCCGTCGCGAGATGGCGCGCGATCAGCATGGGCTGCAGCGCGACCATGGCGTCGAACATCGCCATGTCGATCCGCCGCCCTTGGCCTGTGCGCCCGCGCTCCACGAGCGCCGCCAGCACCGCCCAGGAGGCGAAGAGGCCGGTCGAGATGTCGGCGATCGCCTCGCCCACCAGCGCCGGCGGCCCGTCCGGCTCGCCGGTGACGGACATGATGCCGGTCATCGCCTGCAGGATGACGTCATAGGCGGGACGCGCGGCCAAGGGTCCTCTCTGCCCGAAGCCGGAGATCGAGGCATAGACCAGGCGCGGGTTGCGCGCCGACAGCGCCTCCCAGCCGATCCCGAGCCGGTCTGCGACGCCGGGCCGGAAGTTCTCGACGACGACGTCGGCGCGGTCCGCCAGGGCCAGGGCGATCGCGCGGTCCCCGGGCCGGCCGAGGTCGAGCGCGATGCTGCGCTTGCCCCGGTTGACCGCCAGGAAGGACGCGCTCTCGCCCTGCACGAAGGGGCCGATGTGGCGGTAGTCGTCACCGCCCGGCGGCTCGACCTTGGTGACCTCGGCGCCGAGGTCCCCGAGCAGCGCCGTGCAATAGGGGCCGGACAGGACGCGGCTGAAATCCAGCACCCGGACCCCGCTCAGGGGGCGAGTCATATCGGCCGCTGCCGCTCGAAGCCCAGCGCGGCGGAATCCAGCTTCGCATTGGCCTCGAGCAGGTAGGGCACGGCCGGCGCGGCGCGGCGGGCGAGCTCCGCCATGTCCGCGCGGAAGCGGGGCATCAGCCCGGCCAGCTCGGCACGCAGCGCCGCCTCGTCCAGGCGGGTGATCCGTCCGTCCTTCAGCACGGGCTCCCCGGCCACCAGCACGTGCCGGACGCCGCGCCCGGCCTCGCTGTACACCACCTGGCGCGCCGCGCTGTTCAGCGGCTGGTAGACGATGTCGTCGAGGTCGAGCAGCGTCAGGTCCGCCTGCATCCCCGGCCGCACGGCGCCGATCCGCCCTTCCAGCCCCACGGCCTTCGCCCCGCCCAAGGTCGCGGCCTTCAGCGCATGCACGGCGTGGACGCCCGTGGGGTTGGGATCGGTGATCCCGGCCAGCAGGCAGAGCATCTTCATCGACTGGAAGATGCTCTGGCAGTCGCCGCAGCTGCAGTCGTCGCAGCCCAGCGCGACGTTCACGCCGGCGTCGATGACGCGACGCATCGGCGCGATGCCGTTCTTCAGCTTGAGGTTGCTGATGGGGTTGTGCGCCAGCCCGGTGCCGGAGGCGGCGAGCATCCCCATCTCCTCGGGCGCCAGCCAGACGCCGTGCACGATGGTGGTGCGCGGCCCGAGCAGCCCGACCTCCTGGAGGTAGCGGATCATCGATCCGCCCTGCTCCGCGTAGATGTCGCGTGCCTTCAGCGCCTGCGCCTTGGTCTCGTAGACATGGGTGAAGAGCGGCAGGCCATGCTGCCGCGAGAGGTCGCCGAGACCCTCCAACAGCCCCCGCGTCGAGCGCTGCGGGCCCGAGGCGCTGAGCGCCCAGCTGATGCGCGGCGGCAGCCGCACGCGGGCGAGCTGGCGCGCCACGAAGTCCAGCTGCGCGCGTGCGTCGCCCGGTTCGTTGTGCACCATGCGGCGCACCTCCTCGGGCAGATCCGCGGGCAGGAAATGCGCGATGTCGACGGCTTGCGCATCGCGCAGGCTGGTCGAGAAGACGACCCGCAGGCCGATCTCGTCATAGGCGGCGAGGATGGTGTCGAGCGTCTCCTCGTCCATGGGCACGAGGTTCATCATGTCCTGCACGGTGGTGATGCCGTGGCGCAGGCAGTCGATCGCGCCGACGAGCGTGCGCATGCGCAGCTCCTCCCTGCTGCGCGGCCCGAGATAGGCCGGCAAGGAGTGCAGCGACCATACGTCGAAGGGCATGTCCTCGAGCATGCCTTTCACCAGCACGTCGAAGGAATGGTAGTGCGCGTTGACGAAGCCGGGCATGACCAGGAGCCCGGAGGCGTCCAGCACCTCCACCCCCGGGCCGCCCCGCAGGGACGGGTCGGGCGGGACGACGGCGGTGATGACGCCGTCCTCCACGAGGATGTCGCGCAGGGGCGGCTGATGGACGTCGCCTTCGAGATCGAAGACGCGCCCACCCGCGATCAGCAGGGACATTCGGTCAGACCTATCGATCAGACGGGGCGTTCGCCGGCCATGGTGGTCCGGTACATCTCGCGCCGGTGGCCGTCGTAGTCGTTCAGCGCGTAGTGCAGGGAGCAGCGGTTGTCCCAGATCGCCACGGAGCCGCGCGCCCAGCGGAAGCGGCAGGTGAATTCCGGGCGCGTCGCATGCGCGTAGAGGAAGTCGATGATCGGCTTGCTCTCCTCCTCCGTCATCTCTGCGAAGCGGGAGGTGTAGATCGGGTTGATGAAGAGCGCCTTGCGCCCCGTCACCGGATGGGTGCGCGCCACCGGATGGACGCGCTCGATGTCCGCCTCCGCGTTGCCGCGCGAGATCTTCATGGAGCGCGAGGTCGTGTCGGCCGCCTTGGGCACGTTGGTGCCGTAGGTGCGGCCCGCATGGATGGCGCCCAGCCCGTCCACGATCCGCTTCATGCCCGCCGACAGGGTCTCGTAGGCCAGGTAGCCGTTGGACCACAGCGTGTCGCCGCCATAGGGCGGCACGTCCTTCGCGTAGAGGACCGTGCCGAGGGGCGGGTGCTCGAGGAAGCTGAAGTCCGAGTGCCAGTTGCCGCCGAAGGTGATGATCTTCCGCTCGTCGGCTTCCTTGCGGATGGCGAGGATATCGGGATAGCCGGGCACGCCGCCCTCGATGAAGGGAACGCGGAAGACCGGGCCGAAGAGCTCGGTGATCTCCAGGTGCCGCTCAGGGGTGAGCTGCTGCCCGCGGAAGAAGAGCACGATGTAGTCCGCGAAGGCCTGCCGGATCTCCGCGAGGACCGGCTCGGCGATCGGCTGGGAGAGATCGACGCCGTCGACCTCGGCGCCGAGGGCGCCGGACACGCGCGTGAGCTGGAGGTGCCGGTACTCGCCGACGGTGGCGATCTCGCTGCTGTCGAACATTGTGTGCTCCCTTCTTTCGGAGGCCTTGAGGGGGCGTTGCCCCCTCAAACTCCCCCAGCAGGAAACTCAGTTTCCTGCACCTTCGATCAGTTAAAGGGTCCAGGGCCAAAAGCCCTGGCGGGGGAGCGCGAGGGGGCAGAGCCCCCTCGCACCCCTACTGCATCTCGATCCGCGTGAAGTCCTGGAACCAGCTCTGCGCCTGCGTGAAATTCCGCACGCGCGGCGACAGCACCCGCGGGTTCAGGTCGTGCACGACGAACAGGAAGGGCGCCCCTTCCACGATCCGTGCGTGGATCTCGCCCAGCAGCCGGTTCTGCTCCTGCGGGTCGAAGGTCGCGCGGGCGCGGTCGATCAGCGCGTCCAGCGCCGCGTCGCCGAAATTCGAGAAGTTGCCGCCCCGCGGCGGAACCAGCCGCGTGTCGGCGTAGCGGATGCCGGCGTTGAAGGGATCCTGCAGGATCAGGTTCATCTGGATGGCGTAGACGCCGCGCTGGGCCTCGGCCGTGGGGGCGCCGCGCCACCGCGTCAGCAGCGCGCCCCAGTCGACCGTCTCGAACTCCACCTCGATCCCGACGTCGCGCAGGTTCTGCTGGATGAACTCGTTCATCGGCACGGGCTGCATCTGGCCGGAGCCGTTGACCGCGAAGAGGACCTTGGCGCGGACAGGGCGCTGGCGGCTGTAGCCCGCCTCCGCCAGCAGCGCGCGCGCCGCCGCGGGATCGTAGGTCACGCGGAATTCGGGCCGGCCGAACCAGGGGCTGTTGGAGGGGACGAGCCCCGCGGCCGGCTGCGCCACGCCGCTCAGCATCTGCACGAGCTGCTCGCGGTCGATGGCGAGATTGGCCGCGCGCCGGACCCGCTGGTCGGCCCAGGGCGAGCCCTCGGCGACGTTCAGGTGATAGATCCAGACATGCGGGTAGAGGTTGGTCGACAGGCGGAACCCCGCCGCCCGGAGCGAGGGGATCGCGTCGGGCGCCGGCGCCTCGATCCAGTCCACCTGGTTCGACCGCAGCGCGGCCGTGCGCGTCGCCGCATCGGGCACGGGCAGCATCACCAGCCGGTCGATGCGCGGCACCCGGTCACGGTTCCAGTAGTCGGGATTGCGCACCATCTCGAGCCGCTCCCGCGGCGCGACGCGGGCCGCGCGCCAGGGCCCGGTGCCGGAGGGGCTCAGCGCCACCTTGTCCCAGTCGCGGCCCTGCGCCTCCCAGTTCGCGGGGGAGGAGAACAGGATCCAGGCGATCTGATAGGGCAGGAAGGCGTCGGGCTCGGCGGTCCTGACCTCGATCGTGTTCGCGTCGATCCTGGCGACGCTGGCGACGGACGGGATACGCACCCGCGCCTGGGCGGCCTGCTTCGGGTCGTACTGGGGCGCGCGCTCGTTGCGCAGCTTCTCGAAGTTCCAGATCACGGCATCCGCGTCGAAGCGGGAGCCGTCATGGAACCGGACGCCCTCGCGCAGGCGGAAGACCCAGCGCCGGCTGTCCTGGGGGTCGACGCTCCACTCGGTCGCGAGGCCCGGCGTGAGGGTTGCCGGCCGGTCCGACTGGCTGAGGTCCCAGTTGATCAGCGCGTCGTACAGATTGTAGCCGACCGCGAACATGCCCTCGGCGCCCTGGTCGGGATTGCCGGTGGTCAGCGGGATCTCGCGGAAGGTGCCGGCGACGCGCAGGACGCTCTCCGCCGCCGCGGACTGTGCGGCGGCGAAGGTGCCGAGCAGCAGGCCGAGGCCGAGGGTGAGACTGCGCCGAGAGGGAAATCCGAGCATCGTGCCTCCATGGGATGGCCTAGCAGGCGAGCTGGCGACCACATGTATATACAGCCGCCTTGACGCGCAGCCAGGGCATAATTCGTGCATCCGGGACGTGATTGATCGTGAATCGGGCAGCGCCTCAGATCGATGCGGGCATTTGAACAATTATTGGACTTTCGACGTCCTCGAACATCCGGGTGGGTGGGCGCGGCGCGAAATTCGTCCTGCGTTACGCTGATCGATCTTCGCCCCGAGAAGGCAGCTCCTTCGGGCTGTATCCTCGTGAATTGTCCTATATCGATTAGAGCTCTGCGTCACAGGCACCGGAGAGGTTTCGTCCAAGAGCGGCCTTGCGCCTGGGCCCTTCGTCACCTAAGCTCCCAATCAACCTAGAACACTTGAACGGGCCAGGGCCCGCGACGCCAGTTCCATGCGGTTCCGTCATGTCGGGAGTCCGCTGCTCTGCCAGATTCGCCCATCCGGTTCCGCGGCGTCAGCAAATGGTTCGGGACCTCGCAGGTCCTGAAGGGCATCGACCTGACCTTCGGCATGGGTCACGTCGTGGTGGTCTGCGGCCCGAGCGGATCGGGCAAGAGCACGCTGCTTCGCTGCATCAACGGGCTCGAGCGCGTGCAGGAAGGCCGCATCGAGGTCCTGGGCCAGGAGCTCAACGACCGCACGCTGCGCTCCTCCGGCTTCCGCGCGGAGATCGGCATGGTCTTCCAGCGCTTCAGCCTCTACCCGCACATGTCGGTGCTGCAGAACGTCACGCTGGCGCCGCGGCTGGTGCGCGGCACCACGACATCGGCGGCGAGGGAGCGCGCGATCCGGATGCTCACGCGCGTGGGCCTCGCGGACAAGGTGGACGCCTATCCCGCCGAGCTCTCCGGCGGCCAGCAGCAGCGCGTCGCCATCGCCCGCGCGCTGGTGATGGACCCGAAGATCATGCTCTTCGACGAGCCGACCTCCGCCCTCGACCCCGAGATGATCCACGAGGTGCTCGACGTCATGCGCGACCTGGCGGCGAGCGGCATGACCATGGTCATCGTCACCCACGAGATGGGCTTCGCCCGCGAGGTCGCGCAGCGGATCATCTTCATGGACCAGGGCGAGGTGGTGGAGGACAGCGCGACCGACGCCTTCTTCCAGTCGCCCGCGACCGACCGCGCACAGCGCTTCCTCGACAAGATCCTGCATCACTGAACCCAGAAGGAGACCGATCATGACCTCTTCGACGCGTCGTGGCCTGAGCCGGCTTTCCGCCATGCTCGCGACCCCTTTCGTGGCCGCCTCCGCCGCCCAGGCGCAGACCGCGCCACAGGGCACGATCGACCGGATCAAGGCGCGCGGCACGTTCCTCGCCGGCGTGCGCTACGACTTCCCGCCCGTGGGCTCGCTCGACACGGCCGGCCGCCCGACGGGCTTCGGGCCCGATCTCGCCAAGGCCTTCGCCGACAAGCTCGGGGTGCGCGTCGAATACGTGCAGGTCACGTCGCGCAACCGCTTCGCGCTGCTGCAGAACAACGGCATCGACGCCGATATCGGCCCCACCACGCCCACCGTGCAGCGCGAGGAGGTCGTCGACTTCAGCACCCCCTATGTCTGGGACAGCTGCGTGCTGATCGTGAAGAAGGGCACGAGCGGCAACGTGGCCGACTACGGGCCGCCGCGCCGCATCGCGACGACGCAGGGGAGCCTGCTCGTCGACTACGTGAAGTCGGCGGTGCCGACCGCGCAGTTCGTCTTCTTCCAGGAGTATCCGGACGCGATCACGGCGCTGCTGAGCGGCCGCGCCGATGCGGTGGCGACCAACACCTTCTCCGCGCAATCCTACGTCGCGCTGCGGCCGCAGCTGCTGGAGGTGGGCACGCCCTTCTACAACGACCCCTGGGCGATCGGCATCCGCGAGAACGATTCCAAGTGGCGCAACTTCCTCGACATCACGATGCAGGAGATGTGGCACCGCGGCGAGTACCAGGCGATGTTCGCGCGGCATTTCGGCGCGCCGCCCGTCTTCAAGATGTGGTCCGAATACCGCCTCCAGCCGGGCATCGGCGCCTGATGCTGCGCCATGGGCAGGGGGCAGCATGCACTGGGAGGTGATCTGGCGCTACCGCGAGGTCCTGTGGAACGGCCTCGTCTTCACGCTGGAGCTGTCGGTGCTGTCGATCATCGGCAGCCTCATCGTCGGCGTCGTGATGGGCTGCCTCGGCGCGCTACCGAGCTTTTTCCTCCGCAAGTTCGTCGCGACCTATGTCGAGGTGCTGCGCAACCTGCCGGTCGTGGTGAAGCTCTTCTTCCTCTACTTCGTCGTGGGGCTGGAGGCGATGCCGGCGGCCATCATCGGGCTCGTCACGCATCAGAGCGCCTATATCGCGGACCTCGTGGCGGCCGGGCTGCGCGCCGTGCCGCGCGAGCAGTCCGAGGCGGCCTATGCCTGCGGGCACGGTCCCTGGCAGATCTACCGCCATATCCTGCTGCCGCAGGCGCTGCGCATCGTGGCGCCGCCGATGACCTCGCAGTTCATCGAGGTGGTGAAGAACTCCTCCACCGCCATGCTGATCGGCGTGGAGGAGCTGACTTTCCAGACCCAGGCCATCGAGAGCGAGACCTTCCGGGGCTTCGAGGCCGCGACGACGGTGACGATGATGTATCTCGTGATGGCGCTCGCCATCGCCGGCGGCATGGCGCTGCTCGAGCGCCGGCTGAGGCTGCATTGAGATGAGCGAGGCCCGAAAACTCCTGGTCTGGCGCCTGTCGATGGTGGTGCTGGTCCTCGCCGGCATCTGGTGGGTGCGCGACGCGGGATGGGAGGTCGTCTGGCGCTCCGGGCCCTTCCTGCTGCGAGGCGTCGGCGCGACGCTTCTGCTCACCCTCATCTCGGTGTCGATCGGGCTCGCGGCGGGCGTGATGCTCGCGATCCTGCGGCTCTTCGCGCCGCCGGGGCTGCGGCACCTGGCCATCGGCTACATCGAGCTCCTGCGCGCCATCCCGCAGCTCATGGTGATCTTCTGGGTCTTCTACACCTGGCCCGCGATCACCGGAGCCTCCGTCCCGGGCTGGTCGGCCGCGGTGATCTCGCTGTCGATGATCGCCGCCGCCTATCTCGCGGAGGTCGTGCGCGCGGGCATCCTGTCCATCCCGCGCACCCAATGGGAGAGCGGCTACGCGACGGGGCTCACGCCCTGGCAGAACATGACGCGCATCGTCCTGCCCCAGGCCGGGCGCAACATGCTGCCCGCGCTGATCTCGCACTTCATCATGATGCTGAAGACGACCTCGCTGGTCTACGTCGTGGGGATCATCGACTTCTTCCGCGCCGTCATCATCGTGAACAACCGCGATTTCGCGCCGGGCGCGCTCTACATCACCCTGGCGGCCGGGTACTTCGTCGGCTGCTACGCCTTATCCTGGCTCGTCCGCCGGATCGAGCCGCGTTACGCGCTGACGAGCTGAGGAGGAAACGAAAGTGATTGGCGACTGGGTCTACATCAACGGCGAGTTCTGCCCGCAGAACGAGGCGAAGGTCTCGGTCTTCGACCGCAGCTTCGTCTATGGCGACGGCGTGTTCGAAGGGCTGCAGGCCGTGAACGGCGGCGTCTTCAAGCTGAAGGAGCATATCGACCGCCTCTACCGCTCCGCGCACTACCTCGGCTTCGAGATCCCCATCGGCAAGGCGGCGATGATCGATGCCGTGCTGGAGACCGGGCGCCGCAACGGGTTGCGGGACGGGTATCTGCGCCCCATCGTCTCGCGCGGCGTGGGCCCGATCGGCGTGCGGCACACCGAGAAGCTCGGGCCGGGCAACGTGGTCATCGTGGCGCAGCACGAGAAGGTCGAGGACCGCAATCACATCTTCGCCAAGGGCGAGCGCGCGCATGTCGCCTCGCAGCGGCGCATCCCGCCGGACTGCCTCGATTCCCGCGCGAAGACCTGCAACTACATCAACAACATCATGGCCTTCCTGGAGGCGCGCCGCGCCGGCGCCGACACGGCCATCATGCTCGACCTGCAGGGCTATGTGGCCGAGGGCTACGGCAGCAACGTCTTCGCCGTGCGGCAGGGCACGGTGGAGACGCCGCCCACCGGCAACATCCTCGAAGGCATCACGCGCGCCACGGTGATGGAGCTCTGCGGCGAGATGGGCATCCCCTCCCGCGAGCGGCCCATGACCGTCTACGACCTCGTCACCGCCGACGAGGTCTTCGAGAGCGCCTCGATGGCCGAGCTCGTGCCCATCGTGGATGTCGGCGGGCGCAGCGTCGGGGGAGGGGAGGTCGGGCCGATGGTCGGCCGCCTGCACGCCGCCTTGCGCGAGCGCATGTCCAGCCTGCGCGACAGCGCCCCGATCTTCAACAATTGATCTTCAACAACTGAACGGAGACGCTGAAATGAACGTGATGACGGCAAGCTCGGAAGAGCAGGCGATGGTCGAGACCGCGAAGCGGGTCATGCCCGCCGGCGGCTTCGGCAATATCGCGACGGAGACGGTGCTGCGCGAAGGCAAGGGCGGCCGCGTCTGGGACGTCAGCGGCAACGAGTATGTGGACTTCCTGCTGGGCTCCGGCCCGATGTTCATCGGCCACGCGCATCCCGAGGTGAACGCCGCCGTCGTCGAGCAGGTGGGCCGCGGCTCCACCTTCTTCGCGAACAACGAGCACGGCATCGCACTGGCGGCCGAGATCGTCGAGGCGATGCCCGCCGCCGAGCAGGTCCGCTTCGCCTGCACCGGCACCGAGGCCGACGCCTATGCGATGCGGCTCGCGCGCGCCTACCGCAAGCGCAGCAAGATCCTCAAGTTCGAGGGCGGCTACCACGGCATGAGCGATTACAGCCTGCTCAGCATGTGGGCGCCGCGGCCGGGCAACTCGCCCGACGCCGCCTTCGATTCCGCCGGCATCCCCGAGAGCGTGAAGGGCGAGATGCTGATCTCGACCTATAACGACCTCGCCGCCGCGCAGGAGCTGATCCACGCGCACAAGGACGAGCTGGCCGGGGTGATCGTGGAGCCGATGCAGCGCCTGATCCCGCCGGTGCCGGGCTTCCTGGAGGGGCTGCGCGCCATCACCGCCGAATACGGCATCCCCCTGATCTTCGACGAGGTCGTGACCGGCTTCCGCCTCGCCTATGGCGGCGGGCAGGAATATTTCGGCGTGACGCCGGACATCTGCACCATGGGCAAGATCGTCGGGGGCGGCTTTCCGCTCTCCGCGGTCGCGGGCAAGGCGGAGATCATGGCGCATTTCGATGCGGCCAAGGTCGGCGCCGAGGCGTTCACGCCGCAGATCGGCACGCTCTCGGGCAATCCCATCGCGGCCATCGCGGGGCTCGCGACGCTGAAGGTGCTGAAGCGCCCCGGCAGCTACGAGAAGGTCTTCGCCACCGGTCGCGCTCTCTGGGCCGGCATGGAGGCGGCACTGAAGGATGCCGGCCACCAGGTCCTCATGCTCGGCGTTCCCGTGATGTTCGACGCCTTCTTCACCACGCGCAGCTCCATCACCGAGCATCGCGGCACGCTGGACGTGGACAAGGCGAAGAGCCGCCGCTTCAACCAGCTCGTCCGCCAGCGCGGCGTCTTCAAGAGCGACAACAAGATGTACATTTCGCTCGCGCATGACGAGCGCGACGTGAAGGACACGATCGCGGCCTTCCAGGAGGCGGCGAAGCTCCTCTGAGCGCCATGGGGCCGGGGGCGGCGGGTGCCGCCCTTCCGGCCCTTCTTCATACGACGGCGCTGGGGGCCGGCGCCCGCTGCTCCAGCACTGCCGCGATGCGCTCCAGCGCGGTCACGAGCAGCGAGGTCGCCTCCCGGCCCAGGCTGAGCCGCACCGTCTCGGGGGGCTGCGTGTCGTCCTGCATGAACTCGTAGGCGGGCGCGACGAGCACCTGGCGCGTCAGCAGCTCGGCGGTGAACTCGCCGGCGCGGCGCCCGGGCGGCAGGGTCAGCCAGCCATGGTAGAGCGGCCGGCTGGGCGCGCCGCCCGATTGGCCGCCGGGTTGGCCGAGCGCCAGGGCCGGGCCCAGATAGGTCTGTGCGAGCCGCATGCGCTCCAGCGCCTCCGCCCGCTGCGCCATCACGCAGGCCTCGGCATCGCCGCTGGCGATCAGCCGCTTCGCCATCGCCCCGTGCAGCGCGCCGCAGGTCCAGCCCAGCGTGTAGAGCGCGGTCTGCACCGCCTCGCGCAGGGGCGCCGGCGCCACCACGTAGCCGAGGCGCAGCCCCGGCGCGATGCTCTTGGAGAGGCTCGTCGCGAGGATGACGCGGTCGGGCGCCAGCCGGGCCAGAGGCGGCAGCGTGTCGCCGCTCAGATGGCCGTTGATGTCGTCCTCGATCAGGATCGCATCCGCCGCGCGCGCTGCGGCGATGACGAACTGCCGCGCCTCGAGCCCCAGGGTGGCTGTGGTCGGGTTTTGCATCACGGGCGTCAGCACGGCCGCGCGCGGCGCCATGGTGCGGCACAGCCGCGCGAAGGCCTCCGTGTCGAGGCCCTCGGCGGTGATGGGCACGCCGATCAGCTCGATCTGGAGCAGCGTCGCGAGGCGGCGCAGACCCGTGTAGTGCAGCGCCTCGCACAGCACGCGGTCGCCGGGGCGGGTCACGGCCTTCAGCGCGGCGAGCATGCCTTCATGCGCGCCGCCGACCACCTGCACGGCCTCGGCGGGAACCTCCAGCCCGCGGAGGCGCAGCCAGGCGGCGCCGGCCGCGCGGGATTCGGCATCGCCGCCGAGCGGCTCGTAGCCGAACACCTCCGGCACGCCTGCGAGCCCCGACAGCGTCCGGCCCAGGATCTCCTGGACCGGGCCCAGCGGGGGCATGCACAGGCGCAGGTCGACCAAGCCGCCCGTAGGCGGCGCGGTGGGGAGGATGGTGGGCTGCGGCGCCACGAAGGTCCCTGAGCCGATGCGCGTCACCAGCACGCCGCGCCGCGTGAGCTCGCCGATCGCCCGCGTCAGGGTGGCGATGGTGATGCCGAGCCGCGTGGCCAGCAGGCGATGGGGCGGCAGGCGCTGGCCGGCCGCGGCGCCGGTGCGCGCCAGCCGCTCCAGCGCGGCGATGACCTGGGGATACTTCACGCGCTCGCCACCCGGGATGGGCGTCAGCCCGGCGAGCATCCGGGCGCTCGCATCGCCGCTATCGATATCGCTTGATGAGGGGTTCATCGCCTTGTTACGCTTGAATATGCCAGATTTGTCCTAGGACGATCCACGCTCCCGACGCCAGCAAAACCTCCCGCCCAGCGGAAAATCTCCCGTCCTGTGAAAAAGGCTTGCGCCGCGACCGCTCCAATTCTAGCTTTTTGATCTAGAACGATAAGCGGCGTTTCCAGCCGCTGTTCTAACGCCAGCTATGCGGCTCCAGCCTTTGCCAGGAGCCTGGGTCACTTGCCACGATTCCCCTTCCCGGCCAGCGCCTCGGCGGGTTCAGCGGGTGCGCTGCGGCGCATCTCCCTGACCTCCCGCACAACGAGGGCGTAACCGCGATGTCCGAGCTCCTCCAGCTGGAACTGGTCCGCGAGGCGTTGACCGCCGTGGTCAACGAGATGCGGGCCAACATGATCCGCGCCTCCTACTCCTCGATCATCTACGAGGGCCACGACTTCTCCTGCGCCCTGATGTCCGCCACCGGCGAGCTGGTGACCCAGGGCCTCGACGATCACCCCCTGCACATCTTCGCCGTGCCGGTCTCGACCGAGGAGGTGCTGCGCCGCTACGCCGGCGACATCCGCCCGGGCGACATCTTCCTGCACAACGACCCCTATACCGGCGGCACCCACCTCAACGACATCCTGATGCTCTGGCCGGTCTTCGCCGAAGAGCGGCTGATCCTCTTCGCCGCCGTGCGCGCGCATTGGAACGACGTCGGCGGCATGACGCCGGGCAGCCTCTCCGGCCGCGTCAACGAGATCTACCAGGAGGGCATCCGCATCCCGCCGACGCGCATCGGCGCGAACGGCGAGCTGAACCAGCCCTTCCTCGACCTGATGTTCGCGAACATGCGGGTGGAGGAGGAGCGGCGCGGCGACTTCGACTGCATGCTCGGCGTCTGCCGCAAGGCGGAGGCCCATGTGCTGCGGCTGGTCCGCCGCTGGGGCGCCACCGGCCTGCTGGACGCCATGGCCGAGCTGATGGACCGCGCCGAGGCGCGCATGCGCGCGCGGCTGGCCACCCTGCCGGAGGGCACCTACCGCGCCGAGGGCTATCTGGAGAGCAACGGCCACGTGGCCGAGCCGCTGCGCATCGCGCTGGCGCTCACCATCGCCGGCGGCGAGATGGTCGCGGACTTCACCGGCACCTCGCCGCAGACCATGGGGCCCACCAATGTCGGGCCCTCGATGGCGCCGAACGGGGTCTTCACCATCGTGAAGGCCTTCCTCGATCCGCGCGGCATGATCTCCTCCGGCGCCTTCCGGCCGATCCGCGTGATCGCGCCCGAGGGCAGCTTCATCAACGCGCGGCTGCCCGCGCCCTGCGGCGGCATGGTGGAGGTGAAGTACGGCCTCGACGGCGTGATGCTGTCCGCGCTCGGCCAGGCGGTGCCGGAGCTGACGCTGGGCGAGCTCAAGGGCGCCGCGAACCACACCCACATTGCCGGGCGCCGGCCGGGGGCGCGCTCGCCCTTCATCCTCTACGAATGGCCGGCGGGCGGAACGGGCGCGGGGCGGGGCTTCGACGGCAACAACGTCGTGCGCGCCTTCACCGAGGGCGACTTCAACTCCATCCACGCCGCCGAGGTCATCGAGGCGATGTTCCCGCTGCGCGTGAAGCGCTCCGCCATCCGGCCGGACACCGGCGGCCCGGGCGAGTTCCGCGGCGGCTGCGGTCTGCTGCGCGAGATCGAGCTGCTGAACGAGACGGGCAGCCTCTCCGTGGTGTCGGAGCGCAACGTCATCCCGCCCTATGGCGTGGAGGGCGGGCAGGCCGCGCAGCCCAACGGCTTCGCCGTGCTGCGCGGCGAGGCGAGCCTCGCGCCCTCGCCGATCCCGGGCAAGGTCTCGGGCTTCCCGCTGGAGCGCGACGACGTGGTGCAGATCCGCTCTGGCGGAGGCGGAGGCTATGGCGATCCGCTCCGGCGCGACGCCGGGCGCGTGCTGGACGACGTCCGCCAGGGCTACGTGACGGAGGCGGCGGCAGCGCGCGACTACGGCGTGGTGCTGCGCGACGGCGCCGTGGACGAGGCGGCGACCGCCGCCCGCCGCGCAGAGCTCGCGCGCGGCCGCCATCTGGTGACGGTGGTGGCGACCAACCAGCCCGGCCACGCGGGCACGCGACGGCTGCTCTACCTGCCGCCGGCCTTGAGCGAGGCGCTTGGCGCCGGGGCGGGTGGGCTGGTGGAGCTGGTGCCGGCGCGCGGCTCGGCCGTGCGCTTCTGGACGCGGATCGACCCGGCGCTGCCGGACGACCGCATGGCGGCCATGGGTGTGGACGGCTTTCCCCTGCTGCAGGCCGCGCCCGGCGACCGGCTGCTGCTGCGCGGGCTGGAGCTTGCGGCATGAGCCGGCATCTCATCGGCATCGACGTCGGCGGCACCTTCACCGACGTGCTGAGCTTCGACCTCGGGACCGGCGAGCTGCGCTCGGCCAAGGTGCCCTCGCTGCCCGGCAAGCAGTGGATCGGCGTGCTGGAGGCCTTGCAGGCGCTGGGCATCGAGCTCGACGCCATCGCCGGCTTCGTCCACGGCACCACCATCGCCACCAACGCGCTGCTGGAGCGCAAGGTGGCCAAGGTCGGCCTGCTCACCACGGAGGGATTCCGCGACGCCATCGAGGTGGGCCGCACGCGCCGGCTGATCGGCGGCCTCTTCGACACCCGCTTCCAGCGACCCAAGCCGCTGGTCTCGCGCGACCTGCGGCTGGAGGTGGCCGAGCGCGTCGCCGCCGACGGCACGGTCGTGACGCCCCTGCCGCTGGAGGAGGTCGGCACCGCCGCCGAGACCATGCGCCGCTCGGGCGTCGAGGCGGTGGCGGTGGGCTTCCTCAACGCACATGCCTCGGCGCGCCACGAGGACGAGGCGGCCGGGCGGCTCAAGGAACTGCTGGGCAACATTCCGATCTCCCGCTCGGCCGACGTGGTGCGCGAGCTCGGCGAGTTCGAGCGCATCTCCACCACGGTCGCCAACGCGGCCCTCTCGCCCGTCGTCGGTCGCTACATCGAGACGCTGACCGAGGCGCTGGCCAGCCACGGCATCACCGCGCCGGTCAACATCATGGGCTCCAACGGCGGCGCCATGGGCCTGCCGGTCGCGCGGCGTTACCCCGTGCGGACCTTCCTCTCCGGGCCGGTCGGCGGCGTGATCGGCGCGCTGCGCGTGGCGCGCGCGGCGGAGGTCACGAGCTTCATCACCTTCGACATGGGCGGCACCTCCACCGACGTTGCGCTGATCGAGAACGAGCTGCCGCGCATCTCCTACGCCAACCTGCTGGACGCCTATCCGCTCCAGGTCCCGCAGCTCGACATCCACACGATCGGTGCCGGCGGCGGCTCCATCGCTTGGCGCGAGGCGGACGGCACCATCGAGGTCGGGCCGAAGAGCGCCGGCGCTTTGCCGGGGCCCGCCTGCTACGGCCGCGGCGGCACGCTGCCCACCGTCTCCGACGCGAACTGCGTGCTCGGCCGGCTCAACGACCGGCGGCCGCTGGCCGGCGGGCTGATGGTGGACCGCGCCAAGGCGCGCGAGGCCTTCGCCGCGCTGGCCGGAAGCGAGGCGCTGGAGCCGCTGGCGGACGGCGTGCTGCGGCTGGTGGTCGCGAAGATGGCTGGCGCGGTGCGCGAGGTCACGGTGCATCGCGGCCATGACCCGCAGGATTTCGCCCTGCTCGGCTTCGGCGGCGCGGGCCCGATGCACGTCTTCCTCGTCGCCGAGGAATTGCAGATCGACCGCGTGGTGGTGCCGCGCCTGCCGGGCCATCTCTCGGCGCTGGGCCAGCTGCTCGCGGACCGGCGGCACGACGCGGTGCGGCCCTGGATCTGCCGCCTACAAGCGTTCGACGCCGCGGCCGCCGCCGCCTGCCTGGAGGAGCTGAAGGCGCGCACCTCCCAGCTCTTCGCCGCCGAGGGCGTGGATGCCTCGGAGGCTGAGCTGCGCTTCACCGCGGACCTCCGCTACGCCGGGCAGTCCTTCACCCTCCCGGTGCCGGTGCCCGCGCTCGCGATGGATCCGGCCCGGCTGAAGGCGGATTTCGACGCGGCGCACGAGGCGAATTTCGGTTATGTCGACCGCCGGAACGACGCCGAGATCGTCAACTTCCGCCTCTCCGCCACGGTCCGCGTCATGCCGCCGCCGCTCGACTACGCGCCGGAGGAGGGCGGCCCCGCGCTCATCGAGATCGCGCCCGTCTGGTTCGGCACGGGCTATGTGGATACGCCCTTCCTGCGCCGCACGCGCCTCGCGGTGGGCGAGGAGGTGCGCGGCCCGGCCGTGCTGGAGGAGGCCGGCGGCACCACGATCATGCCGCCCGGCTGGCGCGCGGTGGTGCATCCCGCCGGCAGCCTGATCTGCGAGCGCCTGCCGTGACGGCGGCCTCGGAGGCCGTGGGCGCGGAGCCCCTGGTCCCGGCCGCCCTGCCGGCGGCGACGAGGCCGCGGCGCGCGGGGCAGGGCGGGCTCTGGCTGGTCCTGCCGGGCGCGCTGTGGCTGCTGCTCTTCGGCGTGGCGCCGCTGCTGCTGCTGGTGCAGATGTCCTTCTGGACCTCCTCCATCTTCGGCCTCACCACGGACCTCACTCTCGACAACTACCGAGCCCTGGTGGAGGAGCCGGTCTATGCGCTGATCCTGCTGCAGACGCTGCGGATCTCCGTCACCGTCACGCTGATCTCGCTGCTGCTGTCCTACCCGATCGCCTGGCTGCTCGCCTCGCTCCAGGGGCGCCGCAAGACCGCGATGGTGATCCTGCTCTTCCTGCCCTTCTGGTCCAGCTACGTGGTCCGCACCTTCGTCTGGCTGCCCATGCTGGGGCGCCAGGGGCTGGTGAACCTCGTGCTGATGCGCCTCGGCGTCATCGACCAGCCGCTGGACTGGCTGCTCTACAACGAGGGCGCGACGCATCTCGGGCTGGTCTACGTCTACACGCTGTTCATGACGCTGCCGATCTACCTGTCGCTGGACCGGCTCGACCGCTCGCTGCTGGAGGCGGCGGCCGATCTCGGCGCGGGGCCGGCGCGGACCTTCCTGCGCGTGGTGCTGCCGCTCAGCATGCCCGGCGTCCTCTCCGGCTGCGTCATGGTCTTCCTGCTGGCCAGCGGCGCCTATGTCACGCCGCAGCTGCTGGGCGGCACCTCCGGCATGATGTTCGGCAACATCATCGCGGTGCAGTACACCAACACCAACAACTGGACGCTCGGCGCCGCGCTTTCGGTGGTGCTGATCTCGGTCGTCTTCCTCATCCTGCTCGTCTTCGGCCGCTGGGTGCGGCTGAGCGACGTCTTCGTGGGGCGCTGACCATGGCGCAGGCCTCCCGCCTCGGCCGCCCGGGCCGGATCCTCCTGGGCCTCTATGCCGCGGCTTTCTACGCCTTCCTCTATTTGCCCATCCTGCTGCTGGTGATGCTGTCGGTGAACGATGCGCCGACGATGACGGCCGATTTCCAGGGCTTCACCTGGAAGTGGTACCGCCAGGTCGCGGCCTCGCCGGAGCTGCTGCGCGCCATCGGCAACAGCGTCGCCCTCGGCGTGGTGAGCGCCACGATCGCCACGGCGCTGGCGGTGATGCTGGCGCTCGGCTTCCGCCGCTCCTTCCCGCTCAAGGCGCTGCTGATGAAGCTGATCCTGGTGCCGATCCTGGTGCCGGGCATCGTCGGCGGCATCATCTACCTGATGTTCTTCGGCTATGGCGGCATCGAGACCGGGCTCTGGACCACGGTGCTGCCGGTGCACATCACCTGGGTGCTGCCCTTCGCCTTCCTCACGCTCTTCCCGCGCGTGCACGGCTTCGACCGCAGCCTCGAGGAGGCGGCGATGGACCTGGGCGCGCCGCCGTTGACCGTCTTCCGCCGGGTGGTGCTGCCCATCATCCGGCCGGGCGTGGTGGCGACGGCGATGTTCGCCTTCACCCTCTCCTTCGACGAGTTCATCCGGACGCTCTTCGTGATCGGCGGCGAGCGCACGGTGCCGGTGCATCTGTGGTCCCTGCTGTCGGACCAGATGGCGCCCTTCCTGCCGGCGGTCGGCGTCGTGATCATGCTGATCTCGGTGCTCGTCTCGCTGCTCGGCTTCCTGGCCACGGCGCGGGCCGGCCAGGGATGAATCCCATCACCCCACAGCCAGGAGATTCCGCCATGAGTGAGCAGAACAGTCACGCCGCCGGACCGCTGGCGCGGCGCCACCTGCTGGGGGCCGCGGCCGGCCTTGGCGTCGCGGGCCAGGCCCGCGCGCAGGCCAAGCCGGTGGTGGACATCATCACCGTGCCGGGCATGGTGGGCGGGCAGCTCAAGACCATCATCGACGAGGACGCCGGCTGTGATCTCGTGAACGGGCCCTACCAGTCCTCGACGGACTCCGTCTCGCGCCTCACCGCCGCGGGCGGCCAGCGCTTCGACATCATCTGCAGCTCCTTCGAGTTCTCGCGCCCCGTGGTGATGGGTGCCCAGGCCGGGCAGGAGAGGGTGCAGGAGCTCGACCGCTCGCTGCTGCCCAACCTCGCCAAGCTCTCCGAGGCGTCGCGCGCCGGCGTCGGCGAGCGGGACGGCAAGCTCTACATGATCCCCATCTCCTGGGGCTTCGACTCCATCCTCTTCAACAAGGACGTCGTCCCGGTGGAGGACCCCTACACCCAGTCCTGGTCGCTGCTCTTCGAGGACCGCTACGCCGGGCGCATCGCCTGGTGGGACACCGCGCACCAGATGATCCTGGCCGCCGGCCTCTATCTC
The DNA here is from genome assembly GCF_058806835.1 of Roseococcus sp. GW821-FHT12F05. Classification (NCBI taxonomy): domain Bacteria; kingdom Pseudomonadati; phylum Pseudomonadota; class Alphaproteobacteria; order Acetobacterales; family Roseomonadaceae; genus Roseococcus; species Roseococcus sp. GW821-FHT12F05. The sequence goes on from NZ_JBXAQB010000003.1 coordinate 116,998, forward strand.
GGCCATGCCGAGCCCGAGAAGATGGACCGTGCCCAGGTCACGGAGGTCGGGCGCTTCCTGATCTCGAAGAAGCGGAACGTGCGCACCTTCTTCACCACCTTCGCCCAGGGCACCGCGCTGCTGGCGAACAACGAGGTGGTGGTGAGCTACGGCATCGTGCCGATGCGTGCCGAGATGGAGCAGCGCGGCTTCCCCACCGGCTACGCCCTGCCGAAGGAGGGCGTGACCTCGCTGATGATGTGCGGCTACGTGCCGAAGAACGCGCGCAACGCCCGCGGCGCCCATGCCGTGCTCAATGCCATGATGGGCGAGCGCTACTGCAACCAGATCACCCCCTCCTGCGGCTACCTGCCGGTCTCTCCCTCGACCGGCGGCAGCTATACCCCCGAGGAGCGCCACCGCCTCGGCTTCGGCATCTTCGACGGCTCGGTGAAGCACTATCCGCAGCGCTTCCCCGCCAACATGAACATGTGGCTGGAGACCTGGGCACGGGTGAAGAGCGCGTGAGCCGGCCATGACGGCGGAGGTCACCGTCTCGATCCGCGATGTCGGGCGGACCTTCGGCACGGTGACGGCGCTGGAGAACGTCTCGCTCGACATCCGCCGCGGCGAGTTCTTCTCGCTGCTCGGCCCCTCGGGCTGCGGGAAGACGACGCTGCTGCGCATCATCGGCGGCTTCGAGATGCCGTCGACGGGCGAGATCCGCATCGGCGGCCGCGACGTGACGAACGATCCGCCCTATCGCCGGCGCAGCAACATGGTGTTCCAGCAGGGCGCGCTGTTCCCCCACCTGACGGTGGCGGAGAACATCGCCTTCGGGCTGGAGATGAAGCGCCAGGAGCGCGCGGCCATCCGGCGCCGGATCGACGAGGCGCTGGAGATGGTGCGCCTCGGCGGCTTCGGCGCGCGGCGAGTGGAGCAGCTCTCCGGCGGGCAGCGCCAGCGCGTGGCACTCGCCCGCGCCCTGGTGAACGAGCCCGAGGTGCTGCTGCTGGACGAGCCGCTGAGCGCGCTCGATCTGCAGCTGCGCCTGCAGATGCAGGAGGAGCTGCGGCAGCTCCAGCGCGCGACGGGCAGCACCTTCGTCTTCGTCACCCACGACCAGGGCGAGGCGATGGCCATGTCGGACCGCATGGCCGTGATGAGCGGCGGCCGCGTCATGCAGGTCGGCACGCCGCGCGAGATCTACGAGCGGCCGGCGCGTGGCTTCGTGGCGCGGTTCATGGGCCATTCCAACTTCTTCACCGGCCGTGTGGCCGAGGGCGGCACCGTGGCGATCGGCGCGCTCTCCCTGCCGGCGCGCCTGCCGCCGGCCGCCGCGACGGGGCAGGAGGTGCTGGTGGCGCTGCGCTACGAGAAGGTGGAGCTGGCGGCGCAGGGGGAGGGGCTGGAGGGGATCCTGGAGGAGGAGACCTATATGGGCCCGACCATCCGCCGCCGGATCCGGCTGAGCGATTCCGTCACCCTGGTCTCCGACGCGCCGAGCACGGCGGGCCAGCCGGAGATCGTGCCCGGCGCGTCCGTCTCGGTCCGCTGGGCGCCCGACGACCTGACCGTGCTGGTGGACTGACCGCCCGATGAGCGTGCTGATCACGGGCGGCGCGGGCTTCGTCGGCCTGAACGTCGCCTCTGCCTTCCTGGCTCGCGGCGAGAAGGTCGCCCTCTTCGGCCCGGCCGCGCCGCCGGAAGCGGCGGAGCGGCATCTGCGGTCCCTGCCGGGCCGGCTGGAGGTGGTGACCGGCGACGTGCGCGACCGGGCCGCGATCGTCGACGCGCTGCGGGCGCAGGCGGCGGACCGTGTGGTGCACATGGCCGCGATCACCGCCGGGCTGGACCGCGAATCCCGCGAGGCCTCGACCATCGCCGAGGTGAACCTGGGCGGGACGATCCAGGTGCTCGAAGCGGCGCTGGCCTGCGGCGTCCGGCGCGTGGTGCAGACGGGGACGGGCTCGGTCTTCGGGCAGGTGCCGCCCGGAGTGGAGGCGATCGACGAGACGCTGCCGCCGGTGCCCGAGAGCCTCTACGGCATCACGAAATACGCCGCCGAGCGGACGGCGCTGCGCTACCGGGCGACGCGCGGGCTCGACGTGCTGGTCGGCCGGCTGGGCAATGTCTTCGGCCGCTGGGAATACGACACGGGCGTGCGGGACACGTTGAGCCTGCCCTTCCAGCTGCTGCGCCTCGCCGCCGCGGGCGGCGTGGCACGGTTCCGCCCGGGACTGCCGGACGACTGGGTCTATGCGACCGACATCGCCGCCGCGATCGTCGCGCTGATGGATGCGCCGGCCCTCGCGCACGGCGTCTACCATCTGGCGACGGGTCGCCGCTGGTCCCTCACCGGCTGGTGCGAGCGGCTGAAGGGCACCTTTCCCGGCTTCGATTACGAGCTGACGGAAGGCGCCGCGCGCGTGACCGTCGGCGCGGCCACGCCTTCCGCGCGCCCGCCCTTCCGGGTCGACCGGCTGCGCGAGGAGATCGGCTTCACGGCGAGGTTCGGCGAGGCAGAGGCCTTCGACGACTACCTGGCCTGGCATCGGGAGAGCGCATGACGGAGATGGGGACGAACGGCTTCGGCCTCCACGGGCGGGTGGCCGTGGTGACGGGCGCCGGCGGCGGCATCGGCTCGGCGATCGCGCGCGGATTCGCGGAGGCGGGTGCCCGCGTGGCCTGCCTGGATCGCGCGGCGCCGCAGGAGCTGGCGGCGGCCATCGCCGCGGAGGGCGGGGAGGCGAGGGCCTTCGCCTGCGACGTCACCGACCAGGGGCAGACCCTGGCCACCATCGCCTCCGTCGTGGCGGAATGGGACACCGTCCACGCCCTCATCAACGGCGCCTCCAACGACGACCCCACCGGCAGCGTCCTCGAGCTGGAGCCCGCCGACTGGGGCCTGACCTTCGCCGTCCAGGTGACCGGGGCCTATCTGATGAGCCGCGCCGTGCTGCCGCACATGATCGCGGCCGGGCGCGGCAGCATCGTCCACATCGCGTCCCAGATGGGGCGCGTGGGCGCCAAGGGACGCCCGGCCTATTGCGCGTCCAAGGGCGCGCTCATCCAGCTGGCGAAGGCCATGGCGCTGGATCACGCGGAGCAGGGCATCCGGGTCAATTCCCTCTCGCCGGGCGCGATCGAGACGCGCCGCATGCTGATCCGCCATGGGGACATGGCGACGGCCGCGGCCCTCAACGCGCCCAAGCACGCGCTCGGCCGGCTCGGCCGGCCCGCGGAGATCGCCGCCGCCGCCCTGTTCCTCGTCAGCGACGCGTCGAGCTTCATGACCGGTGCCGACCTTCTGGTGGATGGCGGCTACACGGCGATGTGAACCGGGCTTCTGGGGCGCATCGGCGCGAAGTCGACGCGGCACGGCGGAACGGTGCCGTCGTCGCGGCGGTGGGCAGCGAAAGCTTCCGCTCCCCCGCGGCCGCCGGATCCAACGCATCGAGACCGCGACCCCTACCCGCTTGGCAGCGGTCGCCGCGCCGCCGAGACTGGAAACGGATTGAGCAGGGAGGAGCAGTCGATGAGTGCAGAGCGGCGACGGAAGGCCATCGTGACCGGGGGCGCGCGGGGCATCGGCCGCGCCATCGCCCTGACCCTGGCCGGGCACGGCTTCGACCTTGCCCTGGTGGATGTCCGCGCCGAGGACCTGGAACGGACCGCGGCCGAGCTGCGGGAGCTCGGCTCCGACGCGGTGCCGATCGAGGTCGATACCTCGCTCTACCAGGCCGCGCGCGACCATGTCGCCGCGCTCGAGGCGCGGTGGGGGAGCATCGACGTGCTGGTGAACAACGCCGCGGTCCTGCAGCCCAAGCGCATCCTGGAGATCACCGAGGAGGAATGGGACCGTGGCATGGCGGTGAACCTCAAGGGCTACTTCAACTGGTCGCAGGCGGTGGCGCCGGGGATGCTGGCGGCGGGCGGTGGACGCATCGTCAACATCTCCTCCGTCTCGGCGAATTCCGGGCCTTCCCCCCACTCGGCGAGCCGCTTCGCCTACAGCGCCACCAAGGCCGGCGTGCTCGGCCTGACCAGGGGCCTCGCGCGCGAGCTCGCGCCGACGATCAGCGTGAACGCCATCTGCCCCGGCGCGATCCTCACCCCGCGCACCGAGGCGAGCTTCGCTCCTTATATGGACCGCATCCCCGCCGGCATTCCGCTGGGCCGCGTCGGCACGCCGGAGGACATCGCCGTCGTGGTCGGCTTCCTCGCCACGGCGGAGCCCATGTGGCTCACGGGCGAGGTCATCGACGTGGACGGCGGCGCCAACATGAATTGAGGAGTCGGTCCATGGATCTCGGTCTGCAAGGAAAGCTCGTCGCCGTCACCGGGGCCGCCGGCGGCATCGGCGATGCTTTGACACGCCTCTTCTCCGGCCTCGGCGCGGAAGTCCACGCCACGGACCGCTCGGCCGAGGGCCTCGCCGCCATCGGCGCGCTGCCCAACGTCCACACCGAGCCCGTCGAGCTCACCGACCGCAGGGCCGCCGCGGACTGGATCGCCGCGGTGGAGCGCAAGGCGGGCCGGCCCATCGAGGTGCTGGTGAACAATGCCGGCGGCTCGCTGGGCCAGGCGCCGAAGCCGCCGGAGGAGGTGTCCGACGACGAATGGGACAGCATCCTCGCGATCAATGTCGATGCCGTCTTCGCGCTGTGCCGTGCCATCGCGCCGCGGATGAAGCAGGCGGGCGGCGGGCGCATCGTGATGGTGAGCTCCGGCGCCGGCTCCAGGGCCTCGATCAACGGCGTGCAGGCCTATGTGGCATCGAAGCACGCGGTGAACGGGCTGACGCGCCAGCTCGCCGCCGATCTCGGTCCCTTCGGCATCACGGTCAACGCCGTGGCGCCCGGGCTTGTCCTCACCAACCCGGCGCGCGACCGGCAATGGGCGCGCTACGGCGAGGCCGGGCAGAAGGCTCTGCTGAGCCGCATCGGCCTGCGTCGGCTGGGGGAGGCGGAGGAGGTTGCGAAGGTCGTCGCCTTCCTCGCCTCCGACCTCGCAAGCTTCGTCAATGGCGTCATCATTCCCGTGGATGGCGGCTATGCCTGAGGGGAGCCAGGCCCTGGCTTGATTGGGGCACGCCGGCCGACATCGCGGATACGCCGTTCCCGGCGGCCTCGACGGGTTCGTTGAGCTCGCGCTGCCGGAGCTGTGGCGCCGCGGGCCGTTCCGCACGGAATGCGCCGGCCTGGCCGAAGCCGAACCTGCCCGCTGGGAACAAGGCAGGCCCGATTGCTTGCATCCCCCACCGAACTTCGCGATCATCAAGATCGCAACTCCAGAGAGGTGTGCATGGCGCGGTTGCTGCCTCCGCTCAATCCGCTCCGCATGTTCGAGGTGGCCGCGCGGCACGTCAGCTTCACGCGTGCGGCGGCCGAGCTCGGCGTCACGCAGGCCGCGGTGAGCCGGCAGGTCGCGGTGCTGGAAAGCTGGATGAAGGTCAAGCTGTTCGAGCGCTTCCATTCGGAGCTGCGTCTCACCGAGGCAGGCGCGCGCTACCTCGCCGGAATCAATGGCGCCTTCGATGCGATCGACGGCGCCACGCGCGCCACCCGGCGCGACCGTGCCCGGCGCAACCTGCGCATCCGCGTCTGCGCCACCTTCGCGAAGCACTGGCTGCTTCCGCGCCTGCCTGCCTTCCATGCGGCCCATCCGGACATCGAGATCAACCTGACCGCCAGCATCGCCGCGGCCAGCTTCGACACGCCCGACCTGCATGCGGCGATCCGCTTCGGCAACGGGCATTGGGAAAGCCGGGTGGCGCGCAAGGTCTTCGGCGACAGCCTGGCGCCGCTCTACAACCCTCTGCTGCTGGAGGACGACCGGTCGCTGTGCCGCGTCGAGGATGTCGTCCGCTATCCGGTGCTCCAGTCGCGCTATCGGCAGAGCGACTGGCTGGACTGGGCCACCTTTGCCGGCGTGCGGCTGGAGCGGCGCCAGTTCATGGCCTTCGAGAGTTCGTCCCTCTCCTATCAGGCCGCCCAGCAGGGCCTGGGCATCGCCATGGGCCAGCTTCGCCTGCTGGAGCCGGAGCTTGCCAGGGGCGCGCTGGTGATGCCCTTCGACTGCGTCCTGGAACGGCCGCTCGGTTATTATATCCTCGAGCCCGAGGGCGTTCCGACCGACCCGCGGCTGGCGCGTTTCCGCGACTGGGTCCTGGATGAATCCGCGGCCGGCAGACAGGAGGCGCTCCCGGCCCCGCGCCGGCCGGAGCGGCGTGTCCGCCGGGCCGAAGTCGCCTGACGAACCTCGTCCCTGCGCGGCCGGCCCCCGGCCTGCCGGCAGGGGTCACGCCGGGATCGTCGCGGGAAGCCGCAGCCCGGCCTGTTCCATCAGCGGCACGACCTCGGACAGAAAGAAGGGAAGGTCGTCGAGGAAGTTGAGGAAGGTCAGCGTCGTGCCGGCGAAGCCGGCGCGATGCAGCGCCAGCATGGAATCCACGACATCCTCGGGCGTGCCGATCATGGGCAGCGCGCCATTGCCTCCGGCGAAGCGGATGCGCGCGTCATGGGCCTGCGCGCTCGGCGTGCTGGCATTCTTCGAGCGCGTACCGATGTAGTGGTCCACCGCCGCGAAATCACCCATCTCCTCCGCGTAGTAGCGATGGAAGTCCTGCGCCTCCTTTCGCGTGGGCCGGCACACCAGGTAGGAGGTGGCGATCGTCGGCAGCACCGGCCGGCCCAGCGTGGCGCAGCGGGCGGCCAGGTCCGCATTCACCTGCGCCCCGTATTCCAGGCTGGGGATGCTGGTGAGGAGAAAGTCCGAGCAGGCGATGGCATAGTCCCGCCCGGGGCCGGAGGACGCGGCGTTGATGACGAGGGGCCGCGGCTGCTGGACCGATCCGGGCTGGCCGATGATGCCCTTCAGGCCCGGGAAATGCTTGCCGTCATGGTCGAACTCCTCCTCCGGCCCCTGCATGATGCGGGACCAGATCTCGTACCACTCCCGCCCCTGGGCGTAGCGCTCGTCGTGCTCGAGCTGGTTGTGGCCGAACATGTCGAAATCGGCCTGGTTCCAGCCGCAGACGATGTTCAGCCCGGCTCTCCCGTGGCTGACATGGTCGATCGTCGTCATGGCCTTGGCGGCGAAGATCGGATGCACGATCGGCGTGTGCACCGTGGAGAACAGCGCGATGCGCTTCGTCACCGCGGCCAGCGCCGCCGCATGGGTCAGCGTCTCGAAGGACCAGAGGCGGTTGTTGATCTCGCCCGGCACGCCCTTCCAGCGGGCGATCGGGATCAGGTAGTCGAGCCCGCCGTCGTCGGCCATGCGGGCCAGCGCCTCGATGTCGTCCCAGCGGGCGCGCCAGCGCTCCGGTGCCGTGGTGAGGGCGTTGCCGCCGTCGTGCAGATAGCCGAACAGCCCGATCTTGAAGGGCTGCGGCCCCCGCATGGGGTTGATCACCGGAGACATGGGGCGCTCCTCACACCGTCGCGTCGATACGGACCAGGCCGCCGAAGCGACTCAGCCGGCCGATACCCGGCAAGGTTCCATCCGAATTTGAATGGAGCAACCGATGATCGCTTCGCGCCGTGCCTACGAGTTGTTGGGCCACGCGCTGCCGTCCCTGCTCTCGTCATCGTTCCATCCTCCCGACGCCTGGAGCCTCCGGCAAGCCGGATACCGTGCACAACAAGCGGTAATGCCGCGTCCTGACGACTCGTCCGGGGCCGCTTTCCGCCTCTCCTGCTATGATCCCGGCGGGAAAGGAACTCGCACGACACATCGGCGCAACCTGCTTCGCCGTCGCAGGACGCAACGGAGCAACTGCGAAGGATGTGACATGCCCCGCCCGGTTCATCTCGCCGCTGCCGCCCTGGCCTGGCTGACCCTTGCGGTCTCGCCCGTCGCCGCCCAGAAGGTCGTGCGCGCGGTCATGGATGCGGATCTCCGCTTTCTCGATCCGATCTACTCGCCGGCCTACATCACGCGCTCCGTGGCCTACCTGATCTACGACATGCTGTTCGCCCTGGATGGCGAAGGGCGATACCAGCCGCAGATGGTCGAGCGCCACGAGGTCAGCAGCGATGGACTCGTGTGGACCTTCAGGCTGCGCGAAGGCCTGGTCTTCAGCGACGGCCAGCCGGTGAAGGCCGAGGACTGCGTGGCGTCGATCCGCCGCTGGGGCGCACGGGACGGCTTCGGCCGGCTTCTCATGGAGCGCACCGCCGCGCTCGAGGTGGTGGACGAGCGCACCTTCACCATCCGCCTCGCCCGCCCCTTCGGCTTCGTGATCGAGGCGCTGGGCAAGCCGAGCAGCTACGTGCCGGTCATCATGCCCGCGCGCATCGCGGCGAACACCGAGCCCACCGCCCAGGCGCAGGAGATCGTCGGCTCCGGCCCCTTCCTGTTCCGCAGGGAGCAATGGGTTCCCGGAAGCCGCGTGGTCTTCGAGCGCAACCCGGCCTACCGGCCGCGGTCCGAGCCTCCCAGCGGCTTCGCGGGCGGCAAGGTCGTGCATATCGACCGGCTCGAATTCCACAACATCACGGATCCCTCCACGGCCGTCGCCGCGCTGGAACGCGGCGAGATCGACTACATCCAGTATGCGCCGCTCGATCTCCTGCCGCGCCTGAGCCGCAACCGCCAGATCCGCGTGGACTATTCCGCGGGCCTCACCAATTTCCTCGGCGTCTTCCGGATGAACCACACGCAGCCGCCCTTCGACAATCCGCTGGTGCGCAGGGCGGTCCAGGCGGCGCTGAGCCAGGAGGACAGCCTGGCCGCCGTGGGCGTGCCGGAGGGCCAGCGGCGCCCCTGCTTCTCCCTGCTGATGTGCGGCGGCCCCTTCGAGTCCGACGCCGGCAGCGGGCCTCTGCGGCAGCCGAGCATCGAGCGGGCGCGCGAACTGCTGCGGGCCTCTGGCTACAACAACCAGCGCACCGTGCTGCTGCACAGCACGGACGTGCAGGCGATCGACCTGCCGGCGACCGTGGTGCAGCAGACCCTTCGCAGCATCGGGATGAACGTGGAGGATCAGGCCATGGACTGGCCCACCCTCTCCGAGCGCCGGCTGAACCGCAATCCCGTGGATGGCGGCGGCTGGAGCGGCTGGACGGCCATCTATTCCGGTTACGACGCCGCGAACCCCCTCACCAACTACTTCATCGGCTACACCTGCCAGGCCTTTTCCGGCTGGTCCTGCGACGAGGAGAGCAGGGGCCTCGTCCAGCAATTCGCGGATACGGCCGAACCCGCGCGCCAGCGCGCCATCGCCGCCCGGCTGCAGGAGCGGGCGAACGAGACGGTCTCGGTGGTCGCGCTGGGCCAGTTCCCCATTCCCGCCCTATACCGCAGCAACCTTCGCGGCGTGCTGTCCACCGGCATTCCGCTGTTCTGGAACATGGACCGGTAGGTCCCAACCGCGGGGGCGAACGCTCTACGCCCCCCGGCTCTTCATCATGGCCGCCGCCTTCTCGGCGATCATGATGGTCGGTGCATTGGTGTTCCCGTTCACCAGCACCGGCATGATCGACGCGTCCACGACGCGCAGCCCCGCCACGCCGTTCACCCTCAGCTCGGGATCCACCACGGCGGCCGGGTCTCCGCCCATCCGGCACGTGCCGACGGGGTGATAGACCGTGACGGACTTCTGGCGGACCAGCGCGGCAATCCCGGCCGCATCGGCGCGCCCCGGCCCCGGCTCGACTTCCTCCGAGACATAGGGCTGCAGCGCCTTCTGATGGACCACCTCCCGAATCCGCTGCACGCCGCGCACCAGCGCGCGCATGTCTTCCGCCACGCTGCAATAGCGCGGGTCGATCGCCGGATGCTCCAGCGGGTCGGTTGACTTCAGGCGAATGGTTCCGCGGCTGGCCGGCACGCCCTGGTTCACCTGCACCATCCAGCCGTGCTCCTCCGGCAGGCGCTTCGGCGTATCGGTCATCAGGGCCAGCAGGACATGAACCTGCATGTCCGGCACCTCGAGCCGCTCGTCGCTGCGGAAGAAGCCGCCGGCCGGCATGGGGCTGGTCGTCAGGAACCCCTTCCGGAAGAGCGCGTACTCCGCTCCTGCCTGCGCCGCATGGATCGGGTTGCGGTAGCGGTAGGCCGTGATCGGCAGGTTGCAGCGCATGCGGACGCGATAGCAGAGATGATCCTGCAGGTTCTCGCCGACCTGCGGCGAATCCTGCTGCACCTCGACGCCCATCGCGCGGAGGTGCTCGGCCGGGCCGATGCCCGACAGCATCAGCAGCTGCGGCGAGTTGATGGCCCCGCCGCAGAGCACGGTCTCGCGCTCGGCGCGGATGACGCGCTGCACGCCGCCCACCAGGACCTCCGCGCCCAGCGCCATGCCCTTCTCCACCAGCAGCCGAAGGCAATGGGCCCGGCTCAGCACGGTCAGATTCCTGCGCCCCCGTGCAGGGGCGAGGAAGGCGGAGGCGGTGCCCCAGCGCTGCGCCCGGCGGATGGTCATGTCGTAGTGGCCGAAGCCTTCCTGGCTCGTTCCGTTGAAGTCATCGGTCAGCGGAAGTCCCGCCTCGGCCGCCGCGGCGATGAAGGCGTCGCCGATCTCATGGGTGGAGCCGCCGCGGCGCACATGCAGCGGCCCTTCGGCGCCGTGCATCTCCGAGGCGCCGCGCTCGCTGCCTTCGGACAGGCGGAAATAGGGCAGGACATCCTCGAACGACCAGCCCGTGCAGCCCATCTGACGCCAGCCGTCGTAGTCGCGCCGGTTGCCCCGCACATAGAGCATGCCGTTGATCGCGCTCGAGCCGCCCAGCACCTTCCCGCGCGCCCAGGGCAGACGCCGGTCGTCCAGATGCTTCTGCGGCTCGGTCTGGTAGCCCCAGTTCGTGCTCTCCCGCGTCACGGTCTGGTAGAGCATCCCCGGCACGCGATTCAGGGTCAGCGCATCGCTGCCTCCGGCCTCCAGCAGGATGACCCGGCAGGCCGGATCCTCCGACAGCCGGTTCGCCAGGACGCAGCCGGCCGAGCCGGCGCCGATGATCAGGTAGTCGCAGCCATCCTGTTCCACGCCGAGCCTCCGTGATCTCGACGCAGTTTCCACCGCACGGCGATCATGCCAAGCAACCGCTCCTGCCGCGCCGCCCGACTTTTCCTAGGGCCGGATAGCAGAGGCCCGGCGGCCTAGCATTTGTAGGTCTTGCCCGGCAGTTCTCTCCGGTTGCCCCCGGGGAAAATTCCAGGCCCCATGGGAGGCGCGCAGGATCGACGTCCGGGGGTGAAGAGCATGCGGTGCAGAGCGATGGCGGCGGGTCTCATGATGGCGGCGGCGGCCATGGCCGCGCCGGCCGCCCTCGCGCAGGACCAGGCGCCGCTGCGCATCGCGCTCGACGGCGAGCTGCAGATCCTCGATCCCGTCGTCACCAGCGCCTATCTCACGCGCAACTTTTCCCTGATGGTGTTCGACACGCTGATCGCCCAGGACGCGGACGGCGCCTACCGCCCGCAGATGCTGGAATCCTGGCAGGTGAGCGAGGATCGCCTGACCTACAGCTTCACCCTGCGCGAGGGCCTCGAATGGCATGACGGCGCTCCCGTCACGGCGGAGGACTGCGTGGCCTCCATCCGCCGCTGGGCCTCCCGCGACGGCATGGGCCGGCTGATGATGGCCGCCGCCGGCGAGCTCCGTGTCGTCGACCAGCGCCGCTTCGTCCTGCAGCTGGCGCGTCCCTTCGGCTTCGTCATCGAGGCGCTGGGCAAGGCCAGCAGCAACCTGCCGGCGATGATGCCCGCGCGCCTCGCCGCGACCGATCCCACGCGCGCCATCCCCGAGGTGATCGGCTCCGGACCCTACCGCTTCGTCCCGTCGGAATACCGGGCCGGCGACCGCGCGGTCTTCGCCCGCAATCCGCGCTACCGCCCCCGCGACGAGCCGGCCAACGGGCTGGCCGGCGGCAAGGTGGTGCATTTCGCCCGCGCGGAGTTCGTCTCGATTCCCGACACCGCCACCAAGGTCGCGGCGCTGCAGCGCGGCGAGGTGGATTTCGTCCAGCGCGTGCCCTTCGACTACCTCGCGCAGCTCCGCCGCGACCCGAACATCCGCATTCCCTCCGGCCGGGGCGTGCCGCAGTTCATGGGCGTGGTGCAGGTCAACCAGGCGCAGCCGCCCTTCGACAACCCGCTGCTGCGCCAGGCCGTCCAGCAGCTCATGGACCAGCCGGAATACCTGGCGGCGCTCGGCCTGCCCGCGGACATGTTCCTGCCGCGGTGCCTCTCCATCTACACCTGCTCCTCGCCCTACGCCTCCGAGGCGGGCGCGGAGCGGCTGGGCGATCCGAGCCTGGAGCGCGCCCGCGCCCTGATGCGCCAGGCCGGCTATGCCGGCCAGCCCGTCGTCCTGCTGCAGAGCGCGGACGTGCCCATCATCAACACGGTCTCGCTCGTCACGATCGACCGCATGCAGCGGGCCGGCTTCAACGTGCAGGTCCGCTCGACCGACTGGAGCTCGATCGCCCAGCAGCGCTGGAACAGGAACCCGCCGGGCAGCGGCGGCTGGAGCGTGCTGCCGCTCATCTGGGCCGCCGAGGACCTGACCACGCCGCTCAGCAACTACCCCATCGCCAACAACTGCCGGAACTATCCGGGCTGGGCCTGCGACGAGGCGATCAACGACCTGCTGGTGCGGTTCGGCGCGGAAAGCGACCTCGAGAAGCGGCGCGAGATCGCCGCGCAGATCCAGGCCCGTGCGCATGAGAGCGTGTCGCTCTCGCTGGCCGGCCAGTTCGCCGTGCCGCCGGCCTACCGCGCGAACCTGACGGGCATGATTGCCGCCGAGGTTCCGGTGTTCTGGAATGTCCGCCGCGAAGGGCGTTGAAGACGCACCCCCGTTGGTTCCGATCCCCGAAGGACCCTGCCTCATGACGTCCAGCCTGTTCTCCCCCGGCCGGCTCGGCCCGGTCGTCCTTCCGAACCGCATCATGGTCTCGCCCATGGCGCAGTACAGCGCCGTGGACCACATGCCGCAGCCCTGGCATCTGCAGCACCTGGGCAGCCTGGCCGTCTCCGGCCCGGCGCTGGTGATGATCGAATCCACGACGGTGGAGCCCATGGGCTACGGCAACGTCAGCAACCTGGCGCTGCACAGCGATGCGCAGGAGGAGGCCTTCGCGCGGCTGATCTCCGGCCTCCGCAGCTTCTCCGACACGCGGCTCGGCCTTCAGCTCGGCCATTCCGGGCGCAAGGGCTCCTGCGCGCATCCCAGCGAGGGCGGGCATCCCCTGCATCCGGGCGCGGGGGGATGGCCCGTCTGCGGTCCCTCCGCGCTGGCCTTCGGCGAGGCCTGGCAGGTCCCGGTGGCGCTGGATGCCGCGGGGCTGCTCCGGGTGCGCGGTGCCTTCGCCCAGGCCGCCGCGCGGGCGGCCCGGCTCGACATCGACGTGCTGGAGCTGCACGGCGCCCATGGGTATCTGCTGCACAGCTTCCTCTCGGCCCTGTCGAACCAGCGCGAGGACGCCTATGGCGGCAGCTTCGAGAACCGCATGCGGTTTCCGCTGGAGGTGGCGGCCGCCGTGCGCGACGTGTGGCCCGCGAGCCGCGCCCTCGGCATGCGCATCAACTGCGCCGACTGGGTGGAGGGCGGCATCGGGATCGACGACATGGTGCTCTTCGCGTCGCGGCTGAAGGCGATCGGCTGCGACTATGTCTGCGTCTCCAGCGGCAGCATCGTGGACAGGGCCCGCCTGCCTGCCGGTCCTGGCTACCTGATCCCCTATGCCGGACGCATCCGTCGCGAGGCCGGCATCCAGTCCGTCGCCGTCGGCATGATCGTCGAGCCCGCTCTGGCGGAGGAGGCCATCGCCTCGGGCCAGGCGGACATGGTCGCGATCGCCCGCGCCTTCATCGACGACCCCCGCTGGGTCTGGCACGCGGCCCAGGCCCTGGGCGTCGACCTGCCCTACGGCTATCAGCATGAGCGTGCGCGTCCCTCGGTCTGGGCGGGCGCCCGGCTGGCGCGGCCGGCCTTCGCGCCGGTCGCCGCGTGACGCGCCGGCCTCTTTCCTGCCGCTGGAGCACATCATGGGTCGTCTGACGAACAAGCTCGCCATCGTGACGGGCGCCGCGAACGGCCTTGGCGCCGCCATCGCGCAGCGCCTGGGCGCGGAGGGCGCGCGGCTCGCGCTGCTCGACATCGACCAGGCCGGGCTGGACCGCGTTGCGGCGGAGCTCCGTGCCAAGGGCATCGAGGCTGTCGCCATGGCCGGCGACGTGACGGAGGAGCCCGTCGTCCAGGAGGCCTTCGCGCGCATCAAGGCCGAGTGCGGCGAGGCGGACGTGCTGGTGAACAATGTCGGCGGATCGCGCAACGCGCGCATCTGGGAGATGTCGGTCGCCGACTGGGACTTCACCATCAAGCTCAACCTGCGCTCGGCCTTCCTCTGCACCCGGGCGATCCTGCCCTCCATGATGGAGCGCAAGGCCGGCAGCATCGTCTGCCTGTCCTCGGGTTCGAGGAACGGCACGCCCTGGTCGGCGCTGAACAGCGGCGCCGCCGCCTATTCCGCGTCCAAGGGCGGCATCTCGAGCTTCGTGCGCGACGTGGCGATGGAGGTGTCCATGCTCGGCGTGCGGATCAACGCGGTGGCGCCCGGCCCCATCGAGACCGACCGCACGCGCGCCCTCTTCGCGCGCATGGAGGAGACGATGGAGCAGAGCCCCAACCGGATGGTGCCGATGCGCCGGCTGGGCCAGCCCTCGGAGATCGCGGACGCGGTGCTCTATCTGGCCTCCGACGAGTCCAGCTACGTGACCGGCGTGACGCTGGACGTCGCGGGCGGTCGTTGAGGAGGGCTCTGCCCTCCTCAACCTCCCAATTATTGGGGTCCAGGGCATAAAGCCCTGGTGGGGTGGGTCTGGGAGGGGCAAAGCCCCTCCCAGGGCGCCGTCGGCTCAGCCCTTCCGGAAGGCCGCGCTGGGATGGCCGGGGAGCGAGCGGGCGCCCCGCCCGAACAGCTTCTCGCGCAGCGTGCCGGGGCGGTACTCCGTCTTGTAGAGCCCCCGGCGCTGCAGTTCCGGCACGACATGCGCGACGATGTTGGCGATGGTCTCGGGCTTCACCGCCACCGCGATGTTGAAGCCGTCCACGTCGGCCTCCTCCAGCCAGGCCTCCAGCGCATCCACCACGCGCTTCGGCCCGCCGACGAGCACCGGCTGCGCGCCGTCGGGATTGAGGCTGTTGGCCACGTCGCCCACCGTCCAGGCCTTGCCGGTCGCGCCGCCCTTGACGAGGTTCTCCAGGGTGGACTGGATGCCGTTCCCGCTGCCCGTCGCGGTGATGGGCTGGTCGGGCGCCAGCGCCGCTAGGTCTGTGCCGGTGAAGCCGGACAGCCGTGCGAGGGCGCCGGGGGCATCGAGGTAGCCGACATATTCGGCGTGCAGATCCTCCGCCTCGGCATCCGTCGCCGCCGTGACGATGTTCATCGAGGGCATCACCTGGATGCCCTTGGGATCGCGGCCCTGGCGGGCGGCCTCCTCGCGCAGCCGGCGCACCCGCGGCGCCACCGCGTGGCGCGGGCCGGTCATGAAGACGGCCTCCGCGTGCCGCGCCGCGAAGCCGATCCCCTTGGGCGAGCTGCCCGCCTGATACAGCAGCGGCGTGCGCTGCGGCGAGGGCTCGCACATATGGATGCCGTCCAGCTTGAAGTACTGCCCCTCGTGCCGGATCGCGTGGATTCTGGCAGGGTCGGCATAGACGCCGCTGATGGTGTCGCGCAGGACCGCGCCGTCCTCCCAGCTCTCTTCCCAGAGGCGGTAGACGACCTCCATGAACTCCTCGGCGACGGCATAGCGCTCGTCGTGGCTCATCTGCCGGTCGTCGCCGCGCGCCCGGGCCGCGCTCTCCAGGAAGCCGGTGACGACGTTCCAGCCGATGCGGCCCTTGGTGAAATGGTCGAGCGTGGAGATCTTGCGGGCGAAGGCGTAGGGCGTCTCGTCCAGCACGCTGAAGGTGATGCCGAAGCCGAGATGCTTCGTGCAGGCGGCCATGGCGGAGACCAGCATGGACGGGTCGTTCCGCGGCACCATGACCGCGCTGCGCAGGCTCGCATCCGCCGAGCCGCCATAGACGTCGTAGATGCCGAGCGCGTCGGCCATGAAGACGCCGTCGAACAGCCCACGCTCGAGCAGCTGCGCGAAATCCGTCCAGTAGCCGAGGTCGCAGTAGTCCAGCGAATGGTCGCGCGGGTGGCGCCACAGGCCCTGGTGCGAATGCGTGACGGAATCCATCACGAAGGCGTTCAGGCGAATCTCCTTCACGGGGCGCTCCCTGCGCGGCTCACGGTCTTCATCCGGCATCTGGGGCACAGGGCCGGCGCGCCGGCAAGAACCGATCGCTCCAGGCGCGACCGACAATTCGTTGGGTGCGGGAGGAGCAAAGGTGCGCTTGACGGAAATGTCCGGGCGGCCGGACCATCCGTCCGGCAGGCCGATCGGACCAGCCTGTATCCGTTCGTCCCAGGCAGCGCCCATCGCCATGGCGCCGCCAGGAAAGAAGGAAGGAAGCCGATGCGAAGAATCCTCCTGGCCGCCCTGGCCGCAGGCGCCGCGCTGATGACGTCACCCGGCCGGGCCCAGCAGGCGCCTCTCCGCATGGTGATGAACACCGAGCTCCAGGTGCTCGACCCCGTCATCACCAACTCGCAGGCCACGCGCTATTTCGGCTTCATGGTCTTCGACACGCTGATCGCGATGGACAGCGCGGGCCGCTACCGGCCGCAGATGCTGGAGAGATGGGAGAGCAGCGCCGACCAGCTCACCTGGACCTTCCGCCTGCGCGAGGGCCTGCTCTGGAGCGACGGCACCAAGGTGACGGCCGAGGACTGCATCGCCTCGATCCGCCGCTGGGGCGCGCGCGACGGGCTCGGCAGCCAGCTGATGGCGGCGACGAGCGGCATGCGCCCGGTGGACGAGCGGACCTTCGTGCTGGAGCTCTCCCGCCCCTTCGGCCAGGTCATCGAGGCGCTGGGCAAGCCCGCGGTCATGGTGCCCTTCATGATGCCGGCTCGCATCGCCAACAGCGACCCCAGCCGCGCCATCACCGAGATCCTGGGCTCCGGCCCCTTCACCTTCAACCGCAACGAGTGGGTCTCGGGCAGCCGCGTCGTGTTCCGGCGCAACCCGCACTACCTGCCGCGCGACGAGCCGGCCGACGGGCTGGCGGGCGGCAAGCGCGTGCATTTCGACCGCGCCGAGTTCGTCTCCATGCCCGACCCCGCCACGAAGGTCGCGGCCCTCCTCGCCGGCGAGGTCGACTACCTGGAATACGTGCCGATCGACAGCCTGCCGCTGGTCCGGCGCAACCGCAACGTCACGCTCACGCGCCAGCCGCCGATGGGCCAGATCATGGGCGGCCTCACCATCAACCACGCCCAGCCGCCCTTCAACAACATCCGCATCCGCCAGGCCCTCGCCGCGGCGCTGAACCAGCGCGAGATCCTGGACGGGCTCGGCCTGCCGGAAGGCGCCGGGCAGCCCTGCGGCGCGATCTTCCTGTGCGGCGGCCCGCTCGAGACCGATGCCGGCGCCGAGCGCGTGCTCGCCGCCACGCCGGAACGGGGCCGCGCGGCCCTGGCCGCGGCGGGCTACAACGGCGAGCGCATCGTGGTGCTGCACGCGACCGATTCCACGCTGATCAACCCGATCTCGCTGGTCGTCATCGACCAGCTCAAGCGCGCGGGCTTCAACGTGGACGTCTGGGCCTCGGACTGGGCCTCGGTCTCGCAGCGCCGCCTGAGCCGCGAGCCGGTGGAGCGCGGCGGCTGGAGCCTGGTGCCGGTGGTGTGGCAGGGGGCCGACCTGTTCAACCCGCTCGCCAACTACGCCGTCGCCTACAACTGCAACAGCGCGGGCTATCCGGGCTGGTACTGCGATCCCGAGATGACGCCGCTGATCCAGCGCTTCGCCGCCACCGGCGACGAGGCGGAGCGGCGCGACCTGGCGCGGCGCATCCAGCTCCGCGTCCACGAGCACGTCACGCTCGGCTTCCTCGGCCAGTTCGCCGTTCCCGGCGGCTACCGGTCCAACCTGCGCGGCGTGCTCGAGGTGGGCTTCCCCGTGCTGTGGAACATCAGCCGCGCCGCCAACTGACCGCCCCGCGCAAGGAAAGAGAAGACCGATGCCCGACACCCCTCTCGACACCAGGCCTGGCTTCCGCCCGCTGACCGGCGCCTTCGGCGTGGAGGTGACGGGCGTCGATCTCAGCCGGGAGATTCCGCCCGACCTCGCCGCCCGGCTGCTCCAGGCCTATCGGGAGAGCGACCTGCTGCTGTTCCGCGGCCAGAAGATCAGCGCCGCCGATCAGAGCCGCTTCGCCGCCCTGTTCGGCGAGATCGCGATCCGCACCTCGCATTACGAGGGCGTGGCCAAGCCCGAATTCGCCGATCAGCAGCATGTCTCGAACCGCCGGGCCGACGGCATCCTGGGGGATGGCGAGCTCACCCTGCACGCCGACCATCTCTGGACGCCGGAGCCGCTCAACGCCCTGATGCTCTACGGCATCGAAGTGCCGGAGACCGGCGGCGAGACCCGCTTCTGCATCTCCGGCCGCGCCTTCGCGGCCATGCCGGAGGAGCTGCGCCGGAAGGTCGAGGGGCTGCGCTGCATCCACATGTACGATTTTCGCAAGAGCGACTACACGGCGCCCTACGACCTCAGCCGGCGCGGCCAGCCCAATGTGGCGGATGCGACGCACCCGATGGTCTGGACCGATCCCGCCAGCGGCCGCCGCGCCATCTGGTACAACGGCTCCACGACAGCGGCCATCGAAGGCCTCGGCGAGGCGGAGGTGCCGGGGCTGGTGGCGCTGCTCCGCCGCCATCTCGACGATCCCGCCGTCAACTACGTCCATCACTGGCGGGCCGGGGACCTGCTCGTCTGGAACAACCGCATGCTGCTGCACGCCCGCGCTCCCTTCGACCCCAGCCAGCCACGCACGCTCCGGCGCACCCCGATCCGCGCGGCGGCCTGAGCGATGATCGACGCCCCGCTCCCGCGCCCCGTCCCCGGGCGCCTGTCCGGCCGCATCGCCGTGGTCACCGCCGCGGCCTCCGGCATCGGCCGCGCCACCGCCATCCGCGTCGCGGCCGAGGGCGCCACCGTCGTCGCGATCGACCGCGATCCGCGCGTGGCCGAGACGCAGGCGGGCATCGCCGCCGCCGGCGGCACCGCCGAATCCCTGGAGCTCGACTGCACGGACCGCGCCGCCGTCGAGGCGGCCTTCGCCGGCATCGCGGCGCGCCATGGCCGCATCGACATCCTGGTGAACGGCGTCGGCCGCAGCGCCCGCGAGAAGATGACGGACTTCTGGAACTCCGATCCCGAGACCTGGGACATGGTGATCGCGGTCTCGCTCAAGAGCACCATGCTCTGCTCCCGCCAGGTGGTGTCGGGCATGCGCGAGCGGCGCTCGGGCCGCATCATCAACATCTCCTCGACCTCCTGGCTGACGCCGACCCCCTTCTTCCACGACTATGCCGCCGCCAAGGCCGGCGTGGTGGGCTTCACGCGGGTCCTGGCCATGGAGCTGGCCCCCTACATGGTGACGGCGAACTCCATCTCGCCGGGGCCGATCATGACGCCCGCCCTCGCGCCGCAGCCGCCGGGCGTCCAGGAGCGCATCAAGGCGCTCATCCCCCTCGGCGACTACGGCGCCCCCGAGGATATCGCGGCGGGCGTCTGCTACCTCGCCGCGGATGACGGGCGCTTCATCACCGGCCACAACCTGATCATCAGCGGCGGGCGCGGCATGGTGTAGCCGGCCGGCGGGCCGCGGAGACCGGCGAGGTCCTCACTGCGGCCGCGCGCGCGCGGCGCCCGAGGAAGGGCCGTCCCGCCCCTGCGGCAATGGCCGTCGGGCGCGCAGGAAAGCCAGCGTCGCCGTGAGGAGGGGGAGAGGGCAGGGGCCCTCCCTGGACGGGCTATTCCACGGTGATCCGCGCCTCGCGGACCAGCCGCTCCCACTTCGCCGTCTCCGAGGCGATGAAGCGTCCCGTTGCCGCGGGATTGCGATCCTCCGGCGCCGGGAGCTGGACGCCGAGCTCGGTCAGCCGCGCCTGCGTCGAGTCGTCGCCGATGGCCCTCCAGATGGCGGCCGACATGGCCTCGACCATGGGCGCGGGCGTGCCGGCTGGGGCGAGGACGGCATTCCAGGTGGTGGCCTCGAAGCCGGGCACGGTCTCGGCCACGGTGGGGAGATCGGGCAGGGCTGCGGAGCGGCGGGCGCCGGTGGTGGCGATGCCGCGCAAGGCGCCGGCGCGCACCTGGGCGGCGCCGGTCGCGACGCTGTCCATCACCAGCGCGATGTGGCCGGCGAGGAGGTCGCTCACGGCAGGCGCAGTGCCGCGATAGGGGATGTGCTCGGCCTGCGTGCCGGTCATGGCCTTCAGCAGCTCGACGCCGAGATGCGAGGATCCGCCGACCCCGCTGCTGCCATAGGCGCGGGGCCCCGAGCGCAGGAAGTCGATGAGGCCCTTCATGTCCCGCACCGGGCTGTCGGGCGGCACCATGATGACCTGCGGCACGACGCCGACGAGCGCGACAGCGGCGAAATCGGCCTGGGGATCGAAGGTGAGGCGCCTGCCGTGGAGCGCGCGGTGCACGGCGTGCACCACGGTCGTGAAGAGGAGGGTGCTGCCGTCCCGGGGCGCGCGGGCCACGGCCTCCGTGCCCGGAAGGGCGCCGCCTCCCGCACGGTTCTCGACGATCACGGGCTCCGGCGAAGTGCCGGAGACGCGCTCGGCCAGGATGCGGGCCACGGTGTCCGTGGGGCCGCCGGCCGCATAGGGGACGACGAGGCGGACGGGCCGGGCGGGCCAGCTGGCCTGGGCCAGGGCGCGCGCCGACGGGGCGGCAAGCCCCGCGGCGCTCAACAGGACGCGACGCGCGATCATGGAGGTTCCTCTTTCCTGCTCTTCCCGGGGGCCGGGCGGCGATTCCTTTCTTGATGACGGCGGCCCGGTTGTCCATGCCGGACGGCAAGCCGGCGGATCACGTGTGATGATCGCGTCCCACCCCCGTCTAGCGGAGCTGCCGCTTCTCCAGCTTCCGCGCCAGCGTGCGGCGATGCATCCCCAGGCGCCGCGCGGCCTCCGAGATGTTGAAGTCGGTCTCCACCAGCGCCTGGTGGATATGCTCCCACTCCACCGTCTTGATGGACGACTGCCGGCCGTCCACCGGGGCGGCCGGATCGCCGTCCCGCCGCTCGAAGGCGGCCTCGATGTCGTCGGTGCTCGAGGGCTTGGCGAGGTAGTAGGAGGCGCCGAGCTTGATCGCCTCCACCGTGGTCCCGATGCTCGCGAAGCCGGTCAGCACGACGATGGACATCGCCGCGTCCGAGGCCCGCAGCGCCTTCACGCAGGCGAGGCCCGAGATCCCGCCGCCGAGCTTGAGGTCCACCACCGCATAGCCGGGCCTGTGCCCTTCGAGCAGCAGCGCCGTCAGCTCCTCGTGGCTCGAAGCGGAGAGCACGCCGTAGCCCCGCCGCTCGAAGGAGCGCCGGAGCGTCCGGGCGAAGGCGGCGTCGTCCTCGACGATGACCAGGAGCCTCTCCTCGCTCATCGCGGCGCCTCCCCGGCATAGGCCCCGGCATAGGCGATGACGTCGAGCGGCAGCGTGAGGCGGACCACCGCGCCGCCGTCCTCGCGGTTCCGCGCCTCGGCGCCGCCGCCCAGCTTGCGCGCCACGTTGACCAGCAGGAAGAGGCCGAGCCCGCCGCCGGACCGGCCCTTGCTCGATCGGTAGGGCTGGCCGAAGGCGGCGAGCATCTCCGGCGAGAAGCCGGGGCCGCGATCGGCGATCTCCAGCACGAGGGAATCTCCGTCGCGGCTGGCGGTGATGCCGATCCAGCGGGGCGAGACCTCCAGGGCGTTGTCGATGACGTTGCCGATCACCTGCTTGAGCGCGGGGTCGGAGACGATGGTCACGTCCTCGCCGAAGCGGTCGGTGTAGTGGATCGTCCGCGGCAGCCGCATCGCGCGCCAGTCGGCGACGATGCCGTCGAGGAAGCGGCGCATCGTCGTCACCGCCGGGGCCTCGCCGCGCGCCTCGCCGGCGGACATCAGGATGCCGCCGACGATCGCCTTGCAGCGCGCCACCTCCGCCTGCATGTCCGCGATATCCGCCGCGAGCTCGGGATCCCCGCCGATCCGCGGCATGCGCTGCCAGTCGCCGAGGATGACCGAGAGCGTGGAGAGCGGCGTCCCCAGCTCATGCGCCGCGCCCGAGGCGAGGAGGCCCATCCGGATGATATGGTTCTCCTCCGCGGCCTGCTGCCGCGCGCTCGCCAGCGCCGCGTCGCTGTCGCGCAGGTTGCGGCTGATGCGGGTCACGAAGAGCACGAGCAGGACCGCGATCAGCGCGAAGCAGATCAGGCTGCCCTGGAGGTAGAGGCCGAGCGGGTCGGCGCGATGGCGCTCGTGCAGGTCGAGCGGCACGGAATGGAGGGCCAGCAGGCCGAGCGCGACGCCGGCGGCGCCCACCATGGCCCAGCTCGAGGCGGGACGCAGCAGCATCGCGCCGATCGCCACCTGGAGCAGGAAGAGCGAGGTGAAGGGATTGGCGAGGCCGCCGCTCTGGTGGAGCTGCCAGGCGAGCGCGGCGATGTCGATCAGCAGCGCGGCCGTCAGCTCGGCGTTGCTGACGCCGGCGGGCCGGCGCAGCAGCGGCAGGCTGAGCAGGTTGATGGCCGCGAGCAGGATCGGCACCGGCAGGAGCGTGGCGAGGGGCAGGTCCACCCCCATCAGCCCCTGCACGACGGCGATGGTGACGAGCTGCCCGCCCACCGCGATCCAGCGCAGCTGGATCAGGAGGCGCATGTTCCGCCGCCCGGCCTCCGCCTCGGGCAGGCCGATGCCGCGCGTCCCGCCGCTCATTCCGCCCCCACCGCCGGGACTTCGGCCCGGGCGCGGAACAGGACCATGAAGGCGGCCCAGGCGGACAGCGCCGCCAGGCCGAACCAGGTCAGCGCATAGACGAGGTGGTTGTCGGCGAAGCGGATGACCGTCAGCCCGCCGACCGGGTAGCGCCCAGCGCCCGGCACGGCCTCCGCGTCGACGAAGAAGGGCGCGGCGTCGCCGAGGCCGCGCCGGGCGGCGATGGCCGCGACGTCGCGCGAGTACCAGCGGTCCTCCGCGGGATCGTTGGCGCGGAGGAAGCCGCCCCCCGGCTCGCTCAGGCGCAGCAGGCCGGTCACCCGGACGGGGCCGTCGCCGTCCGCCTCGCCGCGCGCCGCCGCGTCGCGCCGCTCCGGCGGGACGAAGCCGCGATTGACCAGGACCGTGCCGTCAGCCGTCTGCAGAGGGGTCATGACCCAGTAGCCGCTTCCCAGTGCCGTCGTCGCCCGCACCAGCGTCTCGCGGTCCCGCAGCGGGCGGCCCTCGACGACGACGCGCCGGTAGGCGTCCCGCGCGGCGGAGAGGAGGGGCCATTCCGCCCGCCCCGGAGCGGGGACCGGCGCGGCATGGACCCTGGCCTCGACCTGCGCGATCAGCTCGTGCTTCCACTCGCGCCGCTGAAGCTGCCACAGCCCGAGCCCGGCCAGCAAAGCCGTCATCACCAGCGCGCCCCCGCCGGCCAGCGCCGGCCCGAGGCGGAGGGTCACGGGATGCTGCCCATCTCGTGCGGCATCGGCATCATGTTCGTGTTGAGATGATACATCACCCAGAGCGAGCCCGTCATGGTGATCGCGACGACGACGAGGGTGAAGACCAGCGCGATCATGGTCCAGCCGCCTTCGGAACGGCCGTTCATGTGGAGGAAATACACCATGTGCACGAGGATCTGCACCACCGCGAAGCCCATGACCAGCACGCCGGTGGGGCCGGCCGCCAGCGGCCGCTCCATCACGAGCCAGAAGGGGATCGCGGTCAGCACCACGGAGAGGCCGAAGCCGATCAGGTAGTCCCGCAGCGTGCCGTGGGCGGCGCCCTCCGCGTGAGGCGCGTCATGGCTCATCGCAGCATCCCCATCAGGTAGACGAAGGTGAAGACGCCGATCCAGATGACGTCCAGGAAGTGCCAGAAGAGGCTGAGGCACATCAGCCGGCGCTGGTTCGCCGGGATCAGCCCGCGCCGCCCGACCTGCACGATCATGACGGCGATCCAGACCAGGCCGAAGGTGACGTGCAGCCCGTGCGTGCCGACCAGGGTGAAGAAGGCCGAGAGGAAGGCGCTGCGCTGCGGCGTGGCGCCGATATGGATGAGGTGCGCGAACTCGTAGAGCTCGATGCTGAGGAAGGCCAGGCCGAAGACGGCGGTGACGCCGAGCCAGGCCCGCGTCGCGCCCGGCCGCCCCGCCTGCATCGACAGCATGGCGAAGCCGTAGGTGATCGAGGAGAAGAGCAGCATCGCCGTGTTGAGCGCCACCAGCGGCAGCTCGAACAGGTCGCGCGGGGAGGGGCCGGCCGCGTAGTTGCCGCCCAGCACCGCGAAGCAGGCGAAGAGGATCGCGAAGATGAGGCAGTCGCTCATCAGGTAGATCCAGAAGCCCAGCATGGTGCTGCCGCCTTCGGGATGGTCGTGCTCGTCCAGCTCGTAGAAGCGGAGCGGGGAGGTCTGGGTGGTCAGGGTGTCCATCGTCATTCCGCCGCCGCCAGGGCGTGCGTCCGCCCGTCCTCGGTCGCGACCACCGTCTCGGCCGGGATGTGGAAGTCGCGATCGTAGTTGAAGGTATGGGCGATCGCCGTCGCCAGGATGGCCAGGAAGCTCAGCGCCACGAGCCACCAGACGTGCCAGACCAGCGCGAAGCCGCAGACCGTGCTCAGCGCCGCCAGGATCACGCCCGTCCCGGTGTTCCGGGGCATGTGGATGGGCCGGAAGCCGGAGAGGGGCCGCTCATGGCCGCGCCGCTTCATGTCGTGCCAGGCGTCGAGGTCGTGGATGACGGGCGTGAAGGCGAAGTTGTACTCCGGCGGCGGCGAGGAGGTGGACCATTCCAGCGTCCGCCCGTTCCAGGGGTCGCCGGTCACGTCGCGCAGCGCCTCGCGCCGGAGGAAGCTGACGGCGAACTGGACCAGCATCGCGGCGATGCCGAGGGCGATGACCGCCGCGCCCAGGCCCGCGATCACGAACCAGATCTGCAGCGAAGGGTCGTCGAAGACGCGCATGCGGCGCGTCACGCCCATCAGGCCCAGGATGTAGAGCGGCATGAAGGCCATCCAGAAGCCCACCACCCAGCACCAGAAGGAGACCTTCCCCCAGAAGGGATCGAGCCGGAAGCCGAAGGCCTTGGGGAACCAGTAGTTGATCGCCGCGAAGAGGCCGAACAGCACGCCGCCGATGATGACGTTGTGGAAGTGCGCGACCAGGAAGAGCGAGTTGTGCAGCACGAAATCCGCCGGCGGCACCGCGAGCAGCACGCCGGTCATGCCGCCGACGACGAAGGTCAGCATGAAGGCGACGGTCCACATCATCGGCAGGTCGAAGCGGATGCGGCCGCGGTACATGGTGAAGAGCCAGTTGAACAGCTTCGCCCCGGTCGGGATGGAGATCACCATGGTGGTGATGCCGAAGAAGCTGTTGACGCTCGCGCCCGAGCCCATGGTGAAGAAGTGGTGCAGCCAGACCACGTAGGAAAGGATGGTGATCACCACCGTGGCGTAGACCATCGAGGTGTAGCCGAAGAGCCGCTTGCCCGAGAAGGTCGAGGTGACCTCCGAGAAGACGCCGAAGAGCGGCAGGATGAGGATGTAGACCTCCGGATGGCCCCAGATCCAGATGAGGTTCACGTACATCATCGGGTTGCCGCCGAGGTCGTTCGTGAAGAAGTTCGTCCCCACGTAGCGGTCGAGGCTGAGCAGCGCGAGCACCGCGGTCAGCACCGGGAAGGAGGCGACGATCAGCACGTTCGTGCACAGCGACGTCCAGGTGAAGATGGGCATCCGCATCATCGCCATGCCCGGCGCCCGCAGCTTCACGATGGTGACGATCAGGTTGATGCCCGAGAGCGTCGTCCCGACGCCCGCGATCTGCAGCGCCCAGATGTAGTAGTCCACGCCCGGATCGGGGCTGTAGGCCAGGCCCGAGAGCGGCGGATAGGCCAGCCAGCCCGTGCGCGCGAACTCCCCGACGAAGAGCGACATCATCACCAGGATGGCGCCGCCCGTCGTCATCCAGAAGCTGAAGTTGTTGAGGAAGGGAAAGGACACGTCGCGCGCGCCGATCTGCAGCGGCACCACGTAGTTCATGATCCCCGTGACCAGCGGCATCGCCACGAAGAAGATCATGATCACGCCATGGGCGGTGAAGATCTGGTCGTAGTGGTGCGCGGGCAGGTAGCCCTCGGAGCCGTTGAAGGCGACGGCCTGCTGGATGCGCATCATGATGGCGTCGGCGAAGCCGCGCAGCAGCATCACGAGGCCGAGCACCATGTACATGATGCCGATCTTCTTGTGGTCCACGCTGGTGAACCACTCCTTCCAGAGATAGCCCCAGAGGCGGAACCAGGTGAGCAGCGCGAGGAGCGCCACGCCCCCGAGTGCCACCGCCGCGAAGGTCGCGACGAGGATCGGCTCGTGCAGCGGCAGCGCCTCGAGCGACAGCCTCCCGAAGATCGGGCTCAGTGCGGCGGAGGGAGCGGACATGGCGATCTCGGCGCTCAGGATTCGGGACGCAGGAAGGCGCGGCTCCCGGCCACCGGCAGGGAGCGTGGCGGGCCCGGGCGCGACAGCCCGGCGCCGGTCAGCGGGGATGGATCGGCAGGCAGCGCCCACGGCCGCTCCGGGCTCATGCCGGGGATCGTGCAGATGGAGCTCACGACCGTCCGCTCCGCCGGCTCCAGCCGGCCGCGGCCGGCCGAGCGGTCATAGGCCAGCCGCTGCGTCTGGCCTATGCCGGCCAGCCCCAACCCGCCGCTGGAGTCGATGGACATCATGTCGTGCATGCACATCTTGCCGGGCTCGACGCACATGTTCACGACGGCGTCGAAGAGCCCGGGCTCGACCCCGGAGAAGCGGCGCGCCGGCACGTTCTCGCTCGGCCGCTCCAGCGCCAGGAAGCCCGCGCGGTCCAGCGTCTCGCCGCTCATCCGCACGCGGGAGACCCAGCCCGCGAAATCCTGCTCCGACAGGCCCTGGAAGCGGAAGCGCATCCCCGAGAAGCCGGCGCCGCTGTAGTTGGCGGAGAAGCCCTGGTAGTCGCCGGGCCGGTTGATCACCGCGTGCAGCTTCGTCTCCATGCCCGGCATGGCGTAGATCTGGCCCGCCAGCGCCGGGATGTAGAAGGAGTTCATCACGGTGCTGCCGGTGATGCGGAAGCGGATCTGGCGGTCCACCGGCGCGGCCAGCTCGTTCACCGTGGCGATGCCGTATTCGGGCAGGATGAACAGCCACTTCCAGTCGAGGGCCACGACCTGCACCTCCAGCGGCCGGTCCGCCGCCGCCGTCGGCTGGTCCTGCGCGGCGCGGGCGAGCGCCCGGTAGGGATCGAGCAGATGCGTGCTGGCCCAGGTGAGCGCGCCCAGGCAGATGATGATGACCAGCGGCGCCGTCCAGATCACCAGCTCCAGCCCCGTCGAATGGGACCATTCCGGCTCGTAGGCCGCCTCCTTGTTGGCGGCCCGGTAGCGCCAGGCAAACAGCACCGTCAGCGCCATCACCGGCAGGATGATGAGCAGCATCAGCGCGGTGGAGATCAGCACGAGGTCGCCCTGGCGCCGCGCCACCTCGCCCGCCGGGGAGAGGACCACCAGGTTGCAGCCGCCGAGCAACGCCGGCAGGGCCAGGAGGGCGGACAGGCGCAGCGCCCGGCCCATGCGGTGAAGCGGGATCATGGGGCTCGCCATAGTCCCGGGCCGGGACGCGAGACATAGGACATTTTGTCCAATCCCCCCGCGCCGCCGCGGAGGCCAAGGTGCGCCCCACCCGAAGATCCTGCCTGGATGAAGCGGCCGCGCGCCGGAGAGCCTGACCTGATGAGCACATCGCCTGTTGCCGCGATCCCGCCCGAGAGCGAGGCGCATGGTCACCCCATCGCCCCGGGTGAGATCGCGATCGGGGTGGTGATCGGACGGACCTCGGAGTTCTTCGACTTCTTCGTCTACGCCATCGCCTCGATCCTGGTCTTCCCGAAGCTGGTCTTCCCCTATGTCGATGCGCTGACCGGCACGCTCTATTCCTTCGCCATCTTCGCGCTCGCCTTCCTGGCCCGGCCGGTCGGCACGCTGATCTTCATGCTCGTGGACCGCGCCTATGGCCGCGGGCCGAAGCTGACCGCCGCGCTGTTCCTGCTGGGCGGATCGACCGCCGCCATCGCCTTCCTGCCGGGATACGAGACGATCGGCCATGCCTCGGCCCTGCTGCTGGCCCTGTTCCGGATGGGGCAGGGCGTGGCGCTCGGCGGATCCTGGGACGGGCTCGCCTCGCTGCTCGCGCTGAACGCGCCGGAGCGCCGCCGCGGCTGGTACGCGATGATCCCGCAGCTCGGCGCGCCGCTGGGGCTGATCGTCGCGAGCCTGCTCTTCGCCTATTTCACCACGATCCTGTCCGCGCAGGACTTCCTCGACTGGGGCTGGCGCTACCCCTTCTTCGTGGCCTTCGCCATCAACGTCGTGGCGCTCTTCGCGCGGCTGCGCATCGTCGTCACGCCGGAATACGCGCGGCTGTTCGAGCGCCGCGCGCTGCAGCCCGCCCCGGTCGCCGAGACGCTGCGGTCCGAATGGCGCATCATCGCCGCCGGCGCCTTCGCGCCGCTTGCCAGCTTCGCCATGTTCCACATGGTCACGGTCTTCCCGCTCTCCTGGGTCTTCCTCTTCACCTCGGAGGGGCCGGCGCGCTTCCTGGTCATCGAGGCCGTCGCCGCGGCCTTCGGCACGGCGGCGATCGTGGCCTCCGGCCAGATCGCCGACCGCGTCGGCCGGCGGACCCTGCTCGGCTTCTCCGCCGCCGCCATCGCCGCCTTCAGCGGCTTCGCGCCGCAGCTGCTGGACGGGGGCGCCCTGGGCGAGACGGTGTTCATGCTGATCGGCTTCGTGCTGCTCGGCCTCTCCTTCGGGCAGGCCTCGGGCGCGCTGTCCTCCAGCTTCTCGCTGCGCCACCGCTACACCGGCTCGGCCCTCACCTCCGATCTCGCCTGGCTCTTCGGCGCCGGCTTTGCGCCGCTGGCGGCGCTGCTGCTGTCGAGCCGCTTCGGATTGCCCGCGGCAGGCGCCTACCTGCTGTCCGGCGCGGTCGGGACGCTGGTGGCCCTCTGGCTCAACCGCGAGCTCGCGCGCACGATCGAATAGCGCCCGAGGGCCTTCGCGCGCCCCGCCGCGCTCCTGGAACCCAGCCTCGGCCAGGTCCCGGCGGGAGCACCTGCCGGTCGGCAGGCATTGGCGCATGCGCCGGGCATGTCGCCGACCGCGACATCCTCAAGAGGGTGGGGGACGCGCCTCGGAACAGGACGCGCCAGACCTTCGCGATTCCTCGTCCGCGCAGCGCTGCTGCGGCTTGGCCCCGACATCCTCGTAACGGGACCGGCTCTGCGGCGATGTCGCCATCGGTGCGGAGGCACCGACTCTCCGCATCCGAACGGGATCGCCGTCCGCGCCCTTGAAACCCCGATAGGGGGTCCGGTGTCCCCGGAAGATGCGCGAAGGCGGCAGTGAGACGAGCCCGTTCCAGGTCGCCGACAAAGCCCTTCCGGTGAGCGTTCGGGCGATTCACCGGCTTGACACACGGTAGCGGCGGCCTTCCAATACCTCAGTAAGATATTCAATATCAAATTTCGATATTTCAATATCATACTCCGATACTCAAGTCGAGATTCCCGAAATTTCCTTGGAGGGCAGGGTGCGACATTTGACCATAGCCAGGCATACGCTTCGTAACCTCTGGGAAGCCGTGAGCTGCAATCGCCGTCCTGCATGGATGGCTGCAGTGGGGCTGCTGATACTGGCCGGCCCTCAGCCCGCCCAGGCGCAGCAGGACCGGCCGCTGCGGCTGGTCATGAACACCGAGCTGCAGGTCACCGACCCCATGGTCACCACCGCGGTCGTCACGCGCACCTTCGGCTACCTCGTGTTCGACACGCTGGTCGCGATGGACAGCGCCGGGCGCTACCGCCCGCAGATGCTCGAAGGCTGGCGCGCCAGCGACGACCACCTGACCTGGACCTTCACCCTGCGCCCCGGCCTCGCCTGGCATGACGGCACGCCGGTCACCGCCGAGGATTGCGTCCTGTCGCTGCGGCGCTGGGGCGGCAATGACGGGCTCGGCCGGCAGATGATGGCGGCCACCAAGGACCTGCGCGCCCTCGATGCGCGCACCTTCGTCCTCGAGCTGTCGCGCCCCTTCGGCCAGGTGATCGAGGCGCTGGGCAAGTCGGCGCCCTACGTGCCCTTCATGATGCCGGCCCGGCTCGCCGCGCAGCCCACCAGCCGGCCGCTCACCGAGGTCGTGGGATCCGGCCCCTTCATCTTCGTCCGCGACGAATGGCGGCCGGGCGACCGGGTGGTGTTCCGGCGCAACCCGAACTACGTGCCGCGCGACGAGCCGGCCGACGGCCTGGCCGGCGGGAAGCGCGTGCATTTCGAGCGCGCCGAGTTCGTCAGCCTGCCCGACCCCGCGGTGCGGGCCGCGGCGATCCGCGCCGGCGAGGTGGACTACCTGGAATACGCGCCGCTCGACTTCGTCGACACCTTCCAGCGCGACCGCAACCTCGTGGTGACGCCGCGTCCCGGCCTGGGGCAGATCATGGGCGCCCTGCTGGTCAACAACACCCAGCCGCCCTTCAACGACCGGGCCTTCCGGCAGGCGCTGCAGCTCGCGCTGGACCCCGAGGAGATCGTGGCGGGCCTGGGCCTGCCGCCGAACATGACGAGGGCCGACTGCCGGTCGATCTACATGTGCGGCACGCCCTTCACCACCGATGCCGGGACCGAGCGCATCCGCCGGCCGGGCATCGAGCGCGCCCGCGCGGCCCTGGCCGCGGCCGGCTACGCCAACCAGCGCGCCGTGGTGCTGCACAGCGTCGATTCCGCGCTGATCAACCCGATCTCGCTGGTGATCGCCGACCAGATGCGGCGCGCCGGCTTCAACACCGACGTCGCGACCCAGGACTTCAGCACGCTGGCGCAGCGCCGGCAGAGCCGCGAGCCGGTGGAGCGCGGCGGCTGGAGCATCATGCCCGTGGTCTGGACGGGCTACGACCTCGCCAATCCGCTGGGCAACTACGCCACGGCCTACAACTGCACCAACAACTATCCCGGCTGGTACTGCGACGAGGCCATGACCCCGCTGTTGCGCGAGTTCGCCGCGGAATCCGATCCCGACCGCCAGAAGGCGCTCGCCGCCCGCATCCAGGAGCGGGTCATCGAGAATGCCGGCATCATCTTCGTCGGCCAGTTCTCCGCCCCGGCGGTGTGGCGCCGCGAGCTGCAGGACGTGCCGGACACCGGCTTCCCCGTGCTGTGGAACATCCGCCGGGTCCGGCGCTGACGGCCGCCATGCAGTACATCCCCCTCGGCCGCACGGGTCTGAAGGTGTCGCGGCTCTGCCTGGGCTGCATGAACTACGGCGACCCGTCCTGGCGCGGCTGGTCCTGGCTGTTCGACGAGGCGCAGTCCCGGCCCTATCTGCGCGGCGCCTGGGAGGCGGGCATCAACTTCTTCGACACCGCCGACAGCTATTCCGACGGCGCCAGCGAGGAGATCCTCGGGCGCTTCCTGCGCGAGGACGGCATCCCCCGCGACCAGGTGGTGATCGCCAGCAAGGTCTACGGCATCACCGGCGCCACGCCGAACGAGCGCGGGCTGTCGCGCAAGCACATCCGCCACGCCGTGGAGGCGAGCCTGCGGCGGCTGCAGACCGACTACATCGACCTCTACCAGATCCACCGCTTCGACCCGACCACGCCCATCGCGGAGACGCTGGAGGCGCTGGACCTGCTCGTGCGGGCGGGGAAGGTGCTGCATGTCGGCGCCTCTTCCATGGCCGCCTGGCAGTTCCAGTCGATGCTCCACCATTCCGAGCGCCGTGGGCTCGCGCGCTTCGACACCATGCAGAGCCACTACAACCTGCTGTACCGCGAGGAGGAGCGCGAGATGATGCCGCTCTGCCGCGCCGAGGGGATCGCCGTGAATCCCTGGAGCCCGCTGGCGCGCGGCTTTCTCGCCCGCGGCCGGGACGACCAGGACCAGGGCGACCCGGACCGGCACCGCCACGACTACATCGCGAAGTCCATGTACTTCCGCGACGGCGACTTCGACGTCACCGACAGGGTCGCCCTGGTGGCGCGGCGGCGCGGCGTGCCCATGGCCCAGGTGGCCCTCGCCTGGCTGCTGCACCAGCCCGGCGTGGCCTCGCCGGTCATCGGCACCAGCCGGCCGCATCATCTCGGCGAGGCGGTGGCGGCGCTGGACCTTGCCCTCGACGCGGAGGAGATCCGCCTGCTCGAGGAGCCCTACCAGCCCCACCCCGTGCTCGGCCATGCGTAAGAAGGAATCGTTCAGGTGAAGCAACGCGCCATCGTCACCGGAGGCAGCAACGGCATCGGCCGCGCCATACGGCACCGGCTGGAAGAGGAGGGGATCGGCGTCATCAACCTCGACATCGCCGATCCCGAGCCCGGCGGGCCGGGCGAGTTCCATCGCGTCGACCTGTCGGACGACGTTGCCACCGCGGCGCTGGTCAAGGAGATCTGCGCCGCGCACAGCATCACGCGGCTGGTCAACAACGTGGGCATCAGCCTCACGCGGCCGACCGCCGAGGCGAGCGTCGAGGACCTGGCGCTCGCGCTGGCCATCAACATGACGGCGGCGCTGGTCTGCGTGAACGCGGTGCTGCCGGCGATGCGGCAGGCCGGCTTCGGGCGCATCGTGAACATCAGCAGCCGCACCGTCACCGGCCGCGCCGGACGCACGGTCTACGGCATGACGAAGGGCGGCCTGCTCGCGATGACGCGGAGCTGGGCGCTGGAATTCGCCAAGGACGGCATCACCGTGAACGCCATCGGCCCGGGGCCGATCGACACCGAGCTTTTCCGCAAGGGCAACAGGATGGACACGCCGGAAGCCCAGAAGAACCTCCGCGCCGTCGCCATGGGGCGGTTCGGCAAGCCGGAGGAGGTGGCGCAGGCTGCCGCCTTCTTCGCCGACGCGCGGTCCAGCTACATCACGGGCCAGATGCTGTTCGTCTGCGGCGGGCAGACCCTCGGCGTGCAGCCTTCGTAGGGGATGACGATCATGCAGGACGCAACACTCGTCACCGGCGGCAGCGGCGGCATCGGCAGCGCCATCGTGGCGCGCCTTCTCCAGGACGGCCAGACGGTCGTGAACCTGGACCGGACGCCGCCGGCCCGCCAGGACGCCATCTTCGAGCAGGCCGATTTCGCCGATGTCGAGGCGACCCGCGCCGCGCTCGGCCGCATCTGCGCCGCGCACCGCATCACGCGGCTCGTGAACAACGCCGCGATCGCGGAGATCCGGCCGGCCGAGGAGGAGACGCCCGAGACGCTGCGCCGCGTCGTCGCCGTCAACCTCCGGGCGCCGCTGCTCTGCCTGCAGGCGGTGCTTCCCGCCATGCGGGAGGCGGGGTTCGGCCGCATCGTCAACCTCGGCAGCCGCGGCGCCTTCGGCAAGGAGAACCGGTTCGCCTACAACGCCACCAAGGGCGGCATGCACACGGTGACGCGCTCCTGGGCGCTGGAATTCGCGCCGCTGGGCATCACCGTCAACGCGGTGGCGCCCGGCGTCGCCGACACGCCGCTCTACCGGCGCAACAACCCGCCGGACGATCCGCAGACCATCCGCACCAACGGCTCGATCCCCATGGGCCGCCTCGCGCAGCCCGAGGACGTCGCCGAGGCGGTCTCGTTCTTCCTGGGCGAGCGCGCCGGCTACATCACCGGGCAGCTGCTCTTCGTCTGCGGCGGGCTGTCCATCGGCACCAATCCGGCCGGCTAGGGAGATTACGACATGCTTGGCGAATTCGCCGCGAGCGACGGCGCGACACTGGCCTATCGGCTCGACGACTTCACGCCGCCCTGGAAACCGGGCGAGCCGATCATCCTGCTGCATTCCATGATGGGCAGCTCGGAGCGCTTCTTCCAATGGGTGCCGGCGCTGGCCGGGCGCTACCGGGTGATCCGGCCGGACCTGCGCGGCCATGGCCGCTCGCCCGTGCCGCCGCCGGACAGCGAGCTCACCATGGAGCGGCTGATGCGCGACGCGCTGGAGCTGCTCGACCATCTCGGCATCCCGAAGGTCCATGTGGTGGGCAATTCCGCCGGCGGCTATATCGCCCAGCACATGGCGATGTACGCACCGGAGCGCGTGGCGAGCCTGATGCTCTTCGGCTCCACGCCCGGCCTGCTGCGCAGCGGGACCTCCTCCTGGATCCCGCTGATCCGCGAGGAGGGGCTGCTGCCCTTCCTGACCCGCACCATCGCCGACCGCTTCCCGATTGGCCGGGTCGATCCGGAGATGGTGGAATGGTTCCTGCGCGAGACCGGGAGCTGCGACACGGACTTCATCTGCCGCTGGCTGGGGCTGACCACCTCGCTTGACTGGGGCGAGGAGCTGCATCGCGTGCGCTGCCCGAGCCTGGTGGTGCGGGCCGGCGGCGAGACCGTGGGCGCCGCCAGCCACTACGACGTGATGGCCGAGCAGATCCCGGACTGCGAGATGCTCACCTACATGAACATGCCGCACAACATCTGCGACATCGTGCCCGAGCGCTGCATCGCCGACGTGCGCGCCTTTCTCGAACGCCGCTTCCCCGAAGGAATGGCCGCATGACCCTGATGGCAGCACCGCCGGCGAGCCCGCCGAGCACCATGGTGGGCGGCCGCATGCCGCTGCTCGATGCCGGGCCGTTCCTGCGGGGCGAGCCGGGCGCGCTGGAGGTCCTGGCGGCGCAGCTGCGCTTCGCCAGCGAGAAGGTGGGGTTCTACCTCCTCTCCGGCCACGGCGTGCCCGACGCGCTGGTCCAGCAGACCTTCGCCCAGGCGGAGCGCTTCCACGCGCAGGATCTCGAGGCCAAGCTCGCCATCCGCATCAACGAGCACAATGTCGGCTACATGCCGATGAAGGGCGCGGTGAGCCGCGCCTCGCAGGTGGCGGCGAACACCCGCCCCAATCTCAACGAGGCCTTCTTCGCGCGGCGCGAGCGGACGCCCGAGGATCCCGACGTCCTCGCCAACAAGCCGCTGCGCGGGCTCAACCAGTGGCCGGCGGACCTGCCGGGCTTCCGCGAGGCGGCCCTGGACTACATGGACGCCATGGTGGCGCTCGGCACGGGATTGCTGCCCGTCTATGCCCGCGCCCTCGGGTTGGCGCCGGATTACTTCGCGGCGCCCTTCGCCACCCCGAACCGGATCCTGCGCATGTCGCACTACCCGCCGTCGGAGGAGGTGCTGGAGGACGAGTTCGGCATCGCGCCGCACACCGACAGCGGCTTCATGACGCTGCTCGCGCCCAACGCCGTGCCCGGCCTGTCGGTACGGATGACGGACGGCAGCTGGTTCGACGTGCCCTACGTGCCGGGCGCCTATGTGGTGAACACCGGCGACATGCTGCACCGCTGGAGCAACGAGGTGTTCCTCTCGACGCCCCATCGCGTCACCAGCAGCGGCGCGCAGCGGCGCTATGCGATCCCCTTCTTCTTCGATCCGCATCCCGACACGCTGATCGAGGCGCTGCCGAGCTGCGTCGGGCCGGAGCGCCCCGCGCGGCACGAGCCGATCCTGTTCGACGACTACATCGTCTGGTTCGCGCGGCGGAACTACCTGCACCAGAAGGCGCCGGCTCCCGTCTGACCGGCGGAATCCCAAGGAGGAGAAGCGAGATGAGCGGCAAGCGGTTGGCGCCGGTGACCGGCCCGGTCACCTGGAAGCGGGACGATCTGGAGCGGGACGGCAGCTGGATCCTGCAGGTCACCGACGCGCAGGCGGCGGAGATCGAGGCCGCCGTCGCGGGCGTCGCCGCACGGGGCCTGCGCGGCGCGGAGTTCGCCGCCGGGGACTTCCCCCTCCCGCTCTTCGCGCCGGTCCTCGCGGAGGCTTTGGCGGAGGTGGAGCACGGGCGCGGCATCGTCCTGCTCCGCGGCCTGCCGGTCGACCGCCAGGACGAGGAGAAGGCCGCGCGGATGCTGTGGGGGCTCGGCCTGCATTTCGGCCGCCCGCTGCGGCAGAGCTCGCGCACCAACCTCGCGGGATATCGCGACGACCTCATCGCCCACATCGTCGACCAGGGGCTGGACTACGGCGCCCCCAACGTGAACGGCTCGGCGACCAGCGCGGAGCAGATGCCGCATTGCGACGGCTCGGACCTCGTCGCCCTGCTCTGCCTCCGGCCGGCGGCGGATGGCGGCGGCGTCAGCCGCGTCGTCAGCTCCATGGCGATCTACAACGAGCTGCTGGCGCACCATCCGGAGGCACTGGACACGCTGTACGAGGGCTTCGTGCACGACCTGCGCCGGCAGGCCGGCGACGAGGCGCAGCTCGTCACGCCGCGCATCCCCGTCTACAGCGACTTCGAGGGCGTGCTGAGCTGCAACTTCAACTCCAAGACGGTGCAGCAGGGCGCAGCCAAGCTCGGCCGGCCCCTGGACGCGGCGGAGCAGCACGCGCTCGACACCATGCTGCGCATCGCCACCAGCCCGGATTTCAGCTTCGACATGCGGCTGCGGACGGGCGATCTGCAGCTCGCCAACAACTACACTGTCCTGCACTGCCGGACCGCCTGGCAGGATCCGCCGGACCGGCGCGAGGCGCGGATGATGATGCGCCTCTGGCTCCGCTGCGCCGTGCCGCGCCCGGTCGCGCCGCTGGTGCTCGGCGGCTATCTGACCGGGGCGGTCCACGATACGGCCGCCCAGCTTCGTGGAGCCTGATACCGGCGTGTCTTGAGGAGGGCTCTGCCCTCCTCAAACTCCACCCGCCAAAGGCCGAAAGGCCCTTGGAACCCAGAACCGCGTCGCGTCCTGCTACCGCATGCCCGTGATGGATCCCGAGACCGCCCGCGGATCGCGCATCGGCCAGCGGCCGCAATCCACCTGCACCAAAAAGGCGCCGACCAGCCGGTTGAACTCGTCGGGATCCTCGATGTTGATCGTGTGGCCGCAGTTCGGCATCACCGAAAGCGCCGCCGAGGGGATGGACTGCTTCATCAGCAGTCCCGGCTGCAGGCAGGGCCAGTCCTCGTCGCCGGTCAGGACCAGGGTCGGTACGGTGAGCGCGCGCATCTGCTCCACCAGCGTGTAGAGCGAGGGCCTGGCACCCTGCACGCCGAGCTGCGTGTTCGCCGCGCCCAGCGCCGAATGCTCGGCGAGCTGCGAGGCGAATTCGGCGAAGCCGCGCGGGTCCTTGTTCTCGAATTGCACGCGCGTCGGCCCGTAGGCGTAGCGCGAGGCGAATTTCTCCATGCCCTCGTCGTGCAGCATCTTGGCGATCGTCTGGGCCTCGCCCTTGAACTTCTCCTGCTGGTCGGGCTCGGCGCCATAGCCGCAGCCGGCGACCACGAGCGACAGCGCCCGCGTCGGATGGCGGAAGCCGAAATGCAGCGTGGCGAAGCCGCCCATCGAGAGGCCGACGACATGCGCTTTTGCGATGCCGAGATGGTCGAGCACGGCCAGGATGTCGTCCGCCGCGCGGGCCTGGGAGTAGCTGGAGGGCTGCTCCGGCACGTCGGAGGGCGGATAGCCGCGGGCGTTGTAGCAGATGGCGCGATAGCGCTGGCCGAAATGCCGCATCTGCGGCTCCCAGCTGCGCATGTCGCCCGCGAATTCGTGCACGAAGATGACCGGCGTTCCGTGGCCGGTCTCCTCGACATACAGCTTCACGCCGTCGTCGGTGGTTGCATGGGGCATGGTCTCAGTCCTCGGCCTCGGCCGCCTTCTTCTGGTGCAGGTCGCTTGCACGATAGAAGGCCGGCGCGAGGTCGAGATAGAGCTCCGGCCCGTAATAAGCGCAGCAATGTGCGGGGCGGCGGGCCGGACATGGGAAGCAGGATGAAGCCAGGGCCGCGCGGCTTCGTCCCGCCTGCGGCCGGGAGGTATTGACCCCCGCTCGTTGTCGATATTCGATACGTTATATTGAAATTCGATACCTGATGCGAGGGGCAGGCTATGTCGAACATGGAGCGCGGCGACGACGGGCAACCCAGCCTCGGGACGGTGGTGAAGGCCTTCCGGCTGCTGGAGGCCTTCCCGGAGCGCGAGCGCTTCATGAGCCTGACGGAGCTCGCCGCCACCACCGGCCTGGACAAGAGCGCCGTGCAACGCCTGACCCGCACGCTGAAGGAACTCGGCTATATCGAGCAGGACCCGGCGACGCGCCGCTACGCCCTCGGCCGGCGCCTGCTCCACCTCGCCCATCGGTTCATGCGGTCCCATCCGCTGATGGAGCGGGCGCTGCCCCTGCTCGTCGATCTGCAGAAGGCGACGGGGGAGCGGGTGGATCTCGTCCTGCCGGACCATGGCCATGTGCTGCATGCGCTGCGCCTGCACGCGGGGACGGAGACCGCCCGGCCGTCGCTCATGCTGGGGCGCCGGCTGCCGACCTTCTGCTCGGCGGCGGGCCGGGCCATGCTGGCCGCCGGCGGTGACGGCGAGGCGGAGCGGGTGATCGCCTCCCTCTCGCGCACCGCCTTCACGCCACGGACGAAGACGGAGGCCGCGGATATCCTGGACGAGGTCAGGACCGCCCGCTTCCGCGGCTTCGCGATCGAGGCCGGCGAGTTCGTCCTGACCGAGAAGACCGTGGCCGCCGCCGTCACGGATCGCCAGTCGGTGGCCGTCGGCGCGGTGAGCGTGACCGTCTCCGCGGCGGACTGGACCGAGGAGGCCGTCCTGCAGCGCCTCGTGCCGAGGCTGGTCTCGACGGCGAAGGAACTGGGCGGCTGAATCGCGGGTGAAATGCTGGACGGCAGCAGGAGCTTCAACGCCGCCGGCTTCACCCTCCATGGCGGCGGAACGCGACGCCTGGGGGACGGCGCCTATTCGCCAGGCAGGTGCGAGGACCGGTAGGCCACGGGGAGCATATTCCCGACGGGCTATCCCGTCCGGATCTCCCGATCCACCTCTCCGGTCACGAAGTCGGCCAGGATCGGAATCTGCTGCATCAGCATCGGCAGGCCCGGATGCGTCGCGCAGCCGCGCGCCGCGGCCTCACCCAGGAAGCGGGTGACCTCCGGCTGCATGATGACCTCGGCCGCGAGCATGCCGGGCGTCAGCCGGGCTGGATCGATCGGCAGGTCGTCCGTCTCCTCCAGCCCGAGCGAGGTGGCGTTCACCACGATGTCGTGGCCTGCCGGATCGGCTCCGCCGGTGGCGACCACTGCGCCGGGGCAGGCGGCGCCAAGCCGTGCGGCCAGGGCCTCGGCGCGCGCGGCGGTCCGGTTGTGGATGGTGAGCGCCGCGACGCCGTGGCGCAGCATGGCGTAGCCGATCCCCGCGGCCGCACCGCCGGCCCCCGCCATCCAGATTCGCCGCCCGCGCACCTCATGGCCCGCGGCGCGCAGCCCCGCGACGAAGCCCTCGCCGTCGAACTGGCCGCCGGTCAGGCTGCCATCCGCCTCGCGCCGGATCGCATTGACAGCGCCGACGAGGCGGGCCGGCTCGGTGAGCCGGTCGCAGAGGCCCGCGATCACCTCCTTGTGCGGCACGGTCACGATGATGCCGCCGAGGTTCCGCACGCCCCGCAGCGCCTGGACCACCCCGGCCAGCTCCTCCGGCCCGACATGCATGGGCACCAGCACCGCGTCCCGGCCGATATTGGTGAAATGCGCGTTCATCACGCTGGGCGTGCGCACATGGCCGATGGGGTGCGCCAGGATCACGACCAGGCGGGTGTGGCCGCTGATCGAGGCGCGCGTGCCGAGCTCGCGTGTCGGAGGGGGCATTTTTGATCTCTCAGCGCATCAGGCGGCGATACGGTAGAACCGGGCGGCGGTGTCGTGGAACAGCGCGGCGCGCTCATGGGCCGACCAGCCCGCGGTTATCAGCTTGAAGGCGTTCCACAGCGTCGTGTAGGCGAAGCCCGCCTTGTCCACGGGAAAATTGCTCTCGAACATGCAGCGATCGGCGCCGAAGGCCTCGACGCAGGTCTCCACCGCCGGGCGCCAGGCCTCGGCGAGCTGCCTGGAATCCGGCGGCGCCGCGCCCTCGTGGAAGCCGTAGCCGAAGAGCCGCATGCCGAAGCCGCCGATCTTCAGGTGCAGGTTGGGGCAATGGGCGAGCTCGCGCAGCGCCGCGCTCCAGGCCGCGGTCACGTGGCGCCGCCGCCCCGCATAGGGGCCGATGCCCAGCGGCCCACCGATATGGTTGAGCACGATCTGCGTGTCAGGAAAGGCGTCCGCGAGGTCGCGCAGCTCGGCGAGCTGCGTGTGGTACATCCAGGCGTCGAAGCTGAGGCCGAGCGGCGCCAGCTGCGCGAAGCCGGCGCGGAAGGCGGGGTCCAGCAGCAGCATGGGCGGCGGCGTCGCGAGCGAGCCGCGCGCGGCCGGGTCGGGATGCCAGGCGGCGATGTGGCGCAGCCCGCGCAGGCGCCCATCGCCGGCCGCGATCTGCGCCTCCAGCACCGGGCGGATGGCGGCGCCGGCGCGCAGCTCGGCGAAGCCCACGATCCCAGCGGCCACGCGCGGGCCGCCGAGCTCTACGGTACGCCGGGCGGCCTCGGCCACGAACTCCGTCTCGCCGAGCGGGTGATATAGCGGGTCACCGTTACAGCGGTAATGCGTGTCGCATTCGATGAAGACGCTGGCGCGGATGTCGTGGCCACCAGCCGCGTCGGCGAGAAAATCCTCCAGCAGGTAGGGATCGCGCGGCGCGCCCCAGAGATGGTGGTGCGCGTCGATGATGGGCAGGTCCGGCTCCAGCGCTGGCTCGCGATGCTGGGCGAGCCAATCGGGCCGCACCGGCGGATGGCGCACGGGCTCGGCGGATGCGGGCTGGTTCAGGATATTTCTCCCCGTGGCGTTGCCGATTATGTGTCGACACTCATCGCGGGAAGGCTAGGGCAGGCCCTGGGCCGTGTCGATTCCGCCAAAGGTGAAAAGTGATCGTCCTCAAGTCTTCCGCCGATTGACAGTCCAAGCCCTGAACCGCCTAACTGTCGACAGAGGGGAAAATGCCATGACGGAGCACGGGATGCCCGGCCGATGAGTCCGCTGCGCCTGCACGGCCGCAGCGAGGGGGCGGGGCCGCTCACCGTGCTGCTGCATCCGGTCGGGCTGGACGGCAGCTTCTGGGGCGGCCTGCCCGCCACACTCGCCGCCCGGCGGCGTGTGCTCAGCCTGGACCTTGCCGGCCACGGCGCCTCGCCTGCCGTGGCACGCCCGCGCCCGATCGAGGCCTATGCCGACGACGTCGCCGCCGCGATCCGCGAGATCGATAAGGGGCCGGCGGAGGTGGTGGGCCTCTCCTTCGGCGGCATGGTCGCGCAGATGGTGGCGATCCGGCATCCGGATCTGATCTCCGCGCTGGTCCCCTGCGGCTGCGGCGGCACCTTCGCCGGGGAGATCCGCCCCATCCTGCGCGAGCGCGGCCTGACGGCCGAGCGGGAGGGCATGCAGGCCATCCTGGAGCCGACCCTCACGCGCTGGTTCACCCCGGATTTCCTGCCGGACGCCGCCGTGGAGCGCGTGCGCAAAAGGCTGCTCGCCGACGACGTGGCGGGATGGTCGGCCGGCTGGCACGCCATCGCGGGCCTCGACGCCACGCCGCATCTGGGCGGCCTCAAGGTGCCGACCCTGGTGATCGCGGGCGAGGCGGACGCGGCGACGCCTTCCGCCGTCTCGGAAGCGACCGTCGCCCGCGCCATCCCCGGCGCACGCTTCACCATCCTGCCCGGCGCCCCGCACATGATGCAGATCGAGTGCGAGGCGGCCTATACCGGGGCGGTGGCCGGCTTCCTTCTGCGGCGCGACGGGTGAGCGGGCTGCTGCATCACCGCCTGAGCGGACGCCCCATCAGCGAGGCGCCGGCCCTCCTGCTGATCCACCCCATGGGCGCCGCGCTGGACTTCTGGGACGCCTGCCTGCCCGGCTGGGAGCCGGACTTCGCCTGCCTTGCCGTGGACCTGCGCTCGGCCGGCGCCTCGCCGCGCGGCGACGGCCCGCCCGGCATCGACCGGCACGTCGCCGACCTGGAGGCGCTTCGGACATCTCTCGGCATTGCGCGCCTTCTGCCGATCTCCTGCGCGGTCGGCACCATGGTCGCCGCCGCCTATGCGGCGCGGCACCCGGATCGCGTCGCCGCGCTGATCCTGTCTAACCCGACCCCGGCGACCTCGGAGGCCGCGCGCGGCATGCTCCACGCCCGCGCCGAAGCCGTGCGCGCCGGCGGCATGAAGGCCATCCTGCCCGGCGCGGTGGAGCGGCCCTTCGAGGCGCAGCCGCGCGATGCCCGCTACATCAGCTACCTCGCCGCCTTCGCCGCGCAGGACGCGGCCGCCTATGCCGATGCTGTCGATGGCTTCGCCACCGCCGATGTCCGCGACGACCTCGCCCGCCTCCGCTGCCCCACGCTGCTGGTGCCCGCCGTGCACGACCTGCTGCTGCCGCCCGCGCTGGCCACGGAGTTTCAGCGCCTCATGCCACCCGGCCTCGCTGATATCGAGCTCGACGCCGAGGGTGCGCATTTCCTCCCCTACCAGCGCCCGGCGGACTTCGCCGCGCGTGTCTGCCGCTTCATCGCCGCCCTCCCGGGAGATCCATGACCATGGCCAACAAGGGCTTCCTGCTCGTCTTCATGCACCCGCCGCCGGCCTTCGAGGAGGAGTTCAACGCCTGGTACGACAGCGAGCACATCCCCGAGCGCCTCTCCGTCCCCGGCGTGCTGACGGGGCTGCGCTACATGCACGCGGCCGGCGGCGTGCCGCGCTACCTCGCGATGTACGACCTCGACCACGCCTCGGTGATGGATTCGCCCGAATACCTGCGCGTCGCGCACGAGAACTCCAGCCCCTGGACCAAGCGCGTGACCGCGCGCGCCCGCGTCCAGCGCTTCGCCGGCGAGCAGGTCTATCCCGGCCAGGCCGTCACCGGCCGCGCCGCCCGCATCCAGGTGCTGCGCTTCCGCGGCCTCGGGAAGGATGGGATCGAGGCCGTGATCGCGGGCATGCGCGCCTCCTACGAGGGCCGGCCGGAGGTGAGGCAGGTGCGCGTCCTCGTGCATGACACCGGCACGGAGGTGCTCGG
Source organism: Roseococcus sp. GW821-FHT12F05 (assembly GCF_058806835.1). NCBI lineage: Bacteria > Pseudomonadati > Pseudomonadota > Alphaproteobacteria > Acetobacterales > Roseomonadaceae > Roseococcus > Roseococcus sp. GW821-FHT12F05. The sequence continues at coordinate 160,060 of NZ_JBXAQB010000003.1, forward strand.
CTTCGTCGAGGCGCGCGCGCCCCTGCCGGATCATGTGGACCTCGGTGCCTTCGGGGCCGCGGCCGACGCGCTGGACCTCGTGGGCTCCTACGCCGCCTTCTGACGGGGGATTTGGCCGCGGCGGCGCATCTCGATTAGAGATCGGTCATCACCTCACGGAGACGAGCGGGATGCGAATCGCTGGGCCGGATCCTTCGCCGTTCGGCACCGCGTGAACGCGGGACCGCAGGCCGGCGGGCCCGTTCCGACCGGATCGAATGTCGAGCGCTTCGACGCGATCATCCGCCGCGTGCTGGCGCGCGGCGAGGAGCATCCCTCGCTCGTCATCGACATCGCCTGCACCATCGGCGCCGAGATTCTCGACGGCGTCCTGCCGCCCCGGAGCGACCTCAACTCGGTGGACCTCGCGCGCCGCTTCAACACCAGCCGCACCCCCGTCCGCGAGGCGCTGGTGACGCTGGAGAAGGAGGGGCTGGTCGAGATCCCGCCGCGCCGCCGCCCGCGCGTCGCCGACCACGGCCGCGACGAGATCCGCGAGATCTACCAGGCCCGCGCCACCCTGCTCGGCCTGGTCGCCACCGAGGTCTGCGAGCGCGCCACGGACGAGGAGATCGCCGAGCTGCGCGCCATCGTCACCGGCATGGAGCAGGCGGCCGCTTCCGGCGACCGCAACGGCTACTACTGGGGCAACGTGCTCCTGCACGAGCGCTTCACGGAGCTCTCCGGCGACCGGACGGTGATCCGGCTGCTGAACTCGCTGGTCCTGCGCAGCCTGCGCTTCCGGCGCCTGACGCTGGCCCAGCCGGAGCGCGTCCGGCGCTCCATCGCCGACCATTCGCGGCTGGTCACCGCGCTGGAGGAGCGCGACACCCAGCTCGCCTCGGCCATGGCGTCGGCCGTCGTGCTCGGCGCCCATCGCCTGCTCGACGACATGCTGGAGGCCGAGAGCGGGATGACCGAAGGCGCAAAGGCGCCGCAGGTCTGAATCCCGCGACAAAACAAATCTCAGCCGAGAGTGATGTGCGCGTCGCGGACGACCTGGGTCACGACCTCGCGCTGGCGGGCGAGCCAGGCGGTGAAATCAGCGGTGCTGTTGCCGACCAGCACCGTGCCCAGCGGCGCCATGCGCGCCTGCACGACCTCGTCGCGGCAGGCCTCGGCGACGGCGGCCTGCATGCGCGGGACGCAGGCGGCGGGCGCGCCCTCGGCGGCGAACATGCCGTTCCAGTCGTCCATGTCGAATCCCGGAAAGCCGCTCTCGGCCAGGGTGGGGATGCCGGGATAGGCGGGGCTGCGCTCGCTGCTCGTCATGGCCAGCGCCCGGGCGCGTCCGCCCTGGATCGGCACGCGGGCCGTCGAGCTGGTGAGGATCATGCTGTCGATCTGCCCGCCGGCGATGTCGCGCGCCGCATCGGCGCCGCCCCGATAGGGCGCGTGGATGAAGCGGAGCCCCGCGCGCAGCTCCAGCAGCGCCAGCGCCAGATGCCCCGAGCCCGCGGCCGGCGGCGTGCCGCAGGAGACGGTGCCCGGCCGCGCCCGCACATAGTCGATGAACTCGTGGATCGTGCGTGCGGGGAAATCCTGACGTACCGCGACCACCTGGGGAAAGCGGGCGGTCATGGTGATCGGCACGAAGGAAGTGGCGTAGTCGAAGGGCAGATCGCGCAGCAGCAGCGGGTTGGTGAGCTGGTTCATCGCGTCGACCAGGTAGGAATAGCCGTCGCGCGGGGCCTGCAGCACGGAGCTCGCCGCCACCACCGCATTGCCGCCGGTGCGGTTCTCCACGAGGACGCTTTGGCCGAGCGTCTCCGTCATCCGTGCCGCCAGCGGGCGGGCGGAGCTGTCGCCGCCACCGCCCGCGGTGAAGGGGGAGACGAGGCGGATCGGGCGTGAGGGCCAGTCGGTTTGCGCGCTCGCCCCTCGTGCGAGGAACGGCGTTGCGAGCGCGAGGCCGAGGGCCCCGCGCCTGTGGATGTTTTTCATTGTTGCCTCCCTGTGTGTTGTGGACGGCGCTAGGCCACGATGCCGTCCTTCCTCAGTGTCGCGATCTCGCTGGCGGCGAAGCCGGCCTCCATCAGCGTTGCGTCGGTGTGCTCGCCCTTCTCGGGCGCTGACGTCGCGATGCGCGCCTCGCTCGCCGAGAGGGTGAGGGGCGCGCCCAGCAGCTGGATCTCGCCGAGCCGCGGATGGGCCACGGACTGCACGATGCCGGATTGCCGCACCTGCGGATCGGCGAAGACCTGGTCGATGGCGTTGATCGGCCCGCAGGCGATCCCCGCCGCGTTCAGCCGCTCCACCCATTCCGCCACGGGCCTTTTCCGCGTCACCGCGCCCAGCGCCTCGTTGAAGGCGGGCCGGTTGGCGAGCCGGGCATCGGGATCGGCGAAGCGGGGATCGGCGATCAGCCCGGGTGCCTGGATGGCCTCGCAGAGCTTGCGGTACTGGCCCTGGCCCGAGGCGCCGATGAGGATCTCGCCGTCGCTGGCGGGATAGACGCCCATGGGCGTGGTGTAGGGGTGGTCGTTGCCGGTCTGCCGGTAGACCTTGCCGTCCATCAGCCAGGCCGTCGCCTGGAAGTCGAGCATCGCGATCTGCGCCTGCAGCAGCGAGGTCTTCACCCACTGGCCCTCGCCCGTCGCCTCGCGGTCGAGCAGCGCGACCAGGATGCCGATGGCGGCGAAGAGCCCGGAGGAGAGGTCCGCGAGCGGGATGCCGGCGCGCAGCGGGCCGTGGCCCGGCAGGCCCGTCACCGACATCATGCCGCCCATCGCCTGCGCGATCAGGTCGAAGCCGGGCCGCGTGCTGTAGGGGCCCTCCTCGCCGAAGCCGGAGATGGAAGCATAGACGAGCCGCGGATTCACCGCGCGCATCGCCTCGTAATCGATGCCGAGGCGGTGCTTCACGTCGGGGCGGTAGTTCTCGACCAGCACGTCGGCGCTTGCGGCCAACCGCTTGAGCACGGCCACGCCGGCGGGCGACTTCAGGTCCAGCACGATGGACCGCTTGTTGCGGTGCAAGTTTTGAAAATCCGAGCCGTCGCGCGAGCCGGTCATGTCGTCCTCGGCCGGGCCCTCGACCTTGGTGACCACGGCGCCCCAGTCCGAGAGCTGCTTCACCGCCGTCGGCCCCGCGCGCACCCGCGTCAGGTCCAGCACGCGGTAGCGCGCGAGGGGCGAGTGCCCGCTCATGCCACTGATTTCCGCGGCAGCAGGCCGCCCTTCATCACCTTGCCGGGCAGCGGGTGGCCCAGCATCTCCTCGGCCATGACAGCTGCGCGGATCAGCGCGGGCAGGTCGATGCCGGTGTCGATGCCCATCTCCTCGCAGAGATAGGCCAGGTCCTCGGTGCAGATATTGCCCGCGGCGCCCTTGTGGCCGGCGAAGGGGCAGCCGCCGAGCCCGCCGATCGAGCCGTCGAACTCCCGCACGCCGAGCTCCAGCGCGGCCACGGCATTGGCCATGGCGGTGCCGCGCGTATCGTGCAGGTGCAGCTTGATCGCGAGGTCCGGCCAGCGCTCGCGCACCGCCGAGATCATGCCGCGGATACGGTCGGGCGTGGCCCAGCCCATGGTGTCGGCGAGGCTGACATGCTGGAGCGAGGAGCCCGCCGCGACGAGCATATCCTCCGCGCGCGCGATCAGGCCGATGACGCGATCGACCGGCACGTCGCCCTCGAAGTTGCAGCCGAAGGCCGCCATCACGCCCAGGCAGTCCGGCGCCACGCCGGCGGCGCGGTAGCGCGCGATCCAGTCGGGGATGTCGGCGAAGGTGTCGTCGATGCTGCGGTTGGTGTTGCGCTTGACGAAAACCTCGCTCGCGGTGAGCTGCAGCCGCCCGTCGAGGTCCACATTGCCCAGAGCCACCGCGCGATCGAGGCCGCGCGGGTTGAGCCACAAGCCGCGATAGGTCACGCCGGGATGGCGCGTCATCCGCTGGAAGACCTCCTCGGTGTTCGCCATCGGCGGAACGGCCTTCGGGTTCACGAAGGAGCCCACCTCGATCTCGCGCACACCGGCCGCGGCGATGGCGTCGAGCAGCTCCAGCTTCTGCTCCACGCCGAGCAGCGTCGGCTCGATCTGGAGGCCGTCGCGCGGCCCGACCTCCATCAGATGGGCGGTCCTCGGCAGCATCGCGTCAGGCCGCGTCGAGCACGGCGGGATCGAAGGGGTAGGGGACCGGCGGCCCGCCGCGCAGCGGCAGCACCACGCGCGCCGTGCCGGGCGTGCCCTCCTGGCCCCTCTGGTCGAGCATGCCGATCTCGAGATCCACGACGCCGAACTGGCCCCGCCGCTCCTTGCCCGTGACCTTGCCCCAGGCGGTCAGCGTGTCGCCGGGGACGTTCATCCCACGGAATTGGAAGGCGACCTTCCAGGCCCAGCCGGTGTCGCCCGCCCAGTCCGCGAGAAGCTGGATCATGACGTGCTGCTTCCAGCTGCCGTTCACCATGACGTCGGGCAGGCCGTCATGCTCGGTGGCGTACTTCCAGTCGTAGTGGATGCGGTGCCAGTTCTCCATGGCGGCCGACCAGCGCACGATATGCGCCGTCGTCATCGGCCCCTTCACCACGCTCGGGATCGCCTGACCCACTTCGATATCGTCGAAAACAGCGCCCATCGTCTCGGCCCTCATCGCAGGATGATCGTGTTGGTGGAGCGCAGCAGCTTCTCGCCGGCGCCGGTCTCGTAGCTGTCCTCGATCACGACGAAGACGATCGGTCCCGTGCGGCCGTTGCGCTGGTAGATGTCGGCATAGCGGCTCTTGAGCACGATCTGCTCGCCGGGCCGGGCATAACGGAACAGCTCGTACTCGTAGCCGCCGTTCATCAGCCGCTTGAGCGGCACCTCCACCGGCGGCAGGCCCGGGCGCAGCGCGCGGTCCACGCCGTCGTAGTCCGGCTGATCCATCATCTCCAGCGGATCGGGCTGCTCCTCGGTGCGGCGGGTGATGTGCACGGGAAAGCCCATCGGCGCGACCGGGCCGCCATAGCGCTGCGACGCCTCCGGGTCCCAGAAACGCGGCGCGTTGTCGATCAGCGCCTGGTGGAAGCGCCGGACCTCGGAGGATTCGACCGCATGGCGCGCGGTGATCGGCGGCGCCTCGGCGCCGATGATCGCGCGCACCTCGGGCGTGATGTAGTCGGGGATGGTCTCGCTCACCGGCGGAACAGGGTGGTGCGCAGCACCGCGCAGAGCTCCCCCCTCTGATTGGTGAAGCGCCGCTCCGACACCACCTGGCCGAGCCTCCCGACCTTGCCGTGCTTGAGCTTCGCATCGACCATCGCGGTGCGGATGGTGAGGACGTCGCCGACGATCATGGGTTCGAAAAAGTCGTAGTCGTCCTGGCCGTGCACGGTGGCCTTCCCGAAGGGGAAGTCGTGCTCGTAGATCGAGCAGGTGAAGAAGTAGAGCCAGAGCAGCGGCCAGGGCGCGACGACGCCGCGATAGCCGCGCGCCTTCGCCGCAGCCTCGTCGAAATGGATCGGATCGAGGTCGCCGACGCAGAGCGCCATGCGCCGCACGGCGCCGAGCTCGACGAGGGTCTGCACCTCCTCGCCGATCGGGCCGATCAGGGATTGCAGATAGGCCGCGGCCTCGGCGTCGCTGACTTCGGTGATGGTGTCGGACATGGGGATCTCCTCCGTCAGCGCCGCGGCAGCTCGACCACGGCCGAGCCGGGCGTGGTGACCTCGCCGCGCTGGTTCTCGACGCGGCATTCGAGATCGAGGAAGGCCTTTCCGCCCTCCTCGTATTTCCGCTTCACGCGGCCGTGCAGGTAAGCCATGTCGCGCGGCATGGTGGAGCCGCGGTTCTGGTCGTGGAATTTGATCAGTCGCGCGTCGCGACCCATCCACTGCACGACCGCCGTCAGCAGGTAGGAGGCCATCAGCGGGCCGGAGAGGATGATGCCGGGCAGGCCCTGCGCCTTGGCCACGTATTCGTCGTGGTGGAACTCGGATTCGTAGTTGTCGCAGGCGCCGGCCCAGCGCACCTGGTGGCCGACCATCATCGGGCCGTGGGTGACGACCGGCAGGTCCTGGCCTTCGGCGAAATCCTCGAAAGTGCGCCGCACGGGCTCGACCGTCTCGACGTTCAGCATGCTGTGTGTCCTCTCATCGAATGGCCCCGGCCTCGGCGAGCTCGGCCCTTCGTGCGGAAGGCAGGCCGAGCAATTCGCCGAAGACGTAGTCGTTGTGCGCGCCGAGCCCGGGCATGGGAGCCAGCAGGCCGCGCCAGCCCCCGGCGTCGGTCCAGGGCAGGGCAATGCTCCAGGCGCCGCCCTCCACCTGCCGAAAGATTCCGCGCGCGGTGAGATGCGGGTCGCCAACGAGCTCATAGATGCCGCGCGATCTCGCGGCCGGCACGCCGCGCGCGCGCAGCGCGGCCTCGGTGGTGGCGCCGTCCTGCGTGCGGCACCAGGCCGCGATGCCATCGCCCAGTTCGGCGGAAGCCGCGAGCCGTCCTTCGACGGTCGCAAGGGCGCTCGATTCCGCCCAGCCGAGGACGTCGCGCAGCCGCGCCCAGGTCGCGTCATCCGGCACGGAGAGCGCGAGCCAGTCATCCTCGCCCGCGCAGCGGAACAGGCCTGAGGGCGCGCCGGACAGATCCTCTACGCAGCCATGCCGCGGCACCGCGCGGCCGAGCCCTGCATGCAGCAGCGCATCCGGCAGCAGCGCCACGGTGGATTCCAGCATGGAGAGGTCGAGATACGCCCCGCGCCCCGTCGCCGCGCGATGCCGCAGCGCGGCCAGGATCGCGAAGGACTCCCAGAGCGAGGTCACCGGATCGGTCCAGGCGGGCATGATGCCCATGGCCTCGAGCTTCGCATTGGCCCGGCCGATCAGCCCGACGCGGCCGCTATAGGCCTGCAGCAGGGAGCCATAGGCGAGCAGGTCGCGCTCCGGTCCCTCGCGGCCGAGGCCCGAGGCGGAGACGTAGATCAAATCGGGCCGGACTTGCGCGAGATCGTCATAGGCGAGCCCGTTGCTCCGCAGCACGCGGGAGGAAAAATTCTCCACGACCACGTCGCTCTTCGCCACGAGGCCGCGGATCAGCCGCTGTCCCTCTTCCGTGGTGATGTCCACGGTGCAGGAGCGCTTGTTGTTGTTCACGACAGCGAACCAGCCGCTGCGATGGGCGAATTCGGGACGCACAGTGGATTCGATCTTGATGATCTCGGCGCCCAGCGCGCCGAGCATCTTGGTCGCCATCGGACCGGCCACGACCCAGGAGAAATCCACCACGCGAATGCCGGCGAGCGGCAGGCGCGGCCGCGCGCCGGCCAGATGCGGGGCCGTGGGGCGGGACACGAAGCCGCCTGCGCGTATCGCCTGCGGCACCGTCACCGGCTCGCCGCGCGGCAGGGCGAAGCCGGCGCTGTCCGTCATGGCGAAGGGCAGGCCTGGCACGGGCAGATCGCCCAGCGGCCGGAAGAAGCGCCGCGCCGCGAGCTGCGGATTGGCGACGAGATCCTGCGCGGTGCTCACCGGGAAGCACGCCACGCGCGCGGCCTGGGCCCGCATGGCGATGTCGCGCGCTGTCTCGCCGATCGACCATTCCGACATGCGCCGGCCCAGCTCGGCGGCATTCGCGGTCCGCACCGCGCGGGTGCCGCAGAGCGCGGCGTCGTCCGCCCAGCCCGGCTGGCCCATCAGCTCGACCCAGCGCGTCCATTGGTGGTCCTCGCGCGGCGAGACCATGATGCTTCCATCCGCGCACGGCAGCAGCCAGACCAGCCCGCCGGCGATGGTGATCTCGCGTCCCGCCGCGCGCCTGCGGCCCGGCGGCAGCACGCCGTCATGCAGCTCCGCCAGCGCGTCCACCAGCATCCAGGCGAAGACGTCCTCGGCAGACAGGTCGAGATACGGCGCGAGGCCGTCGCCGACCTCCATCACCGCCGTCATCGCGGCATTGGCGGCGATCAGCCCGACCAGCATGGCCGCCTCGCGATCGGGACAGCCGAGGGGCGGCGCCGCTTCCGGATCGCTGACCGGGCAGGCCTGGTGATAGGCGAAGCCGCCGCCATGCTGCGCGGTGAAGGCGGTGCCGGGCGTGCCAGCGCGTGGACCAGTCAGCCCATGCGGACTGAGCACCAAGGTGGGCCGCCGCGCGGGATCGTCGCGCGCGGGCAGGAGGTGGGCGTATTCCGCCTCGCTCTCCGGCGCCCAGAGCACGAGATCGGCCTCGCGCGCCAGGGTGGCGATGCGGTGCTCCTCGGCGTCCACGCATGTCTTGCCGTGGTTGAGATAGGCGAAGAGCGCGCTGCCGCCCTCTTCCAGCAGCGGCGGCGCCTGGCGCAGCGTGTCGCCGGCAGCGGGCTCCGGCCGCAGCACCTCCGCGCCGAGATCCGCCAGCAGCCGCGCAGCGAAGGCCAGCGAGACGTCCGAGCCGAGCTCCAGCACGCGCAGCCCGGCGAGCGGCGCCAGAGTAGGTGAGGGAGGGGCCGCGTCCACCCGATCGCTCAGCGGATGATGAGGTTCGTGGTCGAGCGCAGCAGCGGCCGCCGCTCCTCGCCCGCGGCGAATTCGTCGTCGATGGTCACGATCACCATCGGCCCGCTGCGTCCCTGCCGCTGACGCACGTCGCGATAGGTGCTGCGGCACCAGATGCTCTCGCCCACGCGGGCATGGCTGAGGAACTCGTACTCGTAGCCGCCGTTCAGCACGCCCGAGAGCGGGATGGGCATGCGCGGCAGATGCGGGCGCAGCACGCGCGTCTCGCCGTCGAACTCCGGATCGCCGCGGCCCTCGAGCGGATCGACGGGGTCGGAGGCCGGGCGGCGATAGGCGTGCACGGGGAAGGCGAGGGGAGCGACGGCGCCACCTTCGGCGTCCGGCCGGAAGCGTGGATGAGTGTCCATGGTGGCGTGGACGAAGCGGCGCAACTCGCTCGGCTCGACCGGGTGGGTGGCCTCCACCCAGTCCGAGCGCGCGCCGATCAGCGCGCGCGCTGCGTCGGTGACGAGATCCATGCCGTCTTCCTCCTGCCAGGTGGCCCTTGAGTGTCCACACTTAAGGCAATTTCATCGAAAGAATGTCGATGAGGAGCCGTCATTGCAATAGATGTGTCGACAGATTCGCTGACCTGCCCCATAAACCTCCCAAGGCCGCCGAAGCGGCCACGGGAGGTTCGACGGCATGCGGATCGCGTTCATCGGCGCGTCGCACTGGCATTTGCCGCTCTATCTGGAGCCCGCGCTGGCGCTGCCCGGCGTCACGCTCGCGGGCATGGCCGACCCCGACCCTGATAGAGCGGCGGCGCTCGGCCAGCGTTTCGGCTGCCCCGCCGACGGCGATTTCCGCGAGCTCTGCCGCCGCCACCGTCCCGATTTCGTCTTCGCCCTCGGCCGCCACGCCGACATGCCCGAGGAGGCCGAGTTCCTCATCGACGAGGGCATCCCCTTCGCGGTGGAAAAGCCCTGCGGTGTCGACACCTCACAGGTCGAACGTATCGCCGCGCGGGCGGCATCGCGCGGCACTTTCGCCGCGGTTCCGCTGGTGCTGCGCAACGGCGACTTCTTCCCGATGATCCAGGAGCTCGCCGCCGGGGACGGCGGCGTGCAGCACATGTCCTTCCGCTTCATCGCCGGCTTCGCGCAGCGCTACCTCGATGCCGGCTGCGCCTGGAACCTGGACCCCGTGCTGGCCGGCGGCGGCTGCATGCTCAATCTCGGCGTGCACTTCGTGGACATCGTGCACGCCCTCTGGGGCGAGGCGGCGCGCCCGGTCGCGGCCAGCTTCTCCAACGCCGCCTGGGGCCATGACGTGGAGGACTACGCCAGCATCGTCTTCGCCGGCCCGGGCGGCGCATTGGCGCAGGTCGAGACGGGCTACCTCTACCCCGCGCCCACCAGCAATTTCGACCTGCACTTTGCGCTGCGCACGCCGCGCCACTACCTGGTCGCGCCCGACCCGGAGACGGTGGAGCTGACCGCCAATGACGGCACGCGCCGCACCATCCGCACGCACACCACCAATGTCGGCCAATACGCGCCCTTCGTCGCCGACGTGCTGGCGCGCGCGCGCCGCGGCGCCGCGCCGCTCGCTGATCTCGGCGCCATGCTGCCGGTGATGCGCCTCACCGAGGCCGCCTACGCGCTGGGCGGCCGGAAACTGGGCGCGCCCGCATGACCGGAGTGCCGTCGCGCCGCAACTGACCGCCGACCATCACGTGTTCGAGGGAGGAAACAAGAATGACCAAGAAGATCTCCACGATACCGCTTGCGCGCCGCCGATGGGGCGCCCTGCTCGCCGCCGTGCTGGGCCTCGCGGCCCTTCCCGCCGATGCCGCCGAATGGCCGCAGCGGCCGATCCGCCTGATCGTGCCCTATGCTCCCGGCGGCGGCACCGACGTGGTGGCGCGCGCTTTGGCGCAGACCATGACGGGACAGCTGCCCTACGCCGTGCTGGTCGAGAACCGCGCGGGCGCCGGCGGCGGCATCGGCGCGGAGGTCGTGGCGCGCTCCGCCCCCGACGCGCACACGATCCTCTTCACGAACAACGGCTATTCGGTGCTGCGGGTGATCGCTCCCAATCCGGGCCTCGACTACACGCAGGCGCTGTCGCCCGTGACCATCGTCAGCGAGGCGCCGATGATCATGATGATCGCGAACAGCGTGCCGGCGACGAACCTGCAGGAGTTCCTCGCGCTGATCCGCGCCAACCCCGGACGCTACGACTACGGCAGCACGGGCACGGGCGGCGTCAACGGCCTGACGGCGCTGATGTTCCTGCGCGCCGCCCAGGTCAACCTGAACGAGGTGCCCTATCGCGGCGGCGCGCCGGCGACACTCGACCTCTACGCCGGGCGCATCGCCATGCTGTTCGACGCGAGCTCCACCGCGCTGCTCACCGTGCGCGGCGGCCAGGCACGGGCCATCGCCGTCAGCTCCGCGGAGCGCAGCCCCTCCGCGCCGGAGCTGCCAACGCTGCGGGAAGCCGGCGTGCCGGCCTCCACGAGCGTCTGGATGGGCATCTTCGCCCCCTCGGCCACGCCGCCCGACCTGCGGGATGCGCTGCATGCGGCGATCCTGCGGGCGCTCGCCACGCCCGAGCTGCGGTCCCGCTTCGCCGAGTTCGGCACGGACCGCATCCCGGCGACGAGCCCGGACGAAAGCGCGCGCTTCGTCGCGGGCGAGGTGGAGCGCTGGGAAGGCCTGCTGAGCACCCCGGCGGCGGCGCGTTGAGACCGGCGCCCGGCAGGCCGGGACCTCCGGCTCTCGGAGTCCCTTCCCGGGAGAGGCCCTGCACGGTGCCTCGCCCCGCCGGATAGTCCTCCCTGGAGATGACGAAGCGCGGCCCGTGAGCGCTTCCACCGGGGCGAGCGTCCATGCATCACACGCATGGAGGGCGCATGGACGGCCCGCCAAGCGGATTGACGATGGCTTGACGCACGCGATGGTTCAACCTCGTTGGCAGGGGAGGTCGGACCAGCATGGCGGTTTCGCATGGCGGCAATATCTGGGCGGCGTGCCCCGTCACCGGCCGGACGGCGAACCCGATGGCGCAGCCGCAGCAGCCGGGGCAGGCGCTGGAGCTGTACGGCTACCGCAACATCCTGGGGACGCCCCAGCCGGGCCAGCTTTCCCGGCGTATGCCGGACGAGACCCTCTGGCGCCTCGCTCGCGCGATGAATCCGAGCAGCATCGATGTCGTCTCGGAGCAGAATCCGAACCTTCCTTCCGGCTTCACCTATCTGCTGCAGCTCGCCGCGCATGACTGCGTGCACACGCCCACGCCGTTCTGGCAGGTCACGCCGGGGCGCGTGGCCGCGCGCAACGCCCGCACCGCGCAGCTGCGGCTGGACACGCTTTACGGCCTCGGCCCCTTCGGCACGCCGCACGCCTATGCGCCGGACGATCCCCGGGACGTGACGCGCACCAAGCTGCGCCTGGGCGAGATGAGGCCCGGGCCGGTCGCCGCCTCGCCCACGCCCGTGCGCGACATCGCGCGCGTCGCCGGGCCGAAGGGCGAGGGCGTGCCCGGGCTTATCGACCCGCTCATCTGCGACCCGCGCAACGAGGACCATGCGATCCTCGCGCAGATGACGGTGCTCTGGCACATGGTGCACAACTCCATGGTCGACCTGGCCCGCAGCCCGCTGGGCACCGGCCCGGCGGATCACGCGCGGGAAGCCCATTTCATCTGGGCGCGCTCCGCGACCACGCTGATCTATCGCCGCATCCTGCGGGACGACCTGCTGAAGCGGCTGCTCCACGAGCCGGTCTTCCAGCACTACGCCACGGCGGGAGAGAACGACCTTCTCGACGGGGATCCGGAGCGCCCCGGAGGCTCGGTGCCCCTGGAGTTCTCGCATGGCGCGATGCGCTTCGCCCACACCATGATCCGCCCGGCCTACCGCGTCACCGACACGAACGAGCCCAAGCTCCGGAACGCGATGCTGCAGACCAGCGCTCGCCGCCCCGCGGAGATGCCGCTGGGCACGGACTGGATCATCCGCTGGAGCCACTTCTTCGAGGACGTCACGTCGAAGGCGCCCGCCAATATCAGCCTGCTCATCCGCCCCCGCTACATCCAGGCGCTGATGAGCAGCGACCTGTTCTCAGGCCCGGCGCCGGGTCACGGGCTGGCGATGCAGGACCTGGCCAGCGCCGCGGCGTCGCCCCTCTGGTCCGTCGCGGCCCTTCACGACGAGATCGCCAGCCAGGCGGCCGGCAGGGGCTGGAACGATCCCTTCGCCGGCTGCGACCTGGCCCAGCCGGCAGCGCGGGAGGCCGCGCTGACGGACTGGCTGGCCCGGCACAGCATGACCGGCGATCCCTTCACGCAGCAGGAGATCGCCGATCTCGCCAAGGACCCGCCGCTTCCGTTCTACATCCAGTTCGAGGCCGAGCATGTGGGCCGCGGCAGGCGCCTGGGTCCCCTCGGCTCCATCCTGCTGGCGGAAACCTTCTTCGGCGCCCTGCTCGGGGACCCGCTGCCGGGGGAGCCGCCCGGCGCCGGACCGGGCCCTCCGCTGGACGAGGCGCTCCTGGCGCTGGCCGGGGCGCTCGGCGTCCCGCTCGGCGGCGCGAGCCTTCCGAAGGACGCGACCATGGGCGCGCTCATCCGCTGGGTCGCCGACGCGCGCGGCCTGAACGAGGCGACGCCTGCCTTTCTTTGATTCCACCCATCACCCACCACCACGAGGAGATTTGCATGACCGATAATTATACCCCTCCGCCCCTGGAGACGATGACCCTCGACAACTACGACATCCTCGGCCGGCTCGTGAAAAGCTGGTCCACCGGGGACAAGAAATACTTCAACGGCACGCTGTATCCCGAGCCGACCACCATCCAGGAGCTCCGGGATCTCCTGCAGCTCCTCGGCGCGGGGGCCAATATCCCGGCCAACATCACGAAGCTGACCCTCGTGCGCTATGGGCCGAACGAAATGGTCCTGCGCATTCCGCCGGCCGCCCTCATCAAGGCCAAGGAGGAGCGGCTCAGCGAGCCCGGCACGACCTACTCGGTGCCGGATTTCTACAACGAGAATCCGATCGAGGGCACGCAGCCGGACGCGACCCCGGAGCAGAAGATGCTGCTCCAGGCCCGCCGCATCGGCGACTACACCATCGCCCATTGCGAATAGGCGCGGATGGAGGGGCGTTCAGGCCTGCTGCCACTGCCCGAACGTGACGCCATCCGCGGGAATCCCTGCGCCGCTGACACCGCGGCGCAGGCGCTCCCAATGGACCTGACTGGTGAAGGGATACTGGTGCAGCAGCCACCGCCCCATCTCCGCTTCCGTGGCCGGCCCGGGACCGACCCAGGCGGCACGCACCAGCTCGAAGAAGCGCGCCGCGCTGCGCCGCGCGCCCGCCGCATCGCCGAGATTGTGCAGCGCCGCCGCGCGCCAGGCGGGCAGCGTGCGGATCACGTCCTGCGCGCGGTCGCAGGCCGCGAGGGTCGCCTCGTCGTCGCCGCGCAGATAGGCCACCACCACCTGGTAGCCCCACAGGGTCGGCGAGACGACCAGCGTCATCTCCAGCGCCTCGTCTGCCAGCCGCCGCGCCTCGCCATGCTGGCCCGAGAAGGCATGGAACAGCGCCGAGGAGATCAGCGTCCAGCTGTCGTTCGGGTTGAGCTGCGTGGCCCGGCGCATGTGCGGAGCGGCCATGCTCCCCTCTCCGGACATGGCCAGCGACCAGCCCAGCACCAGATGGGCACGGGAATCCATGGGGTCGAGCTGCACGGCCTTGCGGGCGAGCTCGAGGGCCCTGGCCTCCGTCGCGCGGCTGCGCCACGAGCCTGGATTGGCGATGTGCCCGCCGTTGTGGGACTGCGCGAGGCTGCTGTAGGCGGGCGAGAAGGAGGGATCCGCGGCGATGGATTCCTCGAAGAGCTGGCGCGCGCGCGCATAGCGGTCGCCCCGGAAGCCACGCATCACCGACTGCCCGAGCAGCCAGCGGTCGTGCGCGGCCATCACCACCTCCTTCTGGAGCGGCAGGCTCGCCAGCCGCGCCGCCGAGACCTGGCCCTTCAGCGAGGTCGCGATGCTTCGGACCAGCTCCCGCTGCGTGTCGAACCAGGTCGCGAGGTCGAGGTCGGAACGCTCGCCCCAGACGACCAATCCGCTCTCGGCCTCGCGCAGCGTCAGGACGAGGCTGATCCCTTCGCCGCCCTGATAGGCCACGGCGCTGACGGTGTAGCGGCTCGAGATCCGGCCGGAGACGATGGAGGAGGGCGGGGGCGCGCCGCCGTCCAGCACGAACCATTCGCGGAACCGCACGAGGCAGGCGATCAGGTCGTGCCGGAAGCCGTTCACCAGATAGACGCGGTCCTCCGGCACGCCATGCGCCACGAAGTTCTCGACCATCAGCGCCATGCGCGCGGCCGCCGCGGGCGCGGCATGGGCCGCTCCGTTCACCGCGGGCAACGGCCGGGCCGAAGGGGCGGGCGCGATTTCGCCCGACTTGATGTCCGCGACGAGCTTCTGCGTCGCGGGCGAGGGCTCCATGTCGAAGTCGTCGCCCAGGACGTTCCACAGGGCCTCGTAGGCGCGCAGCGCGCCCGCGACGTCGCCGTCACGGGCCGCCGTCAGCATCACGTGGCGGCAGGCTTCCTCGTGGGTCTGGTCGATGTTGAGGAGCGCGCGCGCGGCGTCGCGGCCGAGCGACCGGTCCGAGTCGGACAGCATCGCCTCGAGGCCGGAGATCAGCCTCTCCTGCAGGGCATTCCGGCGGGACCGCACCCAGGCGGTGAAGGCGGGGTCGAGGTCGTCGAGGCCGTCGAACAGCTGGTCGACGATGCCGACGGTGTTCAGCAGGCTCGGCTCGATCCGGCCTTTCGAGAGGGATGCCAGGATCCGCCCGAGGTCGTGCTCCACGACGCCGGGCATCAGCGAGATGGAAAGCCGCTCGGAGCGCAGGGTGCCGGGCGGCAGCGCCTCGCGCAGCTCATAGACGACCTGGCGGAGGGAGGCCCGCGCCTTCTCCTCGGAGGCCTCGCTCCAGAGCAGCCCCGCAAGCCGCTCGCGCGTCACCTCCTGTCCATCGGCGAGGGCGACGCAGCCGAGCACCGCACGGGCCTTGCGGTGCCGCAGACGCAGCTCCTCCGGGCCCTGCATGACGCGGATCGAACCGAAGAGCGTGAGATCGATGGCGGCAGGGACCAGCGCGACACGGCTGAGTGCTTCGGTTGCTGTCGTCGCCCCCGTCATGCCACCTCCAAACACCGAAGGGCCCTCTGCTCGGAAATACAGGCTGCCTCCTCGAAATATAGGTTGCCCTGTCAGCATAAGGAAACCCCCGTCGTGATCCCGGGGCCGTCTTCCGTCGAGCGAAGCGTGTTCACGCCGCGAAGTAAATCAAGCCGCATGTATCGAGCGCCGATCCATGCCCCCTGACGGCTTCGTGGTGGCCATGCGCGGCCGGCTGACCCTCGTTTCCGGCGAGGCGGAGCCTGACCGGATGGATGACGTGTGGTTCGTCGTGTCCCGGCTCGGCCCTGCCGGGCTGATCCTGGCGGTGGGCGTCGTCGGGGCCGACAGCAGCGAAGCGGCGCGGCCCCGGCTGGTCCCGCGCATGACCCTCCTGGGGCGGCACGTCGCGCCGCGCCCGGGGCGCCCAGGGCTCCTCTTCCGCCTGCTCGGCGAGCCCATCCCGCATATCCGATTCGCCGGCACGTGGTGCGCCACGACCGGGCATGCGCATATCCGCGGCTCCATGCCGGAGCTGCGCCTCCTCGCCTCCGGACGGCTCGCCGGCGGGCCGGCCTGGCGGATCCACGCCAGCCAGCGCCCCTGGATCGGCGACTGGTCCGGCCCGGATCACGAAGGCCTGACGCTGGAATGATGCCGCTCCCGCGATGATGCGCCTGCCACGACGGGGCGCAGCAGGAGAGAGACCATGCAGGGACTCGCGAGCGGACGGGCGATGCGGCGGACCAGCCTGATGTCGCTGATGGGGCTGGCGGCCTGCGGAAGCGCCGCCGTCGTCTTCGAGCCGCCGGGATCCGCGTCCACGCCCGCGGCGGCGGTCGCCGCGGCCGAGCGGCGCACGATTCCCCTGGCCCTGCCGAACAGCCGCATCGCCGTCAGCCGGGTGCGGCCCGAGGGAAATGCCCAGCCGGCCGCGCCCGGCTACCGGGTGACCGTGGTGCCGACGGCCAGCGCGCTGCGGTTCCGCGCCGGGCCCTACCAGGATTTCCTGTCGCGGAACGTGCTGGCGATCCGCACCACCGAGAACAGCGTGGTGCCGATCAGCGTGGGCAACACCTTCACCGACGAGACGGCGACGCGCATCGGCCAGATCGGCGGCGTGATCGCGATGGTCGCAAGGGTCGCCGCCGTCGGCCCGCTGGGCGCCGGCGCCGCGCCCGGCCGCGGCGCCTGCGCCCGGGAGGAACTGCCCGAGTTCTTCGTGGACGTGACCGGCCCCGAGCTGCTGAACGGGGCGCCGCGCCCGGTTCCCGGCGGGCGCGACTGCTTCACCTGGAGCCTCTCGCGCGAAGGTGGGCCGCCCGCGCCCGACGGCAGCATCACGCGGGCGGAATTCGCGGCGCTGATCAACGGCCGGGAAGGCCGCTCCGCCGGCTTCTGGCCCGTGCCCACCTGCCTCTCCCTGCGCCTGACCGTGCGGCGCCGGGGCGACGCGGGCGATCTGATCTCCGCGGCGATGACCGCGGCGGATCCCGAGCGGGTGCAGCTTTACCCGCTTCCGGAGGACGGCACCCTCGCGATGCATCCGGTCTGCGGCGCGGATCTCACGAACAAGCCGTTCGATCGCTGGGGCGCGGCCTTCTCCGCCCTCTCGGCCGTCGACACGCAGATCCAGGCCGTCGGCAAGGCCGCGCAATAGGCGGCGTCCACCAGCAGGAGACACCAGCCATGTCCTACGGAAGGGCGGCTTCGGCCCCGGCGCCTATACGTCGGGATTCAACCGCACGTCCTCGGCAACGCCGCTGGTCGCGGGCGCCTGCGCCCTGGTGCTCCCGGCGCGGCCGGGCCTGTCCGAGGCGGAGGGGCGGCGCCTGCTCTGCGCCACGGCCGACCGGATAGGCCCCTTTCCCTATGAGAATGGCCGCAACGACCATGCCGGCTTCGGCCGGCTGAACGTGCTGCGCACCGTGGAGGCGGCCCTGGCCCTGCCGTGAGCGGCCGGAGCCAGCCCGGCTGGCATGATTCCGCGGCTTCCGGCGGTGCTCAGCCGGCGCGCTTCGCCCGCTCGGCGATCGCCCGCGCCCGCGCCAGCAGCGCCTGCGCCCGCTGGACGATGGGGATGTCGATCATCTTGCCGTCCAGCGACCAGGAGCCGCGATTGGCGGCCGCGGCCTCCTTGTCCAGCGTCACGATCCTTTCCGCCTTCGCCACCGCCTCCGGCGAAGGGCTGAAGCCCTTGTTCAGCACCGGCACCTGCGCCGGATGGATCGCCGAGGCGCCGACGAAGCCGTAGGAGGCGGAGAGCCGCACGATGCGCTCGTACTCCACGAGGTCGGAATAATCGGCGACGGTGCCGATCGTGCCCATCGGCATCAGCCCATGCGTGCGCGCGGCCTGGAGCACCTGCTGCTTCGGCAGCAGCAGCGTCTCGGCGGTGGGTTCGCCGCCCATCTCGGTCGCATAGTCCTCGGCGCCGAGCGACAAGGCGAGGTTGCGCGGCGTGGCGCGCGCGATCTCCTGCGCGTTCGCCAGCGGCCCCGGCCCCTCGATCAGCACCGTGAAGCGGATCGAGCGGTCGGGGATGCCGCGCTGCGACTCCAGCCGGGAGACCAGCTCGTCCAGCAGGCGCAGGTGGTCGGGCCCCTGGGCCTTGGTGATCATGAAGCCGTGGACGCCCGGCAGCACCGCCGCCTCGATGTCGCGCACCGCGAGCTCCAGCGGCTGGTTGATGCGCACCAGGATGTCCGAGACGCCCTCCCGGCGGATGCGCTCCACGGCCGCGGGAACGGCCTTGCGCGCCTCGGCCTTGTCGGCCGGCGCGATGCTGTCCTCGAGGTCGAGCTGGATGACGTCGGCGCCGCGCGACGAGGCCTTGGCGAGGAAGCGCTCGACATTCACCGGCACGAAGAGGCCGGAGCGCCAGACGGGATGGGAAGGGAGGGTCATGATAAGGTCCTTGGCGAGTCCTGGCCCATGCTGTCCCCGATCCCGTCCGGCGCGAAGAGCCTCAATCGGTGATCGCCTGATAGACCAGCGCGTTGATCACCCGGCGGTTGTACTGCCGCAGCAGGCCCGGCGTCGCCGCCATGAAGACCACGGCCAGCTGCTCGCGCGGATCGACCCACATCGCGGTGCCGTAGGCGCCGTTCCAGCTGAACATGCCGGGATTGCCGAGCAGGGCGCTGCCGCCCTCGCGCCGCACGGCGACGGTGAGGCCGAAGCCCCAGTTCACCATGTTGCCCTCGGTGTTGGTGAGGTCGTTGCGGATTCCCGGAAACATATGGTCGCGCGTCATCTCCGCGACGCTCGCGCGGGAGAGGATGCGCTGGCCGTCCAGCGTGCCGCCGTTCAGCAGCATCTGGGCGAAGCGGATGTAGTCGCCCGCCGTGGAGACGGCGCAGCCGCCGCCGCAGTCGAAGCGCGGCCGCGTCAGCCCCACCTCCACCGATTGCGGCTGCCGCGTGATGGGATCGACCGGCAGCGGCGTCGCGTAGCGGGCGCGCTGCGCCTCCGAGACCACGAAGCCCGTATCCGCCATGCCGAGCGGCCGGAAGATGCGCTGCTGCATCGCCTCGCCCAGCCGCTGCTCGGTGAGCTGCTCGACCACCGCGCCCAGCACGTCGATCGAGAGGCTGTAGTCCCAGACCGTGCCGGGCTGGTGCAGCAGCGGCAGCGTGGCGAGCTTCGCGATGAGGCCGTTCGTGTCGTACTCGCGCGAGGCCGAGCCGGAGGAGGCCGGGTACTGCCGGTGCAGCGCCGTCGTGCCGCGTCCGCCATAGGTGATGCCCGAGGTGTGGCGCGCGAGGTCGATCAGCGTGATCGGCCGGGCGGCCGGCACGGTGTTCTCCGGGTTGCCGTCCACGGCGACGCGGCGGTTCCCGAGCGCCGGGAAGAAGCGCGTGATCGGATCGCCGATGGAGAGGCGGCCCTCCTCCAGCAGCGTCAGCAGCGTCACGCCGGTCAGCGGCTTGGTCATGCTGGCGATGGGGAAGATGGCGTCGAGCGGCATGGGCCGCGTGCGCGCGCCGTCGAGGCTGCCGAAGGCCTCGTAATAGGCGAGCTGGCCGCGCCGCGCGACGGCGACGACCGCGCCGGGCAGCTGGCCGCGCGCGATGTCGGCCTCCATCGTGGTGCGGATCCGGTTGAGCCGCTCGGCCGAGAAGCCGAGGGTCTCCGGCGCCGCGCGGGGCAGGGGATCGGCCGCCCGGGCGGACGTCATGACCGGCGGTGCGGCGGGCAGGGCAAGCAGGGCCAGCGTGGCCAGCAGGAGCTTCTTCATGGACCGGTCTCTCCCATGGGCTGGCTTGGGCGCCGGCCTCGCCGGTCAGCTTAGCCCTCTCCGGGCAAGGTTCAATGCGGTGCCGAACGAAACGCGCTTGACCCGGTGCTCCCGCGCGCCGCACCGTTTCCGAAAGACGGGGAGAAAACGGGGATGACATCACCACGCGCCGGCCTCGCGCGCCGGCCGCTGCTTGCGCTGCCGGCCCTGATCGCCGCCCCGGCCCGCGCGCAGGCCTGGCCCAGCCGGCCCCTGCGGATCATCGTGCCCTTTGGCCCGGGCGGGCCCACCGACGTGGTGGCGCGCATCCTCGCCAACGGCCTCTCGCCCGCGCTGGGCCAGCCGGTGGTGATCGAGAACCGCGGCGGCGCCGGCGGCAATATCGGCACAGTCGCGGCCGCCCGCGCCGCGCCGGACGGCTACACGCTGCTCGTGCCGTCCAGCGGCTTCGTCGTGAATGCGAGCCTGTTCCGCAACCCCGGCTACGACCCGATCCGCGACTTCGCCGGCATCACCGAGCTCGCCGCCTCGCCCGACGTCTTTCTCGCCGGCGCGGCATCGCCCATCCGCAGCCTCGACGACCTCATCACGCGGGCAAAGGCCACGTCGGGCGGGATGCACTTCGCCAATCCGGGCTCGGGCTCCACGCCGCATCTCGCGGGCGAGCGCCTCGCCATCCTGCGCGAATTTTCCCTCGTGCAGGTGGCGCACAGCAGCGCGGCGCTCTGCGTGCAGGCGCTGCTCGCCGGCAACACCGAGATCGGCGCGACTGCGCTCGCCTCCTCGCATGCGCAGATCAAGGCCGGCGCGCTGCGCGCCCTGGCGCTGACCGGCCCCGAGCGCTGGTTCGACCTGCCGGGGGTGCCGACCATGCGCGAGCTCGGCTTCGCGGATTTCGTGACGGAGACCATCCTCAGCCTCCATGCGCCGGCCGGCACGCCCGCCGCGATCGTGGAGCGGCTGGCGCGCGAGGCCACCGCGGTGATGGGCGATGCCGAGACCCGCGCGCGCCTGCGCAACGCCGGCTTCGTGGTGCGGCCCGACGGGCCGGAGGCCCTGGCCAGCCGCGTCGCCCGCGAGGTCCCGGCCTGGCGTGACCTCATCGCGCGCGCCGGGATCGCGCAGGAATAGCTACGCGGGGGCGGTTTCCGAGGGCGGATAGTTCAGCTCCACCGCCATCCCATCCGGATCGTAGAGGAAGATCTGCGTCTGCCGGTCGCGCGGGATCACGCGCTCCTCATACTTGAACCCGCTCTTCTCCAGCCGATCGCGCATCTCGGCGAGGCCGGTGCAGGAGAAGGCGATGTGGTCCAGCAGCCCGGTCGGGCCGACGACGCGCTCGGGCCAGCCCTGCTCGCGCTGCGGGCGCGGGCCGATCAGGTGGACGGTCGGCGCCCCGCCGCAATAGAGCCAATGGCCCTCGAAGCCGAGCGGCGGGCGGTAGCCCTCCTCGAGCCCCAGCACGTTCACGTAGAAGTCGCGCGTCTTCGCGAGGTCCACGGGGCGGATGGTGTAGTGGTTCAGGCCTTCCAGCGGCATGGCACGGTCCTTCCGGTCAGAGGAAACGGGGATTCGCCGTCAGCCCCATCAGGTGCTGGCCGACGGTCTCGAAGTGGTTGCGCCGCGCCTGCACCTGCTGGGTGACGGCGTGGATGTCGCGGAAGCGGCGCTCGAAGGGCTGGCTCTCGAAGATGGCGGTGGCGCCGGCCTCGGCCCAGGCGAAGTCCGCGACCTCCTTGGCCTGGTGGATGGCGAAGGTGGAGGCGAGGCGGATCGCGACCTTCTGGTCGTTGCTCATGGCGGCACCCGTGTCGACCTGCGCCTGCGCCTCGCGCAGCGCGGTGTGCAGGCCGGCGCGGGCGGCGCGCCACTTTCCCTCGGCCTGCGCGAGCCCGCTCTGCAGCACGGGGCTGTCGCGCAGCATCCGGCTGGTGGCCATCGGCGTCTTGGCATTGGCCAGCGTCACGAACTCGTCCAGCAGCCCGCGCGCGATTCCGAGCGCCACGGCGGAAAAGCCCGTCGCGTAGAGATGGGTGGTGGTGAAGCGGTAGAGGCTGCCATGGCCGAGAGCGCGGCGCTCCTCGTCGCGGTCGCGGCGGACGGTGAAGGGCTCCGGCACGAAGAGGTCGGTGACGGAATAGGTGTCGCTGCCCGTGCCGCGCAGGCCCATGACCTGCCAGTTCGGCGTCATCGTGATGGCGTCGCGCGGGAAGAGCATGGTGCGCTCGTAGGGCGAGCCGTCCGGCAGCGCGCGCATGGTGCCGTCGCGCTCGCGCACGCGGCAGTGCCCGCCGAACCAGGTGGCGTGGCGGCCGCCGCTGGCGAAGGGCCAGGAGCCCGTCACGCGATAGCCGCCCTCCACGACCTCGGCGACCTGGCCGGGGAGGATGGCGCCCCAGGCCAGCGCGGCGTCGTCAGGATCCCAGATGCGATGCGCGACCTCCGGCGCCACATAGGCCGCCGCCATCGAGCAGCCCGAGGCCTGCCCGATGCACCAGGCGGTGGAGGCATCGGCGCGCGCGACGATCTCCATCATGCGCGCATAGGTCTCGGGCGTGGCCTCGTCGCCGCCGACGGCGCGGGGCAGCAGCGTGCGGAAGAGGCGCGCGGCGTGCAGGGCGTCCAGCAGCTCGGCGGGCAATTCGCGCGCGGCCTCGATCTGCGCGCCGGCCGCCTCGATCAGGGGCGCGAGCGCGCGGGCGCGGGCGATCGGATCCTCGGCCCCCCAATCCCTGCTCCGGGGCGTCGATACGACACGTTCACCGGCTGCGCTCATCTGGGCGCCCGCCTCCCTGGTTCTTGTCGGGGAAGTCTGACGCCCGGCCGGTTCGCCCGTCAATCGCGGCATGGAGCGGAAGCCATGCCGTCCCGGCTTGCGGAGCGGAGGAACGCCGCTAGGCTAGGTCCCAATAAGGAATGGCGGCGTTGACCGCAGTTGATCCAGGGGAAGATAGATGTCCATCAGCCGACGCCCATTGCTGGCGACACCCGCCCTCCTTCTCGCCGCGCCCGCCTTGGCCCAGGGCGCGCCCGTCAAGGTCGGCTCGATCCTGCCGCTCACCGGCGTGGCGGCCTCGGCCGGCAATTCCGCCAAATCCGCGCTCGAGCTGGCGGTCGAGCTCATCAACACCCCGCAGCCCGACCTCGCCGCCATGCCGATGATGGCAACCACCGGCTTCTCCAACATCGGCGGCCGGCCGCTGCAGGTCGTCTTCGCGGATCAGCAGGGCAGCCCCTCGGTCGCGCAGAACCAGGCGCTGCGCCTCATCACGCAGGAGCGGGTCGTGGCGCTGGACGGCGCCTACCAGTCCGGCCTGACGCAGACGGCGAGCGCCATCGCCGAGCGGCACGGCATCCCCTTCCTGGCCGGCGCGGCCGTCGCCACCAACCTGACCGAGCGCGGCTTCAAGTGGTTCTTCCGCACCACGCCGATCGGGCCGGACATCGCCGCCATCTACGTGGACTTCCTGAAGGCCACGCGCATCAACGGCCGGGCGCCGACCAAGGTCGCCATCGTCAACGAGAATACGGAATACGGCACCTCCATCGCCGACGTGATCCGCCGCACGGCCGAGGCCGCAGGCATCAACATTGCGCTGCAGATCCCCTATGCCGCGAACAGCGCCGACGTCTCGGCCCAGGTGCTGCAGCTGAAGGAGGCGCAGCCCGACGTCGCGATCTTCATCAGCTACACCTCGGACGCCATCCTCTATGCGCGGACCATGCGCGCGCAGGGCTACCGGCCGCCCATCCTGATCGGCGACGATTCCGGCTTCTCCGACGACAACTTCGTGCAGACCGCGGGCGACATCGCCCAGGGCGTCATCAACCGCAGCGCCTTCGACCCGAGCCACCCCGGCAGCAACTCCTTCAAGGTCAACGCGCTCTACAAGGCCCGCACCGGCAAGGAGATGGACGACACCACGGCCCGCATCATGCAGGGCTTCCTCGTGCTGTGCGATGCCATCAACCGCGCCGGCTCGACGCAGCCTGCCGCGATCCAGACCGCGCTGAAGGCGACCGACCTCAAGCCCGAGCAGCTCATGATCGGCTATCGCGGCGTGCGCTTCGACGACAAGGGGCAGAACATCCTGGCCTCCGTGCTCCTGGTGCAGCTGCGCGGCCGCGAATACGTCTCGGTCTACCCCGAGGCGACGGCCACGGCGCCGCTCCAGCTGCCCTACAAGGGCTGGGAATGATCACCGCATGATTCTCGCGCAGGTCGTGCTGAACGGCTTCCTGGTGGGAGCCGTCTATGCCTTGTTCTCCTCCGGCCTCACGTTGATCTGGGGCATGATGAACGTGGTGAACTTCGCCCATGGCGACTTCGTCATGATCGCGATGTACGTCGCCTTCATCGCCTTCACCGCGCTGCATCTGGGGCCGGAATTCTTCGTGCCCCTGGCGGCGATGATGCTCTTCCTGCTGGGGGTGCTGGTCTATTACGGGCTGGTGCGGCACGTCATGCGCGGGCCGATGCTGGCGCAGATCCTCGGCACCTTCGGCCTCGCGCTGGTGCTGCGCTACGCCACGCTCTGGATCTTCTCCGCCAACTTCGTCTCGCTGCCGGAGAACCTGCTGGGCGATGTGCAGACCTTCGCCGGCCTGCGGCTGGAGCCGTCGCGCGTGGTCGCGGGGATCGCGGCGCTCGGCCTCACCATCGGGCTGCACCTGCTGCTGACGCGCACCGCCCTCGGCAGCCGGCTGCTGGCCGTGGCGGAGGATCGCAACGCCGCGATGCTGGTGGGCATCCGGCCCGACCCGATGCAGGCGCTGGCCTGGGGGCTCGGCGCGGCCTGCACGGGCGTGGCGGGCGCGCTGATCGCGCTGTTCTTCTACATCTCGCCCATGGTCGGTGAATCCCTGGCGCTGATCGCCTTCGTGGTGGTCTGCCTCGGCGGCTTCGGCTCCGTGCCGGGGGCGCTGGTGGCGGGGCTCGCCATCGGCATCATCGAATCCCTGACCTCCTTCTGGATCGGCCCGGCCTTCAAGGACGTGGTGGTCTTCATCCTCTTCCTCGCGGTGTTGTGGTTCCGGCCGCAGGGCCTGCTGGGCAAGGCATGAGCGCCGCCGCGATGCCTGCCACGCCCCGCGTCGCGGGCCGCTTGGCCCTGGGCGCGCTGGTCCTGGCCGCCCTGCTGGCCTGGCCGCTGGTCGTGGAGGACCAGTTCTACCAGCGCGTCGGCGCGCTGGTGATGCTGGCGGCGCTCTCGGCCTCGGCCTGGAACCTGGTCGGCGGCTATGCCGGGCAGATCTCCATCGGCCATGTGCTGTTCTTCGGCTGCGGCGCCTATGCCTCGCTGCTCGGCTTCACCTGGTTCGAATGGGCGCCGATCCTGGGCGCGCCCTTCGGCATTGCGCTCTCGCTGCTGCTGGCGCTGGTCGTCGGCGGCCCCACGCTGAAGCTGAAGGGCCACTACTTCTCCATGGCGACCATCGCGCTGGCGGAGCTCGCGCGCATCATCGTGACCAACGCCCCGGTGCTGGGCGGCGCGGTGGGCGTCTCCGGGCCGGCCATGCCGCGCTCGGTGCTGGACCTCTCCTTCATCAGCCCGCTGCCCTACTACTACATCTTCGGCGCCGTGCTGGCGGTGCTGCTGCTCTTCACCTGGTGGATGAACCTCGGCCGCATGGGCTTCTACCTCCGCGCGATCCGCGGGCAGGAGCGGGCGGCGCGCAGCCTCGGCGTGCCGGCGCCGCGCTACAAGATGTACGCGCTGCTGGTCTCTGCGGGCTTCTCGTCCCTGGCCGGCTCCCTTTATGCCTGCATGCTGGGCTTCGTGGATCCGGACAGCGGGCTCGGCATCCTGATCTCGGTGAAGATGGTGATCGCGACCGCGCTGGGCGGTGCGGGCACGCTCTTCGGGCCGCTGGTGGGTGCTGCGATCCTCGTCCCGCTGGAGGAGATCACCAACGCGGCCTTCGGCGGCGACGGCACGGGCATCACCTACGTCGTCTATGGCGCGATCATCGTCCTCATCAGCCGCTTCGCGCCCGGCGGCCTCGCCGAGATTCTGTCCCGGATCCAGGCCTGGAGGGCGCGGCGTGCCGGCTGACGCGCCGCTCCTCGAGGCGCGCGACATCGTCGTCGCCTTCGGCAGCTTCCGCGCCGTGGACGGCGCCTCGCTGACCATCGGCAAGGGCGAGATCATCGGCCTGATCGGCCCGAACGGGGCAGGGAAGAGCACCTTCTTCAACTGCCTCGCCGGCGACCGGCAGCCTGCCTCCGGGACGATTCACCTGCGCGGCCACGACGTCACGCGCGCCTCGCCCGAGGAGCATGCACGGCTCGGCCTCGCGCGGAGCTGGCAGGTGCCCGCGGTCTTCGACGACCTCAGCGTGCGCGAGAACGTGATGGTCGGCGCCTTCCTGCGGCACCGGCGCGCCTCGGAGGCGGCGGCGGCGGCCGAGCAGGTGATCGACTTCACCGGCCTGCGCCCCATCGCCGAAGCGCGCTCCGGCAGCCTCGGCACGCCCGCGCGCAAGCGGTTGGAGATCGCCCGCGCGCTCGCGACCGAGCCGGAGATCCTGCTGCTCGACGAGGCGCTGGCCGGCCTCACGCCCACCGAGGTGCGCCTGGCCATCGAGCTGGTGCGCCGCATCCACGCACGCGGCATCACGCTGGTCATCGTGGAGCATGTGATGGAGGTGATCCTGTCGCTCGCGGATCGCGCGGTGGTGTTCCACCAGGGCAAGGTCATTGCCCAGGGCGCCCCGCGCGACGTGGTGCAGGACCCCGGCGTGGTCGAGGCCTATCTCGGCCGCAGCCTCAGCCGGAAGGCGAAAGCATGAGCGAGGCGCTGCTGAGCGTCCGGAACCTCGAGGTGCGCTACGGCGACCTCGTGGGCGTGTCCGATGTCTCGCTGGAGGTCCGCAAGGGCGAGGTCGTGGCCCTGCTCGGCTCCAACGGCGCGGGCAAGACGACCACGCTCAACGCCATCATCGGCCTCGTGAAGCCGAGCGCCGGCGAGGTGCTCTGGGAGGGTGCCGCCATCGGCGGCCAGCCGGCCTTCGCCGTCGTCGGCCGCGGCCTGGCGCTGGCGCCCGAGGGCTGGCGGCTCTTCGTCAACCAGACGGTGGAGCAGAACCTCCGCCTCGGCGCCACGCCGCTGCGCGACCGAAGGCGCGAGGCGGAGCTGCTGGAGAAGGTCTTCGCCTTCCTCCCCAAGCTGAAGGAGCGCCGGCGCCAGGCGGCCGGCACCCTCTCCGGCGGCGAGCGGCAGATGCTGGCCGTCGGCCGCGCGCTGATGAGCGCGCCGCGCCTGCTGCTGCTGGACGAGCCCTCGCTCGGCCTCGCGCCGGCCATCGTGGAGATGATGTACGAGAAGCTGCAGGCCCTCCGCCACGAGGGCCTGACCCTGCTCATCGCCGAGCAGTCGGTGGAGCTGGCGCTGGAGATCGCCGATCGCGGCTACGTCATCCAGACCGGCCGCTCCGTGCTGGAGGGCCCGGCCGACGAGCTGGCGCGCAGCCCCGAGGTGCAGCGCGCCTATCTCGGCATCGGCGGCGACGAGGAGCCCGCATGAAGCGCCTGACCGTCGCGGTGGTGTCGCGCAACTACTTCAACCTGCCCTTGTGGATTGCACGCTCGGCCGGCCTGTTCACGGCCGAGGGTCTCGACGTCACCATCGACCATATCGAGGGCATCGAGGAGGTGAACGCGCGCCTGCGCGACGGGCGCGCACAGCTGGCCTATGGCGTCACCGAGCACGTGATCCTGGACGCCGAGGCCGGCGGCAAGACTGCGATCATCGGCGGCAACGTGAACAAGCTGCCTTTCTCGCTGATTGCCCGCGCCGGGATCGAAGGGCTGGAGGGGTTGCGCGGCAGGAAGATCGGCGTCTCCTCGCTGCGCGCCGGCAGTTCCTCCCTCATCATGAAGCTGCTGGCGGCGCGCGGGCTGCACTGGCCCGCCGATTACGAACTGGTCCCCTGCGGCCCCATCCTCGCGCGCTGGGACCTGCTGCGGTCAGGCGGTATCGACGCCGGCCTGCAGGGCGCGCCGCTGAACCGCATCGCGATCGAGCAGGGTTTTCACTCGCTCTGCGAGCCGCGCGACGAGGTGCCGCAATTCCAGTTCACCAGCCTCGACGTGCACCAGGATTGGGCCGCCGCCAACCGCGACACGCTGATTCCCTTCCTGCGCGCCTTCCTCCGTGCGCATGAGCGCTTCTACACGGAGCGCGACGAGGCCAACGCCGTCGCCGTCGCCGAGACCGGCATCGAGACCCGCCACGCCGACCTGGCCTGGGAGGAGTACACGCGCGAGGCCATCTTCCCCCGCGACGGCGAGGCCAGCGCGGCAGGCGTGCAGGCGCTCATCGAGACCAGCGCCCTCATCCGCGAGCTGCCCTCCCGCGCCCGCACCCGGGCGGAAGATTATATCGACCGCTCCTGGCTGGCGGAGGCGCGCGCTTCCCTCTGAGGTCGTGCCGGGCCTAGCCTTCCCGAAAACGGGGAGGACGCCGAAATGGACCATCATCTTTTGCCGCGTCGCGGGCTGATCTCGGCTGCGGGTCTCATCATGATTCCCGGCGCCCTGCGCGCTGATCCATCCTGGCCCAGCCGCCCGGTCCGCTGCATCGTGCCGCTCTCGCCCGGCGGCACGCTCGACAGCCTCACCCGCGCCTTCGCCCAGCGCCTGCAGCCGCTCGCCAACAACCAGCCCATGGTCGTCGAGAACCGCACGGGCGGCGGCGGCACCATCGGCGGCCAGGTGGTCGCGACCGCGCGGCCCGATGGTTATACGCTCTTCATGGGCGACATCGGCCCGAACATCGTGGCCGGCGAGGTGCTGCGCAACGCGCCCTACGACCCCGTTACGGCCTTCACGCCCATCCTGCATGTGGTGAACGTGCCGCTCGTGCTGGTGTCGCGGAAGACGCTCGCGGCGCGGAACCTGGCCGATATCCTCACCCTCGCGCGGCAGTCGCCGGAAGGGCTGACCTACGCCTCCGCCGGCGTCGGCTCCGCCGCGCACCTGTCCATGGCGCTTCTGGCCCGGATGTCCGGCGCGAAGCTCGTGCACGTCCCCTATCGCGGCGGCGGCGAGATGATGTCGGCCCTCCTGCGCGGCGACGTGGACCTGACGGTGCGCGCGGGTGCCTCGGGCGTGGAATCCATCCGCACGGGCGACGTGACGGCCGTGGCCATCAGCACCGCGCATCCCTCGCCCTACATGCCGGAGCTGCCGACCATCGCCAGCGTGGTGCCGGGCTTCGACGTGGCCATCTGGCACGCGCTCTTCGGCCCGGCGAGCATGGCGCCCGAGCTGGTGGCGCGGATCAACGCGCTCGGCAACGCCGCGATCGCCACGCCGGAGTTCCGCGAGGGCTGGGCGCAGCCGCAGGCGGCCGAGCCCGTCGGCGGCTCGCCCGAGGAATTTTCCCGATTCCTGCGGGCCGAGTTCGACAAATGGCTGCCGCTGGTCCGCTCGATCGAAATCCGCGCCGACTGAGACCTCAGCCGCCGAAGAGCGGCTCCGCCACGCCCGTCACGCCGAGGCCATGGATCTCGAACAGCGCGCCGGCCAGTGGCTGGCGGGCGCGCTCCTCCTCGTTGAGGAAGATGGTGCCGGAGGTGACGTAGAGCACGTCGAGATTCGGTCCGCCGAAATTGCACATGGTGGGGTGCGACACCGGCAGCTTCACGGTGCCGACGAGCTTTCCGGCCGGATCGAAGCGGCCGATCGACCAGTCGCCGAGCAGCGCGCCCCAGTAGTAGCCCTCGGAATCGAAGGTGGCGCCGTCCACGCGCCCGGCCATGTCGTGCGTGGTGAGGTAGACCTGCCGGTTCGCGACCGTGCCCGCATCCAGGTCGAGGGCGTAGCGGTAATAGGTCTGCGTCGTGCTGTCGCCGAAGATGAGCGTGCGGTCGTCCGGGCTGAACGCCATGCCGTTGGCCACGATGAAGCCGGTGTCCATCTTGTGGCAGGTGAAATCGGGGTCGAATCGGTAGAGCGAGCCGCTCGCCTCCTCGCTGCCCGGGTTGCGCGAGCCCACCCAGTAGCGGCCGCGCCGGTCGCAGCGGCCGTCGTTGAGGCGGTTCTCCGGCATGTCCGGCTCGGGGTCGAGGATGTGGCGGATGGCGCCCGTCCCGAGGTCCACCTCGGCGAAGCCCGTCTTCAGCCCGGCGATGATGCCGCCCTTCCTGCGGAACACGTAGGAGCCGATGTTGGTCGGCATCGGCCAGCTGCGGACGGTGCCGTCGGGGTTCAGCCGGTACAGGCAGGGCTTGCGCGTGTCCACCCAGTAGAGGGCCTGCTCGACCGGATGCCACATCGGGACCTCGCCCACGATGTTCCGGCCCTCATGGGCCACCCGGATTTCGGGCGTGATCACCTTCGACATGAGCGCGTTTCCTCCTGCGGTCTTGATGCGGCGCAGCATGACCTGCCGCACTTATCGATAATTTCGGCACTTGGCGGCGCGGAAATCCGTGCCTATGGTCGCCGTCATGAAAGCGCTTTCTTTTGGCGCGCGCAATCGCGGGCGAGCCGCGATGGGATGGAGAAAACGGACCATGGGCAAAGCACCATGAACGACTGGCACAAGCTGAAGGATCGCATCGCGATCGTCGGCGTCGGCAACACGCCCTACGGCAACTTCCCCGACATCGACGACTACGGGCTGGGCGCGCGCGCCTTCCGCAACGCCGTCGAGGATTGCGGCATCGACAAGGGCCTGATCGACGGGCTGCTCGTCTGCCGCGTGCCGAACTACGCCCGCATGGGCGAGATCCTCGGCCTGAACCCGCGCTGGACCATCCAGCTCCCGCCGCATGGCCGCATGTCGGGCATGGCGATCATCGAGGCGGCCGCCGCGCTCGATGCCGGCATCTGCGACTATGCCGCGCTGATCTACGCCAATATCGGCCGCTCGCGCCGCGTGAACTACGGCGGCGAGGAAAGCCCGGGCGTCTGGGATCCCTGGGGCTTCACCTCCCCGGGTGCGGCGCATGCCATGATGTTCCAGCGCCACCGCGCGCTCTACGGCACCACCACGCGCCAGCTCGCGGAGGTCTCGGTCGCCTTCCGCCACCACGCCTGCCTGAATCCGGACGCGGTGATGAAGCAGCCCATCACCATCGACGACCACGAGGCCGCGCGCCCCATCACCGAGCCGCTGCGGCTGCTGGACTACTGCCTCATCAACGACGGCGCGGTCTGCATCATCCTCACCACGAAGGAGCGGGCGCGCGACCTGAAGAAGCGCCCCGTGATGATCTCCGGCATCGGCGCGCGCGAGGCCTTCACGACAGGCTCCATCGGCAATTTCGACCTGAACTTCTGGTACGACGAGATGCGCGACGTGGGCCGGCAGGCCTATGGCATGGCGGGCGTCGGCCCTTCCGACGTCGACGCGCTCATGTGCTACGACAACTTCTCGCCCACGGTGCTGTTCAGCCTGGAGGGCCTCGGTTTCTGCGAGCAGGGCGAGGCCGGATCTTTCGTCGAGGGCGGCACGCTCAAGCTCGGCGGCAAGCTGCCGACGAACACCGACGGCGGCCACCTCTCAAACTCCTACATGCAGGGCTGGGCGCTCAACGTGGAAGCGGTGCGCCAGATCCGCGGCGAGTGCGGCGACCGCCAGGTGCCGGGCGCCGAGGTGGTGCAATATTGCGGCGCGACGCCCTGCTCGCGCTCCATCATCTACACGCCGGGTTGAGGGAGATGCCGATGTCCACCGCCATGGCCAAGCCGCGCCCGAAGATCGACAACGTCAACCGCGGATTCTGGGAGAATGCGCGCGCCGAAAAACTCTCCGTCCAGAAATGCGAGTCCTGCTCGGACGTGCATTATCCTGGCTCGCCCGTCTGCCCGAAATGCCTGTCGGAAAAGCAGTCCTGGATGCCGGTCTCGGGCAGGGGGACGCTGCTCTCCTGGGTGCGCTTCCACCGCGCCTATTGGGACAGCTTTCGCGAGGATCTGCCCTATCTCGTCTGCCTCGTCGGGCTGGAGGAAGGGCCGCTGCTGGTGAGCAACCTCGTCGGCGCCGACCCCGGAGAGAAGGCCATCGGCTCCGCCGTGGAGGTCGTCTTCGAGAGGGTCGACGACGAGCTGACGCTACCGAAATTCCGCATCATCGACTGATCCAGAAGGCGCAGCCAACGCGCCCAGCCGAAAAGGGAGGACCGACCCCATGAAACGCTTCATCCAGATGGCCGCACTGGCCCTGGCCCTCGTCGCGCCCGCGCAGGCCCAGACCCCGGACCGCGCGAGCACGCTCCGCGTCGTGGTGCACGCCAATCTCCAGATCCTCGATCCCGTCTGGACCACGGCCTTCATCACCAACCGCCACGGCTACCTCATCTACGACACGCTCTACGCGCTGAATTCGCGCTTCGAGCCCCAGCCGCAGATGGCCGAGGGCCACGAGGTGCTGGAAGATGGCCTCGTCTACCGCATCCGCCTGCGCGACGGGCTGAAGTTCCACGACGGCTCGCCCGTGCGCACCGCCGACGTCATCGCCTCCATGCGGCGCTGGATGGCGCGCGACCCCATGGGCCAGCGCCTCGGCTCCGTCACCGCCTCCATCGACGCCGTGGACGACCGCACCTTCGAGATCCGCCTGAAGGAGCGTTGGGGCCTGGTGATCGAGACGCTCGCGAAGGCCGCGACCCCCTGCTACATCATGCCCGAGCGCATCGCCCAGACCTCGCCGCAGACGCAGATCACCGAGACGATCGGCTCCGGCCCCTTCATCTTCGTGCGCGACGAGTGGCGCCCCGGCAACCGCGTCGTCTATCGCCGCAACCCCGACTACGTGCCGCGCTCCGAGCCCGCGGACTACATGGCCGGCGGCAAGCGCCCGCTGATGGAGCGCATCGAGTGGCTCTACATCCCCGACCAGAACACGGCGCTGGCCGCGCTCAACGCCGGTGAGATCGACTACTACGAGGCGCCGCCGCTCGACTTCATCGCCAACATGGAGCGCAACCGCAACATCCGCCTCGTGAACATCGATCCCCTCGGCACGCAGGGGCTGATCCGGCCGAACTCGCTCTTCCCGCCCTTCAACGACATCCGTGCGCGGCAGGCGCTGGCGCATCTGGTGCGGCAGGAGGACTACATGCGGGTCGTGGTCGGCAACCCCCGCCTCTACATGCCGTTCTGCGGCGCCTTCTTCCAGTGCGGCTCGGGCAACGACACCGCCATCGGCAGCGAATCCTTCCGCCAGCCCGACGTCGAGACGGCGCGGCGGCTGTTCCGCGAGGCCGGCTACAATGGCGAGCGCATCGTGATCCTGCAGCCGACCGACCGCGCCCAGTACAACGCCGCGACCATGGTGCTGGCGCAGAGCCTGCGCCGCGCCGGCGTCAATGTGGACGTGCAGGCCATGGACTGGAGCACGCTGCTGACCCGCCGCGCCAGCCGCAACCCGCCGGACCAGGGCGGCTACCACCTCTTCATCTCCACCCATGGCGGGCCGGACACGGCGGCGCCGGTCTCCAACGTCTGGTTCAACTCGCGCTGCGACCGCGCCAATCCCGGCTGGCCCTGCGACATGGAGCTCGACGCCATGGTCGCGGAATGGTCGAGCCAGGCCGACGCCGCATCGCGCCGGCCGATCCTGGAGCGCATCCACCGCCGCGCCTGGGAGACGCTGCCCTACATCCCCTTCGGCCAGTACACGCAGCCCATCGCGGTGCGCGCGAATGTCCAGGGCGTGGTGGCGGCGGGCATGCCGGTCTACTGGAACATCGAGAAGCGCTGATGTTCGCCTATGTCACGCGCCGTGTCCTCGCCACGATCCCGGTTCTCGGGGTCGTGGCGGTGATCGTCTTTCTGATGCTGCGGCTGAGCCCGGGCGATCCAGCGGCCATCATCGCCGGCGACAATGCGAGCGCGGACGACATCCTGATGATCCGCGGCCAGCTCGGGCTGGACCGGCCGATGATCGAGCAGTTCGTCCACTGGCTGTGGCAGCTGCTGGGCGGTGATCTCGGCAATTCGATCTATCTGCAAAGACCGGTGATGGGCCTGATCCTGGAGCGCGTGGAGCCGACGCTGGCGCTGTCGCTCACCACCATGGGCTTTGCCATGGCGCTGGCCATCCCCACGGGCGTGCTGGCGGCCTGGCGGGCGGGATCCTGGATCGACCAGACCATCATGGCGCTCTCCGTCCTCGCCTTTTCCGTTCCGGTCTTCCTGATCGGCTATGGGCTCGTGATCGGGTTCTCGCTGGAACTCGAATGGCTGCCGGTGCAGGGCTTCGTCAGCCTCTCCGAAGACCCCGTGCGCTTCGCCCTGCACCTCGTGCTGCCGACCCTCGCGCTCGGGCTGGTCTACACCGCGCTGCTCGCCCGCATCACCCGCGCGACCATGCTGGAGGTGCTGAGCGAGGACTTCATCCGCACCGCCCGCGCCAAGGGGCTCGGCGAGCCGCGCGTGCTCATCCTGCACGCGCTGAAGAACGCCTCGGTGCCCATCGTGACCACCATCGGCACCGGCCTCGCCCTGCTGATCGGCGGCGTGGTGGTGACGGAGAGCGTCTTCGCTATCCCCGGCATCGGGCGCCTGACCATCGAGGCGGTGCTGCAGCGCGACTATCCCGTCATCCAGGGCGTCATCCTGGTCATCGCGGCGGTCTATGTCTTCGTGAACCTCGCCATCGACCTCGCCTATCCGCTGCTCGATCCGAGGATCCAGTTCTGATGAGCGCGACATCAGCCACCGCCGACGCGGCCGTCCCGCAGCGGCGCCCCAGCGTGCTGCGCCGCATCCGCCGCCGCCCGCTCCCCGTGCTCGGCGCGGTGCTGCTGGCGGCGCTGGTGATCGTCTCGATCGCCGCGCCCTGGATCGCCAGCCACGATCCCTTCGAGATGAACGTGGTCGACCGCCTCCAGCCGCCCAACGAGGAATACTGGTTCGGCACCGACGCCTATGGCCGCGACATCTGGAGCCGCACCATCTATGGCGGGCGCGTCTCCCTCGTCATCGGCCTCGCCGTGGCTGCGGCGAGCACGATCATCGGCCTGCTCATCGGCGTGGTCGCCGGCTATTTCCGCGCCGCCGACGCCATCCTGATGCGGATCATGGACGGGCTCATGGCCATCCCCGGCATCCTGCTGGCGATCGGCCTGATGTCGGTCACGCGCGCCAGCATCGGCGTCGTCATCATCGCCATCACCATCCCCGAGATTCCGCGTGTGGTGCGCCTGGTCCGCGCCGTGGTGCTGACGGTGCGCGAGCAGGTCTACATCCAGGCCGCGAGCGCCATCGGCACGCGCTTCCCGCGGCTGATGTGGAAGCACATCCTGCCCAACACGCTGGCGCCGCTCATCGTGCAGGCCACCTATATCGCGGCCTCGGCCGTGCTGGTGGAATCCTACCTCAGCTTCCTCGGCGTCGGCACGCCGCCGGAGATTCCGAGCTGGGGCAACATCATCGCCGAGGGGCGCCTCTACGTGCAGATCGCCTTCTGGAACATCCTCTTCCCGAGCATCTTCCTGGCGCTGATGGTGCTCTCCATCAACATCCTCGGCGACGGGCTGCGCGACATGCTCGATCCCCGTCTGGCACGGCGGCTGTGATGGAGGAGGCGGTCCTGGTCATCGAAGACCTGCGCACGGAGTTCGCGACGGGCGAGGGCCCGCCGCGCGTCGCGGTGGACGGGCTCTCGCTCAGCGTGAAGCGCGGCGAGACGCTGTGCATCGTCGGTGAATCCGGCTGCGGCAAGAGCCTCACCGCGCTCTCCATCCTGCGGCTGCTGCCGCGGCCCTATGGGCGGATCGGCGGCGGGCGCATCCTGCTGGATGGCCAGGACCTCGCGAAGGTCAGCGACGCCGAGATGCGCGCCATCCGCGGCCGCGCGATCTCGATGATCTTCCAGGAGCCGATGAGCAGCCTCAACCCCGTGCTGACCATCGGCAAGCAGATCGCCGAGACGGTGATGGTGCATGAGGGCCTCGACTGGACCGCCTGCCTGGCCCGCGCGCTGGAGATGCTGCGCCAGGTCCGCATCCCCGAGCCTGAGCGGCGCCTGCACGAATACCCGCACCAGCTCTCCGGCGGCATGCGGCAGCGCGTGATGATCGCGATGGCGCTCGCCTGCCGCCCGCGCCTGCTGCTGGCGGACGAGCCGACGACGGCGCTCGACGTCACCATCCAGGCGCAGATCCTCGACCTCGTGCGCGAGCTGCAGGCGGAGACGGGCACCGCCGTGATCCTCATCACCCACGATCTCGGCGTGGTCGCGGAAATGGCCGAGCGCGTGCTCGTCATGTATGCGGGACACAAGGTCGAGGAGGGCAGCGCCGAGGAGATCTTCGATGCCCCCACGCACCCCTACACGCGCGGGCTGATGGCGGCGATGCCGCATCTGGGTGGAGGGGAGGGGCATCGCGGCCGCCTCAACGAGATCCCCGGCGTGGTGCCGGCCCTGAACGCCCGCCCCCGCGGCTGCACCTTCGCGCCGCGCTGCGGGCTCGCGATGGACCGCTGCCGTGTCGAGGCGCCGCCTCTGGTCAATGTCGGCGGCACGCACGCAGCCGCCTGCTGGGCGACGGCCGCGCCATGACCGCCATCCTTGAGGTCGAGGGCCTCGTCAAGCACTACCCCATCACCGGCGGCTTCCTCGGCCGTCCCATCGCGCATGTCCGCGCCGTCGATGGTATCAGCTTCTCCATCGCGCCCGGCGAGACGCTGGGCCTCGTCGGCGAGAGCGGCTGCGGCAAGTCCACCGTCGGCAAGGCCGTGCTGCGCCTCGTGGAGCCCAGCGCCGGCACGATCGTCCTGGAGGGCGAGGACATCACCGCGCTCGGCCGCTCGGCGATGATCGAGAAGCGCAAGCGCATGCAGGTCATTTTCCAGGACCCGTATTCCTCGCTGAACCCCCGCATGACCGCCGGCGACATCGTGCAGGAGCCGCTGGTCAATTTCGGCATCGGCAGCAGGGCCGAGCAGCGCGAGCGCGTCGCGTCGCTCTTCGCCCGCGTCGGCCTGCGGCCCGACCAGGCGGCGCAGTATCCGCACGAATTCTCCGGCGGCCAGCGCCAGCGGCTGGGCATCGCGCGCGCGCTGGCGCTCGGCCCCAGCGTCATCATCGGCGACGAGCCGGTCTCCGCGCTCGACGTCTCCGTGCAGGCGCAGGTCATCAACCTCATGGTGGACCTGCAGGAGGAGCTGGGCCTCAGCTACCTCTTCGTGGCGCACGACCTCGGCGTGGTCGAGCACATCAGCCATCGCGTGGCGGTGATGTATCTCGGCAAGATCGTTGAGATCGCCCCGCGCAAGGCCCTCTTCGACACGCCGCGCCACCCCTACACCGAGGCGCTGCTGGCCGCCGTCCCCGTCTCGCATCCCCGCCAGCGCCGCAAACGCGCGACGCTGAAGGGCGACGTGCCGAGCCCCATCAACCCGCCGCCCGGCTGCCGCTTCCACACGCGCTGCCCGATCGCGGTGCCGCTCTGCCGGGAGGCCGAGCCGCCGCTGGTGGCCGACGCATCTGGACACGCCGTCGCCTGCCACCTACGGGCGCCGGGATGAACCCGAAGCCACGCCCGAAAATCCGCATCGAGGAGGTCGCCCGTGCCGCTGGCGTCTCCGCCGCCACCGTCTCGCGCGCGCTGAACAACCCCGACCTCGTCAGCGCGGAGCTGCGGGCGAAGGTGGAGAAGGTCACGAAGAAGCTCGGCTATGTCGCGCACGGCGCGGCGCGGGCGCTGGCCTCGCGCCGCTCGCGCGCGCTGGGCGCCGTGGTGCCGACGCTGGCCAACACCATCTTCTCCGAGGCGATCGGCGCCTTCCAGCAGCGGCTGGAATCCGAGGGCTACACCATGCTGCTGGCGACCTTCGACTACGACGAGGAGGTCGAGTACCGCAACGTCCGCACCATGGTCGAGCGTGGCGTCGACGGGCTCATGCTGGTCGGCGTCACCCATGGCAAGCCGCTCTACGAGCTGCTCGAATCCTCCGGCGTCCCCTTCGTCCAGACCTGGGCGCCGCCCAGGGCCAGCCCCTATCCCACCATCGGCTACGACAACGCGGCGCTCGCCCGGACGGTGGTGGATCACCTGGTCGGGCTGGGGCATCGCGACATCGGCGTCGTCGCCGGCCTCACGGGCTACAACGACCGCGTGCGCGCGCGCATCGCGGGATTGCGGGCCGCGATGCGCCGGCACCGGCTGCCCCTGCCGGCGGAGCGGATCGTCTACACCGGGTACCGGATCGACACGGTGCGCGCCGCCTTCCGCGAGATGCAGCAGCGCGGCCCCATGCCCACGGCACTGGCGGCCAACAACGACATCGTGGCGCTGGGGCTGATGCTCGAGGCCCAGGCGCAGGGCATCCGCGTGCCGCGGCAGCTCTCCATCGTCGGCGTCGGCGACCTGGAGATGGCGGCGCATTTCCATCCGCCGCTCACCACCATCCGCACGCCCAAGCCGAGCATCGGCACGCTCGCGGCCGAATACCTGCTCGCCCGGATCCACGACCGGCCCGTCGCCGTGCCGCCGGAGCTCTCCCTCGAGCTAGTGGTGCGCGGCACGACCGCCCCGCCGCCCGCCCGCCCATCCGCGCATAAGGACAAGAGCGCATGACCCTTCCCGACACCACCGGCCCGCTGCCCCGCCAGGACGCCGCCCATCTGCCTGGCATGCTGAAGGGGCTTCGCGTCGTCGAGGTCGCGGACGAGACCGGCGAATATGTGGGCCTCACCCTGGCCGGCCTCGGCGCAGAGGTGATCAAGCTGGAAGCGCTTTCAGGCTCGCCGACGCGGCATATCGGCCCCTTCCTGGAGGATGTGCCCGGGCCGGAACGCTCGCTGCATTTCTGGAACTACAACCGCGGCAAGCGATCGGTCGCCTGCGACCTCCAGTCGCCGGAGGGCGTGGAGGATCTGAAGCGCCTGCTCGCTTCCGCCGACATCCTGCTCGATGCGAGCGGCGGCGCGGTGGCGAAGGCGCTCGGCGTGGAACCGCAGGGCATCGCCGCTCTCTTCCCTGGCCTGATCGCGGCGCGCATCACGCCCTTCGGCGACGAGGGGCCGTGGAAGGACCACAAGGGCTCCGACCTGGTTCACCTCGCCCTCGGCGGCATCATGATGAATTGCGGCTACGATCCCGACCCGGCCTGGCACTACGACCTGCCGCCGATCGCGCCGCAGCTTTGGCACGCCTATCACATCGCCGGCGACCAGGCCGTGGTCGGCATCCTCGCCGCGCTGATCCACCGCCTGCACACGGGCGAGGGCCAGGACATCGGCATCGCCATCCACGAGGCCGTGTCGAAGAACACCGAGCTCGACGTCATGTCCTGGGTGATGCGGCGCGCGCCGCTGTTCCGCCAGACCTGCCGCCACGCGATCGAGAACCCGACCCACGTGCCCTCCATCGGCCACACCAAGGACGGCCGCTGGTACATCGCGGCCGGCGTCTCGGTGCGCGACCAGACCAACCTCGTGCCCTACCTCACGAAGTACAACATGCAGGCCGACCTCGCGATGCCGGGCGAGGGCGCGGATGTGCAGGCCCGCAACGTCCCCGGCTCCGGCGCCAACGACGAGGCCAAGAAGCACGTCTCCGAGATCGTGCAGCGCTTCATCCGCTCCTACCGCTACGACACCATGCCCTGGCGCGAGGCCCAGGATGCCGGCCTGCTCTGGGCGCCGCTGCGCAAGCCGCAGGAGAATGTCGCCGACGTCCACTGGCAGACGCGCGGCACCTTCGCCGAGATCGAGCACCCCGAGCATGGCCGCAGCTTTCATTACCCTGTGAGCCGCTGGCTCTCCACCGAGACGAACTGGCAGGCCGGCCGCCGCGCGCCGCTGCTGGGAGAGGACACGGATGCGGTGCTCGCCACCGTGAAGCCGCGCGTCCTGTCGCAGCCGGCCCGCCCGCGCGCGGCGACGCCGCAAAGGCGCTCGGGCTGGGGAAAGCCCTTCCCCTTGCAGGGCGTGCGCATCTTCGACTTCTCCTGGTTCCTCGCCTCCGCCGGCGGCACGCGCTTCGCGGCGGCTTTGGGCGCCGACGTCATCAAGGTGGAATGGAAGGCCAATCCCGACACGCGCCTTGCGGCCATGTCGCCCATCGGCGGTCGCGAGGCACGCCGCGCCGCGACGGCCCCGCTCAAGGGCGTCACCGATTCCGACATGGGCGGGCAGTTCAACAACAAGAATTCGGGCAAGAGCGGGATGTCGCTCAACATCCGCCATCCCAAGGGCCTGGAGATCGCACGCAAGCTGATCGCGCAGTCCGACGTGGTGGCCGAAGGCTTCTCGCCCGGCGTGCTGCAGCGCCTCGGCCTCGGCTACGACGTGCTGAAGTCGCTGCGGCCGGACATGATCTACGTGCAGCAATCCGGCATGGGCGGCGTCGGCACCTACGGCCGCTTCCGCACCATCGGCCCGGTGGCGGCGGCCTTTGCCGGCACCTCCGAGATGTCGGGCCTGCCGGAGCCGGCGATGCCCGCGGGCTGGGGCTATTCCTTCCTCGACTGGATCGGCGCCTACAGCTTCGCCACCGCCATCATGGGCGCGCTCTACTACCGCGACCTCACGGGGAAGGGGCAGTGGATCGACAGCTCGCAATGCGAGTCCGGCATCTTCCTCGGCGGCGTGCCGGTGCTGGACTGGTCGGCGAACGGGCGCATCTGGTCGCGCATCGGCAACCGCTCGCCCTACAAGCCCGCCGCGCCGCACGGCGCCTATCGCTGCGCCGGCACCGACCGCTGGATCGCCATCGCCTGCTTCGACGAGACGGAATGGCGGGCGCTGGCGCGCGTCGCGGGCCGCCCGGGCTGGCTGACCGATCCGCGCTTCGCCACGCTCGAAAGCCGCCTGCTGCACCAGGATGCGCTGGACGCCACCGTCACCGAATGGACTGTGGGCCAGGAGGCGCATGCCTGCATGGACGCGCTGCAGAAGGCGGGCGTCGCCGCCGGCGTCTGCCAGAACGCCGAGGACCGCTGCGACCGCGACCCGCAGCTGTCAGCGCTGAACTGGTTCACCGAGGTCTCCGGCACCAAGATCGGCCAGTGGCCCGTGACCGAGCTGCCGATGAAGCTCGCCGCCACGCCGCCCTACAGCGGCGGCATCATCGACCGCGGCGCGCCCGGCTATGGCGAGGACAATGCCCGCATCCTCGGCGAGCTGCTGGGCTATTCCTCCGAGCAGGTCGCCGCCCTCGCGGAGGAGGGCGTGATCTGAGCGCCATGGTCTTCATCGGCGACATCCATCGCCAGTGGCACCATGTCGTCCGCGGCCTGACGGGGCTGGAGCGCAAGCCTGACGTGGCCGTGCTGCTCGGCGACATGGAATGCGACCGTCCGCTCGACGAGGTTGCCGCGCCGCTGCTCGAGGCCGGCATCGACGTCCGCTGGATCTGGGGCAACCACGATTACGACGGCGGACCGGAGATGTGGGCCAACCTCACGGATCCCGCGCGCAACCCGCGCACGCGCGACGGCGTGCTGAATGCGCGCGTCACTGACATCGGCGGCCTCCGCATCGCCGGGCTCGGCGGCACCTTCCGGCGCCGCGTCTGGGAACCGCCGCACGAGCGCCGGCTGCACAGCCGCACCGAGCTTGCCGAGGACGTCGCCACGCTCGGCGCGGACTGGACGGAGAAGCAGCGCAGGGCCATGGCCGATGCCCTCGGCGCCATGGCGATCTGGCCCGAGGATTACGACGCGCTCGCCGGCCTCCGCGCCGACGTGCTGGTCACGCATGAGGCGCCCTCCAGCCATCCGCAGGGCTTCACGATGATCGAGGATCTCGCCCGCGCCATGGGCGCGCAGTTGCTGATCCATGGCCACCACCACGTCTGCTACCGCGCCCGTGCCGAGGACGGGCTGGAGGTGCAGGGCGTGGGCGCCGGCTGGGCCCTGGGGCTCGACGGCAAGGCCTGGTGGCAGGGCGAACCGGACCGCTGGCTCGGGGCCTTCCCCAAGCCCTGGCGGCCCGCATAACAAGGAGACAGGGACGATGCGCATCACCGATCTGGAGGACAAGGCGGTCCTCGTCACCGGGGCCTCCACCGGCATCGGCGCCGCCGTGGCCAAGGGCTTCGCCGCGCAGGGCGCGCGCGTCGCCGTCCATTGCAATTCCAGCCGGCCTGCCGCCGAGGAGGTGGCCGCGGAGATCCGGGCCGCCGGCGGCTCCGCCATCGTGCTCCAGGCCGACGTGCGCTCCGTGGAGGCCTGCACGCGGCTCGTGAACGAGGCGCATGCGGCGCTCGGCCGGCTGGACGTGCTGGTGAACAATGCCGGCGGCGTGGTGAAGCGCCTCCCGCTGCGCGAGATCGACGACGCGCTCTACGACGACATCATCCAGCTCAACGCGCGCTCGGTCTTCGCCTGCTCGCGCGCCGCCATCCCGCTGATGGATGCGGGCGGCGGAGGCTGCATCATCTCCACCACCTCGCTCGCGGCGCGCAACGGCGGCGGCAGCAAGTCCACGCTCTACGCGGCGTCCAAGGCCTTCGTGTCGAACTTCACGCGCGGTCTGGCCAAGGAGGTCGCGCGGAACGGCATCCGCGTGAACGCGGTCGCGCCCGGCGTGATCGGCAAGCCGAACCAGCTGAAGACCATGCCCGCCCACCAGATCGAGGGCGCCATCAAGCTCACGCCCATGCGGCGGATCGGCACGGTGGACGAATGCGTGGGCGCCTATCTCTTCCTCGCCTCCCACGAGATGGCGGGATTCATCACGGGCCAGGTCATCGAAGTGAATGGCGGGCTTCAGATGCCCTGACTTCGCAACCGAATGAACCGGAGGAAACCAGAATGAACGACAATATCCTGCGACGAAGCCTGCTGCAGGCCCTCGGCGCCGCGCCGCTGGCGATCGGCGCGGCCAGCGCGCAGCCGTCCTATCCCGACCGTCCGGTCCGCGTGGTCGTGCCCTATGCGGCCGGCGGCGGCACGGACGTCACCGCCCGCGCCGCGACGCAGTTCCTGACCCCCGAGCTCGGCCAGCAGTTCCCGGTGGACAACCGCGCCGGCGCCAACACGGCCATCGGCGCGGAGTATGTCGCCCGCGCGCGGCCGGACGGCTACACGCTCGTCGTCTCCGGCATGACCACCTTCGTGCTGCTGCCCTTGCTGACGAAGCGGCTCTCCTTCCAGACGAGCGACTTCGCGCCCATCTCGCAGCTCACCCGCTCGCCCATGGCCTGCGTGGTGAACAAGGACGTGCCGGGCACCTTCCCGGAGATCCTCGCCCGGATCCAGCGCGCGCCGGCGGACTTCATCTACGCCCATACCGGCATCGGCAGCTCCGGCCACCTGATGGGCGAGCGGCTCTTCTCTGGCCACGGGATGCGGATCACCTCCGTGCCCTATCGCGGCTTCTCGGCGACGCTGGTGGACATGATGAGCGGCCAGATCCCGATGACCTTCGAATCCGTGCCGGCCACCATGCCCTTCCATCGCGAGGGGCGCGTGCGCATCGTCGCCGTCAGCAGCCCCGAGCGCTGGCCGGCTTTGCCGGACGTGCCGACCTTCCGCGAGCTCGGCTACCCCACCATGGCCTTCGTCGGCTGGTTCGGGCTGCTGGCCCCCGCGGGCACGCCGGCGCCGATCCTCGACCGGCTGTCCCGGGCCGTCGCGAAGATCAGCGCCGAGCCCGGCTATCGCGAGGCCATCGACCGGACCGGCCAGGAGGTCGTCCACAACACGCCGGAGGAGTTCGCCTCGCTGATCACCCGGGAGACCGAGGATTGGCGCAAGGTGATCGAGCCCCTGCACATCACGCTCGATTAGGAGGGACGCCTCGATGCATCGACATGCCCCCAGACGCGCGCTGCTCGGCGCTGCCGGCGCCCTGCTGATCACCCCCTTGGCAGCGCCCGCGCTGGCGCAGCGCGAATACCCCGTCCGCCCCATCCGGCTGATCGTGCCCTGGCTCGCCAGCGCCGCGGCCGACATCCAGCTCCGCGGCCTCGCGCAGGTCGCGACGCGGTATCTCGGCCAGCCCATCATCATCGAGAACCGCGCGGGCGCCAGCGGCATCCTCGGCGCGCAGCTCCTCGCGAACGAGGCGCAGGGCGACGGCTACCTGCTCACGCAGATGCACAACTCGGCGCTGCGCGTGCCCTTCATGATGCAGCGCGCGCCCTACGACCCGCTGCGCGACTTCAGCTACGTGATCCGCCTCGTCGGCTATTCCTACGGCGTCGTGGTGCGGCCGGACTCGCCCTGGCGGACGTGGCGGCAATTCGTCGACCATGTGAAGGCCAA
Organism: Roseococcus sp. GW821-FHT12F05; assembly: GCF_058806835.1. Classification (NCBI taxonomy): domain Bacteria; kingdom Pseudomonadati; phylum Pseudomonadota; class Alphaproteobacteria; order Acetobacterales; family Roseomonadaceae; genus Roseococcus; species Roseococcus sp. GW821-FHT12F05. Next base: position 204,114 of record NZ_JBXAQB010000003.1, read on the forward strand.
TCCCGGCAAGGTCAGCTTCGGCACGGCCGGCGTCGGCACCACGCAGCATGTCGTGATGGAGCAGGTGGCGCGCATCGCCGGGCTCGACTGGGTCCACGTGCCCTTCCGCGGCGGCGGCGACGACGTGCAGGCGCTGCTCGGCGGCAATCTCGACGCGGTGGCCTCCTCCAGCCTCTGGGCGGAGATGGTGCAGAACGGCCAGCTCCGGCTGCTCGTCTCCTTCGGCGAGGAGCGCATCCGCCGCTTCCCGGACACGCCGACGCTGCGCGAAAGCGGGATGAACGTGGCGCAGACCTCGCCCTATGGCCTGGTCGGGCCGAAGAACATGGATCCCGGCATCATGCGCATCCTGCACGACGCGCTGCACCGCGCGCTGACCGATCCCGAGCACCTCGCCCTGATCGCGCGGATGGACATGCCGCTCGCCTATCTCAACAGCGCCGACTACGCCGCCAGCATTCCCGCGACGCTGGAGGAGCAGCGGACCATCGTGCGCGAAGTCGGGCTGAGGATGTGAAGGAGAACGATATGGACGGCATCAGGATTCTGGCCAGCGGCCTCGGCTTCCCCGAGGGACCGGTCGCGATGAAGGACGGCTCCGTCGTCTTCGTCGAGCTCAACGGCGGCAAGGTCTCGCGCGTCGACGACAAGGGCGCTTATTCCGTGCTCGGCCCGACCGGCGGCGGCCCGAACGGCCTCGCGCGGGGGCCGGACGGCATGCTCTACCTCTGCAACAACGGCGGCAGCCATTACGAGCCGGGGCATTTCGCGGGGCAGGGGCCGTCGCACGACTACAAGGGCGGCTCCGTCGAGCGCGTCGACCCCGTCACCGGCGCGCGCACCACGCTCTACACGGAGTGCAACGGCTTCCGGCTGGCCGCGCCCAACGACCTCGTCTTCGACCGCCAGGGCGGCTTCTACTTCACCGACCTCGGCAAGCGCCGCAAGCGCGAGCGCGACAATGGCGGACTCTACTACGCGCTGCCCGACGGCTCCGGTATCAGGGAGCTGGCCTATCCCATCCTCTCGCCCAACGGCGTCGGCCTCTCGCCGGACGAGAAGACGCTCTATGTCGCGGACACCGAGACGGCGCGGCTCTGGGCCTTCGACATCGAGTCGCCCGGCGTGATCCGCAAGGCGGGATTTCCGTCCCCACATGGCGGCCGTTGCCTCTTCACGCTCGGTGAGTTCGCCCGCTTCGACAGCCTCGCGGTGGAGGCCTCCGGCAACATCGCCGTGGCGACGATGCTGACCGGGACCATCACGGTGATCTCGCCGGACGGGCGGCTCGTCCGCTCCGTGAAGATGCCGGACACGCATCCGACGAACATCTGCTTCGGCGGCCCGGACCTGCGGACCGCCTATGTCTCGCTCTCGCGCAAGGGCGAACTCGTGGCGCTGCCCTGGCCGGAGCCCGGCCTGCGCCTGAACTTTCAGGAGTAACGGGCCAGGGCAAAAGCCCTGGCGGGGGTTGGCGCCGAAGGCGAGACAACGGGGGCGGAGCCCCCTGGTGTAGCTAGGATTTGAAGAACCACTGCTCCGGATGCGCCCCCCAGGGCGTCCGGCAATGCTGCGAGATGCCGGTGCGGCCCGGCACGTTCTCCAGCCGCTCGCTCACCACGCGCACGCCCATGAACGCCGGCGAGAGCCCCACGAGCCCGATGCCCCATTGCTGGTCCACCGCGATCCGCCAGACCTCCTTCGCGGTCTCGTTGCGCTCCGCCTGGCGTTGGCTGGTCGCGGAGCGCATGAGCTGGAAGGCGCGCAGCAGGTGCGGATCGGAGGGCGCCTCGCCCCGCGCGCCGTTCGACGCGTACCAGTGCGAGTAGACGTTGCTGATGACGGCGCCGATCGGGTCCACCGGCAGGGTGTAGCGGGGGTAGAGGTAGAGGCTCTCGGTCCCGTTGTTGGTCCAGAGCGCGATCTGGTGCTGGTCGGTATAGGCGCGCGTGTACCAGAGGCTGCGCTCCATCACCTTCACGTCGGTCGCGATGCCGATCTGCCGCCAGTGCTGGGCGATCATCTCCGCCTGCTGCGGCCAGGTGGGCGAGAGGGTCTGGCCCACGGCGATCTCGATGCGCAGCCGTTGCCCGTTGTCGCGGCGCAGGCGGAAGCCCTCGCGGTCCTTCCGCTGGAGGCCGATGCCGTCGAGCAGCCGGTTGGCCTGCGGGATGTCCAGCGTGGACCACTTCTTGCGCCATTCCGGCCCGGGATTTTCGGGCAGGCTGTCATCCGGCACCACGGAGCCGGGCGTGCCCAGCCCGAGCCAGAAGGCCTCGTTCAGCTGCTCGCGGTCGATGCCCAGCGCCAGCGCGCGGCGGAACTCCACCTTGCGCAGGAGGTCGCCGATCTCGCGGTCCTCGGTGTAGGTGATCGTCGGGAAGAGCACGGAATCCGCGCCGTTGAAGCCGGGGTCCAGATGCACCTTGTAGCGGCTGCGCTGCTGGTTCTCGATGATGACCGGCAGCTTGCCGAGGTCGATGAAGCGCTCCTGGTAGTCGTACTCGCCGGCGATGGCGCGCAGGTTGATGACCTCGGGGTTCTCCGCCAGCGTCATCTGCACGCGGTCGATATAGGGCAGCTGCTGCCCCTCCGTGTCCACCGCGTAGTAGTAGGGGTTGCGCTCGAGCACCCAGAGCTGGGTGTTGATGGGCTGCACCATCCGCCAGGCCGAGAGCGTCGGCAGGTCGCGGTTCAGGCGCCAGTCGGACTTGTACTTGAAGTGCTCCACCCAGTTGCCGAAGCCGGCCGCGCGCGCCTGCGCCGTCAGCTGCTCCATCGGCGTGTTCTTGGGCAGCAGGCCCTTGAGGTAGTTCGCGGGCGCGTAGATTCCATAGGTCTGGCCCTGCGACTGCTGCCGCGTGTTGCCGCCGCCGATCAGCGTGTCGCCGGCGAGCAGCTGCGGGAAGAGGAAGTAGGGATCCTCGAACTCGAAGGCGACGGTGTGGTCGTCCACCTTCACCATCCGGCCCGGCTTGCCGTTGGCGGAGAGCTCCGGCGCCGGCGACGGCACGAGGTCGCGGTTGCTGTAGACGTCGTTGAAGTAGAACAGCCAGTCGTCGGCCGTGTGCGGCGAGCCGTCGGACCATTTCAGCCCGCGCCGCAGGAAGAGCGTGGTGCGCTTTCCATCCTCGCTCACCTCGTAGCCGCGGGCGAGGCAGGGCATGAGCTCCGTGCCGGCCGCATCGAAGAAGAGCGGCTTGTCGGCCGACATGATGCGGTTGCCGTTCTCGCTGTCGCCGGGGCCGATGAAGCCGCGGCGCCAGGTGCCGCCGTACTTGCCCACGCTGCGCAAGGGCTGGATGACCATCACGTCCTGCGGCAGGCGTTGCTCGACGGGCGGCAGGCGGCCGGCGCGGACCTGCTCGGCCAGCATCGGCGCTTCCTTGAACTGGCGGGGGCGGCGCGCCTCGTCGGTGACGAGGGTGGGGCCTTCGAGCGTGCCGATCAGGCCGGAGTCATGAAAGCTGCCGGTGGTCTGCGCGGCGGCCGCGCCGGCGATCCCGGTCAGGGCCAGAGCCCCCAATTCCCTGCGACGCATGATGTTCCTCCTGTTCTTCTTCGTTGTCAGCGCACGCCGGCGAGTTCGAGCTCCGCGGCGCGATGGCAGCTTACGAAACGTCCCGAGCCCGTCGGCGTCAGCTCCGGCCGCTCCACGCGGCAGCGATCGACGGCATAGGGGCAGCGGGGATGGAAGGCGCAGCCGGGCGGCGGGTTGGCGGGATCGGCGACCTCGCCCTGGGCCACGCGGCGGCGGCCGCGGCGCTCCGGATCGGGCGCGGGGACGGCGGCCAGCAGCGCCTCGGTGTAGGGATGCAGCGGCGCGCGGTAGAGCGCGTCGGTCGGCGCCACCTCCACGATGCGGCCGACATACATGACCGCCACGCGGTCACTCACATGGCGCACCACGCTGAGGTCGTGCGCCACGAAGAGCATGGAGAGGCCCAGCCGGTCCTGCAGGTCCAGCAGCAGGTTGATGATCTGCGCCTGCACCGAGACGTCGAGCGCGGAGACCGGCTCGTCCGCCACGACCAGCCGCGGGTTGAGCGCCAGCGCCCGTGCGATGCCCACGCGCTGCCGCTGTCCACCCGAGAAGGCGTGCGGGAAGCGGATGCGCGCGCTCTGCGGCATCTGCACCAGCTCCAGCAGCTCGGCCACGCGGTCGCGCCGCTCGGCGGCGGGGACGCCGTTGACCTTCAGGGGTTCCGCGATGATGTCGCCCACCATCATGCGCGGATTCAGCGACGCATAGGGATCCTGGAAGATCATCTGGATGTGCCGGCGCAGCGGCCGCACCTTGCGCTTCGGCAAGGTCGCGAGATCCACCGTCTCCGTCTCGCTGGTGGCGAAGCGGATGGCGCCGGAGGTCACGGTCAGCGCGCGCAGGATGCAGCGCGAGACCGTGGTCTTGCCGCAGCCGCTCTCGCCGACCAGCGCCAGCGTCTCGCCCTGGGCGATGTGGAAGCTGACGCCGTCCACCGCGCGCACGCGCCCGACCTCGCGGCGCAGCAGCCCCGCGCGGATCGGGTAGTGCTTCTTCAGGTCCTGGACCTCGAGGAGGTTCATGCCGCCACCACCTCGTTCTGGTCGGCCTTGAAGCAGGCGGCGCCGGCATGGCCGGGCGGCACGGGCCTGGGCGACTGCTCGGAGCACAGCGCGCCCAGCTGCTCCGTGCAGCGCGGATGGAAGGGGCAGCCCGTGGGCCGCGCGCCCGGATGCGGCACCGCGCCGCCGATGGTGGAGAGGCGCTGGCGCGGGGTCGCGAGAATGCTCGGCACGGCGCGGAGAAGGGCGCGCGTATAGGGGTGCCGGGGCGCGGAAAAAACCTCGCGCACGGGCGCGAATTCCACGACGCGGCCGAGATACATCACGGCCACCTCGTCGGCCATCTCGGCGATCACGCCCATGTCATGGGTGATGAGCATCAGCGCGATGTTCTTCTCCTCCTGCAGCCGCCGCAGCAGGTCGAGGATCTGCGCCTGTGTCGTGACGTCCAGCGCGGTGGTGGGCTCGTCGGCGATGACGATCTGCGGGTCGCCGGCCAGCGCCATGGCGATGCCCACGCGCTGCCGCAGCCCGCCTGAGAGCTCGAAGGGATAGGCGGAGATGCGCGTCTCCGGCCTGGGGATGCCGACCTCGCGCAGCAGCTCGATGGCGCGGTTCTGCGCCTCGGCCTTGGAGATGTCGGCGTGCTGGAGCACCGCCTCGATGATCTGGTTGCCGACCGTGTAGTGCACGCTGAGCGCCGTCATCGGCTCCTGGAAGATCAGGCCCACGCGGCCGCCGCGCACGCCGCGCATCTCCTTCGATTCCGGGTCGAGCTGCGCCAGGTCCACCTCGCCCGCCGTGCCGGGATCGAGGATCATCCGGCCCGCCGTGATGCGCCCGGGACGGTCGACGATGCGCAGGATCGAGCGCGCGGTGACGGATTTTCCGCAGCCGCTCTCGCCGACGACGCCCAGCGTGCGGCCGGCATGCAGGTCGAAGCTCACGCCGTCCAGCGCGCGCACCACCCCCTGCTCGGAGACGAATTCGACCGCGAGGTCGCGGATGGCCAATGCGGTTCTGTCAGCCATAGGGGTCCGCCGCGTCACGCAGGCCGTCGCCGAGGAAGTTGAAGGCCAGGATCACCAGCGTCACCGGGATGGCCGGGATCAGCAGCCAGGGCGCGCCGGCCAGCACCTGGATGTTCTGGGCGTCCTGCAGCAGGATTCCCCAGCTCACGGCGGGAGGCCGCAGGCCGAGCCCCAGGAAGCTCAGCGACGTCTCGCTGATGATCATCGCGGGCAGCGCGAGGCTGGTGGCCGCGATGATATGGCTGGTGAAGGACGGCAGCATGTGGCGGAAGATGATCCGCCCCTGGCTGGCGCCGGAGAGCTCGGCGGCCACCACGAAATCCTCCTCGCGCAGCGCCAGGAAGCGGCCGCGCACCACGCGGGCAAGGTCGGTCCAGCCGATCAGCGAGATGATGAGGGTGATGGCGAAATAGACCTGGATCACGCTCCAGGTCCGCGGCAGCGCGGCCGCGAGCCCCATCCAGAGCGGGATGGTCGGCACGGATCGCAGCACCTCGATGATGCGCTGGATCACCAGGTCCACCCAGCCCCCGTAGAGGCCGGAGATTCCTCCCAGCAGCACGCCCAGGAACAGGCTCAGTGTCACGCCGGCGAGGCCGATGACGAGCGAGACGCGCGTCGCCACCATGATGCGGGAGAAGAGGTCGCGCCCGAGCTGGTCGGTGCCGAGCAGGAAGATGCTCTCGCCGGGACGCCCGCCCTCCACGCCGAAGAGGTGGAGGTCGGTCTCGATGAAGCCAAGGAGGTTGTAGGAGTAGCCGCGCACGAACATGCGCACCGGCAGCTTGCGCGTGGGATCCGGCGTGTAGACCATCTGGAAGGTGCGCGGATTGCGCACGCCGCGCAGCCCGTAGACATGCGGGTTGAAGCCGCTGTCGTCGAAGAGGTGGATGCCCTGCGGCGGGATGAAGCTGCGCCGCGCATCGGTGGCCTGCGGGTCGGTGGTCGCGAGGAAGTCGGCGAAGACGGCGACCATGTAGAAGAGGACGATCACCACGAGGCTGACCAGCGCCAGCTTGTGCTTGCGGAAGCGCCACCAGGTGAGCTGGAGCTGCGTCGCCTGGGCGTAGCGTGCCTCGGCCGCGGCGGCCTTGGCGTCGAGCGGAGCTGCGGTATCGACGACGGCGCTCATCTCAGCGGCCCTCCAGCCGGATGCGCGGATCGATCCACATCAGCAGCATGTCCGAGATCAGCGTGCCGATGACGGTCATGACGCCGAGCAGCAGCACGATCGCGCCGGCGAGGAACATGTCCTGCGCGACCAGCGCCTGGAGCAGCAGCGGCCCCACCGTCGGCAGGCCCAGCACCAGCGAGACGATGATGCTGCCCGAGACGAGGTAGGGGAACAGATAGGCCAGCGAGCTGGCGAAGGGATTCAGCGCCGCACGCACCGGGTATTTCAGCACGGCGCGCATTTCCGTCAGGCCCTTTGCGCGCGCGGTGACGACATAGGGCTTGCGCAGCTCGTCCAGCAGGTTGGCGCGCATGATGCGGATGAGCTGTGCAGTGCCCGCCATGGCCAGCACCGCGGCCGGCAGCGGCAGGTGCTTCATCAGGTCCCAGGCGCGCCCCAGGCTCCAGTCCGCCTGCGCATATTCCGCCGAGAACAGCCCGCCGACATTCAGCCCGAGGTAGCGGAAGCCGACATACATCAGGATCAGCGCGAGCAGGAAATTCGGGATCGCCAGCCCCATGAATCCCAGCGTGGTGAAGATGTAGTCGCCGATCGAGTACTGCCGCATCGCCGAGTAGATGCCGATCGGCAGCGCGATCATCCAGGTCAGGAACAGCGCCGAGACGGAGACGGCCATGGTGAGCCAGAGCCGGTCGCCGATCACCTCCGTCACGGGACGTCGCCACACCATGGAGACGCCGAAATCGCCGTTCAGCACACGGCCCATCCAGATGCCGTACTGCACGACCACCGGACGATCGAGCCCGTACTCCCGCCGCATGGCCTCGGCCTGGTCGGCGGAGACGGAGCTGCCGCTGGCCGCGAGGTTCGCGATATAGGCGTCCACGAAATCGCCCGGCGGCAGCCGGATGATGACGAAGGTGAAGATGGAGATGAAGACGCAGGTGATCAGCGCGAGGCCGAGCCGGCGCAGAAGATAGATCACCATGAGCGTGGCCTGCCTTGCGGCATCACGAACATTCCCTCCGGTCGAGCCGGTCGATGCCGGCGCGTATCCTGCAGCGCAGTAGATAACCATGCGCGGTGGGAGGCAAGCGCGTCGCTGCGATCTGAGCGCGGCTAACGCGCCCGCCTGCGCGGCAGGAGGAAGACCGTTACGAGGGCAATGACAGGCGGGACGCTCCGCGCGTCACCGTGATCGGCGGGAAGGGCCTCCGGGGATCAGACGTCCACCCCGTAATCGGCGAGCTCCGGCCGCATCGCCTCGATGACGAAATCCACCAGGGCGGTGGGCGCGTCGAGATAGAATTCCCGGTCGGAATAGGCGCCGACCTCGGCCGGGATGCCGCGCGCCGCCAGCCAGGCTGCCAGCTTCTCCAGCTCCGCCTTCGGGGTCTCGCTGAGGAAGGAGACCTGCGAGCGGATGCGGTCCTCCTCGCGGCGTGCCGTGTCGCTGCGACTGAACTGGAGGTCCACATTGGTGCCGGGCTGGCGCAGCCAGATGGCGCGCTCGGTGCGGCGCAGCTCAACGAAGCCGAGCTCCTCCCGGAAGAGGGAGACGACGGTCTCGAAGTGGCCGCGATCGATGCGGTTGGCGACGTGATTGAACTGCATTAGCGCAGATAAGCCTTTTCGATTTTGCGCATCTCCGCATCGCCCTGCAGCGCGAAGACATCGGTCACGGACGCGATGCCCGACTCGACGCCGGCAATGCCGCCCTCGGCCAGGATGCGGCGGAAGGTGTCGCGCATGGCGCCCACCGCCGCGCGGATGGCGTGGTTGCCGCAGATGATCAGCCCGACCTTTCCGAGCGCCGCGACATCGCTGAAGGAAAGCTGCGGGTAGCTGGTCGGCACCAGCACCAGCGGGACCTTCCCCGGCCAGGCGCGGCAGAAGGACAGGATCTCGTCGGGCGTCTTCTGCTTGCTGTGGATGAGCACGGCGTCGGCGCCCGCCTCGGCATAGGCGGCGCCGCGCTTCAGGGCCTCCTCCTGGCCGAGCCCCGCGATCAGCGCCTCGGTCCGCGCGATCACCAGGACGTCACCGGCAGCGCGCGCGGCCTCGATCTTGCCCTGGAACTCCTCCACCGGCAGCAGCTCCTGCCGTCCGCCGGGTCGGAGGCTGCTGTCCTTGGGGAAGGTCTTGTCCTCCATCACCACCGCGGCGACGCCCGCGGCGATGTAGCGCGGCACGGCATAGGCGACGTTGACCGCATTGCCGAAGCCCGTGTCGATGTCGGCGACGACGGGCGCCTCCTGCACCTCGCCGATGGCGCGCATCATCTCCAGATGCGTGCCCATGGGCAGGATGCTGGCATCCGGCACGGCATAGCTGGCGGACAGCTCGAAGCCGCTGCCCCAGATGGCGTCGAAGCCGGCCTCGGCGGCCAGCTTCGCGGCGAGGGGGTTGTGCGCCGCCATGGCCAGTGCCGGCTTTGCGACGTCGAGCTTCGCGCGCAGCGCGGCGGCCTTGGGATTCGTCATGCCGCCAGTCTAGCGACAGAAAAGGATCACTCCAGCGGGCTGACCGCGTCCTCGCCGAAATAGGCGCGCTCCAGCCGGTGCGGCAGGTCCGGCTCGTCCGTCGAAGCCTGCAGCACCACGCGGCCCTGCGCCAGCGCATAGACGCGGTCCGCGACGGCCAGCGACTTCTCGATGAGCTGCTCCACCAGCAGCACCGCCGTGCCCGACTGGCGCAGCTGGCTCACCACGGAGAGCACGCGGTCCACCAGCACGGGCGAGAGGCCGGCCGAGGGCTCGTCCAGCATCAGCAGCTTCGGCCGCCGCACCAGGCCCTGCGCCACCGCCAGCATCTGCTGCTGCCCGCCGCTCAGCGCGCCGCCGCGCTCGTGCCGCTTGGCCGCGATCTCCGGAAAATAGGCCAGCGCCTCCTCGATCCGCGCCGAGCGCTCGCCGCGCGGCAGGTCGTAGCCGGCGAGCAGCAGGTTGTCGTGCACGGAGATCTGCGTGAAGACGCGATGCCCCTCCACCACATGCACCAGCCCCGCCTGCGCCGAGCCGCGCGGACCCACGCCGAGCATGTCCTGGCCGGCGAAGCGCACGCCGCCTTCGAACCAGGGCAGCAGGCCCGAGATGGCCTTGAGCAGCGTGGATTTTCCGGCGCCGTTCGGGCCCAGCAGCACCACGACCTCGCCGGCCGCCACGTGCAGGTCCACCCCGTGCAGCACGACGATCTTGCCGTAGCCCGAGCCGAGCCCGCGGACGTCCAGCAGGTGTTCAGGCGCCAAGGTATGCACTGACCACCTCCTTGTGGACGCGGATCTCGGCCGGCGTGCCCTTGGCCAGCTCGCGGCCGAGGTTGAGCACGGTCACGTGGTCGCAGATGTCGAAGATCAGGTCGGCATGGTGCTCGACCAGCAGCACGGCCGTGCCCTGCCGGCTGATCGCGTGGATCAGCGCGCCGAGCCGGCGGATCTCCTCGGCGGACAGTCCGGCCGCCGGCTCGTCCAGCAGCAGGAAGGCCGGTCGCAGCATCAGCGCGCGGGCAATCTCCATGAAGCGGAGCTCGCTGTGCTGGAGCCGGTCGGCGCGGACATCGGCCAGCGCCTCCAGCCCCACCACGCGCAAGGCGAGGCGGCCCATCGCGCGCATGCGCCGCTCGTCCTGGAGGTGGCGCGGCAGCGAGAGCAGCGACTCCAGGAAGCCGGCGCGGCCCTCGATATCGGCGCCGATCATCACGTTCTGCAGCACCGAGGACTCGCCGATCAGCCGCGGCGTCTGGAAGGTCCGGGCGATGCCGCGGCTCGCGCGGATCGCCGGGCGTCCCAGCGGCAGCGGGCCGTCGCCCAGCTCCAGGCTGCCGGCCTCGGGGCTGTAGTAGCCGGAGATGATGTTGAGCGTGGTCGTCTTGCCGCTGCCGTTCGGCCCGATCAGCCCATGCACCTCGCCGGCGCGGAGCGTGAGGTCCAGCCCGTCCACCGCGCGCACGCCGCCGAAGCTGAGCACCAGGCCCTTCAGCTCCAGGTCGCTCATCGTGCTCCGCTCGGGCAGCAGTTCCGCCAGCGCGCCGAGGTCGGTCTGGATGCTGCGGTCCTTCGGCAGTGGCCTGCGGTTGCGGAAGTCGAGCATCGCCGCGATCCCGCCCGGCATGGCCAGCACGATCACCAGCAGCAGCGCCGCATAGAGGAAGGTGGACCAGGCCGCGAGCGGCGCCGCGATCTCCGGCAGCAAGGTCAGCAGGATGGTGCCCAGCAGCGGCCCGAGGATGGAGCCGCGCCCGCCGATCAGGATCGCGATGAAGAAGAGCAGCGAGAGGTCGAAGGTGAAGGCGTCGGGCGTGATGTAGGTCTGCAGCCCCGCGAAGAGCCCGCCCGCGATGGCGGCCGAGGCGCCCGCGAAGATGAAGACGATCACCAGCAGCCGCGGCTTGGCGATGCCGCTGGCCTCGGCGGCGACCTCGGCGTCGCGGATGGCGACGAGCGCGCGGCCGAAGCGGCTGGCGGCGATGTTGCCGGTCATCCAGGTCCACAGTGCCGCGAGCGCGAGACAGAACAGATAAAAGCCCCAGGCGGTGTTCAGCGGCTCCGGGAATTCCGGCCCGGGAAGGCCGATGCCGCCGCCGGTGACGCCCTGCCAGGCCAGCGCGATCTGCGTGACGATGGTGGCGAAGCCCAGCGTCGTCATGGCGAAGTAGAAGGTGCGCAGCCGCAGCGCCGGCAGGCCCACCACCACGCCGAAGACCGCACCCACCACCGCCGCGATGCCGAGGGCCGCGAAGGCCGGCACCGGCTCGGACACATTGCCCGCGGCCAGCACGCTCGTGGTGTAGGCGCCGAGCGTGAGCAGCGCGACATAGCCGATGGCGAGCTGTCCCGCGAAGCCGACGATCAGGTTCAGCCCCGCCACCAGCACCCAGTAGATGGCCGCGCGCGTGCCGATCAGGGCCCAGTACTCGTTGCCCGTCAGCGGCAGCAGCAGGCAGAGAACGAGGATGCCGAGGAAGGGCGCCAGGGTCCTGAGCATCAGACCCTCCGCGCCGTGGCCGAGCCGAAGAGGCCCTGGGGTGCCGCCAGCAGCACGATGATGAAGAGCGTGAAGACCGCGACCGAGGAGAAGATGCCGCCGACCAGGAAGTTGGCCGCCTGCTGGAAGAGCCCGAGCCCGATCCCGCCGATGACGGCGCCCCGGTTGTTGCCCAATCCGCCCAGCGCCACGGGGATAAAGCCGTAGAAGTTGAGCAGCGGCCCGTTGGCGAAGAAGGCCAGCAGCAGCTGCCCGCCCGCGAAGCCCGCCAGCGCGCCGATCGCGCCCGCCAGCGCATAGCTCGCGATGCGCAGGTTCCGCTCCGGCAGGCCCAGCGCGCGGGCGGCGAAATTATCCTCCGCGATGGCGACGAAGGCGCGGCCCACCAGCGTGTGCTTGTAGAGATATTCCAGGCCGATGATCGTCACCGCGCAGGCCACGACCGGCAGCCAGTACTTCTCGTCCCAGATGCCGGCGCCGAGGCCGACCAGCTTCGGGAAGGGCTGCGGCTCCGTGCTCCATTCCAGCGCCGTCAGGTGCTGGATCAGCAGCGCCACCGCCAGCGTCGAGAGCACGTAGAGATGCTGGTCCAGGCTCTTCAGCACAGGACGGACGGCCACGATCTCCGTCACCACGCCCAGCAGCGCGCAGACCGCGAGCGTCGCCGCCAGTCCCGGCAGGATCGGCAGCCCCAGCCGCAGGATGAACATCGAGCCCAGCACGCCGCCGAGCATGCCGAGCTGCCCTGCCGTGAAGCTCATCACGCGCGAGGTCGCGAACATCGTGTTGTAGGTGATGCCGATCAGCGCATAGATGGCGCCGACCGCCAGGCCGGAAGCGACGATCGAGGCCAGCATCGGCTCAGCCGTAGCCGGGCGCGAGCGCGAAGGTGCCGTTGCGCGCGGTGTTCGCGGCCGACATCACCAGCTCCGAGATCGGGAAGCCGTTATGCTCCGTCGCGGTGAAGCTGTAGCTGCCGTAATAGCCGGGATAGTTGGTGATGCTGTTCCAGTTGCCCACGATCGCCTCGCTGGTGGAGGAGCCGGTGGCGTCCACCGCCTTGGCGACGAGGTCCACCGCGTCGATCCCGCAGGCGACCCACCAGAGCAGCGTGTCCTGCAGGTTCACCTTGCCCTGGAGGCGCCGCACCAGCTCCTCGTTGCGGTCGGGCAGCTTCCCGGCGGCGTCGTAGGAGCAGCTCTTGTAGCCGATGGCGTAGACCTTCTCCCAGTTCGCCGGCTTCTCCACCAGCGTGCCGATCTCGCCCGAGGCCAGCGCGGGATGGCCGACGAAGGGCACGTCCCAGCCCATGGTCCCGCGGGTGTTGAGCAGCCGCGCGATCATGCCGGTGGAGACGCTCCAGATGATGATCGCCTCCGCCCCTGCGGTGCGGGCGCGCAGCATGTCCGGCGTCATGTCGGGCTGGGTGGCGTCGATATTGGCCTTGTAGACCACCTCGGCCCCGTCCCGCTGGAAGGCGGCGACGGAGGCATTGGCCGCGCTCACGCCATAGCCCGTCGTGTCGCCGATCACCGCGACCTTCCGCTTGCGCAGGATGTTCAGCGTGTAGCCGCGCACCGCGTCGTCCCACTGCGTGTTGGAGGGCGCCACGCGGAAGGCCGTGGGGTAGCGGCGCACGTCGATCAGGCTGTCCACCACGCAGGGGTGGATGTTGGGCATGCGGCCGCGCGCGATGATCGCGGATACCGCGAGCGACTCGCCGGAATTGGTCGGCCCCCAGATGGCGTGCACGCGCAGCTGGCTGATCATCTCCTGCGTGGCGTTCACGGCCTTGGTGGGGTCGCCCTGCGTGTCGCGCGTGATGATCTCGACGCGCCTTCCCTTCACGCCGCCGGCGGCGTTGATGGCCTCGGCCGCATAGAGCACGCCGCGGTTGAAGCCGATGGCCGGCGCGGAGCTCGGCCCCGTCATGGCGGCGAGCCAGCCGATGCGGATCGGCTCCGACTGCGCGAGCGCGGGGGTGGCGAGGCCGATCGCGGCACTCCCCAGGGCAAGGCTACGGCGCGAGACATTCATCTTGTTGCTCCCTTGGACATTGGGCCGCTCTGGAGGCGGCCTTTCCCAGTTTCCTCGTCGGCCATCGGAACGGCCGTGCTGCGATCCTGCGCCGCAGCGAAAGCGCGCGCAACGGGGTCCGGAGACCCCGTTGCGCCGATATCAGAAGGCGACCTGGTCGCCGCCCTTGAGGGACAGAATCTCGCGCGCCTCGTCCGGGCTCGCGATCTCCAGGCCGAGCCCTTCGATGATCTGCCGCACGAGCCGCACCTGCTCCGCATTGCTCGCCGCCAGCCGCCCCGGCCCCGCCCAGAGGCTGTCCTCCAGCCCGACGCGCACGTTGCCGCCCTGCGCCGCCGCCATGGCCGCGATCTTCAGCTGGTTCGAGCCCGCGCCCAGCACCGACCACTGGTAGTTGTCGCCGAAGAGCCGGTCGGCCGTGCGCTTCATGTGCATCACGTCGTCCGGATGCGCGCCGATGCCGCCCTGCAGGCCGAACACCGTCTGGATGAACAGCGGCGCCTTCACGAGGCCCTGGTCGAAAAAATACTTCAGATTGTAGAGGTGCGAGGTGTCGTAGCACTCGAACTCGAAGCGCGTGTTGTTCCCCGCGCAGGTCGTCAGGATGTACTCGATGTCCTTGAACGAGTTGCGGAAGATGATGTCCTTGTTTTCCAGGTACTCCCGCTCCCAGGGGTGCTTGAATTCCTTGAAGCGGTTCAGCATCCCGAACAGCCCGAAGTTCATCGACCCCAGGTTCAGCGAGGCCACCTCCGGCTTGTGCGTCGCAGCCGGCCGCACGCGCTCCTCGATGGTCATGGTCGGCGCGCCGCCGGTGGTGATGTTCACCACGCAGTTCGACGCCTGCTTGATGACGCCGAGGAAGGGCGCGAAGGCCTCCGGCGACTGGTCCGGCCGCCCGTCCTTCGGGTCGCGCGCGTGCAGATGCACGATGGCCGCGCCTGCCTCGGCCGCGCCGATGGCGGCCTCGGCGATCTCGCTGGCCGTGATCGGCAGGTGCGGCGACATGCTGGGCGTGTGGATCGCGCCCGTGACGGCGCAGGTGATGATGACGCGGCGCGGCTTGGCCATGTTCCCTAACCCTTCTTCTTGTGGGCGACGAGCGCGGCCAGCTTCTGGTCGCGCCATTGCATCTTCGCCGCGAGATCCGGGGCAGGGGTCCACTGCTCGGCCACGCGCGGCGTGTCGTAGACGGTGGGCGCCGGCGGCTCGGCCGCGAGGCTCTTGTAGAAGCCGGTGAAGCGCGCGCAGTAGTCGGGGATGCCGCCCGGCGCGTTCAGCTCGATGGTCTCGAAGGGCCCCATGAAGGACCAGCGGAGGCCGAGCCCGTCCTTCACCGTCTTGTCCAGGTCCTCGGGCGTCACATAGCCCTCGTCCACGAGCCGGAAGGCCTCGGCGAGGAGCGCGCCCTGCAGGCGGTTGACGATGAAGCCCTCGACCTCCTTGAGCACGGTGATGGGGACCTGGCCGATCTCGGCATAGATGGCCCTGGCACGCGCGATCACATCAGGATCGGTGAACTCCGCGCCGCTCAGCTCCACGATGGGCACGAGGTGCGGCGGGTTCACGGGATGGGCGATCAGGCAGCGCGCGCGGCCCTTGAGCTCCGAGGCGAAGAGGCTGATCCGGATGGCGCTGCTGGACGAGGCGAGGATCGCGTCGGGCGGCGCCAGCCTGTCGAGCTCCGCGAAGATCACCTGCTTGACGTCCACGCGCTCCGGCCCGTTCTCCTGCACGAGCACGACGCCCTCCAGCGCCTCGGCCAGCGTCTTCGCGGACGAGATGCGCAAGGCCGCGCCGGCGGGGTCGTCGCAGAGCCCGGCCGCGGCCAGGCCCTTCAGCCCCTCGGCGCAGAGGCCGACCGCCGTGTCGGCCACGCCGTCCACCGCATCGTAGAGCCGCACGGCGTAGCCCGCGCGGGAAAAGATCATCGACCAGGCGCGCCCGATCAGTCCGCTGCCGACAATCGCTACAGTCTTCATAACCACAGGACCTTCCTCCGCAATTCCTGGTCGTCGCGGAGCATGCGACTTTCGCCGCTCCACGTCACGCTGCCGCGCTCCAGCGCGACGGTGCGGTCCGAGAGCGCCAAGGCCAGGTCGAGATGATGGTCCACGAGGATGATCGAGACCTCGTGCCGCAGCTTGTCGAAGGCCTCGAAGAGCTCCTCCGAGATGGCAGGCGAGAGGCCCTCGAAGGGCTCGTCCAGCAGCAGCACCCGGGTGTCGCCCATCAGCGCGCGGGCCACGGCGACCATCTGCTGCTCGCCGCCCGAGAGGCGGTCGGCCTCGACCTTCCAGCGCGTCTTCAGCCGGGGGAAGAAGGCGAGCACGCGCTCCTCCTCCCAATGCGTGCCGGCGCCGGTGAGGCGCTTGAGCCGCCCGAGGCCGAGATTCTCCTGCACGCTCATGCCCGCGAAGAGCCCGCGCCCCTGCGGCACGAAGCCCACGCCGCGGCGGGCCGCGACCTCGGCGGAAAGCCCGGCCAGCTCCTCGCCCGCCAACGTCACATGGCCGCTCGCGGGCGGCGCGATGCCCATGATGGTCTTGAGCAGCGTGGATTTCCCGGCGCCGTTGCGGCCGAGCAGCGCCATCACCTCGCCCTTGTGCAGCTCCAGCGAGACGTCGCGCAGGATGTGGCTCTTGCCGTAATAGGTGTTCACCTTGTCGAGCGTGAGCAGGACGGCGGCCTCCGCCGCGCTCGCCCGCGGCTTGGCTGCTACCGCATGCGCGCCGCTGCCGAGATAGACCGCCTGCACGCGCTCGTCGCTGCGCGCATCCTCGACGCCGCCGTCGACCAGCACCTCGCCCTCGTTCATGACGGTGACGCGGTCGGCGATCTGGAAGACGCGGTCGATGTCGTGCTCCACCAGCAGCACGGGGATGTCGGTCGAGAGGCGCTTGATGAGGTCGCCCACGCGCTGGCGCTCGGCGGCGGCAAGGCCGGCCAGCGGCTCGTCCAGCAGCAGCACCCGCGGGCGGGTCGCCAGCGCGAGCCCCATGTCGACCAGACGCTGCCCGCCATAGGAGAGCGCCCCCGCCTCGGCCCGCTCGATGCCGGCGAGGCCCATCCAGCGGATCAGCGTCGCCGTCTCGGTGTTGATCTCGGGGATATCGAGGGCCGAGCGCCAGGGCGAGAAGCGCTCCACATGCCGCGCCTGGATGGCGAGGCGGATGTTCTCCTCGATGGTCAGGCCGGGGAAGAGATTGGTGATCTGGAAGGAGCGCCCGAGCCCCGCCCGGGTGATGGCATAGGGCTCCAGCCCGCCGATCTGCCGCCCGTCCAGGACGACGCGGCCCTGGTCGGGCGTGAACATGCCCGAGAGCAGGTTGAAGGCCGTGGTCTTGCCCGCGCCGTTCGGGCCGATCAGCGCGTGCAGGCTGCGGTCGGCGACGGCGAAGGAGACCTCCCGCACCGCGCGCACGCCGCCGAAGGACTTTTGCAGCCCTTCCGCCGAGAGCACGGCGCCGTCGGCCGTGCCGGGACGGATGAACTCCGGCGGCACCGGCGTCGGTGCCTCCACGCGCCGCGCGGACATGGCCGCGTCGAGGTCCGGCGCCTTGGGCCGGAACGGCGCCAGCAGCCGCTCGGCCACGCCCACCAGCCCGGTCGGGCTGAAGAGGATGAAGCCCACGAAGAGCAGCCCGAAGACCAGCAGCCAGTTGGCCGTGTAGATCGACAGGAACTCGCGGAACAGGATGTAGAAGAGCGCCCCCAGCGCCGGCCCCAGGAAGCTGCGCATCCCGCCGATCACCACCATCGCCAGCAGCTCGCCGGAGAAGGCGATGTTCAGCGGGTCGGCGCTGGCGAAGCGGTGGTTGAAGGTGCTGAGCACGCCGGCCAGCGCCGTCAGGCTCGCGGAGGCCACGAAGGCCACCAGCTTGTAGCGGTTGGTGTGGTAGCCGATGAAGCCCGCGCGCTGCTCGTTCTCGCGGATCGCCACCAGCACCGTGCCGATGGGCGAGCGCAGGAAGCGCCACAGCGCGACGCAGGCCAGCAGCGCGATGACCGCCACCAGCGCGTAGTAGCGCCGCGTGTCCTCGAAGAGGGGCGAGCGCTCGATGCCGCCGAAGCCGCTCTCGCCGCCGGTCAGCTCGGTCCAGCGGAAGGCGATGGCGAAGGACATGGCCGTCAGCGCCAGCGTCAGCAGCGAGAAGTAGACGCCGCGCCGCCGCAGGATGACGAGGCCGGCCACGGCCGAGCCCAGGCCCACGATGACAAGCGCTGCGATCCCGGGCAGCAGCATGCCGCCGGGCCAGTAGTGCCGCTGCAGGATCGCCGCCGCGAAGGCACCGATGCCGAACCACACGCCATGCCCGAAGGAGACGAGGCCCGTGCTGCCGACCAGGATGTTCAGCCCCATGGCGGCGATGGCGAAGATCGCGACGTCGGTCGCGGTCTTCAGGGGCAGGCCGAGCAGGTCCAGCGCGAAGGGCAGGACCAGCAGCCCGATGGCGGCCACGGCGAGGGAGCGCATGTCACGCATCATCGGTCACTCGAACTTCTGGATGCGCTCGCCGAAGAGCCCGCGCGGGCGCAGCAGCAGGACGAGCACCATGAGGAGGTAGACCGAGGCCTCGGTGGCCGGCGGGTAGAAATAGGCCGCGAGCCCGCGCACCACGCCCACGATGAAGGCGGCCGCGATCACGCCCCAGAAGGAGCCGAGCCCGCCGATCACCACGACCACGAAGGCGAAGGTCAGGATCTCCGCGCCCATGGCGGGGTGCACGCCGCTGATCGGCGCGGTCATCACGCCCGCCAGCGCGGCGAGGCCGACCGCGATCGCCACCACCGCGCTCATATAGGGCTTCAGCGAGATGCCCAGCGCCGCCACCATGTCCGGGTTCTGCACGCCGGCGCGGACCACGCGGCCGAAGGCGGTGCGCGTCAGCAGCAGCCACAGCCCGAACACCGCCACGACGGCGACGGCCAGGATCAGCAGCCGGTAGCGCGAATAGATGAAGTCGCCGATGAAGACCTGGCCGCGCAGCTCCTGCGGGATGGAGAAGGGCACGGGCGCCGCGCCGAAGACCATGCGCAGCGTCTGCTCCGCCACCATGGCGAGGCCGAAGGTCAGCAGCAGCCCCAGGATGGGATCGGCCCGGTAGAAGCGCCGGAGCATGAAGCGCTCGATACCAAGGCCGAGCATCGCGACCAGCACCGGCGCCACCACGAAGGCGCCGCCGAAGCCGATCTCCGGCGCGAGCGCGACGGTGAGATAGGCGCCGATCGCGTAGAAGGCGCCGTGGGCCAGGTTGACGATCCCGCCGAGCGAGAAGATCAGCGAGAGTCCGAGGGCGATCAGCAGATAGAAGGCGCCGATCAGCAGGCCGTTCAGCACCTGCTCGAGGATGAAGATGAGCTGCAAGGGCGAATCCTGGAGCAGGGGGCCGCCCCCTGGGGAAAACCCCCAGGGGGCGGCCCTATTTCAGGCCATCAGCGGAAGGTGCAGGCGTTCTCTTCGGCCGTGGCGGCGATCGCATCCAGCGGCTCGTTCGGCCCCGGCACCGGCGGACCGGACCGGAAGATGTCCCAGCGGTTGCGCACTTCGCGGGCCGGCAGGGCCGTCACCGCATAGGCCTCCTGCATGAGCTGGTGGTCGCGCTTGCGGAAGTAGCCCTCGCGCGTCTTGAGGATGTCGACGCGGCCCTCCGCCTCGAAATACTCGACGATCTTCGGCCCGTCCGTGCCGCGCGTCTCCGTCATCGCGCGCGCCATCAGCTTCACCGCGGTGTAGTCGCCCCAGGCCTGGTTCTCCGGCGGCCGGTTGAACTTCGCCGTGAAGGCCCGCACGAAGGCCTGCGCCGAGGGCGCCTGGATCAGGTGGTGCCACATCACCGGCCAGGTGCCGAGGAAATTGCCCTGGCCCGCGCCCCAGGCCAGCGCCGTGTCGAAGCCGAAGCCCGCGACGGGGAACTGCAGCCCGAACTCGGAATACTGCTTGAGGAAATTGGTGATCTGCGCGCCCGCGAGGTTCGCCACCACGAGGTCCGGCCGCGCCTGGCGGATCTTCAGCAGGAAGGGCGAGAAGTCGGTCAGATCGGTCGGGATCAGATCCTCGCCGGCCATGCTGCCGCCGTTCTCGGTCAGGAAGCGCTTGGCGACGCGCAGCAGGTCGTGGCCGAAGGCGTAGTCGGCCGTGAGCGCGTAGGACTTCTTCCCACGGATCAGCCCGCCCTCGACCAGCGCGCGGCCGACGGTCTTCACGTACATCGAGTTCTGGCCCTCGACGTGGAACATGAAGCGCTGGCAGTCCGAGCCGCGCAGGGCGTCGGAATTGGCGCCGGTGTTGAGGAAGAGCACGCGCTCGCGGTTCACCACCTGGGCGATGGCCAGCGCCGTCGCCGAGTTGATCTCGCCCACGATGGCGGCCACGCGGTCGCGCTGGACGAAGCGCTCGGCCTTGGCGCTGCCGGTCTGCGGATTGACGCTGTCCTCGAAGAGGATCTCCAGCCGGCGCCCGTTGATGCCGCCGGCCGCGTTGATCTCCTCGCCGGCCAGCTGCGCCGCCTGCACGGCGTATTCGCCGAGCGGGCCGAGGAAGCCCGTGCGGGGCGTCAGGTGCCCGATCCGGATGACGTCGGACTGGCCATAGGAGATGGACGGGGCCGCGAGGCCCAGGGGGACGATGGTTGCGGACGCAGCCAGGATGCCGCGGCGGGAGACGGTCATGATGTTTCCTCCTGGTCGGCTGTTGCCGCCGACTGTGATCACGGTTCATACTCGCGCAGGAAACGCATCCTTGTCCAGCACCCAGAAACCGAACGCCCCGACGAAGGGGGACACCGCCTACGACCGCATCGCGGCGCTGCTCACCTCCGGCCGGGTGGCCCCGGGGGAGCGGCTGTCGCTCCGCGACCTCGCCGAGCGGCTGGGCACCTCCACCATGCCGGTCCGCGCGGCCGTGGCGCGGCTGGCGGAGGACGGCGCGCTGGAGGTCTCGCCCAACCGAGCCGTGCGGGTGCCCGTGATGTCGCGCGCGCGCTTTGCCGAGCTGGCCGACCTGCGCCAGCAGATGGAAGGGCTCGCGGCCGAGCGCGCCGCCCTGGCCGCCACCGCGGCGGACATTGCGGCCATCGCCCGGATCGAGCGCGCCTTCGCCTCCATCGTCGAAAGCCCGGAGCCCGACGGCGCGAAGGCCGTGGCGCTCAACCGCGACCTGCACTTCGCCATCTACGCCGCCGCGCGCATGCCGCTGCTGCAGGGCGCGATCGAGCGGCTCTGGCTGCTGGCCGGCCCCGTGCTGAACCTCGACATGCGGGCCGATCCCCGCCGCCTCGCGCACACGCCCGCCCCGCGCTTCCACGCGGCCGCGCTGGCCGCGCTGCGGGCCCGCGACGGCGCGGCCGCCCGTGCCGCAATATCCGGCGACATCGCCGAAGCCGCCGCCTTCATCCTGGCGCGCGGCGTGTTGAAGGAGGAATGACCATGGAACTCGGTTTGCACGGCGCGCGCGTCCTGGTGACGGCGGGGGCGGGCGGCATCGGCCGCATCATCGCGGACGCCTTCCTGGAGGAGGGCGCGGAGGTCCAGGTCTGCGACGTCGACGAGGAGGCGCTGGCCGCGCTGCCTCCGGCCATCGCGGGCACGCGCTGCGACGTCGCGGACCGCGCGCAGGTGGCGCGCCTCTTCGAGGGGATCGGCGAGCTGGACGTGCTGGTGAACAACGCCGGCGTCGCGGGCCCCACCGGCCGCGTCGAGGACATCAACCCCGAGGACTGGGACCGCTGCCTCGAGATCTGCCTGACCGGCCAGTTCAACGTGGCGCGCCTCGCCATCCCG
Organism: Roseococcus sp. GW821-FHT12F05; assembly: GCF_058806835.1. Lineage (NCBI taxonomy): Bacteria > Pseudomonadati > Pseudomonadota > Alphaproteobacteria > Acetobacterales > Roseomonadaceae > Roseococcus > Roseococcus sp. GW821-FHT12F05. Next base: position 225,626 of record NZ_JBXAQB010000003.1, read on the forward strand.
CTGCTGCGGCGGAGCGTGAACGCCTCCATCACCAACCTCTCCAGCGCCGCCGGCCGCTTCGGCTTCGGGCTGCGCGCGCCCTATGCGGCGGCGAAATGGGGCGTGATCGGCTTCACCAAGTCGCTGGCGATCGAGCTGGGCGGCGCCGGCATCCGCGTGAATGCCATCCTGCCCGGCATGGTCTCGGGCGACCGCCAGCGGCGCGTGCTGGAGGCCAAGGCCCAGGCCCGCGGCGTCTCCTTCGCCGAGATGGAGCAGCAGGCCTTCGCCTATGCCAGCATCAAGGACTACGTGACGCCCCGGCAGCTCGCCGACCAGATCCTGCTGCTGGCCAGCGCCCGCGGCAAGACGATCAGCGGCCAGGCCATCGCCATCGACGGCGATCTGCAGATGCTGTCCTGAGGCGGCATTCCCAAGCCGGCGCGATGGGATTAGCGTTTTCCTCGAAGAACGAACGGCGAGGAAACAGATCATGGGCAACCGCATCGCGATCGTAGGGGCGGGCGCCGTCGGCGGGTATGCCGGCGCGCATATGGCGCAGGCCGGCGAGGACGTCACCTTCATCGACATGTGGCCCGAGAACGTCGAGGCCATGCGGACGAAGGGCCTGCGCATCACCCATATCCGCGACGTGCCCGAGTTCACCGTCCCGGTGAAGGCCATCCACCTCACCGAGCTGCAGAACACGGTGAAGCAGAAGCCCTTCGACATCGCCTTCATCTGCGTGAAGTCCTACGACACCGCCTGGGCCACGACGATGATCCAGCAGTACCTCTCGCCCGGCGGCTTCGTCGTCAGCCTGCAGAACTGCATGAACGAGGAGACCATCGCCGGGATCGTCGGCTGGGGCCGGACGCTCGGCGCCATCGCCAGCTCCATCACGGTCGAGCTGACCGAGCCCGGCCATGTCCGCCGCGCCTCCGGCAAGGGCGGCAAGGCCCACACCGTCTACCGCGTCGGCGAGGTGCATGGCCGCATCACCGAGCGCGCCAAGGAGATCGGGCGCCTCACCGCGCTCTCCGACAGCACGCACGTCACCTCCAACCTCTGGGGCGAGCGCTGGTCCAAGCTCGTCACCAACGGCATGGCGAACGGGATGTCCGCCTGCACCGGCCTCATCAGCAAGGACATCCTGACCAACGACATCCTGCGCCGCTTCGGCGCGCGGCTGGGCGCCGAGGGCGTCCGCGTCGGCCAGGCGCTGGGCTACGAGCTCGAGGAGATCCACCACATGGACCCCGAGATCATCGCCGGCGCCGGCGAGGGCGATCCCGCGGCCACCAAGGAGTACGACGATCACCGCCTCGCCGAGGCGGCGAAGGGCGGCGGCGCGCACCGCCCCTCCATGGGCCAGGACATGGTGAAGGGCCGCCGCACCGAGATCGAGTTCATCAACGGCTTCATCGTGGGCAAGGCGGAGCCGCTGGGCATCCCCACCCCGGCCAATGCCGCGCTCACCGAGATCGTGAAGCGCGTCGAGCGCGGCGAGATCGCGCCCGACCCCAAGCACATCCTGGAACTGCGGCTGAACTGAAGCGTGATGACCGAAGGCGCGAAGGCGCCGGAGGTCTGAATCACGCGGCAGGCAAAGGCTCTAGCCGCTCCCCGCCCTCACTTCGCCGGGGCGGCCTCGTCGCGCACCGGCACCGGCGCCATGCTCTGGAACACCTCGTCCCGCCGGACGAGCAGGTGGAACAGCGCCGCCGCGATGTGCAGCAGGACGACCGCGAAGAAGGCGAAGGCGAGGTAGAAATGCGCGCCCCACAGCAGCGCATGCAGGGGGGCGTTCAGCGGCAGGATCGGCGGCAGCCGGATGTCGCCGTAGAGCACGACCGGATAGGCCGCGGCCGACATCATCGCCCAGCCCAGCAGCGGCATGGCGATCATCAGCGCATAGAGGGCGTAGTGCGAGAGATGCGCCGCGATGCGCATCGGCTCGGGCAGGCCGGCCGGCAGCGCCGGCGCGCCGGAGCGCAGCCGCACGGCCAGCCGGATCAGCGCGAGCACGAGGATGGCGATGCCGAGCGTCTTGTGCGTCGTCAGCAGCGGCACGTAGTCCGGCCGCACGGTCGAGACCATCCCCACGCCGACGAAGAACATCGCCAGGATGCAGGCGGCCATCAGCCAGTGCAGCAGGCGTTGAAGCGGCGTGAAGCGCTTGCCGGTGGCGGTCATCATCGGGAGCTCCCTGCTGCAGCGTGATAGGGGTAGTCGCGCGTCTCCGAGGTGCGCAGGTCGTAGGACCTCGCATAGGCCGCCGAGCGCGCCGCCGGGAAGGGATCGTCGGACACCCTCATCCCGTCCGGCAGGATGGTCGGATCGAAGTTGATGTCCCGGCACGGGCCGTCCCGCTCGGGCTCAATCCGGTCCACGACGAGCGTGCCGACCTCGACGCTGCGCCGCCCGGCCGGCCAGGCCTTGCTGGGATCCGCGGTGGGGTCGCCCGGATCGGCCACGGTGACCACCAGCTTCCAGCGCTGCGGCCCGGCCGCGACGCGCTGCGTGATCTCCGGCGCCAGGTGGTCGGGGCCCAGCGCCGCGAGCTCGGCCTGCGTGATGGGCTTGACCTCGGCCTGCGGCAGCAGCGACCAGCGCACGGTGCGCTCGGTGCCCGAGCCGTTGGCGAAGACGAAGCTGTTGAGGCTGTTGTACTGCTCCTCCGCATAGCTGGCCGTCCAGGGCGCGCTCCCGGCCCAGGCGCCGAAGGCCGCGAACTCCGGATGCCGGCCGGCGAAGGCCCTCATGGCACCGGGATCCGTGCTGTGCGAGGTCGTCAGCAGCTCATAGAAGGTCTCGGGCGTCCCCACCGGGAAGAAGGGGAGGTCGATCATGGCGGTGCGCCAGACCTCGCCGGTCGGGGCCGTGAGCTGCAGCCCCAGGCCCCGGACGCGCACGGTGGAGTCCGGCGCGTTGGGATCGGGGGTGCCGAGGTTGAAGCGGCCGAGCACCGGATATTCGCCGGGCGCGAGGACCCGCGCCCGCGACAGCTCCGCCCCATTGCCGTTCGATTGGAAAACGCCGGTGAAGCAGATGCCCTTGGCGTGGTTCCGCCGGTGGCCCAGCGCCGGCCCGCCGGCCGGAGCCAGCGAGTTCACCAGCCGGGTCGGCGTCAGCCGGTCGGGCGACAGCCATCCCGCCGTATAGGCGAAGGCTCCGGCGCCGGCCGCGACGACCACGGCGATGAGCGCCAGGGATCCGAGCGGAGGTTTCGAGGGTGGCCGGGACGGTTCAGGCATTCGGGTCTCTCCGGCGGTCCATGGGAACACTCCAGCTTGCGGATGCTGGCGGCGAGGATATCGCGATTGTACCGGCGGTCTTCCGAATCCGCCCAGGGTTTTTCGAAATGGAACGAGGTGGCCGGCGGGTTGCGGGCACGACAGGTCCCCGGGATCGTTCCCGCCCGATCCAGGCTACGGAAGCCGTGTCACCGCCGGTCATCCATGCCAGACTGACGGCCGCTCCTGCTTCCCCGGACGCGCCACGGGAAGCAGGCCGGAACCAGGGCCATGACGGATCCAACCGCGGGCCTCGAACAGGGAGGTACAAGCCATGCGTCGTCGCACCGTGCTCACCGGGCTGCCGCTCGCCCTCGCCGCGCCAGCCGTGCGGGCCCAGGACGCCTATCCGTCCCGGACCATCACCGTCATCGCGGCCGGCGCCGCGGGCGGGCCCACCGACACCGTCACGCGGATCGTGGCCGACGCCCTGTCACGCCACGTCGGCGCGTCGGTGGTGGTGGAGGCGATCGGCGGCTCCATCGTCGGGCCGCAGCGCCTCGCGACCTCGCGGCCGGACGGCTACACGCTGATGATTAACAACATCGGCATGGCCTCGGGCGCCACGCTCTACCGCCGCGCGCCCTACGACCCGCTGACCGCCTTCGCGCCGCTCGGCCTCGTCTCCGACGCGGCCATGACGATCGTCACGCGGCGCGACTTCCCCGCCGAGGACCTGCGCGGCGTGATGGCCGTGCTGGCGCGCGAGGGGGACAAGATCAACTTCGCCACGGCCGGGCTCGGCTCGGCGGCCAATCTCTGCGCCCTGCTGGTGCAGGGGGCGGCCGGCCAGCGCGCGACCGTCGTGGTCTTCCGCGGCACGGCGCCCGCCATCGCCGAGCTCATGGCCGGGCGCATCGACATCCTCTGCGACCAGGCGACCAACACCGTGCCCTATATCCGCGACGGCCGCGTGCTGGCGCATGGCGTCAGCAGCCCGGCGCGGCTGCCCGGCCTGCCCAACGTGCCGACGACCGCGGAGGCGGGCGTTCAGTCCATCGCGATGTCCACCTGGCATGGGATGTACGCGCCGGCCGGCACGCCCGAGCCGATCCAGCAGCACCTCTCCAATGCTTTGCGCGCCGCGCTGCACGACGACCGGCTGAAGCAGCGCTTCGCCGAGCTGGCGACCGACCCCGCCACGGACGAGCGCGCGAGCATCGCCTTCCACCGGCGCTTCCTGGCCGAGGAGATCGAGCGCTGGCGGCCGATCATCGTGGCGAACGGCGCCTACGCGGACTGACCTGCGCCCGGCGGATCAGCGGGGGCCGCGGAAGAAGCCGCCCCCCTGGGGACCGATGCTCTGCGGCCCGCCCCCTTGGAACCCACCCCCCTGGAACCCGCCGCCCTGGAATCCGCCTCCCTGGAAGGCGCCCGGCTGCGCCGGCCGGTCGTCGGAATCCGGCCGGTCGCGGCGGAACCGGTCGTTGCCGCCGGGACGTTCGCCGGCACGCGCGCCGAACCCGCGCTCCGGGGCCGCGCCGCCGGGCCCCTGCCGCCGGTCGAAGCTGCGGTCCGGCATGGGCGCGAGCTCGCTCCGCGGCGCGGGCTGGCCGCCGGGGCCGGCGCCGGGCATCGGCGCCTGCCGCAGCCCGCCCGGGGGACCGCCCCGCACCGGCGCGCCGGCCGGGTCGCGCAGCCCCGCGGCCGTCACCCCGCCGCCGGGGCCCGGCCGCAGCTCCACCATCCGGCGCTGCGCGTCGAAGGCGGCGAGGCCGGCCGGCCCCGGCGCGTGCAGGGCAGGGGCGAGCCAGACCATCCCCGAGCCGAGGCTGACATACCCCTCGAAGAAGAAGCGGCCGTAATCGGGCCCGAACCAGTAGGCGGGGTCGCGCAGCAGCATGTCCGGCGCGACCGCGACCGGCACCAGCACGCCGTTCTCGATCAGGCCGGTGGCGATCACCGGCCCGGGATCCGGCAGCAGCAGCCCGGGCTCGACGCGGATCGGCAGGTTGCCGATGCTCATCACCCCGGCACGCCGCATGAGCGTGCCGTAGACCGTCACGGTGCGCGGTGCATTGGCGGGCCGCCGGTCGATGCGCGAGGCGACGATGCTGCCGTCCGGCGCGCGCAGCCCGCTGACCAGCACGGTGTCGCCGACCTTCCAGCCCGTGCCGCCGGGCACCGCGCCGACCAGGGTCACGCGCTGCCCCGCGACGACGAGCGCGCCCGGCTGGACGGCCTCGACGGGGCCGGAGACCTCGTAGCGCACGGCCACGCGGCGCGCGCGCAGCGCGCCGTCGTGCTCGGCGGCCGAGATGACCACCACCTGGCCCACGCGCAGCGCGTCGGGCGGCGTCAACACGTCGCCGAAGACGACGGGGACCGTCGGGTCGTAGCCGATGTGCAGCCCACCCACGCAGATGCTGGCGAAGCCCGTGACCACGCCGACGATGCCCGTGCCGCCGATCCCCCGGTCGCCGTCGGCGATCCGGCGGTCGCCGTCGGCGATCCGGCGGTCGCCGTCGGCGATCCCCCGGTCGCCGTCGGCGATCCGGCGGTCGCCGCCGGCGGTCCGGCGGTCGCCGTCCTCGGCAAGCCGGATGCCGGTGCCGCCGATGCCCCGGTCGCCGTCTTCGGCGATCCGGCGGTCGCCGTCTTCGGCGATCCGGCGGTCGTCGGACGCCAGCGGGGGGACGGTCCGGGCGGGCGGGCCGCCATCCGGGCCGATGCGGCAGATCTCGGTCTCGGCGGCCGGCGAGGGGATGGGCGCGGGCGGCCGCGTGCGTTCGGCGCAGGCGGCGACGAGCAGCAGCAGCGCCGCGAGGAGGCGCGTGGAGTTCAAGTCGCTTCGCCCTCGCCGTAGAGATAGACGCCGAGGTTGACCCGCCGGGTCGGCGCCCCCGGCACCTGCGCCTCGCCCTCGACGAGCGAGAGCGCCAGCCGGTTGAGGTCCACCAGCAGCTGCTGCGCCGCCGCGCGCCCCGCGGCCTCGAGCTTCGCCGCCGCCTCGGGCGAGAGGCGGTCGTAATGCAGGCTGCGCTCCAGGAAGGGCGGCGCGCCGTCGGCGGAGACATTCGCGGCGGCGGCGGCCACGTGGTCGTGCAGGTTGCGCGAGAGGTAGAAGAGCCGCGCCTCCGCGCCCTCGCGCGGCACGAAGGCGGCGACGTTCAGCCGGATGCGCTCGTCGGGATCGATCGTCGCGATGCCCTGGGCCAGCCAGTTGTCCAGCACCGTGCGCGGCCGCAGGTCGGTGGTGACCGAGGCCACCAGCGCGTCGAACTCGGCGCGGGGCAGCGGCAGCGGGTCGCCCGCTTCATCGGTGGTGGCGGGCAGGCCGAGCCAGCGCGCGATGAGCTGGCTGTTCAGCGTCACCACGGCCGGCGGCGCGTCGTCGCCGGGCTCGGCCGCCTCGCGCAGCCGGCGGATCTCCTTGCGGTGCACGCCGGTGAGCAGGGTCAGGCGGCTGTCGGTGGGCGGGCGGCCGTCGGGCGAGAGGTCCTGCGCCGCGGTCTCGACATAAAGGCCGCGCAGCATCTCCGCGAAGACGGGGAAGGTGACGCCCGCCCGGATCAGCAGGCGCAGCAGCGGCCGCAGCGGCCGGCGCAGCGCGCGCAGCAGGGCGTCCGGGGCCGGAGGAGATGGCAGGTCGATCACGTCGGCTCCACCCCTAGCACGGGTGAATTGTGGGAAAAATACCCACTTCACCCTTTACGTGGGAAATTTTCCCACCTATGCCTTTCGCATCACGATGACGGAGTCACGCCATTGACCCCCCTCCAGGCCGCCTTCGCCCATGCCGAGCGCCCGCTCTGGACCCTGGTTCCGCAGGCGTCCGGCGCCGAGCCGCCCCCGGTCGGGGAGGACCTCGCGCTTCGCCTGCTGCGCCACCACACCAAGAACACGCTCCAGCGCATCCTGGCGGAGGTCGTGCTGATCGACGGCTCGCGCCTCTCGCTGGAGAGCGGCCGCATGCTGCGCGACCTCGAGCGGCGGATCATGCTCAGCGCCACCATTTCCGATGCGCTCTTCGGCATGACCGGCGCGCCGCGGCCGATGGAGGATCGCCTGAGCGCGCTCTGCAAGGGCACGGTCGAGCTGCTGGGCGACCCGGACCAGATCATCCGCCTCGACCTCGCGGTGGGCGGCGAGTGCCCCGCGCATCTGCGCGAGACCGTGCTGCGCGCCGCCAACGAGATGCTGGGCAACGCCATCAAGCACGGGCTGCACGAGCGCATGCTGGGCAAGATCGCCGTCCGACTCGTCACCTCGACGCGGGAGACGCGGCTGACGGTCGAGGACGACGGCTGGGGCTTCTGCGCCGCGCGCGAGGCGGGCGAGGGGCTGGGCCTGACCCAGGCGCTCGCCGAGCAGCATGGCGGCAGCAGCACCATCCGCCGCATCGGCGACGGCACGCGGGCGGAGATGATCCTGCCGAACCGGCGGGACTGAGGCTTCCTCGACGCCACGCTTGAAATCGGCGCGGCAAAGGCGCGACGCTCCCGGAAAATCGGGAGGAACCCATGGTCCAAGTCGCGCGCCGAGCCCTGATGGGCGCCGGCATGTTCACGCTGTCCGGGGCCAGGCTGGCCGCGCCGGCGCTGGCGCAACCCGCGGCGGGCTGGCCGGAAAAGCCCTGGCGCGTGCTGGTGGGCGGGGCGCCCGGCGGCGCCAGCGACATCTTCATGCGCATCCTCGAGCCGAGCCTGCGCGAGAGCCTGGCCCACGGCTTCTGGCTGGACAACCGGCCGGGCGCGGGCGGCATGCTGGCCGCCGAGATCTGCGCCCAGGCGCCGGCCGACGGCTACAACTTCGTCGTCAACCACATCGCCAGCAACGGCATCGGGCCGCACCTGCACCGCCGCCCGAACTTCGAGCCCAACCGCGACCTCACCGGCGTGGCGCGGATCGCCGCCATGCCCAACTGCATGATCGTGCTGCCCTCGCGCGGCTTCCGGTCCGTCGCGGACCTCGTGGCCTTCGCCCGCGCCAACCCGCGCGCGGCCACCTTCGGCTCGGCGGGCGTGGGCACCTCCTCGCATCTCAGCGGCGTGCTCTTCGGCCAGCGCATGGGGATCGAGGTGACGCATGTGCCCTATCGCGGCACCGCGCCCAACATGCAGGCCGTGCTGGCCGGCGAGATCCTCTTCGCCATCGACAACGCGCCCGCCTCGGCCCAGCAGGTGCGGGCCGGGCTGCTGACCGCGCTGGCCGTGAGCTCGGCGCAGCGCTGGTCGCAGCTCCCGGAACTGCCGACCATGCAGGAGAGCGGCGTGCCGGATTTCGACGTCTCCTCCTGGTACGGGCTGGTGGCGCCGGCCGCGACCCCGCGGCCGATCGTGGAGAAGCTGGGCGGCGCCGTGCTGCGCGCGCTGGCCGACCCGGCGGTGGTGGCGCGCCTGCGCGAGTTCGGCGCGGACCCCTGGCCGGCCGGGCCAGCGGACTACCAGGCCTTCATGATCGGCGAGGAGCGGAAATGGGGCCCCGTCGTCCGCGCGGCGGGCGTCACATCCAACTGATTCTCCCGCAACTGCGAAGCAGGGTTGCGGCGAGGGCGCCCGGGGCGTCAAACTCCGTGAAAACGGAGGTATTCGATCCATGCCCGACGCGAACACCACGAGTCCGTCTGCGGAATACGATGCGATCATCGTCGGCGCCGGCTTCGCCGGCCTCTATCAGCTCCACTGCCTGCGCGACCGGCTCGGCCTGAAGGCCCGCGTGCTGGAGGCGGCCGACGGCATCGGCGGCACCTGGTACTGGAACCGCTACCCCGGCGCGCGCTGCGATTCCGAGAGCCACTCCTACTGCTACTCCTTCTCCGAGGAACTGATCCGCGACTGGGAATGGTCCGAGCGCTACCCCGAGCATCCCGAGATTCGCCGCTACCTCAACTTCGTCGCCGACCGCTTCGACCTGAAGCGCGACATCCAGCTCGGCACGCGCGTCGCCGGCGCCAGCTTCGACGAGGCGACCAGCCGCTGGGCCATCCGCACCGAGGCCGGCGAGCGCTTCTCCGCGCAGTTCCTGATCACCGCGGTGGGCTGCCTTTCCTCGGCCAACGTGCCGAAGATTCCCGGCCTCGAGGACTTCAAGGGCGACTGGTACCACACCGGCGAATGGCCGCATGAGGGCGTCGACTTCACCGGCAAGCGCGTCGGCCAGATCGGCACGGGCTCGACCGGCATCCAGGCCGCGCCCGTGATCGCGTCGCAGGCCGCGCACCTCACCGTCTTCCAGCGCACGCCCAACTACAGCGTGCCCGCCCACAACGCGCCGCTGACGCAGGACTTCAAGGACCACGTGAAGGCCCACTACGCGGACATCAGGCGCACCATGCGCGCCACCACCAACGGCCATCCCTTCACCATCGACGACCGCTCCGTCTTCGACGTCACGCCCGAGGAGCGGACGGCGATCTACGAGAAGGCCTGGGCCAAGGGCGGGCTGCAGTTCCGCGCCAACTTCCGCGACATCACCACGGACATCGAGGCCAACGCCACGGCGGCAGAGTTTATCAAGGACAAGATCCGCTCGATCGTAAAGGACCCTGAGACGGCGGCGAAGCTCGCCGACATCGACCACCCCTACGCCGCCAAGCGCCCGCCCATCGACAGCTTCTACTTCGAGACCTTCAACCGCGGGAACGTGGAGCTGGCGGACATCCGCACCGATCCCATCGAGCGCATCACCGAGACCGGCATCCGGCTGCAGTCGGGGAAGGAAGTCCCGCTCGACATCATCGTCTTCGCCACCGGCTTCGACGCGATGACCGGGCCCTTCCTGCGCATGGACATCCGCGGCCGCGGCGGGCTGCCGCTCGCCGAGGCCTGGGAGGCGGGGCCGCGCACCTATCTCGGCCTGAACGTGAAGGGCTTCCCCAATCTCTTCACCATCACCGGCCCCGGCAGCCCCTCCGTGCTCTGCAACATGCCCGTGCCCATCGAGCAGCACGCGGAGTGGATCGCCGACTGCATCGCCCACATGCGCCGGCACGGCATCGCGACCATCGAGGCGACGGAGGAAGCCACCGAAGCCTGGGTCGCCGAGGTGAACCGCGCGGCCGAGGCCACGCTGCTGCCGCAGGCTTCCAGCTCCTGGTATCTCGGCGCCAACGTGCCCGGGAAGCCGCGCGTCTTCATGCCCTATGCAGGCGGAATGGCGAAGTACCGCGGCATCTGCGACGAGGTCGCGAAGGAAGGGTACAAAGGGTTCGAGCTCGGCAAGGTGGCGGCCCACGCCTGAGAGAGGAACGAAGGGGCTCCGCCCCCTCGACCCCCGCCAGGGCTTTTGGCCCTGGACCCTATTTATTATTTGAATTCAAAATCTTATCGAAGGTTAGAAACCGACTCAGCCCGCGTTCCCCCGCGCCGCCGGCACGCCGCCATAGCTCGCCCAGGACGGCGCCACCAGCCAGCCCGCATCCACCGGCAGGTCGATGCCGGTGATGACGCGCGCCGCGTCCGAGGCCAGGAAGCACACCGCCTCCGCCACATCCTCCACCGTGATCATGCGGCCCAGCGCGCTGGTCTCCTCCAGCAGCGCCGGATCGCGCTCGCCGGCGCGGATGGCCGCTTCCAGCGCCGGCGTCAGCGTGAAGCCCGGCGACACCGAGTTCACCCGCACGCCCGAGCGGCCCCATTCTCCCGCGAGGCAGCGCGTCATCTCGATCACCGCGGCCTTGGCCGGCGCATAGGCGTGCAGCGGCAGCCCGCGCGAGCCGGAGATGGAGGCAATGGTCACGATCGCCCCGCGCCCGCGCCGCGCCATCCGCGCGCCGAAGGCGACGGCGGAGAGGTAGGTGCCGATCTGGTCGATGTTCACCACATTGCGGATGTCCGCCTCAGGCAGGTCCTCGGCGCGCAGCGGGCGCTGCAGCACGCCGGCCGAGGTGACGAGGACGTCCACCGGCCCCAGCGCGGCCTCGATCTCGGCGGCGGCGGCCTCGTTGGCCGCCTGCGTCGCGACGTCGAGCGCGAGCGCCGACCCGCCGATCTCCTCGGCCAGCGCCTGTGCGCGGGCGAGGTCGCGATCCGTCACGGCCACCTTCGCCCCGCGCGCCGCCAGCATGCGGCAGCAGGCGGCGCCGATGCCGCTCGCCCCGCCGGTCACGACGGCGAGTTGTCCTTCGAAGCCCATGGCTGCGTCCCCTTCCTTTTCCGCCAGCGTTCCATGCGAAGCCCGGCCCGTCCACTGCGCGGTTGGCGCGCGCGGCCATCGGGCGCATAGCTCCGCCCGCATCGGGAAGGACGCCGCGCATGGACAAGGACGAGCTGACGAAGTGGGCGCTGGCCAATGGCTGGCAGATGATCGCGGGCATGCCGAGCCTGACCAAGCCCTCCTCGCCCAAGGAGGCGATCGTGCGGATGTCGCTGAAGGCGACCGTCGTGAACGTCGAGGTGAAGAAGCCCGCGGGCAAGTGGGAGAAGATCGCCGGCAAGCCCTACGCCCAGGTGCAGGCCGACCCTGATACGGGCCTGCCGCTCGGCCTCAGCTTCGAGATCATCCCCGGCTTCACGCGGCTGATGGAGGAGAACAAGGACCGCATGGTCTTCGCCCGCATGAAGTGACGTTGATGAAGTGACGGCGGGGCGCGGCTGCGGCATCCTCCCTCCACGGCCCGAAGAGGCCGCCTGGGGAGTTGTCCACGATCCTGCGCCGCCGTCCGCTGTTCGCCGCCACCCTGGCCGGGCTATCGGCCCCCACAATCCTGCGCGCGCAGGAGCTGTCCTCGCGTCCCGTCACGCTGATCGTGCCCTCAACGACCTGCGCGCGTTCATCGACTAAGCCAAGGCGCGGCCGGGCGAGATCACCTACGCCTCGGCGGGCGTCGGCTCCATGCACCACATGGGCGCCGAGCTGCTGAAGATCCGCGCGGGCATCGACATGCTGCACATCCCCTATCGCGGCACGGGCGAGATGACGCGCGACCTCATCGCCGGGCGCGTGCAGTTCTACATGAACTTTGGAACTCCACCGACCATGCATTGAAATTTAGTAATAACAGTATGTTAGGACATGTTATCTGGGTGTCTGTGATACGTTTTGCGATACGTTTTGTGGTGCAGATGACCCACGGCGGCAAAGGCTCCGCATAGCACACTGGGGGTGAGGGCCGACTCGACTCCCATGTCATGTTCTGCTTTTGTTCCGAAATGGCCGAGGACCCTAACCCCACGATCCGTGCCGCCCGCGAGGCGGCCCGGCTGGCCGACAATAAAGGCCAGGATGGCCGCAGGGCCGCCATAGACGCGGTGTGGGGCCTTCATCCGGGGTGGCCGCTGCCGCTGGTGGTCGAGACGGCCGAGGCGGCGCTGTATGGGGTTCCATGACATACCAGAGTCCAATGACGGCAAGCCCGCCCCGCTGATCCTCTTCGTAGCGCAGGCGATCCAGGTCTATAACGAAGTGCTGTCAAATTGGCGACAAAAAGCTAAAGGTAGGCGATGGCGAACACCAGATACACAGGAACTTTACCAGCTATTGTACGAAACCTCGGAGCCGATGACGATCCTCAGCTTGTTCTTTACCAGTCGATGATGGAGGAAATTAAAGTCCGGATTAAATCTATCGATCAGGGTACACTCGGTTTATTGTACAATCTACCTCCGCAGGTAGTTAGGGAGTTTTGCTACCTCCAACTTCGCATGTGCTACGAGTTAATTGCTTTGGCTTGCTTGGTTGCGCACGGCGATATTTCAAGATCGACTCGATTGGACGATAACTATCAGGCCGATAAAATAATGATGGGTTTGGATAAATTGAGCCCCGGATTCTTTCCAGTTGCTGCGGTGCTCAGAAATCGCGAAGATGGTCACCTCGAATTCTTGCCTAATTTAGGAAAAATGGAGAAAAGCGATTTTCTTCGGGCATATTCACAAACTAGTAGTTATCTTCACAAAGGAAATTTGAAGAACCTCCTCAAGGCACGATTCCCCGTGCAGGAAAGATATCCGGATATATCGAAAAAGGCTCAGGCAATCTTAGATCTGTTGGCAGTCCACTTCGTCAACGATGCCACGAAGAACAAGATGATAGTCTGTATTCTTAACCCATCAACGGGGCCAGTTTGCCTAGTCGCGCGTGCGGATCGTGTTCCGGACGATGATCCTAATATTCCGGATAGCCTTCGTAACGATTGATTCAGGGCGGTCTTGCGGGCTTTGAGCCCGCGCGCTCGCTCGATGATGGCAAGGACTGGATTGGACTCGGGGGCGTTGATGTAGGCGGTCCAGGACGTAGAGGGTGCCAAAAGACCGCCCGAAGGCGGTCCTCTTACTCATCTTCCGACCATCGCCGGATTTCCTCGGCCCAGTCTTTAAAGCATGGCACGCTCGACGGCTTCCTCCGCCTGAAATTCGGCTAGATCTTCATCCGAGATGTGACGCCGAAGCGCTTCTTGGACGAGCCCACGCGCCGCCGCGCCTTCGAGGCCGGCGCGCTCGTGGCGCCGCTCGCGCCGGAGGCGATGGCCGAGAGGCTCGAGCGGGAGACGGCCGGCTGGGTCGAGGTGGTGCGGGCGGCGAATATCAGCGCGGGCTGAAGCTCTGGAGAAGGTGGGGCAGCCAGACGATCCCGATGGCCAGGCAGGCGACGAGCGCCACGAAGAGCCACCCGCCGAGGGACGTCAGGCCGGCCTTCCGCTCATCTGCCGCTTCAGGCGCCAGCCCCAGATCAGGCCGGTCACGGCCGCCACCGCCGAGCCCAGCAGCACCCCGAGCTTGGCTGCGTCCAGGAGCCGCTGGTCGGCGAAGGCCAGCGACGCGATGAAGATGGACATGGTGAAGCCGATGCCCGCCAGCAGGCCGATGAGGCCGATGCCCGGCCAAGTGATGCCAAGCGGCAGGCGGCTCCAGCCCAGCCGCACCATGAGCCAGCTCGCGCCGATCACGCCCAGCGGCTTGCCCGCCACCAGCGCGAGGGCCACGCCGATCGTGATCATCTGCGGTCCCCCGGCCGAAAGGTCGATCCCGCCCAGGGGGACGCCGGCATTCGCCAATGCAAAGAGCGGCATGACGCCGAAGGCGACCCAGGGGTGCAGCGCCATCTGGACCCGCACGACGGGCGGCAGGATCTCGCGCTGAGCCAGCCGCAGCTGCTGGAGCGGCCGCGCCAGGTGTCCGGAGACCTCCATCTCCGGATGCATATCGCGCAATTCCCGCGCCGCCCGCACCGCCAGTTCCGTGGGCTGCTCGCGCAGGGGCGCTGGCCGGACCGGCGTCATGAGGCCGAGCACCACGCCGGCCAGGGTCGGATGTGCGCCGGTCATCAGCAGTCCGGCCCAGACGACCGCGCCGGGGATCACATACGCGAGGGCGGAGCCGGTGCCGATCGCCTGCAGGCCCAGCACCATCAGGATGCCGAGGCCGGCCACGGCGAAGCCGGCGGGATCGAGGCCGCCGGAGTAGAAGAAGGCGATGATGAGCACGGCGATGATGTCGTCGATGATCGCCAGCGCCAGCAGGAAGATCCGCACATTGGCCGGGATGGCGCGCCCCAGCAGCGAGAGCACGCCCACCGCGAAGGCGATGTCGGTGGCCGTGGGGACGGCCCAGCCGGCCCGGCCCACCGGGTCACCGTTCAGCGCGAGGTAGATCAGGGCCGGGACGGCGACCCCGCCGAAAGCCGCCGCCAGCGGCAGCGAGGCCTGCCGCAGGCTGCGCAGCGTGCCCTCATGGGTCTCCCGGCGAATCTCCATGCCGACGACCAGGAAGAAGAGGGTCATCAGCGCGTCGTTGATCCAGAAGTGCAGCGGCTGCGAGACGGCGAAGCCGCCGATCCCGAAGGATACCGGCAAGTGCCAGAGCGCCTCGTAGCTGCCGGCAAGGGAGGAGTTGGCCCAGAGGAGGGCTGCCGCCGCGGCGATCAGGAGAACGATTCCGCTGGCCGCCTCCACGTGAAGGAAGCGGTCGAGCGTGCCGAAGATGCGTTCCGCCAGGAGCTGGGCTCGCGAGGGATCGCGTCCGGGATGATGAAGGGCCATGGGCACGCAGGCTCCGCGCGGCGGCCCGGCCTGCGCAAACCTGCCCACCGCGTCCCTGCGGCTGCACCCGGACGCTATGTCACACGGCTGGGATGGAGCGGCAATGTCCGGTTTCGGACAGGGATCCCATCCGCCGGCGGATCCAACGGCCGCATTCCGGAAGCAATGGGCGCGCTACGATCGGCCGGGCCCGCTTAGGGCCGAGCAGATGAAGCCGGGTACCGCGCCGACCAGTCCCCAGATCAGGAACCAGGGGCTGTTGAGGAAGCCCATCGCGATGGCGGTGGAGAGCGGCACGAAGCTCGCCGCGAAGGAGAACAGCGCCGTCCAGGCGGGGCGCCAGCGCAGGCCGCGGCGCGCGAGGTGGCGGTCCAGTGCCGCCGCCAGGAGCGCCGGGACGATCCCCAGCCAATAGGCGGCGGGCAGCAGCACGAGCTGGTGCCGGTCGAAGACGCTCTCTCCGCCCGTGGCCCGGTTCAGCAGCGGGACCAGCCCCCAGAACCCCACCATGAAGCCGAGCGGCGGGCCGAGCAGCCCGAAGATCAGGAAGCGCCGCATCAATCCCGGTCGGCGAGGAAAGCGTCCACCATCGCGTCGATGCTCTCCACGGCGTGGATGCCATGGCGCCCGGCGACGGCCGAGACGAAGCGCCGCGGCCAGCCATCCACCACCGCCTGCAGCACCGGGTCCGGCGCCCAGCTCGCGCGGCCGGCGGCGCCGCGGCGCTCCACCGCCGCGACCATCTCGGCGGGCGTCGCCGTCAGTGCCGGCAGGTTGATCGCACGCGACGGGGGAAAGGCCTCGGACGGCATCTCGTGCACCATGCGCAGCGCCGTCGCCACGCGCTGCACCGTCACCAGCGGCAGGGGTGTGTCCGGCCGCAGGCCGATCGCCACGTCGCGCCCCGTCAGCGGCTCGCGGATGATCGCGGCGACCCGGTCCGAGACGGCCGGATTCGGCATCCCCGGGCGCGTCAGCACGATGGGCAGCCGCAGCGCCCGGCCATCGAGCGCGCCCCGCCGCGTGTGGTCCGCCAGCAGGTTCTCGGCGATCAGCTTCTGCGTGCCGTAGGAGGTGTGCGGCACGCGGCGCGTGCCGTCCTCGACGACCTCGGGCAGTTCGCCGCCGAAGACGGCGATGGAGCTGGCGAAGACCAGCCGCGGCGGTCTCTCTTGCGCGCGGCAGCGGGCCAGCAGGGCCAGCAGCCCCTCCACATTGACCGCGAGGCCATGGCCGAGATCGGCCTCCGCCTCGCTGGTCAGCGAGGCCGCGAGGTGGAAGACCGCATCGAAGCCGCCGGCGAAGAGCCCGTCCAGGAAGGCGCCGTCGCCGAGATTCCCCAGGGCCGGCACGAGGCGCGGTCCGGCCTGCGCGGGAAGGATGTCCGCCGCCACGATCTCCGTGATGGCCCGGCCGGAGAGCGTGCCGGCCGCGATCAGCTCCCGCAGCAGGTGCCGCCCGATGAAGCCCGCGGCACCCGTGACCAGGACCCTCAACGGCGCGCGCGCTCGGCGTGCTTGCCCATGGTGCTGTAGGGCGCATAGGGCGGGAACTCGCCGATCGCGACCATGTCCACCTCCACCAGCGTCGGCCCGTCCACCTCGAGCGCCCTGGCCACGGTGGAGCCGAACTCCTCGGCGCGGCTCACCTTGAAGTGCGGCAGGCCCGCCAGTGCCGCGAGCTGCCCGAGCTCCGGCCCGCGCAGGTCGTCGCCGAAGCGCCGGCCGTCGACCACCGCATCCTGGATGTGCCGGATGACGCCGTAGCCCCTGTCGTTCATCACGACGGTGCAGAGCCGCGCGCGCTCCTGCACGGCGGTCCAGAGCTCCGTCATGTTCATGGCGAAGCCGCCGTCGCCCACCATGGCGACCGTCTTCCGCTCGCCCGCGCCCATGGCCGCGCCGATGCCCAGCGGCAGCCCCGGCCCGATCGCCGCGCCCACCGGATGCACCGCGTCGTGCGGCCCGTAGACCTCGAAGGTGCGGTTGCCCCAGGTGGAGTTGCTGATGGTGATGTCGCGCACCCAGAGCGCGTCGCGCGGCATGGCCTCGCGGATCTGCTCGGCGAAGCCGGCATAGGGGCCGAGGGTGGTGGCATATTCCTCGAGGGCGAGACGCCGCGTCTCGCGGAAATCGGCGGCGAAGCCGGGATCGACCTGCATGCGCCCCTTCAGCCGCTTCGCCAGCCCCTGCGCCACCAGCTCCGCGTCGCCCTGCAGGAAATAGGCGTTGGGATAGGTGCGGCCGTTCGCGGCGGCATCCACGTCCACCTGGATGAGGTTCCGCGGCAGCTTGATGGAGAAATCCCCCGTCTCATGCCCGCGCAGCCGCGAGCCGAGCACGACCATCGCATCCACGCCCTCGTAGAAGGAGATCACGCGCGGCGCGCCGTTGCCCTGCAGCCCGCCGAAGGTCTGCGGATGGTCCTCCGGCACGATGCCGCGCCCGTTCCAGGAGGAGACCGCGCCGAAGCCCAGCTCCAGCAGCGCCATCGCGCCCTCCCGCGCCCCGCGCGCGCCGTTGCCGAGCCAGATCATCGGCCGCTTCGCCTTCGCCAGGATCTCCGCCACCTCGTCCAGCGCGGCCTCGGAGGGGGGCAGGGGCGGGGGCACCGGCAGCACCAGCGAATCCAGCGCCGCCGGCCGCGGGATCACCACGCGCTGCAGGTCGATCGGGATCTCCACCGACACCGGCCCGCGCGGCGGCGTCAGCGCCTCGGCCGCGGCCCGAGTCAGCACCCCCAGCGCCTCGCCGGCCGAGCGCACGCGATAGGCCGCCTTGCCCGCCGCCTCCAGGATCGCCGTCTGCCCCGGCACGTCGTGCACCGTGCCCATGTCGCGATCGATGAACTTCGTCGCCGTCTGCCCCGTGATGTGCAGCACCGGGCTCGCCGCGAAGCGCGCCTCCACCAGCCCGCCGATGCTGTTGGCCATCCCCGGCCCCGTGCTGGTGAACAGCACGCCGAGCCCGTTGGTCACCCGCGCATAGGCATCGGCCATATGCGCCCCGCCCATCTCGCCCCGGCACATCACGTAGCGGATGGCGTTCCGCCGCCCGATCGCGTCCAGCATCGGCACGTTGTGCACCGACACGATGCCGAAGGCCGTCGTCACGCCGATGCGCGACAGGAACTCGGCGACGAGATCGCCCACGGTGTAGTTGTTCTCGGACATGCGTCCCCTCCATGCGTTGGGACGCATCGTGGCATGATGCGCGCGAAGCGCCAGCCCGCTACCCGATGGGCGGCCGCACGCCGACGACGCCGCAGCCCTTGTCGTAGCGCGCGTCGTAGCCGGTGTCCTTCAGGTACCAGCTCAGGAAGTCCTTCAGCAGCGTGTGGTCGCGCACGACGAAATGGCCGTTGTTCGCATCGAAGAGATGCATGCGGTTGTCCCGCCCATGGCGCAGCGCGATGGCATGGGCGCCGCCGGCCCGCTCGAGCGTGACGCCGTAGCAGCCATAGGCCTGGATCACGATGGAGCGGATGAAGCTCGCCGTCGGATTGCTCTCGCGCCGCGCGCGAAGCCCGTCCGAAAGCGTCATCTGGAAGGGGCCGATGGCCGCATTCCAGAAATCGGTCCAGTTGTTGACCAGCGCCGCGTCGGAGAGCGTCTGCGACATGGTCGACTGCCAGGGCGGGTTGTCGCAGACCTTGGCGCTGTCCACCGGGAAGCTCTTGCCGGCGTAGCCCCATGAGATCCAGGTCGCGGCCAGGCCGATGCAGTAGCCGTCCGTCGAGGTGCCCCAGGGCCCGGGCTGGGTCATCGCCGGCGTCTGCGACTGCCGCATCGCGAAGACGAGCTGGCCCTTGTCGCGCGCTTTGCGCTGCCGGTCGTTCCAATCCATGACGCGTCCTCCCCGAGGCCGCCTCGGCCCTGCGTGAAGAAAGCGTATCCTCATGCCCAAGAATGTTTTGCGAGATTTTTGTCGCGTCCGTGCCGCTGCTAGGATGGCCGCATGATTCGGCGATCGAGGCGGGCCTGAGCAAATCGGTGGGGGCGGCCGCGCGCTGGTGGCGCCGGGGCCTGTGGAACGGTGCCCTCATGGCCGCCCTTGCGCTCGCCGCCGTGCTCGCCCTGAACCACTCGGAACTGCCGGGCCTCGGCCGCATCCTGGCCGAGATGCCGCTGGCCGTGGCCCTCTCCGCCGGCATCCACCTCCCGCAGATCGTCATGACCGGCCTCGCCTGGCGGGTCCTGATCCCGCCCGCCCTGCGCCCGCGAATCGCGACCATGACGGCCCTGCGCTGGTACCGCGAGGCCGCCCACGCCCTTCTCCCCGCCGGCGCCCTGCTGGGCCAGGCCGCCGCCGCCCGCCTCCTGGCCCGCCGCGGCGTCCCTGCCGACCTCGCCGGCGCCACCGCCACCGTCGACATCACCATGGAGACGGTCTCCCAGCTCCTCTTCACCCTGGCCGGCATCCTCCTCCTCCTGGCCCATGCCGGCGCCGGCGGCCTGGCCGGCTTCGCCCTCGGCGGCCTCGGATTCGCGACCCTCGGCGCCGCCGCCCTGATCCTCTTCTCCCGCCGTCTCCCCCTCGGCCCGATCGAGCGCGGCCTCGCCCGCCTGTCCCGCCGCTGGCCCTCCATCCGCCCCGATTCCGTCCGCGGCATCCAGGCCGCCATCCTCTCTTTGCACGCCGCCTGGCCCCGACTCCTGGCGGCGATCACCTGGCACACCATCTCCTGGGTCCTGGGCGCGGTGGAGATCGCCGGCGTCCTGGGCCTCCTCGGCCACCCCGTGTCCTTCGCCGACGCGGTGGTGATCGAGGCCCTGGCCCAGGCGCTGCGGAACCTCGGCATCCTCCTCCCCGGCGCGCTCGCCGTGCAGGAGGGCGCCATCATCGCCGCCGCCGCCCTGGTCGGCGTCCCGCCCGGGGCCGCGCTCGCCGCGGCCCTGGTCCGCCGGACCCGGGAGGTGGCGTTCAGCCTGCCGGGCCTCTTCGCTTGGCACCGGGCGGAGGTTGGGGGTATGCGAGGGAATTCGGCTGCTTCGGCGCCAGAGGAGAGTGCATGACTGCGACTGTCACCGCGCGGACGACCGCCCCTGCGACCGCCCCCGCCAAGGCCGTGAACCGGACCGGCTTCATGGACCTGGTCCGCCTGGTCCCGTCAGGCGGCCCCGCGATCTGCAACGTCTCCGTCACCAACATGTGCAACGCGACCTGCGACTTCTGCAATTTCGCCCACAACAAGGGCTTCGTGACGCACCGCGGCTGGCTCGACGCCGCCCGGTTCGAGGAATCCATGACCATCATGAAGGAGAAGGCGAACGTCCGCTTCGTCACCTTCATGGGCGGCGAGCCCCTGCTGCACCCCAAGATCATCGACATGGTCACCAAGGCCACCGAGATGGGCATCCAGCCCACCCTGGTCACCAACGGCTGGAACCTGCCGCAGAAGCTGGAGGCGCTGGCCAACACCGGCCTCAGCACGCTCTTCATCTCCATCGACAGCGACGACGAGGGGCTGCACGAGAAGAACCGCGGCCTCAAGGGCGTCTGCGACCGCATCCGCAAGAGCACGAAGCGCCTGAAGGAGCTCAACATCACCCCCATCGCCTCGGTGGCGATGACGCGGCTGATCCGCGACTACCGGGCCCTCGGCCATTTCCTCCGCGAGCTGGGCTTCGAGGCCGTCACCTTCTCCTACCCGCGCAAGGCGGCGCTGGGCTCCTCCTCGCTGGTCTATTCCGAGGACAGCGACCTGGTGGACATGTCCAAGGAGGAGCTGATCGCGGCCTTCGACGGCGCGCAGTCGGTCCGCGACATCATCCCCGTCCACAACCCGCGCGAGGGCATCGCCGACATGCGCCGCCGCCTGACGGGCGAGGGCGAGCGCTTCATCTGCCACGCCGGCTACAAGTATTTCTATCTTGACTGGAACTACGACCTCTGGCGCTGCGAGGACTGGAAGGCGCCGATCTCCAAGGTCTGGGACTTCTCACCGGACAAGGTGATGCGCGAGATCTGCCAGTCCTGCACGACGGACTGCTACCGCGACGCCAGCATCATGCTGCACTTTTCCGTCTCTCTGGGCGACAGTTTTGCGAGATTGCGCGAGGGGAAGATCGGGGCGGCGCTGAAAAGCCTGGCGGATCGGCGGAACCTGGGTTCGATTGCCGCGATCATGGGACATGGGAAGCGGCTTAAGGGGTTGGTGAGCGCGAGTTAGAGCGACCCAGACAGAGCCAGTTTTACTGGCCTACAAGCGTGTTTTTAGCGCATCTCTTGGAATGCTTTGACATCAGCCGTTGCTAGCGGTTTCTGATCTAATTTTGCACCATCCTTGTCTTGCTGCTTGATATCAGGCGGGACATTATGAGTGGCTAAATCCTCTGGTATGGGAGCCAAAAAAAACATGACGCTTGATATCAGAGGCAGCATTAAAAATACGAAACTCAGCTCCAATCGGTACATCGTCCTCGAAGAGCTAATCTCAAATGCTATCGATGCTTTTCTCATCAGAAAGCAAGAAGATGTATCTGTTTCGGATATGCAAATTGAGATAGATATCGATTTTACGCCAGCCGATCTACTACAAGAACGCGAAGCGTTAACCCTGTCCTGCAAGGATAATGGATGCGGTCTCGGTGACGATCAACTGAAGGCTTTTCTTACGAAAGACACATCCTACAAAGATGACTTGGCTATTCCTGGAATTGGAAGCTGCAAGGGAGCAGGTCGAGTACAGTTTTTCCATCATTTTTCAATGATGAGTATTGATAGCACTTATCGCGATAAGGATACCATATATCGGCGTATTATTCAGTACTCCGAACCAAAAATACAGATAGAATTGGAAGATTTTTCCAGAATTCCAGGGAATGAAAAAGATATCGGCACTTCTATAAAGCTAATGCAGCTCAAGGATCTTATTAGAGATCGTATCTTTCAGGGTGAAATGCCAAGTCAGATTTTTTCTGCGTCCCTTCTCAAGAAGCAGATGTTAATGGCTTTTCTTCAAAGACTGGTAGGACTTGAGGCTCATCTCGGCAATTTTGAGATTAAATTTAGGACTTATCATTGGAAAAATGGCGAGAATATCGAGATGCTTAGGCGCTCAGATCTTCCGGTTATAACCAAAGAGCGTGATATTTTAGTCGAAGAAGCCGATCCAAAATCCGGACAAGGATTAGGAGTATATCAAAGTTTTAAAATCTCTCACTATAAGCTTCGTTCTGACCAATATAATCTTCCCAAGAATGCAATATCTCTGTGCGCAAAATCCTCGCCTGTGAAAGATATTACGAACCGATACCTTCGAACTAAAATTGAGCAAAATAATCCAGTCAATGGATATCATCATATTGTCATAATCGAAGGTGTGTTCCTTGACGAGCATGTCAACGAACAGCGTGATAATTTTGATAATATTCCGGATGAAATTCCATCCGATGATTTATTTTTATCAAACGAAAAGATTTCTTATTCGGCCATATATCGCGCTATCGATCCTGTTGTTGAGGAAATGGTTGTTCCAGCAGATTGGAGCAGAGAAGAGGTTCTGAAGGATATTACTGAGCAATTTGGGGTTAATGAGGCTATGCTCGCGGATACGGATACGCGCGTAAGACATGGGGATTCAGCGCAGGCGGTTGTTGAGCGTGTATTAAAAAAATATCAAGAGAAAATTATTTCGGAAACTGCAGAAATTTATAATCTGAAGGAACAAATTATAAATACTGAACCGGATTCTGATGAATTTCGCAATAAAATTAACGAGCTTTCTTGGAAATATACTGCTTCCTTGAAGAATTTCGATATGGCGAATTTGTCACAATTGATTGTTCGTCGTACTGCGATTGTTGAAATACTGAACCTCGCCTGTAATAAAGGCCTTGAGATGCAGGCACTCGATCCGGAGGTTCGTCGCAAAGACGAAAAAATTATTCATAGTATTTTCTTTCCTATGCGGAGAGACACTGGCCAGTTCACCGATCATGATATTTGGCTATTGAGCGAGGAGTATCACTACTACGATTATATATCGTCCGATATGCCTCTGGCACAAATAAAATGGAGCGATGATCAAAAAGTATTTGATGGTGATATCGACATAGAGTTCGGAAAATTACTAGCGAAAAGGGCGCAAGATAACGGTGGTAAACGGCCGGATATCGCTTTATTTAACAAAGAAGGGTCTGCAATAATTGTAGAATTTAAGGCGCCTGGCGTCGAAATGAATGACCATATTGGAGATTTAAATGAATATGCTCATTTAATGGCTGCCAAGTCCCAAGGGAAACTTAAGAAATTCTATTGCTATCTGATTGGGGATACGATTAATACGTTACGTTTGGCAGGATGGACGCGATTTCCTTTAGGAAAGGGTTGGTTCTTCTCAGATGCACTTACCGATCCCGATACCGATCGGCGCCTTGGAGGCGTATATTTTGAGCTGTTACATTATAGTGATGTTATTGACAGAGCTAGAAAGCGGATAACTATATATCAAAATAAATTGAAAATTAATCTTCGGGGAAATTAGAATCTTTGAAGTCTTGCATTGGCTCCTGTAGGCAGAGCGCGCCGTCGAGCAACGTACTATCCCTGCGCTAATTTTCTTGATTTTATAAGAAATATATCCTATATTAGCTAGATGGCCGCTCCCCTCCGCATCCCCCACGCCCCTCTCTCCGACGCCGAGTGGCAGGCCATCCTCCCCCACCTCCGGCACGACCCCACCCGCGGCCGCCCCAGCGACCGCCGCAAGACATTCGACGCCATCTTCCGCGTCGCCGCCACCGACGGCCCCTGGCGCGAGCTCCCCGAGGAGTACGGCAAGCCCGACACCGTCTCCCGCTACTTCCGGCGCCTCACCCATGCCAAGTTCTGGGAACATCTTCTCCTCGCCTTGGCCGCCTCGCCGGCGGGCCATCCGCTCCGCCGCATCGAGGGCCTGATCTGCCGCGCCTGCCGCCGCGCCATCCGCATCCGCGGCATGCACATCATCACCCTGGCCCGGCGCCTGCGCCTCCTCCGCGCCCTTCCGGCCCCGCCCTGCTTCATGCCCAATCGGGATTTGTCCGAATTCGTCCACAGCCTGCCGTTGCCGACGAGAATTCCGCGCACGCGCCGGCTGCGGATGGCCGCCATCGAGTATATCCGCACCATTCGAAGGCTCGTCGTCGCCGCAGGGGGCCGCCGGCGCATCCCCCGCATCTACAAGGAAATCTGGCCATGACCCCGCCGGGAATTTCGGTGTCCCGCTTGCTTTCGCTGGTCATTTCCGCCATCCCATCCATATGGGGCAGGGGAGTCGCCGTACCCCCTGGTCCAGGCGCCGCCAGCGCCCTGAAAAGTCTCGAAAGGTCGCTCTCGCGATGATGCGCACGCTCTTCCTCCAGGCCCCCTCCTTCGATGGTTTCGACGGCGGCGCGGGCTCCCGCTACCAGGCGCGGCGCGAGATCAAGAGCTTCTGGTTCCCCACCTGGCTCGCCCAGCCGGCCGCGCTCGTCCCCAATTCGAAGCTGGTCGACGCGCCCCCGCACAACCAGTCCCTGGCCGACGTCGCCCCCATGGCGCGCGACTTCGACATGGCGGTGCTGCACACCTCCACCCCCTCCTTCGCCTCCGACATCAAGGTCGCCGAGCGGCTGAAGGCGGAGAACCCGAACCTCAAGATCGGCCTGATCGGCGCCAAGGTCGCGGTCCAGGCCAATGAGAGCTTGCGCGACGCGCCGGTGGTGGACTGGGTCGCCCGCAACGAGTTCGACTTCACGGTGAAGGACGTGGCCGAGGGCCGCGACTTCGCCTCCATCAAGGGCCTGTCCTACCGCAACTCCGAGGGCGTGATCGTCCACAACGCCGAGCGCCCGATCCTCGAGAACATGGACGACCTCCCCTTCGTCTCCGAGGTCTACAAGCGCGACCTCGAGTACAAGAAGTACTTCATCGGCTACCTGAAGCACCCCTATGTGAGCTTCTACACGGGCCGCGGCTGCAAGAGCCGCTGCACCTTCTGCCTCTGGCCGCAGACGGTCGGCGGCCACCGCTACCGGACGCGCTCGGTCGGCCACGTGATCGAGGAGATCAAGTACGTCCTCGCGAACTTCCCGGGCCTCAAGGAAATCTTCTTCGACGACGACACCTTCACCGACGACCTCCCGCGCGCCGAGGCCATCGCGAAGGAGCTGGGCAAGCTCGGCGTGACGTGGTCGTGCAACGCGAAGGCCAACGTGCCGCGCGACTCCCTGAAGGTGATGGCCGAGAACGGCCTGCGGCTGCTGCTGGTGGGCTATGAGTCCGGCAACCAGCAGATCCTGCACAACATCAAGAAGGGCATGCGCGTCGAGGTCGCCCGGCAGTTCACCAAGGACTGCCACGAGCTCGGGATCAAGATCCACGGCACCTTCATCATGGGCCTGCCCGGCGAGACCGCGGAGACCATCCAGGAGACGATCCGCTTCGCGATCGAGACCAACCCGCACACCATCCAGGTGAGCCTGGCGGCGCCCTATCCGGGGACGTTCCTCTACGATCAGGCGGCGAAGGAAGGCTGGCTGGACGTGGCGCACACCGACTACGTGGACGCGCATGGCGTGCAGATCGCGCCGCTGGCGTACCCGCACCTGACGCACACCGAGATCTTCGACAACGTCGAGACCTTCTACAAGAAGTTCTACTTCCGCGCCCCGAAGATCGCCTCCATCTGCGGCGAGATGGTGCGCGACCGCCAGATGCTGGTCCGCCGCCTGCGCGAGGGCGTGGAGTTCTTCCGCTTCCTGCGCGAGCGCAACGGCGCGAAGGCCGCTTGAGGGCGGCCCCGCCCTTCCGGATTCCGGAGGGGCGGGCAGGACTGCCGGATATTGTCCGGAACCGCCTTGCCGCTTCTCCCGGCGCGGCCCAGAATTGTCCTGCGAACCGGACATTAAGCCGGCGCGAGGACCAGGGCACGGGCGTTCCCACGCCTCGATACGGAAGACCGGCATGATCCGCACCACCCGCCGCAGCCTGATGGCCGCCGCCGCCCTGGCGACGCCCGCGCTCGCCCAGGATGTCTGGCCCTCCCGCCCCATCCGCTGCATCGTCCCGCTGCCTCCCGGAGGCGGCACCGACCAGACGGCGCGCGTCGCGACGCGCCGCCTCTCCGAGGCGCTGGGTGTTCCGGTGGTGATCGAGAACCGCCCCGGCGCCGGCGGCATGGTGGGCACCGAGGCCGTCGCCCGGGCCGCGCCCGACGGCTACACCATCGGCGTCGCGACCAGCAGCAGCCATCCGGTGGCGCCGATCTTCCGGAAGGACCTGCCCTACGACCCCGTGACCTCCTTCACGCCGATCACGCTCATCGGCAACACGCCCTATGTGCTGATCGGCGGCCCCGCGGCGCAGGCCGCGGATTTCCCGTCCCTCATCGCGCGGATCAAGGCGAACCCGGGCCAGGTCGTCTATGCCTCCGTCGGCATCACCACGCTCGGCTACCTGCTGACGCGCCAGCTGGAGCTGCTGGCCGGGATCGAGATGCGGCACGTGCCCTATCGCGGCTCCTCCCAGGTCTATCCCGACCTGCTGAACGGCACGGTGGCCCTGCTGCTCGACAACCCACCGGCCTCCGCCGCCATGGTGCGGGACGGGAAGTTCACCGCCTACGCCATCAGCCGGCCCTCGGCGATGCTGCCGCAGGTGCCGCTCTTCTCGAGCTTCGGCATCCAGGGCTTCGACGCCGCCTTCTGGTACGGGCTGATGGGCCCGGCCGGCCTGCCGACCGCGATCGCGACCCGCATGCAGCAGGCCCTGGCGACGGCCTTTCTCTCCGGCCCCGGCAAGGCCGAGCTGGAGGCGATGGACGTCATCCCCGCCATGCCCACGCCCGCGGAATTCGCCGATATCGTCGCCAGCGACGCGCGGAAGTGGCGCTCGCTCGCCGAGCGGCTCAACATCCAGCCGGAATAGAGGAGCGAAACCCATGGACGGCATCCAGGCCCCGCCCTACCGCGTCAACGAGCTGACGCCCGACCCGAATGTGAGCTTCGACCCGAAGGTCGCCGCCTCCTACGTGAAATACGCGCACTGGCTGGCCGCGCGCGGCCTCGTGAATTCCAGCGTCGGCGGCATGGTCGTGCGCGTGCCGCATCCCGACTATCCCGACGGCATCTGCTACGCCAAGCCGCAGGGCGTGAGCCTGGAGGAGGCCGAGGTCGAGGACCTCGTCATCACCGACATCCCCTATGGCCGCATTCTCGCGGGCGAGCGCGCCACCACCGTCGGCCACCAGATGAACCGCGAGATCCTGCGGCTGCGCCCCGACGTGAACTGCGTGATCCACCTGCACCACGACGAGACCATCGCCTTCCTCGCCTCGGGCTACGAGGAGATCCGGAGCTTCAGCCTCACCTACGGCTTCCTGATGCAGAAGCCGGCCTTCTACCTGCCGGCCAGCATCAACGTCGAGGAGGATGTGGCGCCGATCAAGACCTTCATCCAGGACACCAACTGCATCATCATGCGGCGCCACGGCTTCACCGTGCTCGGCCGCACGCTGTCCGAGGCCTATCACCGCACCTGCGTGCTGGTCTCCGAGGTGAAGCGCAACATCATCGTGGAGACCCTGACCTCGCGGAACGGCAGGACGCCGGAGGTCATCACCGAGGAGGAGCTTTCCTACATGTGGACCAAGGGCGATTCCGTGATGTACCCGGAGGTCGTGAAGCGGCAGGGATAGCGGAGGCGGCGCTGCGCGACCTTGATCTGCAGGCCACGCGAGCCGCCATCGCCACCGGCGATCGAGCCCCCGAGCCGGTCTGCGTGCCGCCGCTGGTCGAGGCGGCGCGGCTTCCCGGGCATCTGAACGCACCCGTCCGCGAGCTGACCCTGCGGCTCGTGCGCCAGCTCCGCGCCGAGCGCTCCCGTGCCTCGGGCGTCGACGCGCTGATGCAGGAATTCTCGCTCTCCAGCCAGGAGGGCGTGGCGCTGATGTGCCTCGCCGAGGCGCTGTTGCGCATCCCCGACGCCGACAACCGCGACCGGCTGATCCGCGACAAGCTCGGCGGCGCCGACTGGCGCCGGCATCTCGGCGCCAGCCCCTCGCTCTTCGTGAACGCGGCGAGCTGGGGGCTGCTCATCACCGGCAAGCTGGTGACGACGAGCAGCGAGCGCGGCCTGACCGCCACCATCACCCGCCTCATCGCGCATGGCGGCGAGCCGTTGATCCGGGCGGGCTTCGATCTCGCGATGCGGCTGCTCGGCCGGCAGTTCGTGCTGGGCCAGGACATCGCCGAGGCGCTGGACCACGCGCGCCCGATGGAGGCGAAGGGCTTTCGCTACTCCTTCGACATGCTGGGCGAGGCGGCGATGACCGCCGCCGATGCCGGGCGCTACACCGAGCAGTACCGCGCGGCGATCGAGGCCATCGGCGCTGCGCATGCGGGGCGCGGCGTCTACGCCGGCGCGGGCATCTCCGTGAAGATCTCCGCGCTGCATCCGCGCTACTCCTACGCGCAGCCGCAACGGCTGATGGGGGAGATCCTGCCCCGCCTGCGCGCCCTCGCGCTTCAGGCGGCGCGGCACGGCATCGGCTTCAACATCGACGCGGAGGAGGCCGACCGGCTGGAGCCCTCGCTCGACCTGCTGGAGGCGCTGGCGGCCGATCCCAGCCTCGGCGACTGGCAGGGGCTGGGCTTCGTGATCCAGGCCTATCAGAAGCGCGCGCCGGCGGTGATCCGCCACGTGATCGCGCTGGCCCGAAGGCATGGCCGGCGGATCATGATCCGGCTGGTCAAGGGCGCCTATTGGGACAGCGAGATCAAGCGCGCCCAGGTGGACGGTCTCCCCGGCTATCCGGTCTTCACGCGCAAGCCTTACACGGATGTCTCGTACCTGGCCTGCGCGAAGATCCTGCTGGATGCGCGGGCTGATGTCTTTCCGCAATTCGCCACGCACAACGCGCAGACGCTGAGCGCCGTGTACCACCTCGCGGGCGAGAATTTTCGCGAGGGCGACTGGGAGTTCCAGTGCCTGCACGGCATGGGGGAGGGGCTCTACGCGCAGGTGGTGGGAGCCGCCAATCTCGGCCGTCCCTGTCGCATCTACGCGCCCGTCGGCAGCCACGAGACGCTGCTGGCCTATCTCGTCCGACGGCTGCTGGAGAATGGCGCGAACACCTCCTTCGTGCATCGCCTCGTGGACGACGACGTGCCCATCGAGGCGCTGGCCGAGGACCCCGTGCAGGAGGCCGCGCGCCTGCACGGCGCGCCGCATCCCAAGGTCGCGCTGCCCGTGCAGATGTTCCGCGACCGGCCCAATTCGACGGGCTACGACCTCTCCGCGCCGCCCGCGCTGCGCGCCATGCAGGACGCCATCGCGGCCAGCCGCGCGCGAGGCTTCACGGCCGGCGATGCGGCCTGGCCAGCCAGGCCCGTCCTCAACCCCGCCGACCATCGCGACGTGGTCGGCGAGGTGCGCGAGGCGCCGGCCGCGGCGGTGCCGGAAGCGCTGGCGCGTGCGGAAACCGCCGCGCCGGGCTGGGCGGCCTGCCCCGTCGAGACCCGCGCCGCCCTGCTGGAGCGTGCGGCCGAGCTCTTCGAGGCGCATCGCGACACCTTCGTCCCGCTCGCCATCCGCGAGGCCGGCAAGACCATGGCCAATGCCGTGGGCGAACTGCGCGAGGCGGTGGACTTCCTGCGCTACTACGCCGCCCGCGCCCGCGAGCTGGATGGCGCGCCGCTCGGCCCGGTCGTCTGCATCAGCCCCTGGAATTTTCCTCTCGCGATCTTCACGGGCCAGATCTCGGCCGCGCTGGCCGCGGGCAACACGGTCATCGCCAAGCCCGCCGAGCAGACGCCGCTGATCGCCGCCGCCGCCGTCCGGCTGTTGCACGAGGCCGGCATCCCCCCAGGCGTGCTGCAGCTCCTGCCCGGCGACGGCGCCACGATCGGCGGCGGGCTGGTGACGGATCCGCGCTGCCGGGGTGTGGTCTTCACCGGCTCCACCGAGGTCGCGCGCCTGCTCCAGCGCACGCTCTCGGCGCGCGGCGACGTTCCGCTCATCGCCGAGACCGGCGGCCAGAATGCCATGATCGTGGACAGCTCCGCGTTGCCCGAGCAGGTGGTGGCGGACGTGCTCTCCTCCGCCTTCGATTCCGCGGGCCAGCGCTGCTCGGCGTTGCGCGTGCTCTGCCTTCAGCATGAGGTCGCGCCGCGCGTGCTCGAGATGCTGGAGGGCGCCATGGCGGAGCTCGCCCTCGGCGATCCCTCCGATATCGAGACGGATGTAGGCCCGGTGATCGATGCGGAGGCCGAGGCCGGGTTGCGCGACTATCTCGCGCGCCGCCATCAGCGCTTCGCGCTGCCGCTGCGCGGCAACACCGTGCATGGCAGCTTCATCCCGCCCAGCCTGATCGAGATCGGCGCTGTCGCCGATCTCGGCCGCGAGGTCTTCGGCCCCGTCCTGCACGTGCTGCGCTTCGAGCGGGACAGGCTCGGCGAGCTGGTCGATGCGCTGAACGCGACGGGCTATGGCCTGACGCTCGGCGTGCATTCGCGCATCGACGAGACGATCGATTTCGTCACGGCGCGGGCGCATGTCGGCAATGCCTATGTGAACCGCAACATCATCGGTGCCGTGGTCGGCGTGCAGCCCTTCGGTGGCGAGGGGCTTTCGGGCACCGGCCCCAAGGCCGGCGGCCCGCTCTACCTGCGCCGGCTGGTGCGGGCAGGGCCCTTACCGCGCCTCGACGGCATCCGCGATGAGAGCGTGCTGGCCGGCTTCGACCGGCTCGCCGCACTGCCGGAAGCGGCGCCGCTGGCCGGCCTGCTCGCGGAATTCCGCGCGGCCACGCCATTGCCGGTCACGCTGACTTTGCCCGGCCCGGTGGGCGAGACCAACACGCTGCGCTTCGCCGGGCGCGGCTCCGTGCTGGTCCTGGCCGGGGAAATGTCTGGTCTGATGACGGGTCTCGCCGCAGCGCTGGCCACCGGGAATGCCGCGATCGCGCCGCGGGGCCCCGAGGCGGATCGCCTGAACGCCCAGCTGCCGGCCGAATTCCGTATCAGGATCGTCGAGGACTGGCGCGCCGCGGACTGCGCGGCCGTGCTGGCCTTCGCCCCCTTCGATGCCGCGGAAGCCAGGAAAGCCTTCGCTTTCCGCGAGGGACCGCTCACCCCCGTGATCGACCGGGTCGAGCCGGCCTCCCTCCTGCGGCTCGTCGCCGAGCGCACGCTCTCCGTGAACGAGGCGGCCGCCGGCGGCAATGCGCAACTCATGACGATCTGATCGGGAATCCACCCGTTTTCCCATCGATTTGTCTGGTCGTGTCGTGCCATGAGCAAGGGGAGATTGGAGGATTCGGCATGGATGGCGGTCGGCACATGGTGGAGAGCTACGGTCCCGTGGCGCCGTCGAAATTCGGCCGCCTCCCGGCGGGCCGCTCGCCGCTGTACCAGGCCCTGGCTGACCAGGTGCAGAAGGTGGTCGGCAAGCTCCGGCTGCCGCCCGGCGCACAGCTTCCCACCGAGGATCAGCTCGCGCGCCACTTCGGCGTGAGCATGATCACCGTGCGCGGCGCGCTGCGGGAGCTGCAGCAGCGCGGCCTCATCGAGCGCCGGCAGGGGCGGGGCACCTTCGTGGGCGCGCCGCGCGCGCCGACGCCGGAATGGGGCGTCGGCAGCATCGACGAGATCCAGGCCGCGAACCGCCTCGCCGAGGTCCGCCTGCTGCGCAGCCAGCGCGACCCCATCCCGGACTGGGCGGCCGAGCCGCTCGGCCTCGCGCGCGGCGAGGCGGGTCAGCACCTGCGCGTCGTGCGCCTGCGCGACGGCACGCCCTTCATGATGACGGACGCCTTCTACCCGGAGGCGATCGGCCGCGTGCTGGCCCGCCAGCCGCTCGACAACCTGCTCCAGCGCAACCCGCTGCTGGTGGAGGTGGCGGAGCTGCTGACGGGCGAGCGCATGACCGAGATCCATCAGAGCATGACCGCGATCCGCGCGACGGCCGAGGTCTCGCGCATCCTCGACGTGAAGGCCGGCGACCCGCTGCTGGCGATCACGCGCGTGAATCGGACCTCGTCCGGCAGCATCCTCCAGGTCGCGCGCTCGACCTACCGCACGGATGTCGCGACCTACACGATGCACATGCGGCGGAGCTGAGGCTTTTTTCGCCCTCAGACGCCGGGCGGCCGCGTCCGCGGCCTTGGCTTCGCCGCGCGACCGGGCGGCGCCGACCGCCTTGCGGCCGGATGCGGCACTGATGCCCCGAGCTTCGCGACGTTGATCGTCTACCCCCGAAAGAGTGTCATCGTCGCGCGCAGGTGACGCAGCAGATGAGTCGCCGCCAGCGGCAGACGCCGGCCGCGCCGCGTGATGAGATGCGCCTCCGAGCTTTCCAGGAAGGCGTCATGCGCTTCCAGCGCGACGAGGCGGCCTTCCTCCAGCTCGCGCGCCACGGCGAAGCCGGTGGTGATGAGCACGCCGTTCCAGTCCTCGGCGAAGCGCAGCAGCGCGCGCAGGGAGTTCGCGGTGAGCCGAGGCACCAGCCGCAATTTGCCGCGATGCTCGGCGGAGAGCAGCACCTGGCGCACGCCGTAGCCGCCCGGCAGCAGGCCAAGCTCGCAGGAGCGCAGGTCGTCCAGCGTGATCTTGCGGCCCAGCAGGGCGAGCTCATGGCCCGGCCGCGTGACGATGCGCATGGGATGGCGGCGCGAGGCGTGGGACTGCACGCGCGGCTCGGGCGGCAGGTTGTAGAGCAGCGCCATCTGCGCGCTGTCCTCGATGACACGGCGCAGCAGCTCGTCGGTGCTGCCGACCTGCAGGTCGATCTGGAGCTGCGGGTGGCGCTCGGCGAAGCCCTTGAGCGGCGGTCCCATCGCCTCGCCCAAAAAGCCCTCGCCGAGGGCCAGCGAGACGACGCCGCGGCGCATTTCCGAGATGTCCTGGATCTGCGCCACCACCTCGCCGAGGCGTGAGCGCTGCTCCTCGAAATACTCGGCGAGCAGGGCACCGGCCTCGGTGGGCTTCACGCCGCGGCCGTGGCGCTCCAGCAGCGCGATCTGCAGGTCGTCCTCCATCTTCATGATCTGCCGGCTGAGGGCGGAGGGGCTGATGCCCAGCCGCTCGGCGCCGCCGCGCACGGAGCCCGCGGCCGCCGCCTCGTGCAGGTAGAGCAGCCGGCGGTTGTCGAGCTGCGCGAGCCGTCCAGCCAGGGAAAGCCGTTGTTTTTCCGAGAGAAGTGACCGGGCGGGGAGGGACATCGGACCATACCTCCGTTGCCGTTCCGGCAACGCTTGAGCCGAGAAAAGCGACACCGTCGCGTCGTCCGTATGACACCATCGCGACCCGCTGAATACAGTCCGGAGACCTCCGCATGACCGAACCGACGCCCGCGCCCGAGGAGCCGACCATCCTCTATTCCATCAAGGGCAAGGTCTGCACCATCACCATGAACCGGCCGCGCGTGCTGAACTCGATCAACCGCGCGATGAAGACCGAGTTCGTCGAGGCCTTCGACCGTGCCGAGGCCGATCCGGAGGTGAGTGTCGTGGTGCTGCGCGGCGCGGGCCGGGCCTTCTGCGCTGGCGTGGACCTCAAGCAGGCGGCGATCGACCCCTGGGACCACACGGTCGGCGGCTGGCGCTGGCACCTCACCGGGTGCCTGGCGATGTGCCTGCGCATGTGGACGCTGACCAAGCCGGTGATCGGCGCGGTGAAGGGCCATGCGCTGGGCTCGGGCTGTGACCTCGCGCTCTCGACGGACCTCACGGTGTGCGCGGCCGATGCGAATTTCGGCGAGCCGGAGATCCGTGGCATCTCGGGTCCGCCCGGCCTGATGATGCCCTGGGTGGTCGGCCTCAAGCGCGCGAAGGAGTTGCTGCTCTTCGGGGATTCCGTGAATGCCGAGCAGGCCGAGCGCTATGGCATGGTGACGCGCATCTTCCCCAACGAGAGCTTCGACGAGGAGGTGGAGAAGTACGCGCATCGGCTGGCGAACGTCCCGGCCGTCGCGCTCGCGCTGAACAAGCGCAGCATCAACAAGAGCTTCGAGATGATGGGCCTGCGCAACGCGCTGGACTTCAACACGGAGATGATGATCTCGACCAACATGTCGAAGGACGCCAGCCAGCGCGAGGCGCGCCGCAAGCAGATCGCCGAGGGCGGGCTGAAGGACATGCTGGCGAAGCGGGATGCCGGCGTTGCTTGAGGCCTTTCTCGCGCCGACTTCCGTCGCGGTCGTCGGCGCCTCGGGCGACGCGAACAAGATCGGCGCGCGCCCGCTGCGCTACCTCAGGAAGTACGGCTTTGGGGGCGCGATCTATCCGGTGAACCCGCGCGGCGGCGAGATCGACGGGCTCGCCTGCTACACCGATGTCGGCGCCATTCCCGGTCCGGTGGACTGCGCCATCATCGTCACGGCCGGCGAGCATGTGATGGCATCGCTGCGCGCCTGTGCGGCGAAGGGCGTGCGCGCGGCCGTCGTGATCAGCGCGGGCTTCGGCGAGACCGGCGAGGCCGGCCGCGCCGCCGAAGCCGAGATGGCCGCCATGGGTGCGGCCGGCATGCGCGTGCTTGGGCCGAACAACCAGGGCACGGTGAACCTCGTCACGGGGACGGTCGTCGGTTTCAACCCGCTGCTGGAGGCGGTGGAGTTGTTCCGTCCGGGCAGCATCGGGCTGGTGAGCCAGAGCTCGGGCATCGGCTTCGGCCTGATGGGGCTCGGCATCGAGCGCGGGCTGGGCTTCGCGCATCTCGTCACCACGGGGAACGAGGCCGATCTCAGCTTCGCCGAATGCGCCATGGCGCTGCTGGAGCGGGACGAGGTCCGCGTCGTCATGGGCGCGCTGGAGGGCGTGAAGGATGTGGCGCAGCTTGCCCGCCTGGCCGCGCGCTCGCAGGAGTTGGACAAGCCGGTGGTGGTGCTGAAGGGCGCGACCAGCCAGGCCGGCGGACGTGCCGCCGCCTCGCACACGGGATCGCTGGCGGGGCAGGGGGCGGTCTTTTCCGCTTTTTGCCGCCAGCACGGGATCGTGGAGGCGCAGAGCTTCGACGAGCTGCTGGACCTCGCGCAGGCCTTCTCGGGACAGGCGCCGCCGCGCCCCGGCCGTCGCGTGGCGATCGCGACCGGCACGGGCGGCACCGCCGTCCTAATGGCCGATGCGCTGGACCGCGAAGGTTTTTCCCTCCCCGCGCCGTCGGCCGGGACCGAGGCCGCGCTGCGCAAGGTGCTGCCGGCCATCGCGAGCTTCGGCAATCCCATCGACATGACCACGGCCAATCTCGGCAACCGCAGCCTCTTCCTGGAGACGGCGAAGCTGATCGGCGCCGACGGCGGCTACGACTCCCTGGTCACGGTGGTCGGGCCTGCGGTGGGGCAGGGCGGCGTGGACTACGCCCGCCAGATCATCGCCGCCGCCGAGCACGTGCCGGGCATGTTCGTGTCGTGGTCCGCGCCGGATGGCCCGGGACAGGCGATGCTGCGCGAGGCCTGCATCCCGGTCGTGCCCTCGCCGCAACGGCTGGGCAAGGTCATGGCGGCCTGCCGTGCGCGGGCGGAGTTCGCCGATCGCGTCGTGGCGCCGCCGACGCCCATGTCTGGCCGGGAGCAGCGGATCGCGAAGGCGCGTGCGATGCTGGACGCCGTTCCCGGCCGAATGCTCGCCGAGCATCAGGCCAAGGCGCTCTGCGCCCTCTGGGATCTGCCGGTGACGCGCGAGATCCTGGCCGTCGATGCGGAGGCTGCCGTGAAGGCCGCGCAGCAGATCGGCTTCCCCGTCGCGCTGAAGCTGCAATCCGCGTCCATCGGCCACAAGACGGAGATCGGCGGGGTGCTCCTCGGCCTCGCCGACGCCGAGGCTGTGACGGCCGGCACGGCGAAGCTGCTCGATGCGGCGAGGACGCACGCGCCCGAAGCCGTCATCGACGGCGTGCTGGTGCAGGAGATGGTGAAGGGCCTCGGCGAGGTCATCGTCGGCACTGTGACCGATCCCTCGCTCGGCCCCGCCGTCATGGTCGGCCCCGGCGGGGTCCTGGCGGAGATCATCGAGGATGTCGCCTTCCGCATTGCCCCCTTCGACGCCGCCGAGGCCGCTCGCCTGCGCAATGAGACGCGCCTCGCGAAGATGGTGAACGGCGTGCGCGGCGGTGCCGCCTGGGACGCGGCGGCGCTCGACGCGCTGCTCGCCCGGGTCTCGGTGATGGCCGACGAGCTCTCCGGCCTCGTCGTGGAAATCGATCTCAACCCGGTCATCATCCGCGCCGAGGGCGCGGTGGTCGTCGATGCCCTGGTGG
The DNA here is from genome assembly GCF_058806835.1 of Roseococcus sp. GW821-FHT12F05. Lineage (NCBI taxonomy): Bacteria > Pseudomonadati > Pseudomonadota > Alphaproteobacteria > Acetobacterales > Roseomonadaceae > Roseococcus > Roseococcus sp. GW821-FHT12F05. The sequence continues at coordinate 262,035 of NZ_JBXAQB010000003.1, forward strand.
TGAAGGCCTGAATCCGGACCGGCGGAAAGCCGGCCGAAAAGAACATGGGAATGCGCCGGCGGTAAACCTCAACCCAGGATGGTCCGCATGTTGTTGTCCAGACGCACACTTCTCGCCGCGCCCGCGCTGATCGCGGGCACGGCCGCCCAGGCCCAGGGGACCTACCCGGACAAGCCCGTCCGGCTGGTGATCCCCTTCGTCGCCGGCGGCGGCACTTCCGTCATCGGGCGGCTCTTCGCGCAGTACATGACGCCGGAGCTCGGCCAGCCCATCGTCATCGACAACCGGCCCGGCGCCGGCGGCAACCTCGCCGCCGAGCACGTCGCCCGCTCGGCGCCCGATGGCTACACGATCTTCTACGGGACGCTCGGCATCCTCGCGATCAACCCCGCGCTCTACCGCACGGTGCCCTTCGATCCGCTCAAGGACTTTTCCACGATCACGCGCATCACCACCGCGCCCAACGTGCTGATCGTGAACCCTGCGGTTCCCGCCAACAGCCTGCAGGAGTTCATCGCGCTCGCCCGCGCGCGGCCCGGCCAGCTCAACTACGGCTCGGGCGGCAGCGGCACCACGACGCACCTCTCCGGCGAGATGCTGAAGGCGATGACGGGGATCGAGATCACCCATATCCCCTATCGCGGCGACGGTCCCGCGATCGTGGACCTCCTCGCCAATCGCGTGCAGTTCATGTTCGGCAATCTCAACGGCGTGACGCAGCTCATCCAGCAGGGCCAGGTGCGGCCGCTCGCCATCACCAGCGCCCAGCGCTGGCCCTCTGTGCCCGACATCCCGACCTTCGACGAGCAGGGCGTGAAGGGCTACGAGATCTCGGGCTGGAGCGGGCTCGTGGCGCCGGCCGGGACGCCGGAGCCGATCATTCGCAAGGTCTACAATTCGGTGCAGTCCGCACTGCGGCAGGCACCCCTGCGCCAGCGCCTCGGCGAGCTCGGACTCGAGGCGATCGGGGACACGCCGGCGGAATTCACCCGGGTGATCGAACAAGACCTCGCGAAATGGCGGGAAGTCGTGCGAATCTCCGGCGCGACGGTGGATTGAGAGGGGCACTGCCCCCTCAAACTCCCCACCAGGGGCCCAGTGGGACGACCAATGGGCCCTGGACCCGCGGGGACTGGAGAGGATGGCACGGTTTTCTCTGGCACTCGGTGGTGCGGCGCTCGGCTGGCTGGCAGCGATCGTCATCACGCTGTGCATCGATGCCCGACTCGTCATGCTGCTCGTCTTCTGGCCGGTCTACGGTATCCACTTCCTGATCTCGGGATTCCTGGCCGCGCTGCTCACCGCGCTTCTCGGTCGGCGCCTGCCGCGCGGCGGCATCCTCCTTGTCGCCGCCCTGCTGACGGTCGTCCTCTTCGCCGCCCTCCCGCTCTGGCTCTTCTCGGTGAACTCCGGCCGGGTTTGACTCCGGCCCGCAACAAGGCGCAGGATTCCCTCATCCAAGGGGAGCCCTTTCCGCAGGGCTGAGATTCCGCGAGCGACGCGGTCACCCTTCGAACCTGATCCGGGTCATGCCGGCGAAGGGATGGGCAACTCGGCGTCACAGCCACCTCCCTTCGTTCAATCTATTGCGATGGGAGTCCGAGAATGCCCGATAGCCTGCCGCCGCAAGGCCCCAACGTCACCACCGGCCCGCTGCCCGCTTCGCGCAAGCTGCACGTCGCCGGTCAGCTCCACCCTGACATCCGCGTCGCCATGCGTGAGATCGAGGTCTCCGGCGGCGAGCCGCCGCTGCGCGTCTACGACACCTCCGGCCCCTACACCGACGCCCGCATCGTGACCGACATCGGCCGCGGCCTGGCGCCGCACCGCCACGAGTGGATCATGGCCCGCGGCGACGTCGAGCACATCGCCGGCCGCGAGCAGAAGCCCGAGGATGACGGGCTGAAGGTCGGCGAGGAGCGTCGTGTTCCCCTCTTCGACCGCCAGGGCCGCCTGCCGCTGCGCGCCAAGGCGGGCAAGGCCGTGACGCAGCTCGCCTATGCCCGCGCCGGCATCATCACGCCGGAGATGGAATACATCGCGATCCGCGAGAACATGGGCCGCGCCGCGGCGCTGGGCATGAAGCGGGACGGCGAGAGCTTCGGCGCTGATATCCCCGACCACGTGACGCCGGAATTCGTGCGCAGCGAGATCGCCCGCGGCCGCGCGATCATCCCCGCCAACATCAACCACCCCGAGAGCGAGCCGATGATCATCGGCCGCAATTTCCTGGTGAAGATCAACGCGAACATCGGCAACTCCGCGGTGTCGTCGAGCGTCGCCGAGGAGGTGGACAAGCTCGTCTGGGCCATCCGCTGGGGCGCCGACAATGTGATGGACCTCAGCACCGGCCGGAACATCCACACCACGCGCGAATGGATCCTGCGCAACTCGCCCGTGCCGATCGGGACGGTGCCGATCTACCAGGCGCTGGAGAAGGTCGGCGGCAAGGCCGAGGAGCTCACCTGGGAGATCTTCCGGGATACGCTCATCGAGCAGGCGGAGCAGGGGGTGGACTATTTCACCATCCATGCCGGCGTGCGGCTGGCCTATGTGCCGCTGACGGCCGAGCGCGTGACGGGCATCGTCTCGCGCGGCGGCTCGATCATGGCGAAGTGGTGCCTCGCGCACCACAAGGAGAGCTTCCTCTACGAACGCTTCCCTGAGATCTGCGAGATCATGCGCGCCTATGACGTCAGCTTCTCGCTGGGCGACGGTCTGCGTCCCGGCAGCATCGCCGACGCCAACGACCGCGCGCAGTTCGCCGAGCTGGAGACGCTGGGCGAGCTGACCAAGGTGGCCTGGGAGCAGGATGTGCAGGTCATGATCGAGGGCCCCGGCCACGTGCCGATGCACAAGATCAAGATCAACATGGAGAAGCAGCTCGAGGAGTGCGGCGAGGCGCCCTTCTACACGCTCGGACCGCTGACGACCGACATCGCGCCGGGCTACGACCACATCACCTCCGGCATCGGCGCGGCGATGATCGGCTGGTTCGGCTGCGCCATGCTCTGCTACGTGACGCCCAAGGAGCATCTGGGCCTGCCCGATCGCGACGACGTGAAGACGGGCGTGATCACCTACAAGATCGCGGCCCATGCGGCGGATCTGGCGAAGGGGCATCCGGCGGCGCAGATGCGCGACGACGCGCTCTCGCGGGCGCGCTTCGAGTTCCGCTGGCGCGATCAGTTCAACCTGGGCCTGGACCCCGAGACGGCGGAAAAGTTCCACGACCAGACCTTGCCGGCCGAGGGCGCCAAGCTCGCGCATTTCTGCTCGATGTGCGGTCCGAAATTCTGCTCGATGAAGATCACGCAGGAGATCCGCGACGCCGCCCAGAAGGGCATGGACGAGATGAGCGAGAGCTTCCGCGGCAATGGCGGTGCGATCTACCTGCCGCCGGTGGCCGCGGGCGACTGAGGCAAAAAGGGGAGGGCGCGAGCCCTCCCCGGATCGACTATGCCGAGGTTGAAGCCTCGCGCTTATCCTTCGCGCGCTTCAGCGCGCAGAGCCCGGCGACGCCGACGGCGCCCGTGACGGCGACACCCGTCATGGCCACTGCCGCAGCCGTGCCGCCCGCGACCGCCCCGGCGGCAAAGGCGCCGCCCAGGGCCATCTTCGCGAGCCGTTTCCGCGCGCGGAGCAATTTCAGGATCATCGTCTGTCTCCTTCGAGGATCAGATTTGGCCCCGAACCTGCTCCACGCAAGCGATCACCGGAACGGGATCGCGTATTGCAGCCCGCCCTGGTTCCACAGCCCGTTCAGGCCGCGGGGCAGCTTCAGCGGGCTGGCCTGGCCGAGGTTGCGCTCGAAGACCTCGCCGTAATTGCCGACGGCGCGGATCATGTTCAGCGCCCAGGCGTTGTCGAGCCCGATGCGCGAGCCGAACTCGCCGGTCCGGCCGAGCAGGCGCTGCACCGTCGCATCCGTGCTGGAGGCGGCCTGCTGCTGCGCGTTCGCCTGCGTCACGCCGGTCTCCTCGGCCTCGACCAGTGCGTAGTGGACCGAGGTGATGATGTTCGCCCACTGGTCGTCGCCGTTGCGCACGAAGGGGCCGAGCGGCTCTTTGCTGATGGTCTCGGGCAGCACCATGTACTGCGCCGGGTTCGGCGCGATGGTGCCGACGGCGCCGGCGAGCGCCGAGGCGTCCTGCGTCATGGCATCGCAGCGGCCCGCGAAGAAGGCGGAGTACATCGTGTCGATGCGCTCGAAGACCACCGGCTGGAAGCGGATGTTCCTGGCACGCGCGATGTCGGCGAGGTTCAGCTCATGCGTCGTGCCCTGGGCCACGCAGACGGTGGCGCCGTTGAGGTCCTGTACCCGCGCCACGCCGGCGTCGCGGCGGACGGCGAAGCCCTGGCCGTCGTAGAAGTTCACCGGCAGCTGCCGCAGGCCGATGGAGTTGCCGCGCAAAAAGGTCTGCGTGGAGTTGCGGTAGAGCACGTCGATCTCGCCGGCCTGCAGCGCGGTGAAGCGGTTCTGCGCGGTCAGGGCGACGAAGCGCACCTTGGTCGCGTCGCCGAGCACGGCGGCGGCCACGGCGCGGCAGTAGTCGGCGTCGAAGCCGCGCGTCTCGCCGCGGCTGTCGGCGGCGGAGAAGCCGGCGAAGCCCTGGCTCACGCCGCAGATGAGGGTGCCGCGCTGGCGCACCGTGTCGAGAGTGGCGGCGGAGGCGCCGCCGGCCCAGGCCGCGGCGACGGTGGCTGCGGCAAGCAGCAGGTTGCGGAACATGTTTTTCTTTCCTTCTCTCAGTGACTGGTGGAAGCGATCGCGGCGTCCACGGCCTCGCCGAGGATCGCGACGATATCGTCGATCTCGCCCGGCCTGACGATGTAGGGCGGCGCGAGTAGCACGTGGTCGCCCCGCTGGCCATCGGCGGTGCCGCCGGAGGGGTAGCAGCCGAGGCCGCGCTCGAAGGCCGCGGATTTCACGCGGGCGTGCAGCTTGAGCTTCGGGTCGAAGCTGGTCTTCGAGGCGCGGTCCTGCACCAGCTCGATGGCGCGGAACAGCCCGCGGCCCCGGATATCGCCGACATGGCGGTGGTTGCCGAAGCGCTCCTGCAGCCGTTCCTCGAGCCGGGCGCCCATGGCGCGGACGTTGGGCAGCAGGTCCTCGTCGCGGATGACCTTCTGCACCTCGAGCGCGGCGGCGCAGGCCATGGGATGCGCGAGATAGGTGTGCCCGTGCTGGAAAGCGCCGGAGCCGTCGCGCATCGCGGCGACGACGTGGCCGGAGGCGAGCACGCCGCCGATCGGCTGATAGCCGCCGCCGAGGCCCTTCGCCACGGCCTGGATGTCGGGCGAGACGCCCTCCTGCTCCCAGGCGTGCAGCGTGCCGGTACGGCCCATGCCGGACATCACCTCGTCCAGGATGAGCAGCGCGCCGTGCCGGTCGCAGATCTCGCGGACAGCCCGGAAGTAGCCGGGCGGGGCGGTGACGCAGCCGGAGGTGGCGCCGACCACGGGCTCGGCGACGAAGGCGGCGACGTTGTCAGGGCCAAGGCGCTGGAATTCCGCTTCGAGCTCGGCGGCGAGGCGGGCGGTGAAATCGGCCTCGCTCTCGTTCTCGCGCATCTCGCGATAGGCGAAGGCGGGCGAGACGTGGCTGAAGGCGTCGGAGAGCAGCGGCGCGTAGGGCGCGCGGCGCCAGGCGTTCCCGCCGGCGGCGAGGGCGCCGAGCGTGTTGCCGTGATAGCTCTGCCGTCGCGCGATGAAGCGCGTGCGCTGCGGCTGGCCGAGTTCCACAAAGTACTGGCGCGCCATCTTCAGCGCGGCCTCGACTGCCTCCGATCCGCCGCAGACGAAGTAGGCGAAGGTGAGGCCGCCGGGCTCGTGCCCGACGAGCATCTCCGCCAGCTCCTCGGCGGGCTCGGAGGAGAAGAAGCCGGTATGCGCATAGGCGAGCTTCCCTGCCTGTTTCCGGATCGCCTCGACCACCCGGGGATGCCCGTGCCCGAGGCACGACACGGCCGCGCCGCCGGAGGCGTCGATGATCTCGCGACCGCCGGCCTCGACGAGCCGGATGCCGTGGCCGCCGACCGCGATGGGCGGGGCCTCGCGCAGGGAACGGTGCATCAGGCGGGTCATGGTCATTCCTTGGGTCGAAGATAGGCGGTGTGGGTGGCGATGCGGCCCTCGGCCTGGCGCAGGCGCTCCTGGCCCTTGGCGCCGGCGCGCGCGTAGAGCAGCGCGGCCAGCGCCTGGACCAGCGCGACGCAGGCTGTCAGCGAAGGAAAGAAGCCGGCCGTCGGCGTGCCATAGGTCAGGGTGGCGGCGGCGCCCTCGGCGATGGGCGCGGCGGCGCTGTCCACGATCGCCAGCACCTGCGCGCCCGCGCCGGCCGCGGCCCGGGCGGCGAGCAGGCTGTCGCGCGAATAGGGCGCGAAGCCGAAGAGGACCAGCACCTCATCGCGACGGAAGGCGCCGAGCTCCAGGTCGAGCAGGCCGCCGGCGCCGGTGACCAGCGTCACCTCGGGGCGGAAGAGACGGTAGAGGTAGTGGAAGAGCAGCGCCGGCGCGTGGCAGCTGCGGAAGCCCGCGACATGCACGCGTGGGGCGGCCTCCAGCAGGGCGGCGGCGGCGGCGAGGTCTTCCTGGCCCAGCGCCGAAAGGCTCTGCCGGTCGGCGGCGAGCATGGCTTCCACCACGCTGTCGTCAGCGGGCAGGTGCTCGGAATAGGGGGCGGGCGGGGTGATGCGCGCGGCTTCGACCAGGCCGAGGCGCAGCTCCTCCCAGCCGGGATGGCCGAGCGCCTGGGCGAGGCGGGTGAAGTTGGCGGCCGGCTCGCCGGAGCGGCGCGCGAGCTCGCGCATGGGGATGGTGGCGGCGTCGAAGGGATGAGCAGCCACGTAGCGCGCGGCGGCGGCGAGGCGCGGCGAAAGCTGCCGCGCGGCGGATTCGAGCTGTGCGATGACGCTCATGATACGTTTGTATCATGATTTGAAAATTTTGCAATGAACGTTTCGTCTGGCGTCAGCCGTGGCGGCCGACGAAGTCCAGGACGGCACGCGCGCAGGCTTCCGGATGCGTCGCCGCCACATGGTAGGAATCGCCCGGCACCACCATCAGCTCCGAGCGCGGGATGGCCTTCTGCCACTCCCGCACGGACTCCACCGAGCCCAGCCCGCTGCCGTCCGTGGTGACGACGAGGGTGGGGCAGGCGATCCGCGGCAGCTCCGCCCGCACGTCGATGGCCGGCACGGAGCGGATGAAGCCCAGCTGCGTGGTCCCGGGCGTCCGGCCCATGAGCTTTGCCCAGCCCTCGCGCATCTCGGGCGTGGAGGCGGCGCCGAGACGGCCCGGCATGGTCCAGCGCGCCCAGCTCTCGACGCCATGCGCCTCGAGATGCGCCACCCAGGAGGCGGCGCGATCGCCGAGCGAGGCCTCGGCCGAGACCAGCCCGCCCACCACGGCGAGCGTGCGCAGCCGCGCCGGCTCGCGCGCGGCCATGCGCAACGCGATCGGGCAGGCGATCTTGGCCGCGACGACGTGGAAGGAGGCCAGCCCGAGCTGGTCCGCGAGGGCCAGAAAGTCGTCGATGATGCCGTCCACCGACCAGGCGTGGTCGAGCGGCATCGGCGTGGAGCGCCCGAAGCCGCGCATGTCCGGGCGGATCACGCGGAAGGCGCGGCCCATCAGCGGCATCCAGGAATTCCAGGCCTCGCCGCTCTCGGCATTGCCGTGGAGCAGCAGCATCGGCTCCGGGTCGCGCCAGGGATCGCCGAAGGATTCGTCGCGGAAAAACATCTCCAGCCCCGGATCGATGCGGGTCAGCGGCATGCGGATTCTCCTGATGTCATTCCGGGCTGATGCCGGCCTCGCGGATCACGCGGGTCCATTTCGCGATGTCCGTGCGGATGCGGTTGGCGAAGGCATCGGGGTCGCTGGGCGCGGCGTCGGCGCCGAGCTGTGCGAGGCGGCGGATCATGGCCGCGTCGGACAGGATCGCGCGGACCTCGCGGCCCAGCTGCTCGACGATGGGCGCGGGCGTTCCGGCCGGCGCCAGCAGTCCGTTCCAGCCGAGCACCTCGTAGCCCGGCAGGCTGTCGGCGATGGCCGGGACATCCGGCAGCGCCGGCGAGCGCTCGGGCGAGCTCACGCCCAGGCCGCGCAGCTTGCCCTCGCGGATCTGCGGGATGGCCGTGGCCGGCGTGTCGAAGAACATGGAGACGTCGCCGCGCAGCAGCGCCGTGTGGCCCTCGGGCGCGGCGCGATAGGGGATGTGCGTCAGCTCGATCCCGGCCATGGAGCGGAAGAGCTCGGCGCCCAGATGGCCGAGGCTGCCGGCGCCGACGGAGGCGTAGGTCAGCCGGTCCGTGCGGGCGAGGGCGATCAGCTCGGCGGTGGTCCGTGCGGGCAGGGACGGCGGCACGACCAGCACGAGGGAGACCGTCGTCACCGTGCTGATCGGCGCGAAGGCGCGTTCCGTGTCGTAGGGCAGCCGCGTCTTGAGGCCGGGATTGAGCATGTGGCTCGGGAAGGCCATCAGCAGCGTCGTGCCGTCGGGCTCGGCGCGGGCGGCGGCCTCCGTGCCGATGACGCCGCCGGCGCCGGGGCGGTTCTCCACGACCACCGGCTGGCCGAGCCGGTCCGCCAGCCGCTCGGCCATGATGCGCGCGAGGATGTCGGTGATGCCGCCGGCGCCGGTGGGCACGATGATGCGGAGCGGCTTGGACGGAAGGCTTTGCGCGCCCGCCGCGAGGGGGGCGGCGAGCAGGGCCGCGGCGGCGGCGCGTCTTGGGATCGGCATGGCGTTTCCCTCACTTCGTTACAAAGTGAGTATAACGTCCTGCGCGTCCGGGCCGTCAGAAAAACGCGACGGCCCGCATTTGCCGGTCTGAGGCTATCCGCGCAGGCTCTCGACCATCGCGCCATAGGTCAGGTTCTTGAAGACCATGCGCGTGTGGCCGCGGCTGCTCGGGCCCTGGCCCATGAAGACGCCGACCAGCTTCTCCGAGCGATCGATGGTGAAGGTGGTGCCCCAGGCGCCGGCCCACATCGCATCGCCCTGGTTGCCCGTGGCGGCCCCGAGCCCGTCCTGCCGGCGCACCGCGAAGCCCAGGCCGAAGCCGTAGCCCGGCCCCGTGCTGGCCATCGGCGAGCCGCCCATCGTGCCCATGTGGTCGGAGAGCATGTAGTTCACGGTGGGCGCGGCGAGGTAGCGCCGGCCTTCCAGCGTGCCGCCGTTCGCCACCATCTGCACGAAGCGGAAGTAGTCGCCGCTGGTGCCGACAAGGCCCGCGCCGCCCTTGAGGTAGCTCTTGCCCGCCTGGTCCTGCTCGATGCGGTAGGCCTGCCACATGGGCACGCTCTGCGGGTCGGAGGCGATGCTTTCCGCGATGCGCGCGCGGCGGGCGGGCTCCACCCACCAGGTGGTGTCGCGCATGCCCAGCGGCTCGGTCAGGCGCTCGGCGATGAGGCGGTCGAGGCGCTGGCCGCTGGCGCGCTCCAGCAGCAGGCCGAGCACGTCGGTGCTGATGGAGTAGAAGAACTGCGCGCCGGGCTGGAAGAGCAGGGGGATGGTGCCGAGGTTGCGCAGCATCTCATCGCCGGTCACTTGACGGGTGACGGCCTCGATGTCGTGCTGCTTGTAGAGGTCCTTGATGCGCGCGGAGGGCGAGGCGTCGGAATAGACGAAGCCCGAGGAGTGCCGCAGCAGGTCCTGCACGGTGATCGGGCGCTGCAGCGCCACGTCCTCGAAGCGGTCGCCGTTGCGGACCTCGACCTTGAGGTTGGCGAGCTCGGGCAGCCACTGGGTGATGGGGTCGGTGACCTTCAGGCGGCCCTCCTCCATCAGCATCATTGCGGCGACGCTGGTGAGCGGCTTGGTCATGGAGGCCAGCAGGAAGATCGACTCACGCGTCATCGGCACGCGGCGGGCGTTGTCCTGGTGGCCATAGGCCTCGTGATGGATGACCTGGCCGTTGCGGGCGATGAGGGCGACGGCGCCGTTGAAGCTGCCGCGCTCCACCTCGCGCTCCATGGCGGGCTGGAAGCGGGCGAGGCGTGCGCGGGAAAAGCCCTGCACGAGGTCCTCGCGGCGCTCCATCTCCTGTGCGCGGAGGATGGCGGGCGTGAAGAGGGCGCCGCCGGAGAGCAGCGCCAGGTGTCGGCGTTCGATCATGGTTGTTTCTCCCGTGTGGCGGCCTTTCCCGGCCGCTCGCGGGGCAGCCTAGCGCATGTCCGTCAGGTTAAGAACCGGACACGCATCAGGTGCGGATCAGCGGGCATCCGCCCTCGTTGAGCGGCCGGAACGCGTCCTCGGCGCCGACGGTCGAGATCAGCTTGTAGTAGTCCCATTCACGGCGGCTCTCGGCGGGGCTCTTTACCTCGAAGAGATAGGCCGGGTGGATCTTGCGCCCGTCCTCGCGCACGCGGCCGGGGCCGAAGGCGTCGTCGTCGGTGGGCATGCGCTTCATGACGTTGATCACCTCGATGCCCGAGGCCTTGGCGCGTGCCACGCCCACCTCGGCGACGGCCTTGAGGTAGTGGATGGCGCAGGAGTAGGTGCCAGCATGCTCCTGGCCCGGCATGTTCGCCGGCGTGCGGCGCAGGATGCGCTGGGCGAGGCCGCGCGTGCGGTCGTTGAGGTCGTGGTAGAAGACCTCGGAGAGCAGCATGCCCTGGGCGGCCTCCAGGCCGATCGCCTTGATGTCCTGCACGAACATGATCATGCCCGCGAGCTTCTGGCCGCGCCGCGTCAGGCCGAACTCGTGGGCCTGCTTCACGCAGTTCTGCGTGTCGGCGGCGGCCATGGCGAGGCCGACGACCTTCGCGCGGCTCGCCTGGGCCTGGACCAGGAAGGACGAGAAGTCGGTCGTGCCAGGGAAAGGGTACTTCGCGCTGCCCAGCATGCGCCCGCCGGCGCGGGTGACGAATTGCCCGGTGTCGCGCTCCAGCTGATGGCCGAAGGCATAGTCGGCGGTGATGAAGTACCAGCTGTCGCCGCCCGCGCGCACGGCCGCCCCGCCCACGACATTGGCGAAGACCCAGGTGTCGTAGGTCCATTGGATCGTGTGCGTGCTGCACTGCGCGCCCGTAAGCGCCGAGCTGGCGGCGCCGGAGGCGAGCTGCACCTTGTCCTTCTCGCGGACCAGATTCGCGACGGCGAGGGCCACGGCGCTGTTGTTCACCTCGCAGATCATGTCCACGCCGGCCGTGTCGATCCAGCGGCGGGCCAGCGCCAGCGCGGCATCGGGGCGGTTGAGATGGTCGCCCTGGACGACCTCGACGTTGATGCCGCGCTGCGCGAGGCCGAGATCCTCGATGGCCTGCTGCACGGCGGCGAAGGAGGTGGGGCCGGAGGTATCGCGATAGGGGCCGGAGAAGTCGGCGAGCACGCCGATGCGGATGGTGTTGTCGCAGGCCTGGGCATGGCTCTTCGCGGCGATGGCACTGGCCGCGGCCGCCCCGAGGGCGCCGCGGCGGGTGATGCGATTCATGGTGCTTCCATCCCTGGATTTTCCGGGATGCTGCGTGAGGACGTCGCCCTCACGCAAGCGCAATCAGCGGAAGACGAGATGCGGCAGGAACAGCACGATCGCGGGCACGTAGGTGATCACCATCAGGCAGGCGAAGATGACCGCGATGAAGACGAGGAGGTAGCGCATCATCTTGTCGATGCTGGTGTTCGCCACCTGCGCCGCGGCGAAGAGGTTCACGCCGAAGGGCGGCGTGATCATGCCCAGCGCCAGATTCACCACCATGACGGTGCCGAAGTGGACCTGGTCGATGCCCAGGCGCTCCGCGGCCTCGGCGAGGATCGGCGCAAGCACGATGATGGAGGCCGAGGTCTCGACGAACATGCCGACCACGAAGAGAAAGAGGTTCACGCCCAGCATGTACATGCCGGGCCCCTCGAAGTTCGCCACCAGCCATTCGGCCGCGGCATCCGGCACGCCCTGGCGGTTCAGCAGCCAGGAGAAGAGCCCCGCGCAGGCGATGATGAACATGATCACCGACGACGAGATCACCGACTTGCGGAAGATCGGGTAGAGGTCGCGCCAGCCGATCTCGCGGTGCAGGAACATCCCCACCAGGATCGCGTAGACCACGGCGATGACGCTGGCCTCGGTCGGCGTGGTGATGCCGCCATAGATGCCGCCGAGGACGACCACCGGCATGAAGAGCGCCCAACCGGCCTGCTTGAGCGCGGTCAGGAAGGGCAGGCGGCCGATGCCGTCCTGCTTGCCCCAGCCCATGATGCGGCACCAGATCAGCACGGTTGCGACCAGCGCGCCGCCGATGAGGAAGCCCGGCCCGAAGCCCGCGATGAAGAGCTCGGGGATCGAGGTCTGGGTGGTGACGCCGTAGAGGATCATCGGGATGGAGGGCGGGATGATCACGCCGAGCTCGGCTGCCGTGGCCTGCAGCGCGGCCGCGAAGGCCACGGGATAGCCGTGCTTCACCAAAGCCGGGATCATCACCGCGCCGATGGCGAAGGTGGTGGCGACGGAGCTGCCGCTGATGGCCGCGAAGATCATGCAGGTGACGATGCAGGTGGCCGGCAGCCCGCCCTGCACGCCACCGACGATGGATTTCGCGAATTCGACCAGCCGGCGCGAGATGCCGCCGACGTCCATGAGGTTGCCGGCCAGGATGAAGAAGGGGATCGCCGCCAGCGGGAAGCGGTCCAGCGAGACGAAGAGCTGCTGCGCGGCCACGATCAGCGGGAAGCTGGTGAAGCCCGCCACGCCGATGATCGCGGCGATGCCGATGGCGACGGCGACCGGGATGCTGGCGGCGAAGAGCACCAGCATCGCGGTGAGCATGGCGGAGCTCATACGGCCATCTCCAGCTCTTCCGCGCGTCGGTCGAGGAAATGCCCCAGCGCTCCCAATATGGCGAAGGCGGCGCCGATGGGCAGGGCTGCGTAGCCCCAGCTCATCGAGACCTCGAGGCCCGCCATTTCCTGGAACTGCACGCGCTCGGCCATGATCCATCCGAACCAGAGCAGCACGCCCATCAGGGAGAGGTTGCAGGCCAGCGCCGCCGCCTCCAATGCACGGCGGAGCGCGCCGCGGGAGTGGCGGTGCGCCACGTCGATGGAGACCAGCGCGCCCGTGCGGAGCGCCGCCGCGAGGCCGAGGAAGGCCATCCAGATCAGCGCCGTTCGCACCAGCGCCTCGGACCAGATGGAGGGCGTCTCCGTCGCGAAGCGCGCGACGACCTGCCAGAAGCCGGCGACGACAGCGACGGCCAGCGCCGCGCAGGCGAGCACGGTCGCGAGGCCGGTCGCGATCCGGTCGGCCGCGAGGACGCCGCTCCGGACCGTGCCGTCCCGCCCGGAGAGCCAGAGGGCGAGCAGCACCACCGCCACCGTCGCGGCCGCCACGATCTCCAGCGGCAGCAGGTTCATCGCATTCATGCGGGGGCTACTGCGCCGGGCGCCAGTCGCGGATGCGGCGCAGCAGCGCGCCGTCCAGCGTGCGCTCGTACTCGGCGAAGGCCGGGGCCAGCGCGGCCTGGAAGGCGGCGGTGTCCACCGTCGTGACCACGGTCATGCCGCGGCGGCGCAGCTCCTCGACGCCCGAGGCGTCGTCGGCGGAGACGCGGGCGCGGTTGGCGGCCTGGGCGGCGCGCGCTGCCTCCAGGAAGGAGGCGCGGTCGGCGGCGTTGAGCCGGCCCATCGTGCCGGGATTGCAGATCAGCAGCGCCGGCGAATAGACATGCGAAGTGAGCGTCAGGAAGCGCTGCACCTGGTTGAGGTTGTTCGCCACGATCACCGGGATCGGGTTCTCCTGCCCGTCCACCGTGCCCTGCTGCAGGGCCGGCACCAGCTCGGAGAAGGCCATCGGCGTGGGCAGCGCGCCCAGCGTGGTGAAGGCCCGCATGTGCACCTGGTTCTCCATGGTGCGGACCTTCAGCCCGCGCATGTCGGCCGGCAGGTTGACCTCGCGGCGGCTGTTGGTGAGGTGCCGGAAGCCGTTCTCCAGCCAGATCACGCCGACCAGGCCGCGGGAGTTGAACTGGTTCAGGATGGATTGGCCGATCTCGCTGTCCAGCACGCCGCGCGCGTGGGCGTAGTCGCGGAAGAGGAAGGGCACGTCCACGTTGCGCACGGCCGGCACGAAGTTCCCGACCGGGCCGGTGGAGGTGATGGTGCAGTCGATCGTGCCGATCTGCGCGCTCTCCACCATCTCGCGCTCGTTGTCGTTGCGCTGGATGTTGACGCGGTAGCGGTTGCCGGTGAGCCGTTCCAGCGTCTGCTTGAAGGCGGTGGCGCCGTCGCCGTAGTGACTGGCCAGCGGCAGCGGATGCTGGAGGGTGATCTGGGTCTGGGCCCAGGCCGGGGTGATTGCCGGCCCGGCCATCAGGCCGGAGAGCCCGGCGGCAAGCGCCGTGCGGCGGATCAGGGACATGCGATTTCCTCCTCGGGTTTCCTTGTCCTCACGGATACGTCATGCCGGGCACGGCATGCAATCCAGGGTGGTAATCGGCCGCCCGATGGCGCACCTGACCGGCCTCAGGCATCATCCCCGGCCCTTGAGGAGAGACCCATGACCCTGCGCTGCGACCTCGTCATCCGCGATGCCACCGTGTTCGACGGCACGGGCGCGCCCCGCTTCCGTGGCGACGTGGCCGTGGAGGGCGACCGGATCGTGGCGGTGGGCGACCTCGGCAGCATGGCGGGCGCCGAGGAGCTCCTGGCCAAGGGCCGTGCCCTGGCCCCCGGCTTCATCGACGCCCACACCCATGACGACCGTCTCGTGACCTGCGGGCCGGAATGCGTGCATTGCAAGACCAGCCAGGGCGTCACCACCGTCGTCGTCGGCAATTGCGGCGTCAGCCTGGCGCCCGTCCGCATGACGAAGCGCCCGCCGCCGCCGCTGGACCTGCTGGGCGACGAGAGCTGGTTCACCATGGGCAGCTTCGGCGAATATGCCGAGGCGCTGAGGAAGCGCCCGACCGCGGTGAACACCTTCGCCTTCTGCGGCAACATGTCGCTGCGCGTGGAGGCCATGGACGGCGACGTCTACCGGGCCGCCAAGGACCACGAGATCGTGAAGATGCAGGACCGCCTGCGCGAATCCCTGCAGCAGGGCGCCTGCGGCTTCTCCACCGGCCTCTACTACCCGCCCAATGCCCAGGCGACGACCGAGGAGGTCATCGCCATCGCCGAGGTCGTGGCCGAGGTGGGCGGCATGTACGCCACCCACATGCGCGACGAGGCGGACCACGTGCTCGACAGCATCCGCGAGACCCTGCGCACCACCCGCGAGGCCGGCGGCGAGACCGGCGCGCTCGACCTCTGCATCAGCCACCACAAGTGCAGCATGAGCGAGAACTTCGGCCGCTCGCGCGAGACCCTGGCGCTGATGGACGCCATGGCCCAGGACCAGCCGGTGGCCTTCGACGTCTATCCCTATCCCGCCGGCTCCACCGTGCTGATGCCCGACAAGCTGCGGCAGGACGTGCAGGTGCAGATCACCTGGTCCGTGCCCTTCCCGGAGATGGCGGGCCGCAACCTCGACGCCATCGCGCAGGAATGGGGCATGACGCGCCGGGCCGCCGCCGACAAGCTGCTGCCCGCCGGCGCCATCACCTTCCAGATGGACGAGGCCGACGTCCGCCGCATCATGGCGCATCCGCGCTCGATGATCGGCAGCGACGGCATCCCGCATGACGCCAAGCCGCATCCGCGCCTCTGGGGCACCTTTCCCCGGGTGCTCGGCATGTATGTGCGCGACGTGAAGCTCTTCAGCCTGGAGACGGCCGTCCACAAGATGACCGGCCGCACCGCCTCCATCTTCGGCCTGCCCGATCGGGGCACCATCCGCCCCGGCAACTTCGCCGACCTCGTCCTCTTCGACCCCGCCCGCGTCAAGGACAACGCGACCTGGTCCGAGCCGGACCTCGTCTCCGACGGCATCGAGCGGGTCTGGTGCAACGGCGTGACCACCTACACCGAGGGCTCCGAGCCCGGCACGGCGGCGCCCGGCCGCTTCCTCGGCAATCCCCGGCTCAAGCCCAAGTGAGGGCCGATCCGCAGGTCTCGGATCGGATGCAGCCCGGCACCAAGCGGCGGGCCCTGTTCCTCTTCCTCATGATCGCCTTCGCCGTCGCGATCGTCGCGACCATCTGGCCCAACCATCGCGGGCGCACGCAGATCGAGCTCTACCTCCGCCAGGGCCAGCGGCAGGGCGCGGTCCTGCTGAAGCGCGACATCGACCAGCTCTCGCCCGAGGGGCAGGACCCGGGGCCGGCCATCCAGCATCTCGGCGCGCTCGGGCTGAGCTGCGCCGCACCGGCGACCAACACCGGCGAATGGACCTGCGTGATGCGCCGGCCCGGCGACAACCGCCAGATGATCACCATCGAGGCGACGATCCGCGTCGAGCGCGGCCTCGTCGCCGAGACCACCGCGCGCATCACCGAAACGCATCGCTGAAAGCTTTGCGGGCCGGGTTTGCCGATGCGGTTGGCGCGGCTACACCAGGGCGAACCAAACGATCCGGGGAACAGCCTTGCCGACAGCCGCCCAACGCCTGGTGGATTTTCTCGCCGCCCAGGGAATCGACCGCGCCTTCTGCGTCCCCGGCGAAAGCTACATCGCCCTGCTGGAGGCGCTGCACGACGCGCCCATCGACCTCGTGGTCAACCGGCACGAGGGCGGCGCGGGCTTCGCGGCCATCGCGGACGCCAAGCTCACGGGGCGGCCCGGCGTCTTCCTGGTCAGTCGCGGGCCCGGCGCCTGCAACGCCGCCATCGCGCTGCACACGGCCGAGCAGGACGCCATTCCGCTCATCCTGCTGATCGGTCAGGTCGAGGCGCGCGACCTGCGCCGCGATGCCTTCCAGGAGATCGACTACGGCCACATGTTTGGCCGCTTCTGCAAGTTCGTGGGCGAGGCGACGCGCCCTGAGCAGGTGCCCGAGCTCATCGCCCGCGCCTATGCCATGGCGATGCAGGGCGTGCCCGGCCCGGTGGTGCTCTCGCTGCCCGAGGACGTGCTGGACATGGAATGCGCGGCCGTGGCGCCGCAATACAGCCTGGCCACGCCCGCCGCGATCGCGCCTTCGGACGTCGCGCGAATCGCGGCCGCGCTGGCCGAGGCGGAGCGGCCCATCCTGCTTGCCGGCCATGGCTTCGAGAGCCCCGAGGGCCGCGCCGCGCTGGCCCGCTTCGCCGAGGCCTGGCACCTGCCCGTCGCGGTGTCCTTCCGCCGGCAGGACCTCTTCGACAACCACTCGCCGCTCTATGCCGGCGACATGGGGCTGCGGAACCCGGACGCGCAGCGCGAGGCCTTCGCCTCGGCCGACCTGATCCTGGCGCTGGGCACGCGGCTGACCGACATCACCACCCAGGGCTATTCCTGGCCGGCGCCGGGCCAGAGGCTGATCCACCTCTGCCCTGACCCGAAATTCCTGAACTGGCTCTTCCCGGCCGAGATCGCCATCGCGGCCGACGCGCTCGCCTTCATCGCGGCCATGCCGGCCTCGAACGTCCCACCCGGCCGCAAGGCCTGGGCGGAGAAGCTGCGCGCGCTGCACGTCGCCGATTGCCAGGTGAAGCCGCGCGACTGGCCTGATGGGTTGCCCTTCGCCGAGGTTGCCCAGGCCGTCGGCGCGGCTCTGCCGGATGACGGGATCATCACGCTGGATGCCGGCACCTTCGGCGCGCCCTTCTACCGCAAGGTGTCCTACGCGCCCGGCCAGCGGCTGCTCGTGCCGATCTCCGGCGCCATGGGCTTCGGCGTGCCGTCGGCCGTCGCCGCCACGCTGCGCTGCCCCGGCCGGACGGTGGTCTGCGGGGTGGGAGACGGCGGCATCCTCATGACCGGCGGCGAGCTCGCCGTGGCGGTGGAGCGCAACCTGCCCATCAAGCTGCTGCTCTCGGAGAACCTGGGCTACGCCTCCATCCGCATCCACCAGGAGCGGCAGCATCCCGGGCGCGTCAGCGGCACCATGTTCGCCAATCCCGATTTTTCCCACTGGGCCCAGGCCTTCGGCCTGCCGGTCACGCGGGTGAACACGCGCGACGACTTCCCCGCGATGCAGGAGGCCATCCGCAGGCCGGGCCCGGCGGCGCTGCTGGTGAAGACCTCGATGCAGGCGGTGCTGCCCTGAGGGGCCGCGGTTGGGGAGACGGAGATCTCATCTCCGGGAAGCTTCCGGCGCCTGCGTGAATCACAACCCGGCTTTCATGCTCTGAAAGTCGATACGGGATACAGTTCATGGCGATCGCCCTTGTGCACTTCAATCACTCCGCCAGGGGCAGCATCACCACCTGGCCGAATATTCGCGCGTCCTTGTGGAGCACCAATTACGGCGACATGCTCGTCTGTGCCGCGATCGTGCGGCAGCTGGACGCGGCCAAGGGCGTCAGGCTCATCTTCCGGAGCACCCTGAAGGCGCCGGTGGATCATGCCATCATACGCGGCTCGACCTACCTGCACCGGGACTTCGACTTCACCGGCGCGAACATCACGATGGACAGCATCAAGGCACCCGTCGCGATCGTCGGGCTTGGCGCGCAGAACCCGACCCTCGACCCGCATTTCCTGGACAATCACCGGGGAGCGCGGGATTTCATCGCCAGGCTGAACGAGAAATCCAGGAGCATCTCCGTCCGCGGCGCGTTCACGGCGGATATCGTCGAGCGGCTGGGCGGAAAGAACATCCGCGTCACGGGATGCCCCTCGCTGTTCTACAATCTGCGATGCCCGTCGATCCACGTTCCGGAGATGCTTCGGCTGCCGCAGCGGACGATCGGCGTCTCCATCCATTCCGCCCTCACGGACAACATCTTCTGCCACGCGCCCGAAGCGGCGCTGGAGAAGCACGGCCAGGCGATCGCCTGGGCCATGGCGAACTCGGCCGCCGTTCCGATCTTCGAGCAGGGCAATCTCGTCGAGCACGACGCCGCGGATCGCGGCCTGGGCTTCGAGGAGCGCCGCGCCGCCGCGCAGGAGATCATCGCGCGCATCGGCGCGGACCGCGTTTTCTCTCCCGAGGATCTGATGGCCCGGATGGTCAGCCTGAGAAACATCGAGGAATGGCTGGGCAGGGTGCGCGACGTGGATGCCATGATCGGCTTCCGGTTCCACGGAAACATGATCGCGCTTCTGCAGGGGAAGCCCTGCTATTACTTCACCTATGATTCGCGCCTGAAGGAATTCAACGATCTCTACGGGCTGCCGAGCCAGGACGTGACGGAGCCGTGGACCGACCCTGCCGAAGCCATGGCCAGGCATGACTGGGACGACACGAACTCGCGAATAGCCAGGATTTTCAAGGAGCTGAAGGAGTTCTATTCGGAGAACGGCTTCAAGAGCCTGTTGGAAGAGACGCCGGGCTGAGCTCCTCTCAATCCGCCCGCCGCGTATAGGCCTTCCATCCCGCGGCGCGCAGGTCGCAGGCGGGGCAGGCACCGCAGCCATAGCCCCAGGGGTGGAGCGTGCCGCGCTCGCCCTTGTAGCAGGAGTGGCTTTCGACCCGGATGAGCTCCACGAGCGTCTTCCCGCCCAGCGATTCCGCCAGCCGCCAGGTCTCGGCCTTGTCGAGCCACATGAGCGGCGTGTGCAGCACCAGCCGCGTGTTCATGCCGAGGTTGATGGCGGCCTGCAGCGCCTTGATCGTGTCGTCGCGGCAGTCGGGATAGCCCGAGTAGTCCGTCTCGCACATGCCGCCGACGATGTGCTTCAGCCCGCGGCGATAGGCGAGCGCGGCGGCGAAGGTGAGGAAGATCAGGTTGCGGCCGGGGATGAAGGTGTTGGGCAGCCCATCCTCGCGCAGCGCGATCTCGGTCTCGCGGGTGAGCGCGGTCTCGCTGATCTGGCCGAGCACGCCGAGGTCGATCGTGTGGTCCATCCCCAGCTTGTTCGAGGCCATGCCGGCGCGCAGCGCATCGCGGCAGGTGAGCTCGACGGCGTGGCGCTGGCGGTAGTCGAAGCCGAGCGTCTCCACGTGATCGAAGCGGTCGAGCGCCCAGGCGAGGCAGGTGGCGCTGTCCTGCCCGCCGGAGAGAAGGACGAGGGCGCCGTTCGTCATGCCTGCAGCCTTTCCACGGCCCATCGCGCGGCCTCGGCGACGACGGGGTCCGCATCCTCGCACAGCGCGCGCGCGGTGGGCAGGAGGGTGGCGTCGCCGCTGTTGCCGATGGCGTTCAGCACGTTGCGGGTGAAGCGGTTGCGGCCGATGCGCTTGATGGGGGAGCCGGAATAGCGCGCGCGGAAGGCGGCGTCGTCCAGCGTGGCGAGCATCGCCAGGGGCGGCGCGATCTCGTCGCGCGGCGCCAGCTGCATCTCCGCGGCTTCGCGGGCGAACTTGTTCCAGGGGCAGACGGCCAGGCAGTCGTCGCAGCCGTAGATCCGATTGCCCATGGCCTCGCGGAACTCGTGCGGGATGGGGCCGTGATGCTCGATGGTGAGGTAGGAGATGCAGCGCCGCGCATCGAGCCGGTAGGGCGTGGGGAAGGCCGAGGTGGGGCAGGCGTCGAGGCAGGCGCGGCAATTGCCGCAATGGTCGGTCTCACCGGCGTCGGGCGTCAGATCGAGCGTGGTGTAGATCTCGCCGAGGAAGAGCCAGGAGCCGTGCGTGCGGCTGACGAGGTTCGTGTGCTTGCCCTGCCAGCCGAGCCCGGCCTGCGCGGCGAGCGGCTTCTCCATCACAGGGGCGGTGTCGACGAAGACCTTCAGCTCGCTGCCCTTGAAGTGCCGCACCATCCACTGGCCGAGCGCCTTGAGGCGCTTCTTCACGAGGTCGTGATAGTCGCGGCCCTGGGCATAGGCGCTGATGGTGGCGCGGCTTTTTTCCGCGAGGCTGGCGAGGGGATCATAGGAGGGGCCGTAGTTCAGCCCGAGGGCGACGACGCTGACGGCCTCGGGCCAGAGGCGGCGCGGCTGGGCGCGCTGGTCGCGGCGGCCTTCGAGCCAGCCCATGGCGCCATGCGCGCCGGTGTCGAGAAAGGCGTCGAGATGCGCGCGGGCGGAGTCCGGGAGCAGGGCCTGGGTGAAGCGGGCCACGTCGAAGCCTTGCGCCAGGGCCTCGGCGCGGATGGCTTCGGCGGCTTGATCCGGCGACCGATTCAGACCTCCGCGCCTTCCGGCGCTCCAGTCATCGGGCGCCACGGGCCTCACCCCTTCGGAAGGATGGCCGTGGCCTCGATCTCGACCTTCGCCTCCTCCTCCACCAGCGCGCCCACCTGCACCAGCGTCATCGCCGGGAAGTGGCGGCCCATCACGGCGCGATAGGCGGGGCCGAGCTCGGCCAGGCTCGCGCGATACTCGCCGATATCGGTCACGAACCAGGTGAGGCGCGCGATGTCCTCCGGCCTGCCGCCGGCCTCGGCCAGCACGGCGAGGATGTTCTGCAGCGCCTGCCGGACCTGCGGCACGAAGCCCTCGGCGAAGCGGCCGGTGGCGTCCCAGCCGATCTGGCCGCCGACGACGACGAGGCGGCCCTCGCCCATCAGGCCGTTGGCGTAGCCCTTGGGGGCGGGCCAGCCCTTGGGTTGCAGCGCGGTGAGGCTCATGGGGCGAGGCTTTCGCAGGAGGCGGCGCGGTGCGCAAGGGTCATGGCGTGCCCTGCCGGAGGGCGAAGCGCTGCAGCTTGCCCGAGCCGGTCTTCGGCAGTTCCGGCACGAAGACGACCTTGCGCGGATATTTGTAGGGCGCGATCTCGGCCTTCACATGGTCCTGCAGGGCCTTGGCCGTGGATTCGTCGGGCGTGTGGCCCTGCTCCAGCACGACGAAGGCGGTGACGACCTGGCCGCGCGCCGGATCCGCCGTGCCGACGACGCCGCATTCGCGCACGGCCGGATGCAGCAGCAGCGCGACCTCCACCTCGGGCCCGGCGATGTTGTAGCCGGAGGAGACGATCATGTCGTCGCTGCGGGCCTGGTACCAGAAGTAGCCGTCGGCATCCTGGACGTAGGTGTCGCCGGTGATGTTCCAGCCCTTCTCGACGTATGTCCGCTGGCGTGGATCGGCGAGGTAGCGGCAGCCCGTCGGCCCGCGAACGGCGAGGCGGCCGGGCGTGCCGCGCGGGACCTCGTGGCCGTCCGGGTCCACCACGCGCGCCTCGTAGCCGGGGACGACGAGGCCGGTGCTGCCGGGGCGGACCAGCTCCTCGGGCGCGCCGATGAAGATGTGCAGCATCTCGGTGGCGCCGATGCCGTCCATCAGCTTGATGCCGGTCTTCTCCAGCCAGAGGTCGAAGATCGGCTTGGGCAGGGTCTCGCCGGCGGAGACGCATTTGCGCAGCGAGGAGATGTCGAAGCCCGCGGCATGCGCGGCCATCGCGCGATAAGCCGTGGGTGCAGTGAAGCAGATGGTGGCGCGGTATTTCGCGATGGCGGGCAGCAGCTCCTCCGGGCTCGCGCGCTCCAGCAGGATGGCGGTGGCGCCGACGCGGAAGGGGAAGAGCACGAGGCCTCCGAGGCCGAAGGTGAAGGCCAGCGGCGGCGAGCCGATGAAGCGATCGTCGGCGTCGGGCTTCAGCACGCGTGCGGAATAGGCGTCGCAGATCGCGAGCATGTCGCGATGGAAGTGCATCGTGCCCTTGGGCTCGCCGGTGGTGCCGGAGGTGAAGCCGATCAGGCAGGTGTCGTCGGCCGCGGAATCGAAGGCGGCGAAGTCGGGGCTGGCGGCGGCGCAGCGGGATTCGAGGTCGCCGTCGCCCCAGAGGACCAGGTGCCGCAGGTCCGGCGCTTCCGCCTTGCGCATGTCCTCGGCGAGCCTGAAGTCGCAGAGCGCGTGGGTGATGCGCGCCTTGATGCAGATCTGGCTGATCTCGCGCGCCCGCAGCAGCGGCATGGTGGCGACGACCACGCCGCCCGCCTTCAGCACGGCGAAATAGGCGGCGACCATCCAGGCATTGTTCGCCGAGCGCAGCAGCACCCGGTTGCCAGGGATGAGGCCGAGCTCGCCCACCAGCACGTTGGCGATGCGGTTCACGCGCTCGGCGAGCTGGGCGTAGGTCAGCGCCTCGGCGGGCGTGACGATGGCAAGGTGGTCAGCGCGGGTGGCGAGGTTGGCGTCCAGCAATTCCGTCGCGCAGTTGAGGCGCGCGGGGTAGGGGATGGGCAGAAAGTCAGGCCATTCTCCCGATGGCGGGAGGTTGTCGCGCGCGAAGCTGTCCATGCTCACATCCTCTCCCGCTCGGCGCGCGCGATGATCACGCGCTGGATCTCCGAGGCGCCCTCGTAGACGCGGAGGGCGCGGACCTCGCGCGTCAGCAGCTCGGGGGCGGAGCCGCTGACGACGCCGAGCCCGCCATGCAGCTGCGCGCAGGCATCGGCGACGCGGCCGGCGGCCTCGGTGGCGTGCAGCTTGGCCATGCTGGCCTCGCGCGAGACGCGGGGCGTTCCCTGGTCCTTCAGCCAGGCGGCGCGATAGACGAGGAGCGCGGCGGCATCGACGTCGACGGCGGCGTCGGCGATGGCGGCCTGGGTCATCTGCTGATCGAAGAGCGCGGCGCCGAAGAGCTTTCTCGATGTCGCACGCTGCAGCAGCAGATCGAGGCCACGGCGCGCGAAGCCCAGCGCCGCCGCGCCGACGGTGGCGCGGAAGACGTCGAGGGTTGCCATGGCGACCTTGAAGCCGTCGCCGGGTGCGCCGACGCGGTGAGCGTCAGGGACGCGCACATCCTCGAAGCGCAGGCGGGCGAGGGGATGCGGGGCGGAGACCTCGATGCGCTCGGCGATGGTCGCGGCCTCGCCCGGCATCCAGAAGGCAGTCAGGCCGCGCGCGCCGGGCGCCTCCCCGCTGCGAGCGAAGACGAGATAGCTGCCGGCGATGCCGCCATTGCTGATCCAGGTCTTTTCGCCGGAGATGCGCCAGTGGGCGTTTCCATCGCGCGTCGCCGTCGTGGTCAAGGCTGCGACGTCACTGCCAGCCTCCGGTTCCGACAGCGCGAAGGCGGCGAGGGTGGTGCCGGCGCGCACGCCGGGCAGCACCTGCCGCTTCAGCGCCTCGCTGCCGAAGAGGGTGATCGCGCCGGTCCCCAGCCCCTGCATCGCGAAGGCGAAATCCGCGAGGCCCGAATGCCGCGCCAGGATCTCCCGCGCGAGGCAGAGGCTGCGGACGTCCAGCACGCCATCCTCCGGCACGGCGATGCGGAGCAGCCCGGCCTCGCCCATCGCGCGGGCCAGGGCGCGCGTGCTGCCGTCGGCGTCGCGATGGTCGGTCGGGCGTTCGGCGTTCGCGGCGGCCCAGGTCTCGACCTCCTCGGCGAAGGCGCGGTGCCGTGCCTCGAAGAAGGGCCAGTCGAGGAAGGACCGGTCCGCCATCAGTCGCCCTTGAAGATGGGCGTCTGCTTCGCCGCGAAGGCTTGATAGGCGCGGCGGAAATCCTGGGTGGTCATGCAGAGCGCCTGGGCCACGGCCTCGGCCTCGATGGCCTGCTCCACGCCCATGGCCCATTCCATGGCGAGCATCCGCTTGGTCATGCCATGCGCGAAGCCGGGGCCGGCGGCGATCTCCTCGGCCAGCGCGTGGGCTTCCGTCATCAGCGCCTCCTCGGCGACGATGCGGTTGAAGAAGCCCCAGCGCTCGCCCTCTTCCGCGCGGAGCGGGCGGCCGGTGAAGAGCAGTTCGCTGGCGCGCCCCTGGCCGATCAGGCGCGGCAGGATGGCGCAGGCGCCCATGTCGCAGCCGGCGAGGCCGACGCGGTTGAACAGGAAGGAGGCGCGCGCCCGCGGCGTGGCGAGGCGGATGTCGCTCGCCATGGCGATGATGGCGCCGGCGCCGGCCGCGATGCCATCCACGGCAGCGACGATGGGCTGCGGGCAGGCGCGCATGGCCTTCACCAGCTCACCGGTCATGGCGGTAAAGCGCATCAGGCCCTTGGTGTCGCGCTCCAGCAGCGGCCCGATGATCTCGTGCACGTCGCCGCCGGAGCAGAAGTTGCCGCCGGCGCCGGTGACGATGAAGGCCCTGACAGCATCGTCCTTCGCGGCTGCGCGGAAGATGGCGGACATCTCCTCGTAGCTCTCGAAGGTCAGCGGGTTCTTCCGTTCGGGACGGTCGAGGGTCAGCGTCACCACGCCGCCCGCGGCCTCGAGGCGCAGATGCTGCGCGGCATAGTCGGCGAGGGGGATCATTCCGTGTCGAGCCTGTCGCGGATGGAGGTTTTCGCCCGTCCCAGCAGGCGATGCAGCTGCGCGCGCTCGGCCTCGGCGAGGCTGCCCAGCAGCTCCGCGATCCAGCCCTCATGCGCGGCGGATTGCCGGGCGAATTCGCGCGCGCCGCGCGCCGTCAGCCGCAGCCGGAAGGCGCGGCGGTCGCCGGCGTCGAGGCGGCGCTCCACGAGCCCCTCCGCCTCCAGCCGCGTGGCGAGGCCGGTGACGTTGCCGTTGCTCACCATCATGCGACGCGAGACGTCGCCGAGCGTCATTCCTTCGCCGTTGCGGTCCAGCGCGGCGAGGAGATCGAAGCGGGGCAGGGTGGTGCCGAACTCCACGCGCAGGCGCTTGCGGATCTCGGCCTCGATGAGGTTCGCGCAGGTGAGCAGGCGGAGCCAGAGCCGCAGCGAATCCTTGTGGCCGGGCGCGGAATCGGCGAGGGCTGTCTCGGCGTCCATCAGATCTCACCCCCACTCACCGGCAGCGCCGCGCCATGGATGCCGCGTGCGGCATCGGTGCAGAGATAGGCGGCGAGGCCCGCGATCTCCTCCGGCAGCAGCAGGCGGCCCTGCGGGTTGCTTTTCGCAAGTTCGGCGCGCGCGGCGTCCTCGTCGCGGCCGGTCTTCGCCGCGATGCGCGCGATGCTCTCCGCCAGCAGCGGCGTCTCGGTGAAGCCCGGGCAGATGGCGTTGACGGTCACGCCCCTGGACGCGACCTCCAGCGCCAGCGCGCGGGTGAAGCCGAGCAGCGCGTGCTTCGCCGCCACATAGGGGACGACATAGGCATAGCCCTTGAGCGAGGCCGTGGAGGCGATGTTCACGATGCGCCCGAAGCCGAGCTGCAGCATACCCGGCAGCACAGCCCGCGAAAGGGCGACGGCGCTCATCAGATTCGCCTCCAGCGCCGCGCGGAAATCCGCGTCGGTGGTCCGGAGGAAGGGCATGCTGGCGGCCGAGCCGGCCGCGTTGATGAGGAGCGAAAATCCCGACAACGGCGGCGGCGCGCAAGCGTCGCCGACCAGGATCGAGCTGGCCGCGCCGGACTCGACCGCAGCCCGCAGCGGCGCCTCGCGTCGGCCCAGCACCGTCACCTCCGCGCCGGCTTGCGTGAGTGCCCGCGCGCAGGCCAGGCCGATGCCGGTCCCGCCGCCGCTCACCAGGGCCCGCTGTCCTACGAGGGAGTGCATATTTTAAGCTTAAAGCATTGCGGGCCACCTTCCTTCAAGCGTAATTTGGAGGGGCAGAACGATGGAGACGGCCATGCGCATCGCGGTCATCGGCGGCGGCCCCGCCGGGCTCTACTTCGCGATCCTGATGAAGCGTGACCGCCCTTCGGACGACGTCACGGTGGTGGAGCGCAACCAGGCGGACGATACCTTCGGCTTCGGCGTGGTGTTTTCCGATGCGACGCTGGACGCGTTCCGCGAGGCCGACGGGCCCTCCTATCGCGCGATTGCGGAGAGCTTCGCCTATTGGGACGATATCGAGATCCATGCGCGCGGCGCCACGCATCGCATCGGGGGCAACGGCTTCTGCGGCTGCTCGCGGCGGACGCTGCTCACGCTGCTGCAGAGCCGCGCGCGGCAGCTCGGCGTGGTCCTGGAATTCGGCCGGGACGCGAAGCCGGAGGATTTTCCGGAGGCCGACCTGATCGTCGCGGCGGATGGCGTGAACAGCCCCATCCGCACCGCGCATGCGGAGCATTTCCGGCCGGAGGTCGATCTCCGGCCGAACCGCTTCGCCTGGATGGGCAGCACGCGGCCGCTCGACGCCTTCAACTTCTTCTTCGAGGAGCGGCCCGAGGGCATCTTCATCGCGCATGCCTATCAGTACGAGGCGGGCGCCAGCACCTGGGTGCTGGAGACGGATCCCGAGACCTTTGCCCGCGCCGGCCTCGGCCGCATGGATGAGGCGCAGAGCGCGCACTATCTGGAGGGTGTCTTCGCCGAGGCGCTGCAGGGTCATCGCCTCATCACGAACCGAAGCCACTGGCGGCAGTTTCCGATGATCCGCTGCGATCGCTGGGTGAAGGGCAACCTCGTCCTGCTCGGCGATGCCAAGGCCAGCGCGCATTTCTCCATCGGCTCCGGCACCAAGCTCGCCATGGAAGATTCGATCGCGCTGCACGGCGCCTTTCTGGCCGGCGGCGACGTCGCCACCTGCCTGCACCGCTTCGAGACCGGCCGGCGCGAGGAGGTGGAGAAGACCCAGCACGCGGCCGACGTCTCGCTGGTCTGGTTCGAGCATGTGCACCGCTTCTGGGACTTTTCGCCCGCGCGTTTCGCCTTCGGCGTGATGACGCGCAGCAAGGCCATCACCTGGGACAACCTGCTGCTTCGCGCTCCGGAGTTCGTGCGGGAAGTCCAGGAGGTGGTCGCGGCGGAGACGCCGGGCGGAGACCCGGAGAAGCCACCGATGTTCCAGCCCTTCCGGCTGCGCGGCATGGCGCTGCCCAACCGCGTCGTTGTCTCGCCCATGTGCATGTACTCGGCGGAGGAGGGCGTGCCCGGCGATTTCCATCTCGTGCATTACGGCGCCCGCGCGATGGGCGGCGCCGGCCTCCTCTTCACCGAGATGACCTGCCCGGCGCCCGATGCGCGCATCACCCCGGGCTGCGCGGGGATGTGGAACGACGCGCAGCAGGCGGCCTGGACGCGGATCGTCTCCCTCGCGCATGCACATGGGGCGAAGATGTGCCTCCAGCTCGGCCATGCCGGCCGCAAGGGCGCGACGAAGCTCATGTGGGAGGGCATGGACCAGCCGCTGGAGTCCGGCGCCTGGCCGATCATCTCGGCCAGCGCCATTCCCTACTATCCGCACAGTCAGGTTCCGCGCGCGATCGACCGCGCCGATATGGACCGCGTGAAGGCCGAATTCGTCGCGGCGGCCCGGCGCGGCATCGCGGCCGGTTTCGACATGCTGGAGCTGCACTGCGCCCATGGCTATCTGCTGGCGAGTTTTCTGTCTCCGCTCACCAATCACCGCGAGGACGAGTACGGCGGCCCCGCGGAGAACCGCCTGCGCTTCCCGCTCGAAGTCTTTCGCGCGATGCGCGAAGCCTGGCCCGGGGATCGCCCCATGTCCGTCCGCATCTCCGCCACCGACTGGGCCGATGGCGGCATCAGCGACGAGGACACCCTCGCCATCGCCCGCGCCTTCCACGCGGCGGGCGCCGATCTCATCGACGTCTCCACCGGCCAGACCGTGCACGACGCCGAGCCCGTCTATGGCCGCATGTTCCAGCTCCCCTGGGCCGACATGCTGCGCAACGAGGCCGGCGTCGCCGTGATGTGCGTGGGCTCCATCACCACAGCCGACCAGGTGAACACCATCATCGCCGCCGGCCGCGGCGATCTGGTGGCGCTGGCGCGCCCGCATCTGACGGACCCTTCCTTCACGCTCCATGCCGCCGCAGAATACGGCGTGCGCGGCGTGAACACGCCCGTGCAGTATGGCCCAGGCAAGGACGCGCTGTTCCGCAACACGAAGCGCGCGCGGGAGGATCTGATGGAGCTGCGCCGCAAGGCCAAACCGGCGAGTCACGCGCCAGCGCCTCTGAAGCGCGCGGCCGAATGAGCGGCGCGCGCCGGCGCCACAAGGCGCCTCCGCCCCCCGTCCTCATCGCCGGCGGCGGCATCGGGGGGCTGACGCTCGCCCTCTCGCTGCACGAGCGCGGCATCCCCTGCCTGGTCCTGGAGGCCGCGAAGGAGGTGAAGCAGCTCGGCGTCGGCATCAACACGCTGCCGCACGCGATCCGCGAGCTGGCCGCGCTCGGCCTCCTGCCGGCGCTGGACAAGGTGGGCATCCGCACGCGCGAGCTGCGCTACCTCAACCGCTTCGGCAGCCGGATCTGGACCGAGATGCGCGGCCTCTACGCGGGGCACGACACGCCGCAATTCTCCATCCATCGCGGGCGGCTGCACGGCGTGCTCTGGCAGGCGGCGCAGGAGCGGCTGGGCAAGCAGCTCGTCTCCGGCATGCGGCTGGTGGGCTACGCGCAAAGCGGCGGCAGCGTGACCGCGAATTTTTCCGATGGTTCCAGTATCCGAGGCTCGGCGCTGATCGGGGCGGACGGCATCCATTCCGTGCTGCGCGGAAAGCTGCACCCTGATGATGGCGGGATCCGCTGGAACGGCATCCAGATGTGGCGCGGGGCCACCGACTGGCCGGCTTATGAGGGCGGCGACACCATGGTCGTCGCCGGCGACATGAAGGAAAAGCTGGTCCTCTACCCGATCGGCGCGGGTGCCACGGCGGGCACGCGCCTCACCAACTGGGTCGTCTGCGCGCAGATCGGCGATCCGGAAAAGCCGCCGCCGCGGCGCGAGGACTGGTCGCGCCCCGGCACGCTGGAGGATGTGCTGCCCCATGTGCAGCGCTTCCGCGTGCCCTGGCTCGACGTCGAGGCGCTCGTGCGCGCGACGCCGGAATTCTGGGAATATCCCATGTGCGATCGCGACCCGCTGCCCTTCTGGACGCAGGGCCGCGTGACGCTGCTCGGCGACGCCGCGCACCCCATGTATCCGGTCGGCTCCAACGGGGCATCGCAGGCCAT
The DNA here is from genome assembly GCF_058806835.1 of Roseococcus sp. GW821-FHT12F05. Taxonomy (NCBI): domain Bacteria; kingdom Pseudomonadati; phylum Pseudomonadota; class Alphaproteobacteria; order Acetobacterales; family Roseomonadaceae; genus Roseococcus; species Roseococcus sp. GW821-FHT12F05. Next base: position 291,653 of record NZ_JBXAQB010000003.1, read on the forward strand.
CCTGGATGCGCGCGCGCTGGCGGCGCTTCTGGCCGAAAAGCCCGTCGAGGACGCGCTCGCGGCCTATGAGGCCGCGCGCCTGCCCGCCACGCGCGAGCTGGTGCTGACCAACCGCCGCGGCGGGCCTGAGCGCGTGGTGGACGTGGTCAGCGAGCGCGCGCCGGACGGCTTCGACAAGCTGGAGGACGTGATCGCCATCGACGAGCTGGCCGCCATTGCCCGCGGCTACGCGCAGATGGCAGGTTTCGCGCGATGAGAATCCAGATCGAACGCCGGGGCGACGTCCGGCATGTCACCGTCGCCAATCACGCCAAGCTGAACACGCTGGGCTCGCCGCTGCTGGAGGCGCTCGCGCAGGCCTTCCATGTCGAGGACGACATCCGCGCCGTCGTGCTGACCGGCGAGGGCGACCGCGCCTTCATCGGCGGCGCCGACATCAAGGAGATGGGCGCCGTCACCACGCCCGCCGGCGGCGAGGCCTTCATCCGCCGCGTGCACGGCGCCTGCGCCGCCATCCGCGCGTGCCGTGTGCCGGTCATCGCGCGCATCCAGGGCTGGTGCCTCGGCGCGGGGCTGGAGATCGCGGCGGCCTGCGACCTGCGCATCGCCGCGACGGCGGGAAAATTCGGCATGCCGGAGGTGCGCGTCGGCATCCCCTCCGTGGTCGAGGCGGCGTTGCTGCCGGGGCTGATCGGTTGGGGCAGGACGCGCCGCCTGCTGCTGCTCGCCGAGACCATCGACGCCGAGGAGGCCGAGCGCTGGGGCTTTCTCGAGCGCGTCGTGCCGATGGAGGCGCTGGACGCCGCCGTCGACGAATGGGTGGACCTCATCCGCGAGGCCGGCCCCATCGCCATCGCCAACCAGAAGGCGCTGATCCGGGAATGGGAGGACCTGCCCATGAGCCAGGCCATCGCCGCCGGGATCACCGCCTTCGCGAAGTCCTTCGAGACGAAGGAGCCCAACGAGATGATGGGCCACTTCCTCTCGCGCCGGCGCTGAGAGGCCATCTCTGCCTCCGGTCCGAAATTTGCGTTTCCCGATATTTACTTTCCTCTGACGCCGTCAGTCTGACCTCTGCCACGCGAATAGAGCAGAGACATGAGAATTCGGCGCAGGGTCAAATAACGGTGATTTGACGGTAGGGACGTATCCTGGTCGAGGAAAGGAAGCGTCGGGCACAGCGGCCCGTACGATCCTCCCCAAGGATTGGAGGATCCGGCCATGCGTCTCCTCGTCAAGGCCCATCCGGAGGCGCGTGGATTGCGCCTCGGCCTGGGCGCCCGCTCCGAGATCCGTCTCCGGCCGCTGATGCCGAGCATCGACGCGTCGCGGCCCCGAGGCCTCGGCCTGGCAGGCGGAGCGCAGAGCTGGCTCCTGTCCGAGGAGATCGACGGGGGCAGGAAGCCCTGGGACGCAAGCCACGATTTGCTGCGGGAGGGCCTCGGCATCGGCCCTGGGGACGGCGTGGCCTTCGCCGAGCCCGATCTCGAGCAGGCCTGGATCGGGCAGGGCACGGCGGCCGCCGCGCGGCCGGAGGGCTGCGCCGCGCGCGAGGAGCAGAGGACCGACTACCCTCGGGGCCCGAAGGACAACTGGTTCGCGCTGGACGGCTTCTCCGGCCTGGCCTCCGCCCGCGCCGCGCTGGGCAGCAAGAAGCCCGTCACCCGCATCGCCCATCTCGACACCGGCTATGACCCCGGCCATGGCACCAGGCCCAACCGCCTCAGGACCGAGCTCGCCCGGAACTTCGCCGATCCGGGCCCCGACGGGCAGCCTCAGGACGGCGCCGTGGACCAGGACAATGGCGGGCTCGTCTCCTTCTTCGGCCACGGAACCGGGACGCTCGGCCTCCTCGCCGGCGAGGGCTATGGGGGCGCCCGGGGCTTCGAGGTGGTGCCGCTGCGCGTCGCCAACTGGGTGACGCTGTTCAGCAACAGCTCCATCGCCGCGGCCTTCGACTATGTCCACCGCCTGGCGGGCCGCGAGGACACCCGCTGCGACGTGCTGAGCATGAGCATGGGCGGCCTCGCCTCCGCCGCCTGGGCGGACGCGGTCAACGCGCTCTACGAGGCGGGCGTGGTCATGGTGACGGCGGCGGGCAACAACTTCGGCGGCGCGCCCGTGCGCAGCGTCGTCTTCCCCGCGCGCTTCGACCGGGTGCTCGCCGCCTGCGGCGTCATGGCGGACGGCAAGCCCTACGCGGATTTCGGGAACCCGCTGCTGATGGCGGGCTGCTACGGGCCGCCGAGCAAGATGCGGACGGCGCTTGCGGCATGGACGCCCAACACGCCCTGGGCGCGCTTCGGCTGCCCCGGCATCGTCGACCAGAACGGCGGCGGCACCTCCGCCGCCACGCCCCAGATCGCCGCCGCCGCCGCCATCTGGGTGGAGAAGCATCGGAACCAGCTCGCGGGCCTGCCGGGCTGGCAGCGCGTGGAGGCGGTCCGGGCGGCGCTCTTTCTGGCCGCAGGCCTGCCCGGAGACGGGCCGCCGGACACCTATTTCGGCCGCGGGCTGCTGCGCGCCCGCGAGGCGCTCAACCATTTCCCCACGCTGTCCTCCCTTCGGAAGACGCCGGAGGACGATGCCGATTTCGCCCTGCTGCGGCTGCTGACCGGCCTGGGCGTGGCCTCCGCCCGCTCGGGCCGCATGCTGGAACTGGAGGCGCTGCAGCTCTCGCAGCGCTCGGAGGCCGTGCGGGCGGCGCTGGCCGGGCTGGAGCTCGAAGACCCCGCCCTGCCCAATGCCGCGCGCCGCGCCGTGCTGCGCGCCCTCGCCGAGGAGCCGGACTGCTCCGACGTGCTGAAGAGGTTCATCCATCGCGGGCTGGGCGTGACGCAGGTCGCGCCCGGCGGGGGCGGGGGAGGGCTCCCGCCCGGGGATGCGACGAAGCCCGGCGCGGCGGCTGGCGATCCGCCCGCCAAGGCCGCCGTGGCGCAGCCCGGCCAGCGGCCCGCCGACGAGATGCCGGAGGTGGCCCCGCCCACCGCGCGTCGGCTGCGGGTCTTCGCCTTCGACCCCACCCTGGCAAGCCGGCTCGAGACGCGGCGGATCGCCACCGCCACCATCGAGCTCGACTGGGAAGGCGAGCTCAAGCCGGGCCCGGTCGGCGAGTATCTCGACGTGGTCGACATCGACCCCGCCAGCGGCCGGGCCTATCCGCCGGTCGACCTCAACCGGCCGGAGGTCCTGGCGCAGGACGGGCTGGCGCCGAGCGAGGGCTCGCCGCAGTTCCACCAGCAGATGTGCTACGCGGTCGCGATGAAGACCATCCGGCACTTCCGGGTGGCGCTCGGCCGCGCGCCCTTCTGGGCCGATCGCGTGACCGTCAGGGAGAACGACGAGAAGAAGAGGGAATTCGAGCGGCGCTTCGTCCGGCGGCTGCGCATCTATCCGCACGCGTTGCGCGACGCCAATGCCTATTACAGCCCCAACAAGGGCGCCTTGCTCTTCGGCTATTTCCGGGCCGTCTCGAGCGGCTCGGGGGAGGTGCTGCCGGGGGGCATGGTGTTCAGCTGCCTGTCGCACGACATCGTCGCCCACGAGACGACGCACGCGCTGCTGGATGGCCTGCATCCGCGCTGGAAGGAGCCGACCAACCCCGACGTCCTGGCCTTCCACGAGGCCTTCGCGGACATCGTCGCGCTGTTCCAGCACTTCACCATGCCGGCGGCCGTGCAGGCCGAGATCAAGCGGACGCGCGGCAAGCTCGGCAATGCCGAGATGATGGGCGCACTGGCGCGGCAGTTCGGCCAGGCGATCGGCGGCCATGGCGCGCTCCGCAACGCGCTGGGGCGGCGGCCGGGCGAGGGCGACTACCTCAAGGCCCGCGAGCGCGGCCCGCATGCGCTGGGCGAGGTCCTGGTGGCGGCCGTCTTCGACGCCTGGCTGCAGGTCTACCAGGAGCGGACGGCCGACCTCTTCCGGCTGGCCAGTGGGGGCACGGGCATCCTGCCCCCCGGCGAGATCCCCGACATCCTGGCGGCGCGGCTGGCGGAGACGGCCGCCCGCGTGGCGGCGAACTTCCTCAACATCTGCATCCGGGCGCTCGACTACTGCCCGCCGATGGACCTGACCTTCGGCGAGTACCTGCGCGCGATGATCACGGCGGACCGCGACATCGTCTTCGACGACCCGCACGGCTACCGCATCTCCCTCATCGAGGGCTTCCGCCGCCGCGGAATCCTGCCCGAGGGGGTGGACACCTGGTCGCCCGACGCGCTGGTCTGGAAGGTGCCCGCGTTGAGGATGGAGCACCTCTCCGAGGCCCTGAACGGCATGGCGAACGGCTGGCGGCTGGAGGCCGACCGGTACGACGCCTGGCAGAGCTGCCGGGACGATGCCGCGCATCTCCAGAGGGTGCTGATGGAAGCGCCGAACCGTGACGAGCTGCTCGGGGCCCTCGGCCTGTACCCCGTCTCGGGCCGGCAGAAGTGGGAGGTCGCCGAGATCGACGACCTGCCCGGCCTCGCCTCGCGGATCGAGGTGCATTCCGTGCGCCCGGGCCGGCGCGTGGGGCCGGACGGGCACGTGGTCTCCTCCGTGGTCATCGAGATCACCCAGCGCTGGAAGCCGAAGGACAGCACCGAAGCCTATCGCGGCGGCTGCACCATCATCTGGGACCGGACGCGGCGGGAGCCCTGCTACGTCGTCTCGAAGCGCATCGGGCACTCCAGGCGCGTCGCCGCGCAGCAGACCTACCGCCTCGCCATGTCCGACGGCGGCGCCACCCACGCCAACTACTTCGGCGCCGCCGGGCAGGGCGAGCCCTTCGCCCTGCTCCATTCCCATCTCTGAGGAGACGCGTCATGGCCCGCAAGCCGGCTTCCGCCGCCGCCCGCTCCCCCGCGCCGCCCCGCAGGCGCGCGCGCAAGACCGCCGCGGTCGCCACCAAGGCCGCCCCCGTGCCGGAGAAGATCGGCATCCGCATGTACCGGCTGGGTGTGGGGGACTGCTTCCTGCTCAGCCTGCCGCGCCCCGGCGGCAAGCCCTTCCGCATGCTCATCGACTGCGGCATCCACGCCGCGGAGACCGGCGGGAAGGACCGGATCCGCCGCGCCGTCCAGGACATCCGCGCGGAGACGGAGGACCACATCGATCTCGTCGTCGGCACGCATCTGCACTGGGACCATCTCTCCGGCTTCTTCCATGCCCGCGACCTCTTCCAGGATCTCAAGGCCGACGCGATCTGGTGCGCCTGGACGGAGGATCAGACGGACGCCTTCGCGCGCGCCCTCGCCAAGCACCGCGACGAGGCGGTCAACGCGCTCTGGGGCGCGATGGGCCGTAAGGCCCTCGCCGAGACGGGAAGCGGGAAGGCGCCGGGCTGGGAGGGCATCCTCGGCTTCTTCGGCGACCGGCCGGGCACCGGGCCCAAGGCGAAGCAGGCCGCCGACGCGATGCGCGCGCTGGTGGCCTCCGAGGACGACATCCACTACCACACGCCCGGCGAGGAGCCCTTCGATGCCGTCAGCGATTCCTGGCGCATCTTCGTTCTCGGCCCGCCGCGCAACCGTGACCAGCTCGAGAAGCTCGACCCCTCCCGCGGCAGCGGCGAGGCCTATCCCCTGGCCGCGGCCGCCATGGGCGCGGCCAATCTCAGCGCGGCCGTCGGCCATGAGGACGACCTGCCCTTCAAGGAAAGCGCGAGCATCGAGCTCGGCGACACCCGCGACCTGCGCTTCTTCCGCGAGCGCTACTGGGGCGATGGGGCCGCCTGCGAGAAATATCCCCAGGAAGAGGTCCGCCACGACTGGCGCCAGATCGCCGAGGACTGGCTGGACGTCGCCGGCCCGCTCGCGCTCACGATCGACCGGATGACGAACAACACCTCCCTGGTCCTGGCGCTGGAGATCGGCCCGAGGGACGGGAAGGACAACCGCGTCATCCTCTTCGCCGCCGACGCGCAGATCGGCAACTGGTCCTCCTGGAAGGACGTGGAGTGGAAGGACTACGCCGGCCGCCAGGTGACGGGGCCGGACCTGCTGCGCCGGACCGTGATCTACAAGGTCGGGCACCATGCCAGCCACAATGCCACGCTGATGGAGGGCGGGCTCGAGATCATGAACCGGCTCGCCCTCGCCCTCGTGCCGACCAGCTCCGAGATGGCCGGCAAGGTCGGCTGGGGGACGCTGCCCTGGCTCAACCTGCTGCGGCGGCTGCAGGAACGCACGGGCGACTGCCTGCTGCGCAGCGACCTCGGCGCCACGGCACCCGCGCTGGCCGGGAAGACCGCCGCCCTGGCCGCCGCGGGCGTGCAGGCCGTGCGCGAGAACGACCTGTGTTTCGAGATCGAGATCGCGGTCTGATCAGTCCAGCCGCACGCCCGTCAGCCGCACCACCTCGCCCCAGGTGTCGATCTCCGAGCCGAGAAAGCGGCCCATCTCCTCCGGGCTGCTGCCCACCGGCAGACCGCCGCTCTCGATGATGCGGCTGCGCACCTCCGGCACCGCCAGCGATTCATGCACGGCCGAGGCGTAGCGCGCGACCAGCGGCGCGGGCGTCCCGGCCGGCGCGAGCATGCCGATCCAGCTCGAGGCCTGCAGCTCCGGCATGCCGAGCTCCCTGAAGGTGGGAACGTCCGGCAGCGCGGGCCAGCGCTCGTCCAGCGCCACGGCGAGCGGCCGCAGCCGGCCGGACTGCACCGCGCCCAGCGTGGTGACGATGTTGTTGAAGGAGGCGTCCACCTGGCCCGACATCAGCTCGGTCATCAGCGGCCCGGCCTCGCGATAGGGCACGTTGGAGAGGTCGATGCCGAGGCGCAGCTTCATCAGCCCGCCCGCCAGCGTCTGCGTGCTGGCCGCGCCGAGCGAGCCGTAGGTGACGCGGCCGGGATTGGCGCGGGCGTAGGCGACGAATTCCTGGAAGGTGCGCGCGGGAAAATCGGGCCGCACCACCAGCAGCGTCGGCAGCATGGCGACGAGCGAGACGGGCGCGAAATCGCGGCGGATGTCGTAGGGCAGCCCGGGCTTGGTCGCCGTGATGGCGAAGATCGCCGCCGTCAGCAGCAGCGTGTTGCCGTCCGGCCGCGCCTTGGCGACGAGGTCGGCGCCGATCACGCCCGAGGCGCCGCTGCGGTTCTCGACCACCACCGCGTTGACGCCGAGGCGCGCCTGCATCTGCTGCGCCACCAGCCGCCCGACCTGGTCGGTCCCGCTGCCCGGCGAGTTCGCGACCACCAGCCGGATCGTCGTGCTGGATTGCGCCAGGGCGGGCGCGGCGAGCGCCGCCGGGGTCGCGCCGATCAAGGCTCTTCGTAACATCGCTTCCTCGCAGAATTTCGTTGGGCCGGAAGCTACCGCACTGCAGCGATCTGCCAAGCTACCCGCGCAGCGCCTTGATCTGCGCGGGATAGGAGCTCGGGTCGGTGCGCACGTCGATGAGCCTCGGGCCCTTCGTCGCCAGCGCCTCCGTCAGCGCGGCCGTCAGCCCTTCCGCGTCGTTCACGCGCCAGGCCGTGCCGCCCATCCCCCGCATCACCTGCGCGAAATCCACCTCCGGCCAGTCGAGCGCGCCTTCGGGCAGGTCGCGGTTGCCCTTCTTGATGTCGATGAGCGAGAGCGTCGCATCGTTGAACACGACGACGGTGAGGTTCAGCGCCATGGTGGCCGCCGTCGCGAGCTCGCCGACCGCCATCAGCAGCCCGCCGTCGCCGGTCAGCGCGATCGCGCCGCGGGCCTGATCGTGCCAGGCCGCGGCGATCGCAGCCGGCAGCGCATAGCCCATGCTGGCGAGGCCGTTGGAGATCAGCAGGTCGCAGGGCCGTTCCGCCTGCCAGAAGGTGGTGCAGGGGAACATATGCGCGCCCGCATCGACGGCGACGCGCGGATCGGCGCCGAGCCTGCGGCAGGTCGCCTGGGTGACGCGCACGAGCTCGGAGGGGGACATGCCGCGATTGCCGCTGGCGGTGTTCTCCAGACAGGCGAGCCACGCCTCGCGCAGCGCGACGAGGCGGCCATCCGGCCAGGCGCGGCGCGGCGCATCCTCGGCGAGCGCCGCGGCGGCGATCTCCCAGGCGCCGAGGATCTGCACCGCGGGCTTGCGGTATTCGAGCGCGCGCGCGGCCGTGGCGAGGTCGAGGATGTCAGCGTCGAAGCGCCAGGGCTGGGGGATGAACTCCACCGGGTCGGCGCCGGCGAGGATGATGAGGTCCGCCTCGCGCAGCAGCGGCGCCTCGGCCTCGCCGCCGGTGAAGATGCCGCCGAAGAGCGGATGCGAGTCGGGCAGCACGCCCTTGGCCTTGTAGGTGACGAGGCCCGGGCATCCCAGCGATTCCACCAGCCGCCGCGTGGCGGCGCAGCGCGCAGGCTCGGTCGCCTCCAGGCCGATGATCACGGCGGGACGCTTCGCCGCGGCGATCAGGCGGCGCGCGGCGGCGAGATCGGATTCCGAGGGCGCCGGCAGCACGGGCAGGCGCAGGGCGGGCGCCGGCGGCGTGGGCGCGCGCGCCGCGTCGCCGGCGAGCTCCAGATAGGCCGGGCCGCGCGGCGCGGTCATGGCCGCGGCGACGGCTTCGGCGGCGGCGCCCGGATGGCCCGCGGCGCGGCGCTGCGTGCGCGTGACGGGCGCCATCATCGCCGCCTGGTCGAAGAGCTGGTGCGTCGCGATCGCCGATTCCTGCACGCCGAAGCCGTCGGCCACCAGGATCACCGGCGCGCGCTCCAGATCGGCGTTCGCCATGCCGTTCGCGGCGTTGGAGACGCCGGGCCCGCGCGTGGTCAGAAGTCCGACGGGCTTATGCGTCAGCTCCGCCAGCGCCGCGGCCATGATGCCCGCGCCGTTCTCCGTGCGGGAGAGCACGAAGGGAATCCCCGCCGCCTTGGCCGACGCGATGAGGTCGAGGCTGGAGCCGCCGCCGGGCACGCCGAAGATCGCGGGCATCTCCGCCTCGGCGAAGCTCCGGGCCACGGCGTCGGCGCCGGTGGTGGCGTGGGACGGGTCGTTCATTCCTGGGATTCCTAAGGCTTCGCAGGATCATAGGCGAGCCTCCGCCTTCACCCAAGTCGCCCCGGACTTGCCTGTGCCATAGGCAGCTCCGGCCCGCAGCCGTGCTTTCCGGGCCGGTCTGGCTTGCGCCGACCGCGTGGCCGGGCTCAATCTCCCGGCATGAGGGAGCCGGGTTCTGCATGACGGGAATCGCGTTCGACGAAATGGGGGAGGGCGACCGGCTGCGCCCTGCCTATGCGGCCATCGCCGAGTGGCTGAAGCACACGCCGCAGGCCGATCTCGCGGCCAAGCGGGCGGAGGCGGAGGTGCTGTTCCGCCGCGTCGGCATCACCTTCGCCGTCTACGGCGAGGGTGGTGACCCTGAAAGGCTGATCCCCTTCGACATCATTCCGAGAATCCTCGGCAAGTCCGAATGGGACGGGCTGAGCGCGGGCCTGACCCAGCGCGTGCGCGCGCTGAACGCCTTCCTGGCCGATGTCTACGGCAAGCAGGCGATCCTGCGGGCCGGGAAGATCCCGGAGCGGCTGGTCAACGGCAACGAGCAGTTCCGCCCGGAGATGCGCGATTTCCTCCCGCCCGGCGGCATCTACACGCACATCTCCGGCATCGACGTGGTGCGCACCGCGCCCGACCAGTTCTACGTGCTCGAGGACAATGCGCGCACGCCCTCCGGCGTCTCCTACATGCTGGAGAATCGCGAGGCGATGCTGCGGCTCTTTCCCAAGTTGCTGGCGCGGCACCGCATCGCGCCGGTGAACCGCTACCCCGAGGAGCTGCTGGCGACGCTGAAGGCCGCGGCCCCTGAAAGGGCCGGGCCGAATCCGACGGTCGCGATCCTGACGCCCGGCTCCTTCAACAGCGCCTATTACGAGCATTGCTTCCTCGCCGACGAGATGGGCGTGGAGGTGCTGGAAGGCCCCGACCTCTGCGTCGAGGACGACGTGGTCTACATGCGCACCACCGCCGGGCCGAAGCGCGTGGACGTGATCTACCGCCGCATCGACGACGATTATCTCGACCCCAAGGTCTTCCGTCCCGACAGCATGCTCGGCGTCCCGGGGCTGATGGCGGCCTACAAGGCCGGCAACATCGCGCTGTGCAACGCGCCCGGCTGCGGCATCGCGGACGACAAGGCGATCTACCCCTACGTGCCCGAGATGATCCGCTTCTACCTCGGCGAGGAGCCGAAGCTGGAGAACGTGCCGACCTACCTCTGCGAGCAGGAGGAGCACCGCGCCTATGTGCTCGAGCATCTGCATGAGCTCGTGGTGAAGCTGGCGCAGGGCTCGGGCGGCTACGGCATGATGATCGGCCCGCACGCCAGCGAGGCCGAGCGCGCCGAGTTCTCCGCGCGCATCCGTGCCCGGCCACAGGACTACATCGCCCAGCCTACCTTGGCGCTCTCCACGGTGCCGACGCTGGTCGAGGGCGGCATCGCGCCGCGGCATGTGGACCTCCGCCCCTTCGTGCTCAGCACCAAGGACGAGGTGCGCATCGTCCCCGGCGGCCTGACCCGCGTCGCGCTGCGCGAGGGCTCGCTGGTGGTGAATTCCTCGCAGGGGGGAGGGACCAAGGACACCTGGGTCCTGGAACGCGATCCGCCCGCCGAGGGAACCCAATCGCAGTCGCAAAGTCAGTCCATGGGAGGTGCGTCATGCTGAGCCGCACCGCCGACAGCCTCTTCTGGCTCGGCCGCTACACCGAGCGTGCCGCCAATGTGGCGCGCGGCCTGGCCGTCGCCTCCCGCATGGCGAGCCTCACCGACGAGCTGAACGCCGAGAACGACCAGTGGCGCTCGCTGCTCGTCGCCGCGGGCTGCGAGCCGGCCTTCTTCGAGCATCACAGGGAGGCAACGGAGGAGAACGTCGTCGACTTCCTGGTGCGCGACCCCGCGAATCTCTCCGGCATCATCCCCTGCTTCGCCGCCGCGCGGCACAACGGCCGCAGCGTGCGCACGGCGCTCACCGTCGACATGTGGAGCGCGCTCAGCGACAGCTGGATGCGGCTGCGCCACGTCACGCCGGCGGACTACCAGGGCGAGAAGCTGCCCGGCTTCCTCGAATGGGTGCGCGAGCGGGTGCTGCTCTTCAACGGCGCCGCCATGGACACCATGCTGCGCGGCGAGGCCTGGATGTTCGTGCAGCTCGGCACGGCGCTGGAGCGGGCGGACAACACGGCGCGGCTGCTGGACGTGAAGCACGACCTGCTGAGCGCCACCGCGCAGGAATCCACCGTGCAGCACGGGCAGTGCCAGGCCGTCCTGCAGTCGGTCTCGGCGCTGCGCGCCTATCACTGGACCTATCGCGAACGGATGGATCCGGCGCGGGTGGCGGAGTTCCTCATCCTCAACCGCGAGATGCCGCGCAGCCTCGCCGCCTGCTACGACCGGGTCTGCGAGGTGCTGGAGCTGATTGCCGCCTGCCAGGGCGGCCGCAAGGGCGAGTGCCACCGCATGGCCGGTGAGGCCCAGGCGGCGCTGCGCTACGGGCGGATCGAGGACATCCTGAAATCGGGACTCCATGTATACCTGACGGACGTCATCGACGGGGTCGCGGCCCTGGGCGGCGAGATCGAGGCGTTCTACATCCGGGCCTGAGCACGCGGTCGCGCGCCAGGGAAGGGAACCGGAACATGACCTATTGCGTCGGCCTGCTGCTGAACGAGGGCGTCGTCATGCTCTCGGACACCCGCACCAATGCGGGGCTCGACAACATCTCGACCTTCTCGAAGATGTTCACCGTCGAGAATCCCGGCGAGCGCGCGCTGGTGCTGATGACGGCGGGCAACCTCGCCATCACGCAGACGGTGTGGAACCTGCTGCAGGCGGGCGTCTGGCTGAACGGCATCTCGCAGAAGCTCACGGACGTCCCGGACATGTTCACCGCGGCCCAGCTCGTGGGCGCGGCGGTGCGGCAGGTGGCGTCCATGGACAGCGCGGCGCTGGCGGCCCAGGGCCTCGGCTTCGACTGCAGCCTGCTGCTGGGCGGGCAGATCGCGGGCGGGGCGCCGCGGCTCTTCCTGGTCTATTCCGCCGGCAACTTCATCGAGGCGACGGACGACACGCCCTTCCTGCAGATCGGCGAGCACAAATACGGAAAGCCGATCCTGGACCGGGTGCTGACGCCGCAGACGACGCTGATCGAGGGCGTGGCGCTCACCCTGATCAGCATGGACAGCACCATCCGCTCGAACCTGTCGGTGGCGCTGCCGCTGGACCTCGCGGTGGTGCGGCTGGATCAGATGAAGATCTGCACGCGGCGCCGGATCACCGAGGACGATTCGTACTACCGGACCATCCGCGACGGCTGGTCGAATGCGCTGCGCGACGCCTATCTCGCGCTGCCCCGGCCGGATTTCGTGCTCGGCTGACAAGCCCCTTGCGGTCCTTCCCGCCCTGCGCGACGATTCGGCAGGGAAACGAGGGAAAGCAGCATGCCGCGCAGACGGAATCTGTGGCTCGCCGCGCCGGCATTGCTGGCGGCGGGCCGCGCCTGGGCGCAATCCGTCTGGCCGCAAAGGCCGGTGCGCATCATCGTGCCCTTCGGCCTCGGCGGCTCGGCCGATGTCGCGGCACGGTTTCTCGCGGAGCCGCTGAGCGCCGCCTTCGGCCAGCCCTTCGTCATCGAGAACCGGCCGGGCGCCGGGGCCACCATCGGCACCGATCAGGTCGCGAAATCGCCGCCCGACGGCCAAACGCTGCTGCTCATGAGCAACACGCACACGGCCAACGAGACGTTGCTGCCCAACCGGCCCTATGTGCTGATGCGCGACCTGCTGCCGGTGGCTGCCATCAACATCGCCTATCACGCGCTGGTGGTGCATCCCTCGATCGAGGCGCGCAGCGTGGGCGAGCTCATCGCGCTGCTGAAGGCCCATCCCGGCCGCTACGACTATGCGAGCAGCGGGCCGGGCACGCCCTACCACATCGCGGGCGAGGTGTTTCGGGCGATGGCGGGAGTCGAGATCCAGCACGTGCCCTTCCGCGGCTCGAACGAGGCGCGGACGGCGGTCATCGCGGGCCAGGTGCCCATCATGTTCGACGCCATCCCGACCATGCGCGAGCAGATCACCGCGGGACGGGTGAGGGGCCTCGGCACCACCGGCCCGCAGCGCAACCCGCTGCTGCCGGAGCTGCCGGCGGTGGCCGAGACGCTGCCGGGCTACGAGGCCTCGATCTGGCTCGGGCTGATGGCGCCGCTGAACACGCCGCGGCCGATCGTCGAGCGGCTGAACGCCGAGGTGAACAAGGTGCTGGAGCGGCCCGAGACGCGCGAGGCCCAGGCCCGCATGGGTGCGCAGCCCCTGCCCATGGGGGTGGAGGCCTTCGCCGATTTTCTCCGCGCCGATATCGCCCGGCAGGCCGAGTGGATCCGCATGGCGCGGATATCGGCGGGATGATCGCCTTCACCTTGAACGGCGCGCGTGTAGAGCATGCGCCGGGGGGCACGCTGCTGCAGGCGCTGCGCGGCGCCTTCGGCCTCGACGCGGCGAAATTCGGCTGCGGCGAGGAGCTTTGCGGCGCCTGCCATGTGCTGATCGACGGCAAGTCGGTGCCGAGCTGCGCAATCCCGGTCGAGGCCGCGGCGGGGCGTGAGGTGGTGACGCTGGAAGGCCTCGGCACGCGTGCCGCGCCGCATGCGCTGCAGCGCGCCTTCCTGGACGAGCAGGCGGGTCAGTGCGGCTTCTGCCTGCCCGGCATCATCGTCACCGCGAGCGCCGTCCTGCGGGAGAATCCTTCGCCCGACGAGGATCAGCTGCGCGCGGCGCTGGACGGGCATCTCTGCCGCTGCGGCAGCCACAACCGGATCCTGCGCGCCATCCTGCGCGCCGCGGCGGAGATGCGCGCATGAATCTCGCCTTCTCCGGCGGCGGCGAGGACGGGCGGCCGAAGCTGCCCGGCAGCCTGCACGTCAACCGGCGGCTGGACACCTGGCTCAGCTTTCATCGCGACGGCCGGGTCACCATCCATCCGGGCAAGGTGGAGCTGGGTCAAGGCATCCTCACCGCGCTGGCCCAGATCGCCGCCGACGAGCTGGACGTGGCGTCGGAGCGCATCGAAGTCGCGCCGACGATCACCGGCGAAAGTCCGAACGAGGCGGTGACCTCGGGCAGCCTCTCCATCCAGGAGGGTGGCATGGCGCTGCGCCATGCCTGCGCCGATGCGCGCGCGCTGTTCCTCTCGGTGGCGGCGCAGGCGAGCGGCGTCCCGGTCGAAGCGCTGCGCGTGGAGGAAGGGCGGTTCCTTGGTCCGCAAGGCGAGGTAGGCTCCTACGCCGCGCTGGCGGATCGCGAGTTGCTGGATGTGGAATCCTCGCCGGATGCGCGCGCCAAGCCGCCGGCCGGGCGGCGCATGGTCGGCCGCTCCGTGCCGCGACTGGATCTGCCCCAGAAGATCTTCGGCGAAGCGCGCTTCATCCACGACATGCGCCTGCCGGGCATGATGCATGCCCGCATGATCCGCCCGCCGGCGACGGGCGCGAAGCTGATGGAGACCCCGCCTCTCGCGCTGCGCGACGGCGACTTTCTGGCCGTGCTCGCGGAGACGGAAGCGGAGGCCGAGCGGCTCGCTGGACATGCGGCGCAGGCTGCGCGGTGGAGCGAGGGCGTGCCGCTGCCGGCCGATCTGCGCGGCTGGCTCGCCACGGCACCAGGCCAGGACAGCGTGGTACTGGAGCGTGGCGAGGCTGGCCCCGTCGCCCGCCGCCTCTCACGGAAATTCTTCCGGCCCTATTTCGTGCACGCCTCGGTCGGCACCTGCTGCGCCATCGCGCTGTGGGACGGCACGACGATGCGGATCTGGAGCCACAGCCAGGGCCCCTACAACCTCCGCGCCGACCTCGCCATCGCGCTGAAGCTCCCGCCGGAGCGCATCGTCGTCCAGCATGTCGAGGGCTCGGGCTGCTACGGCCACAACGGCGCCGACGACGTGGCGATGGATGCGGCCCTCTGCGCGCGGCAGCGACCGAATGTGCCGATCCGCGCCCTCTGGACGCGCGCCGAGGAACTGGCCCAGGCCCCGCACGCGCCGGCCATGTGGGTGGAGGTCGAGGCTGGGCTGGACGCGCAGAACAACCTGGCGGATTGGCGCGTGCACGTGCGCTCGAATGGCCATTCCGGACGGCCCGGCCGCGGCACCATGCCGCGGCTGCTCGGCGCGGCGCTGATGGAGGGCGGCCAACCCATCCCGCCTTCGATCAACCCGGCGCTCGCCGGCGGCGGCGGGGCGCAGCGCAACCTGGTCCCGCTCTACCGGATTCCCTATCTGGCCGCTGGTATGACCGAGCTCTCCGTCATGCCCATCCGCACCTCCGCGCTGCGTGGCCTCGGTGCGACCATCAATGTCTGGGCGATCGAGAGCGTGATGGAGGAGCTGGCGGAGCTGGCCGGCGAGGACCCCGTCGCCTTCCGCCTGCGCCATTGCGACGACCCTCGCGCCGCGCATCTGCTGCGCGAGGTCGCGGAGATGTCGGGCTGGGCCGGCCGCGCGCCGCTGCCGGCGGGCGAGGGGCTCGGCATCGCCGTGGCACGCTACAAGAACGCCGGCGCCTGGTGCGCGGTCGCCGCGCATGTCCGCGCGGAGGAGCGCGTGCGCTGCCTGCGGCTCTTCATCGCCTGCGACATGGGCGAGGTGATCAACCCCGACGGCGCCACGAACCAGATCGAGGGCGGTGCCATCCATGCGGTCTCGATCGCGCTGCACGAGGCGTCCAGCTTCGACACGCAGCGCATCACCTCGGATTCCTGGGAGCGCTACCCGGTGCTGCGCTTCAAGGACGTGCCGCGTGTGCAGGTGAAGCTGGTTCCGCGGCCGGAGCAGCCGCCGCTCGGCGTTGGCGAGACCAGCGTCGGGCCGACTGTCGCGGCCATCGCCTCGGCCATCCACCAGGCGCTCGGCATCCGGCCCGACCGGCTGCCCTTCACGCCGGACAACCTCGCGGAAGCTCCCTGAATGACGAAGCTGCGCCTCACCCTGGCCTGCACCCTCTCCGACCGCACGCGCCCCATCCTGGACGGCCGCGTGCCGGTGCCGGGCGTGGAGTTCATCGCGCTCCCGGGCGAGCCGGAGGACATCTTCCGCCGTGCGCTGAGGGACAGGGCCTTCGAGGTCTCGGAGCTTTCGCTGGGCAGCCACATCGTCACCACGGCGCGCGGCGACAGCCCCTATATCGGCGTGCCGATCTTTCTGTCCCGCGCCTTCCGGCACAGCGCGATCTATATCCGCACGGACCGTGGCATCACCCGCCCCGAGGACCTGGCCGGCCGCACCATCGCGCTGCCGGAATACCAGCAGACGGCGGCGCTCTGGGTGCGCGGCATCCTGCGCGAGACGCACGGCGTGGACACCAGGGCGATCAAGTGGCGCATCGGCGCCGAGCGCATCGCCATCACCCTGCCCGAGGGCTTCGACGTGGCACCCCTCGGCGAGACGCCGGAGAACGCGCTGCGCGAGGGGCGCGTGGATGCGATGATCGGTCCGCGTCCGCCGGCGCCGCACCCGCACATCGCACGCCTCTTTCCCGACTATCCCGCGGCCGAGAAGGCCTGGCACGCGCAGACCGGCTTCTTCCCGCTGATGCATTGCCTCGCCGTCCGCCGCGACGTGGCCGAGGCGCATCCCTGGCTGCCGCTCATCCTCTTCCGCGCCTTCGCCGAGGCGCGCCGGATCTCGCTGGAGGAGCTGCGGCTGGTGAACGTGCTGCGCGTCTCGCTGCCCTGGATCGCGGCGGCGATGGAGGAGCAGGAGCGCGCGATGGGCGGCGACGTCTGGCCCTACGGCTTCGCGAAGAACCGCGAGGAGATCGCCGCCATGATCCGCTTCGCGCGCGCCGACGGTCTCGCCGCGCGCGACGTCACGCCCGAGGAGCTTTTCCACCCCTCCACCCATGCCGAGGCGCCCTGAGGCGGGGCTGGGCCGTCAGACGGTCAGCACATAGGACTCGTTGAAGAAGCAGGCCTGGATGTACTCCGCGGAAGGGTAGCCGAAACCCTTGTCGCCCCAGCTGGTGTCCCAGCTGTTCCGAAGGATGAAGCGCCCATCGGCGCGATATCCGACGATCGCGACGGCGTGCCCGCCCAACGTCTGGCCGGGATCGAACTGGTCGAGCTTTCCGTCGCCGGTCCCCTGGCTGAAGCTTTGATCCACCGTCAGCCCCGCCAGGACCGGGGATCCCCCGGCGAGAGCCTTCTTCCATTCCATCATGTTCTTCTTCGCGTTGAAGTAGTTCGCGGCGCGGCGAGTGGAGCACTTCGCGTAGAAGGCCTCGATGTCGCCCAGGTACATCGATGATGTCACGACGAAGGGGAGATCCGCTTCCAGTGCCGTTCCGTACTTGCGGCAGATGTCGGCCGCCGCCTTCAGCGAGGTTCCCGATTCCTCGATGAAGCTTTCGGGACGCTGCGTGAATTCGTCGGTCTCCTTGGAGGCCATCCAGACGAAGCGTGGGGAAAGGAGCTCGTTCTGGCGCAACTTCCCCGCCTTCACGAGCAGCGGGCGCATGACGCCGTCGGCCGTCGCCCAGCCGACGCAGGAGCCCGTTGTCCCCTGGTTGCCGATCTTCCACCACGAGGCCCGCAGGTCCACCGCGGGCGGCAGCGGAGCGGCGCGCAGCGCGCCCGATGCCAGGGCCGTATCGATGTTCCAATCGCGCTCCTGGTCCTTCGAGGGGACGAGATTGTAGATGCGGCGCGTCGCTGTCTTGGTCGCCTTTGGTTTCTTGGCCATGGAAGGGATCTCCCTGTTTTTGTTTTATCCTGTCTTCATTGTACAGGGTAGCAATGAATGGGCCATTGATTGTCAATATGTCAACAATATTGATTGTCGTTATTTGAATTGAGCGATGGTCTGTTCCGGGCGCGACGAATTCACGATCGCGCCGGGCCCAGCTTTACGCCGCGCCGATTGCGTCACAGTCTCCCCGCAAATCGGGAAGGACATCCGACATGAATCTCACCATCGACGGCCGCAACGCGCTTATCACCGGCGGCTCCAAGGGGCTCGGCCTCGCCATGGCCAAGGCCTTCGCCATGGCCGGCGGCAACGTGGCGCTGGTCGCCCGCGGCGCCGAGGCGCTGGAGGCCGCGAAGGCCGAGATCCAGGCCGCGGCGCCCAAGGCCAAGGTCGCCGCTGTGCCGGCCGACATCCGCAGCATCGAGGGCTGCGCCGGGGCCGTGGCCGATGCCGTGAAGGCGCTCGGGCCGATCGACATCCTCGTGAACAACGCCGGCACCTCGCAGCGCGGACCCTTCCTGGATGTCGCGGAGGAGCTCTGGAAGGACGATCTCGACCTCAAGCTCATGGCGGCGATCCGGCTCTGCAAGGGCGTGCTGCCGGGGATGAAGGCGCGCCAGTGGGGCCGCATCATCAACGTGCTGAACATCGGCGCCAAGGCTCCGGCCGCCCAGTCGGCCCCGACCAGCGTGAGCCGCGCGGCCGGCATGGCGTTGACCAAGGCCCTGGCGAACGAATTCGCGCCGGACAACATCCTGGTGAACGCCATGCTCGTCGGCATCATCGAGAGCGACCAGTGGGTGCGCCGCCATGCGGCCGACAAGCGGAACATCACCTGGGAGGAGTGGAAGAAGGAGCAGGGCGCGCCGGTGCCGCTCGGGCGCATCGGCAAGGCCGAGGAATTCGCGGCCATGGCGCTCCTGCTGGTGAGCGAGCAGTGCGGCTACGTGACGGGCACGGCGATCAACGTCGACGGCGGCCGCAGCCCGGTGGTCTGACGCGGGGCGGTTTCCCCGAAGTCCTGCCTATTTGATGGGCTGAATCCGGCCCGGGGCTCCGGCTCCGGGCCGTCTCTTTTCCTGGCACGGCGGATGCATGGACAAGCGGCAACCCAAGGGAGCGCCGCATGGCCAAGCTGTTCGACCCCACCTGTGCCTGTGGCGTGCCCCATGCCGCGAACTTCGCCTGCGACACGCCGCCCGACGGCACGGGCGCGATCGGCCAGGCGGTGGACGAGGCCGCGCTGCGCGCCGTCTTCCCGCATGCGCCCACCCGCCGCGCCATGCTCTCCGCCTTCGGCGCCGGCACGCTGCTGGCGGCCATCGGCGACATCCTGCCGCTCTGCGACATGCGCGAGGCGATGGCCCAGACGGGGAATTCTTCCGCAGCGCCGGAGAAGCGCGACCTCAAGATCGGCTTCATCCCTATCACCTGCGCCACGCCCATCATCATGGCCGACCCGATGGGCTTCTACCGCAAGCACGGGCTGAACGTGGAGGTGATCCGCACCGCCGGTTGGGCCGTCATCCGCGACCGCGCCATCGCGCGCGAATACGACGCGGCGCACATGCTCTCGCCCATGCCGGTGGCGATGTCGCTCGGCGTCGGCGTGGCGGCGCCGCAGCCCTGGGCGGTGGCGGCCATCGAGAACATCAACGGCCAGGCGATCACGCTCGCCAACAAGCATCGCGAGAAGCGCGACCCGAAGGACTGGCGCGGCTTCCGCTTCGGCGTGCCCTTCGACTTCTCGATGCACAACTACCTGCTGCGCGCCTATCTCGCCGAGGCCGGGCTGGACCCGGATCGCGACGTGCAGATCCGCTCCGTGCCGCCGCCGGAGATGGTCGCCAACCTCCGCGCCGACAACATCGACGGCTTCCTCGGCCCCGATCCCTTCAACCAGCGCGCGGTCTTCGACGGCATCGGCTTCATCCACGTCCTGACCAAGGATTTCTGGGAGGGCCATCCCTGCTGCGCCTTCGCCGTGCCGGGCAGCATGCCGCGCGAGCAGCCCAACACTTTCGCCGCCCTGATGCGCGCGATCGTCGAGGCTACCACCTATGCCGACAAGGCGGAGAACCGGGCCGAGGTCGCCAAGGCGATCTCCGGGCCAAACTACCTCAACCAGCCGGAGACGGTGGTGACGCAGGTGCTGACCGGCACCTTCGCGAACGGGTTGGGCCAGGTGCAGCGCGTGCCCAACCGCATCGGCTTCGATCCCTTCCCCTGGCATTCCATGGCGGTCTGGATTCTCACGCAGATGCGCCGCTGGAATCATCTGCAGCGCGACGTGGACTACGCGCAAGTCGCGGGCCAGGTCTTCCTCGCCACCGATGCCGGCAAGACCATGCGCGAGATGGGCCTGACCGTGCCGGACAGCCCGATGCGCAAGGAGACCATCTTCGGCCGCGAGTTCGATCCGGCGCAGGCCGCGGCCTATCTGGCGTCCTTCCCCATCAAGCGGTGACATCAGGAATGCAGTGGAGGGCGGCGCTGCTGTCGCTCGCGATCGTGGCGCTGCTGCTGGGCGCCTGGCAGCTCGCGCTGACGGGCGGCGGTGGCGGTGGCGGCGAGGCCGTCGATCCGGAATATGCGGCGCTGGTCGGGCAGGCGGCGGCGAGTGGTGGGCGCACGCCCATGCCCGCGCCGTCGGAGATCGCCGTGCGGCTGTGGCAGCTGGTGAAGGATCCCTTCTACATCCGCGGGCCGAACGATCAGGGGATCGGCATCCAGCTCGCCTGGTCGCTGATGCGCGTGCTGACGGGCTTCGGCATCGCGGCGCTGGTCGCGATCCCCGTAGGCTTCGTGATCGGCATGTCGCCGCTGCTGAACGCGGCGCTGAATCCCTTCATCCAGGTGCTGCGGCCGGTCTCGCCGCTCGCCTGGATGCCGCTCGCGCTCTACACGATCCAGGACAGTTCGATCAGCTCGATCTTCGTGATCTTCATCTGCTCGATCTGGCCGATGCTGCTGAACACAGCCTTCGGCGTCGCGAACGTCCGGCGCGAATGGCTGAACGTCGCGCGCACGCTGGAGGCGGGGACCTGGCGCACGGCCTTCCGCGTGATCCTGCCGGCGGCGGCGCCCACGATCCTCACGGGGATGCGCATCTCCATCGGCATCGCCTGGCTGGTGATCGTGGCGGCCGAGATGCTCGTGGGCGGCACGGGCATCGGCTACTGGGTGTGGAACCAGTGGAACAACCTGTCGCTGGCCGACATCGTGATCGCGATCCTGCTGATCGGGCTGGTCGGCCTCGCGCTGGACCGGCTGCTGGGCTTGATCCAGGGCTGGGTGGCCTGGCAGGAATGAGCGCCTATGCCAGCATCGAAGGCATCGCCCGGCGCTACCCGGGCCTGACCGTCTTCCAGGATCTGTGGTTCGGCATCGAGCGGGGTGAGTTCGTCTGCCTCGTCGGCCATTCCGGCTGCGGCAAGACGACGATCCTCAACATCCTGGCCGGGCTGGACCGGCCGGACGCCGGCGCCGTGCTGGTGGACGGGACGGAGATCACCGGCCCCTCGTTGGACCGTGCGGTGATCTTCCAGGGCCACGCGCTGATGCCCTGGCTCACGGCCGAGCAGAACGTCGCCTTCGCCGTCTCCTGCCGGCATCCGGAGTGGAGCAAGCCGCTGGTGCGCGAAGCGGCGCGGATGGCGCTGTCCCGCGTGGGCCTGATGGATGCGGCCGGGCGAAAGCCGTCGCAGCTCTCGGGCGGGATGAAGCAGCGCGTGGGCATCGCGCGCGCGCTGGCCGTGGCGCCCAAGCTGCTGCTGATGGACGAGCCCTTTTCGGCGCTGGACGCGCTGACACGCGGTTCGCTTCAGGAGGAGGTCAGCCGCCTCGTCTCCGAAGCCGGGCAGACCGCCTTCATGATCACCCATGACGTGGACGAGGCGATCCTGCTCGCCGACCGCATCCTGCTCATGACCAACGGCCCGCAGGCGCGCGTGGCCGAGGTGGTGCACAACCTGCTGCCGCGCCCCCGCACGCGCGCCGACCTGCACCACATGCCCGGCTACCATCCGCTCCGCGACCACATCATGGACTTCCTCATCACGCGCAGCCGCACGCTCGCAGGCACGCCGCCCGCCGACTACGATTCCCGCAACCCGCCGATCGTGCAGATCGGCGGCTGAAACACAGGAGAGACGCCATGAAGCGCGCCGACCTCACCGAAAAGATCCTCGACATCAAGCGCGAGAAGGGCTGGAGCTGGAAGCACATCTGCGAGGAGATCGGCGGCATGTCGCCGACGCTCGTGGTGGGCGCGCTGCTCGGCCAGATGAAGCTGGTGAAGCCGCTGGCCGCCAAGGCCGCCGCGCTCTTCGGTCTCAGTGCGAGCGAGGAGGCGATGCTCAACGAGGTGCCCTATCGCGGCTCGCCCATGCCGCCGACCGACCCGCTCATCTACCGCTTCTACGAGATGGTGATGGTGAACGGCCCGGCCTGGAAGGCGCTCATCGAGGAGGAGTTCGGCGACGGCATCATGTCGGCGATCGATTTCGACTTCGATTTCGAGCGCATGCCGCACGCCAAGGGCGACCGGGTGAAGATCTCGATGTCCGGAAAATTCTTGCCCTACAAGTACTATGGCGCCGAGCAGGGCATCCCGGAGTACGGCTTCAAGGAGGAGTGACCTTCTGCTATCCGGCTCGGATGGCACAGGAACTCACGGTCGGCATCGCCGGCCTCGGCGCGATCGGGCTGCATCTGGCCCGCGCGCTGGACCAGGGCGTGGACGGGCTCAGGCTCGTCGCCGTCAGCGCGAAGGACCAGGCGAAGGCCGCGGCGAATATCGCGGGCTTCAAGGTCAAGCCGGCGATCGTCGGGCTGGCGGAGCTCGCGGAGCACGCGGATATCGTCGTGGAGGCGGCGCCTGCCGCCGTCTTCGAGCAGGTTGCGACCGCCGCGATCGAGCGTGGTCGCATCTTCGTGCCGAGCTCGGTGGGCGCGCTGCTGCCGCGCATGCACCTCGTGGAGCGGGCGAAACAGACCGGCGCGCGGATCATCGTGCCGACAGGCGCGCTGCTCGGGCTCGACGCCGTGCGCGCGGCGGCCGAGGGCACGGTCTCGACGGTGACGATCGAGACGCGCAAGCCGCCGGCGGGACTGGTGGGGGCGCCCTATCTTGAGCTGAACAAGATCGACCTGACCGCCGTCGACAAGCCGATGCGCGTCTTCATCGGCAATGCCTTCGATGCGGCG
Source organism: Roseococcus sp. GW821-FHT12F05 (assembly GCF_058806835.1). Lineage (NCBI taxonomy): Bacteria > Pseudomonadati > Pseudomonadota > Alphaproteobacteria > Acetobacterales > Roseomonadaceae > Roseococcus > Roseococcus sp. GW821-FHT12F05. The sequence continues at coordinate 314,535 of NZ_JBXAQB010000003.1, forward strand.
CAGGGGTTTCCGGCCAATGTGAACGTGGCGGCGGCGCTGGCGCTGGCGGGCATCGGCCCCGAGCGCACCATGGTGGAGATCTGGGCGGATCCGGGCGTCACGCGCAACACGCACACGATCCGCGTGGAGGCCGAAGAGGTGCGTCTGACCATGACGATCGAGAATGTGCCGAGCGTGGAGAATCCGCGCACCGGCAAGGTCACGCCGCTGAGCATCCTCGCCTGTCTGCGCGGCCTGACGAGCACGTTGAAGGTCGGCAGTTAAAGGGGCCAGGGACTAAGTCCCTGGTGGGGGGGGCACGAGGGCCTGGACCTTCCTTTACCGACAGGCCTGCCGGAAGCGGCAGGAGTCGATCGGCGCCGAGCCTTCTCGTTCAATTTGGCGTTCGCTGACGGGCAAAGTCGGGCAATTTCCGGGTGGTCTCGATAGATGGCTGCCGTTCCCGGGCTCGGATGCGATTGCGAGGTCGGTAGCGGCGGTTCCCGGACCAAACTGGACATCTCAAAAGCTTTTGGCGAAACGCGGCAGGATGCGTTGTCCCGAATGCCACGGCGAGGCCCGTGCCCACGGAACACGGGACAGGCGGCACGCTTCGAGCACCTCCAAGCGCATGACGGGGGCATTTTTGGTGCCCCATGGAAGGGGCAGACGCGCCGCCTCCGCCCCGCACCGGTGGACTAGGCTCGCGCGCTTTTCAGCGTCGTGTTTAGGAAGTGCATAGTCGCCCTTCAGTTCCTTTGTGGATCGGTTCTGAAAACGGCGGCGCTCGGTAATAACTTTCGATCAAGGCCCCTGCGGCGTCATCGGCGTCGCCGTTCTTGCAGGCAAAGGATGCCAAGGCCTGATGGGCAGTGCGAGCGTCAGCATCCAACAGCCGGCCAGCATCAGCGCCGAAGCGATCAGGCAGCCGGAGAGTCCGGCCCAGGCGTAGAGCAGCCCGGACAACAAAGTTCCCGCGAAGCGACCCGCGGCGTTCGCCGCGTAGTAGAAGCCAACATCCTCCGCCGCCTTCGCCGTCCCGGCATAGGCGAGCACCAGATAGGAATGGACCGACGAGTTCACGGCGAAAGCCACGCCGAAAAGACACAGACCGAGCGGGACAAAGAGGTCCGGCCGTGGTGCTCCGGCGATCAGCATGCCGGCCATGGCTGCCGGGATCAGGGTCAACGCGAGCGACCATATCCGCGCGGCCGGCACCTCGTTGGAAAGGCCGTCCACGCTCTTGCGAACGAGGCCGGGGGCGGCCGCCTGAATCACGCCGTAGCCGATCGTCCAGGCCGCGAGAAAGCCGCCGACCATCGTGAAGGTCCAGCCTGACGCGTAGAGGAAGACGGGAAGCCCCACGACGAACCACACGTCGCGTGCGCCGAACAGCAACACCCGTGCGCCCGCTAGGAGGTTCACGCCCCGGTTCTTGGCGAAGAGCTCCTTGGCCGATTTCGAGGCTTTCGCCTTGCCCATGAGCGGGGGCAACGACATCAGCACGGCAGCGAGGATGCAGGCGAGCGCAAGGGCCATCGCCCACAGCGCGCCGCGGAAGCCAAGGGCTTCAAGCAGCAGGCCACCCAGGAAAAAGCCGAAGCCCTTCATGGCGTTCTTGCTGCCCGTGAAGAAGGCGACCCAGCGAAAGAGGCGGCCGGATGCGTCGCCGGCAGTGAGCTTGATCGCCGATTTGCTGGCGGTCTTGGTGAGATCCTTGGCGACGCCGCAGATACCTTGCGCCGCCACCACCCACGCGACAGAGAGGGGCGCGCTCCATGCTGGCGACACGGCCGATAAGACGAGGAAGCCGACGATCTGTGTCGTCAGCCCGACCCCAAGCATGCGCGCGATGCCGTAGCGCGTGGCGAGCCAGCCGCCGATGAGGTTAGCGCCAATCCCTGCGGCCTCGTACAGCAGGAACAAGAGCGCGAGCGTGAAGGGGCTGTAGCCGAGGCGGTAAAAATGCAGCAGCACCAACATCCGCAACGCGCCATCGGTCAGCGTGAAGCCCCAATAAGCGGCGGTAACGATCGCGTAGTTGCGGGTTCCAGAGGAAGCGGGAACGGCGGCGGTGCTGCTCATGACGCTAAATCCCGACCGTCTGCACGTGGCAGGCGAGATCAACCATGCGGCAGGCATAGCCCATCTCGTTGTCGTACCAGGCATAGACCTTCAGCAAGGTGTAGTCGGTGACCATCGTGCTGAGCGCGTCAACGATGCTGCTGCGCGTGTCGCGGGCATAGTCGGCCGAGACGAGCGGCCGGGCTTCATAGCCGAGGATGCCGGCGAGATGGCTTTTAGCGGCCGCTCGAAATAGCGAGTTGACCTCCTCCGCCGTCGTCTCGCGCTGCATCTCGAACACGCAGTCGGTCAGCGACGCGTTCAACACCGGCGCGCGCACGGCATGCCCGTTCAGCTTGCCCTTGAGGTCGGGATAGATCAGCGCGATCGCGGTCGCACTCCCTGTCGTGGTGGGCTGCAGCGAAAGCATCGCCGATCGCGCGCGCCGCAGATCCTTGTGCGGAGCATCCACCACGACGTTGGTGTTGGTCGGATCATGAATCGTGGTGATCTGGCCGTGCCGGATTCCGATCGCCTCGTGCAGCACCTTCACCACGGGCGCCAGGCAATTCGTCGTGCAGGAAGCTGCCGTGACGATGGGATGGCGCTCAGGGTCGTAGAGCCCTTCGTTTACCCCCACGACGACATTCAGGACGCCATCGAATTTGACCGGCGCCGCGACGATGACGCGCTTTGCGCCGCGGTCCAAATGGCCCTGCAGGATCTCCGGGGTCAGGAATTTCCCGGTGCATTCGAGGACGACATCAACACCAAGGTCACCCCAGGGAATAGCGCCCGGCGTCGCGTGCTCCGAAAAACTCAGGCGTGTGCCGCCGATGGTAACAGCATCATCCGACGCGGAAATTCCGGCGCGCCATCTCCCCTGAACCGTATCGAATTCGAGTAGGTGCGCGCAGGCGGCCGCGCCGCCTTTGATCTCGTTGAGATGCACCACCTCGAGGCGATTGCCGCGCCGGGGATCGTCCGGCTGCCGTTCCGCCGCGCCCATGGCCGCCCGCAAGGCCAGGCGCCCGATGCGGCCCATGCCGCTTATCCCGACGCGCATCTCAGCGCGCCGCCGCGTGCGGCTGCGACAGCTCGTCCAGACGCGCTTTGAGCGCCATCCGGTCGAGCGAGGCGATGGGAAGATTGACGAAGATCTCCAGCCGCCGCGTCAGGGCGGCATAGAGTTCGTTCAGCAGGGTCGCACGCTCGGCGGCATTGCCGCTGAACTTCGCCGGATCAGGAAGTGGCCAGGCGGCAGTCATCATCGTGTCGCCGAAGTCGGGGCAGGCCTGCCCGGCCAGCGTGTCACACAGGGCGATGACGAAATCCATCTTTGGCGCGTCAGGTTGGGTGAAGAGGTCCCAGGACTTGGACCGAAGGGAGGAAACGTCGTGCCCGAGCGCGCTGAGCTGCGATATGACCTCGGGAAGCGGCCCAACCCCCGAGGGGTCTGAGCCGGCGGAAAAGGCCCGGAAGCGGCCGCCGCCGATCCGCGTCAGAATCGCCTCCGCCATGATGGAGCGTGCGGAATTGCGGGTGCAGATGAACAGCACGTTGAACACCGGCGTATTGGCCGTCATCGGAATCTCCCGGGCGGAAGGAAGGAAGCGAGCAAGCTCATCGCACCGTCCCGGCTCGCCGCCGCAACAGGTCTCTGCGAGGAAAGAAAGGAGGTCGCGCAGCATCTCGATGCGGGGCGCGTAGATCAGGCTGCGGCCGTGGCGCGTCTGTCCGATCAGCCCGGCCGTCTCCAGCGCGCGCAGATGGAAGGACAGGGTGGACTGCGGCACATCCAGCCGAGTCGCGATGTCGCCGGCAGCGATACCGCCGAGGCCGTCGTTGAGGAGGGCTCGAACGATGTCGAGCCTTGTTGCCTGCCCGAGGGCCGTGAAAGCCCTGGCCGCCTGATCGCTGTTCATATTTCCAGTATAATCGAATAGTTCGGCCTTTGCATATGAACCTTCGACCACTGGTCGGCATGGCACGGCAGGATCTGAGACGGTCATTCGTCGGGTCGCCGGTTGATGATGGCCCCGCTGCGCACGGTCTCGCGCAGCCGCGCCCGGCCGGCATCATCCAGGGCAACAAGCCCGCCCTGCACAAGATAGCCGCTTGGCCCGAGGGTCCGATCCGCGATGTATTCGGCGATGAAGGGCCGCAGGGCCGGCACCTGATCGAGGTTCGGCCGCTTGACGTAGAGGAAGAGCGGCCGGGCGATGGGATAGCGTCCCGACGCAATGGTTTCGCGGGAATCCGCGACCCCTTCGACCGTCGCACTCGCGATCCGCGCGCGGTTACCCTCGAGGAAGCTGAATCCGAACACACCGAGCGTGCCAGGCGCATCGTTGACCACTTGGCGCACGATCACTTCGTCATCTTCGCCGCCATCGGTCCATCCGCCGTCCTCGCGCAGGCTGACACAGGCGCGGCGACGCGCTGCTGCATCTCTGATGGCCTGAATTTCCGGGATGGCCTGGCAGCCCGGCAGGAGAACGAGATCGTTGAAACTGTCGCGTGTGCCGGAGGTCCCGGGCGGCCCGATCACGCGGATCGGCCAATCGGGGAGGTGGGGGGCGACATCGCGCCAGGTGCGGAAGGGATTGGGCACCATCCGGCCGCCCTGCGGCACCTCCCGGGCGATGCCCAGCCACAGTTCCGCGCGGGTGAAATTGGGCGAGGGGAGCCCCTGCCGATGGGCAATGACGATGCCGTCATAGCCAATCAGGAGCTCCATGATCTCGTGCACGCCGCGGCTCGCGCAGTGGCGAAATTCCGCAAAATTCATCCGGCGGGACGCATTCTGCAGGTCGGGATAGCGCAACGCCGCTCCCTGGCAGAACTCGGCAAAGCCCCCGTTCGTGCCCACGCTTCGGATCTCCGCACGTGGCGCACCGCTCTCGGCGAGGCGATCGGCGACCATGCGGGTGAAGGGAGCGACGGTCGAACTTCCGGTGGCCAATACCGTTTCGCGGGATTGGGCGAGGCCGGATCCGGCGCTGGCGACGAGCAGGCCAAGGGAACACAGTGCGAAAAGATGCCGTAGCATCGTGAAGTTTCCTGCTATTATTCTAGAATCATCGTATCAATGAGTCGGCACACTGTCTGTTGCAGTTTGATGAACATGCGGGGGCTTTAACCCGCAGAAAACGGTCAGCTTTCAGTCGAAGCTATGGTGGAATGTCCTCAACTGCAGGCGGCGGGCCCCCATGATCCTTCCATCAACGTCGAACGGACGACGGCCTGCATGATCCGGTGGCGACCCGTTCCCGGGAGCGGCATCTTCGTGGGTGCGATGGTGGCCGCGCAGGTGCTGGTCCAAATCGGAGCCTTCACCTTGCCGGCGCTGCTGCCCGACTACATCGCCCGGTGGCAGCTTTCGAAGACCGAAGCTGGCTGGCTCGTCGGCATGTTTTTCGCGGCCTATGTTCCGGCGGTTCCGATCCTGCTCGCACTCACGGACCGTTTTCCCGCACGCCGGATCTACCTCGCAGGCGCGGCGCTCACGCTCGTTTCCCATCTCGGATTTGCCCTGCTGGCGGAAGGGTTCTGGTCTGGTCTGGCCATGCGTGCACTCGCCGGGATTGGGTGGGCGGGTGCCTATATGCCGGGCCTCAAGGCCATCGCCGACCCGCTCGAGGGGAATGCGCAATCGCGTGCAGTCTCTTGGCACGCCGCAGGCGTCGGCATCGCCGGCGCGCTCTCCTTCGTCGTGGCCGACCTTTTCAATCGCTGGGCCGGGCCGTCCGCGGCCTTCCTTTTCGGCGCCGGTGCGGCCGCCACGGCGTTCCTCATCGCCGCGGCGATCATGCCAGGTGCTGAGGCCGGCCATTCATCGGCGCCGCGCGCTCCACTCCTCGATTTCCGACCCGTCCTGCGCAATCGCACGGCCATGGCGTGGATCATCGGATACACCGCCCATACCTGGGAGCTGGCGGCACTCCGGGCCTGGGCCGTGACGTTCCTGACGGTGACCGTGGCCCGCGCCGGCGCTCCATCCTGGCTGCCCGGCCCGGCCGCTCTCTTCACGATCGCGGGGCTTGCGGGCATCGCTGTGTCGGTCACCGGGAACGAGATGGCCCAGCGCCATGGCCGCATGCGTGTCGTGCAGTGGGCCATGGGGAGCGCGGCGATGCTGGCCCTCCTGACCGGATGGACGACGGGCGCATCCGTCCTTCTCGCCGGCCTCCTGGTCGTCGCATGGAACACCGCGATCTATCTCGATAGCTCGGCCCTGACCGCCGGGACGGTCCAGGCAGCCGACAAGCGGCTGCGTGGTGCTACGATGGGCCTTCATTCCATGGCGGGCTACGCGGGCGGGTTCTTCGGACCCCTTGGCGTCGGATTGGCCCTGGATCTTGCCGGCGGCGACAGCATCACGGGATGGGGCCTCGCGTTCGGCCACCTGGCGATCGTCACGCTGGGCGCCTTCTGGCTGCTGCGACGCCTGAGTCGAGGCGGGTCCAGCCCGTAGCGCCGAAGCGGCCCGTCGAGGGCCATTGAATTCACCAATATCTCCATTAATATGGAGATATGGAGAAAGCATCCGCAATCGCTGCCCTTGCCGCCCTGGCCCAGGAAAGCCGCCTCGATATCTTTCGCGTCCTCGTCCAGGCAGGCCCGGAGGGCATGCCGGCCGGGAAGATCGGAGAGGCCCTCAACCTGCCATCCGCCACCCTGTCTTTTCATCTGGCGCAGCTGCGCCACGCCGAGCTCGTGACCTTCCGCCGCGAGAGCCGATCCCTGATCTACATGGCGGCCTATGACGCCATGAACGGGTTGATCGGCTTCCTGACGGAGAACTGCTGCGGCCGCGAGCGCGGCGCATGTCTCCCGGATGGCACGGTCTGCCTCACCTCTGAAACCCAGCCCCGGAGTTCCATCCATGAGTGACGCTCGTCTTCCGATCGCGATCATCGGCGCCGGCCCCGTGGGTCTGGCGGCGGCCGTTCACGTCATGGCATGCGGGGATATTCCTCTGATCCTCGAGGCCGGGCCGGCGATCGCGCACAGCATGCGCCAGTGGGGCCACGTGCGGATGTTCACCCCATGGCGCTACTGCGTGGATGCGGCCGCCGGCGCCCTGCTGAAAGCCGCGGGCTGGGTGCATCCACCGGCGGAGGACGTGCCGACCGGCGCCGAGCTCGTCGCCGATTATCTGGAGCCCCTGGCCGCTCTGCCGGCGCTGGCGCCGCACCTGCACCTCAACAGCCGCGTCGTCGCGGTGACCCGCAAGGGCTGCGACAAGGTGCGCACGGAAGGGCGCGACGCCCTGCCGTTCGTGCTTCGAGTGGCGGGCCCGGACGGCAAGCATCGCAGCTTCGAAGCCCGCGCCGTCATCGATGCCTCCGGCACCTGGGCGACCCCCAATCCTTCGGGTTCGGACGGCTTGCCGGCGATCGGCGAGGAGGCTGCCGCCGATCATATCGTCACGGGCATCCCCGACGTGCTGGGCACGGCGCGCAGCCGCTATGGCGGCCGCACCACGGCCGTGATCGGCGGCGGGCACTCCGCCCTGAATGCCCTGATCGAACTCGCGTCCCTGCGCGAGGAAGCGCCGGAAACGCGGATCCTGTGGATCATGCGCAAGGCGCGGATCGAAGCGGCCTTTGGTGGCGAGGATCTGGATGGCCTGCCGGCGCGCGGCGCCCTCGGAAGCCAGGCGCGCCATTTGGTGGAAAGCGGCGCGGTGGAGGTGCTGACGCCATTCCGGATCGCGGAGATCCGCCGCAATGGCGCGAGCCTGCGCGTGTTGGGCGATCACGACGGTAAGCCATCGTCGTTCACGACCGATCAGCTGATTGTCGCGACTGGCTTCCGTCCCGATCTGTCCATGCTGCGCGAAGTGCGGCTTACCCTCGATCCCTGGCTGGAAAGCGCCGGCGCGATCGGCCCGCTGATCGATCCGAACCTGCATAGCTGCGGCACGGTGCGCCCCCACGGCGCGCGTGAGCTCGCCCATGCGGAAAAGGATTTCTACATCGCTGGCATGAAGAGCTACGGCCGCGCGCCGACCTTCCTGCTCGCGACCGGCCATGAACAGGTGCGCTCGATTGCGGCCGCCCTCGCCGGTGACATGGAAGCCGCGGCGCGCGTCGAGCTGGAGCTGCCGGAAACAGGCGTCTGCAACACGCGACCTTCGTCCGCGACGCCCGTACAGCTTCCAGGCGCATCCAGCTGCTGCGGCCCGGCTGCGGTCGAACCCGCCGCGGCCGCCTCGTCGTGCTGCGCGCCGGCAAAGGCCGCACCTGCTCCTGCAGCAGCCTGCTGCGGGGTCAAACGCGAGGAAGTGCTGTGACGATTACGATTTACCACAACCCGGATTGCGGCACGTCGCGCAACACGCTCGCGCTCATCCGCAACAGTGGCGAAGAGCCGCAGGTCATCGAGTATCTGAAGACGCCGCCGACGCGCGCCGAGCTGATGCGCCTAATCGCGCGCATGGGAATTTCCGTGCGGGATTTGCTCCGCGAGAAAGGCACGCCCTACGCTGAACTCGGCCTGGCTGATGCGTCGCTCTCCGGCGATCGGTTGCTCGACGCGATGATGGCGCATCCGATCCTGATCAACCGGCCGATCGTCATCACGCCGCTCGGCGTGAAGCTGTGCCGGCCTTCGGAAACCGTGCTCGACATCCTGCCAAGCCCGCAGCGGGGTGCCTTTGCCAAGGAGGACGGCGAGCCGGTTGTTGATGCGCAAGGCCGGCGTGTCACGGGAGTTCCCGCGTGAGCCAGGCTGTCCTTGAGTCTGAAAAGGTATCTGCCCCCGCCATGAACCTCTTCGAGCGCTACCTGACGCTTTGGGTGGCGCTGTGCATCGTCGTCGGAATCCTCCTCGGGCAGCTGCTCCCCGGTGTCTTCCACGCGCTCGGCGACGCGACCGTGGCCGAGGTCAACCTGCCGGTCGCGATCCTGGTCTGGCTGATGATCATCCCCATGCTGCTCAAGATCGACCTGGCCGCTCTCGGCCAGGTCGGCGCGCACTGGAAGGGGATCGCCGCGACGGTGGGGATCAACTGGCTCGTGAAGCCTTTCTCCATGGCCCTGCTGGGCTGGCTCTTCATCGGCATGCTGTTCCGGCCCTGGCTGCCGGCTGATCAGATCGACAGCTACATGGCGGGGCTGATCCTGCTGGCGGCCGCGCCCTGCACGGCGATGGTGTTCGTCTGGTCGAACCTGGTGGACGGCGAGCCGCATTTCACGCTCGGGCAGGTGGCACTCAACGACATGATCATGGTGGTGGCCTTCGCCCCCGTGGTCGGGCTTCTGCTGGGCCTGTCCTCCATCACGGTGCCCTGGGCGACGCTCCTGCTGTCGGTCGGCCTCTACATCGTCGTGCCGGTCATCGTGGCGCAGCTCTGGCGGCGCGGCCTTCTCGCCAATGGCGGGCAGGCGCGCCTCGATCACACGTTGCGCACCCTTGGCCCCTGGTCCCTGACGGCCTTGCTCGCAACACTCGTGCTGCTCTTCGGCCTTCAGGGTGAGCAGATCATCCGCCAGCCTGGCGTCATCGCGCTCCTCGCCGTGCCCATCCTGATCCAGGTCTATTTCAATGCCGGGCTCGCCTACTGGCTCAACAAGAAGCTTGGCGTCGAATGGTGTGTCGCCGGCCCGTCCGCGCTGATCGGGGCCTCCAACTTCTTCGAGCTCGCCGTGGCGACGGCGATCGCGCTCTTCGGATTTCAGTCCGGTGCGGCGCTCGCCACGGTCGTGGGCGTGCTGATCGAGGTCCCTGTCATGCTGTCGGTCGTGCACATCGTGCGGCGCTCCCGGGGCTGGTACGAGCGCGGATGAGCGATGCTGCAGTCCGGCCTCGCCGGCTCGTCGTCTCCGCCCTCGGCATCACGCAAACCCTCGCCTGGGGATCGACCTACTATCTGACCGCGGTCTTCGCAGACCCCATTTCGGAAGGCCTGGGCCTGTCCCGCGCCTGGTTCTTCGGGATCTTTTCCGGCGCCCTCCTGCTTTCCGGCCTGCTGGGGCCGGTGGCCGGGCGCATCATCGACCGCTACGGCGGCCGCGACGTGCTGGTGGCGACCAATCTGCTGTTTGCGGCGGGCCTGCTGCTCATGAGCATGGCACACGGCGTGGTGGGCCTGACGATCGCCTGGCTGGTGATCGGTATCGGTATGGGGTTTGGCCTTTACGAGGCTGCTTTTGCGACGGTGGCCGGCCTCTACGGCCGCGAGGCGCGGAGTGCGATCACGGGCATCACGCTTTTTGCCGGTTTCGCCAGCACGGTCGGCTGGCCGGCGAGCGCCTACTTCATCGACGCGTTCGGCTGGCGCGGCGCATGCCTGGCCTGGGCCTTGTTGCACATCGTGATCGGCCTGCCCCTCAACCGGCTGCTGGTCCCCCAAGCGCCGCCGCCGCCCCCGGCGGCGGTCGTAGCCGTGGCGGAAGGGCCCCAGGGCGTCCCCTGGACGATGATCGTGCTGGCGGTGGTCTTCGGGGCGACTTGGTTTGTCTCAACCGCGTTCGCCGCGCACATGCCCCGCCTCTTCGAAGCGCTCGGCGCCACGCCGGCCGCCGCGATCTTCGCAGCGTCCCTGGTTGGTCCTGCACAGGTCGCGGCACGGCTGATCGAGTTCCACCTGCTGAGCAAAGCATCGCCGATGATCACGGCCAGGCTGGCGACAGGATTGCATCCCGTCGGGGCGGTCGTCCTGGCTGTAGCTGGCCCGATCGCGGCCGTGCCCTTCGTGCTGCTGCATGGCGGGGGCAATGGCCTGCTGACGATCGCACGGGGCACACTCCCGCTGCTGATCTTCGGCCCTGCCGGCTATGGCCTACGGACGGGTATAATTTCGGCGCCAGCGCGGATTTTGCAGGGTGGCGCGCCTCTGCTGTTCGGATTGGTCCTGGACGAGCATGGCCCTTATGCGGCGCTGCTGCTTTCTGGTTCGCTGACCGGCATTTCATTCCTGCTGCTTTTCTTCACTGCGAAACCGCCATCAAACCGCTAATTCCAGATCAGAGAGTGCGGCAGATTGGGCGGCTGAGCATCTTGCAAAGCGAAAAGAGCCCCGGCTTCCGTCGAGGCCCCTCCCTGAGAATCGATCCACAAAGGAATTGAATTGCCTGAATCGGTCATGACTCGCTGTCCCCGTGAACGATTCGCGGGAGGCGTCGGATGGCTTGGACGGCGGAACGTCGACGTGCCGCGGACCGGCGAGGACTGCGCGACCCGTCTGACCTGACGGACGCCGAATGGGCGCTGGTGCTGCCGCTGATCCGTCCTGCCAGGCATGGCGTCAGGCCGCGCACGCGAGGGGGCGAAGTCCCTCTCGCTACTCGGCGCGGATGTTCGCGGCCTGCGCCGTCGCGCGGGTGCGCGCCATGTCCGCGGCCCAGAGCGCCGTCAGCGCGGCCGGCCCGCGCTCCTCGGGCGGGACCACATCGGCGCCGAGCTCGCGCTGGCGGGCGAGATAGGCGGGCGTCTCCATCGCGCGCAGCAGCGCGGCGGTGAGCGCGGCCTGGGTCGCGGCGGGCATGCTTGCGGGCCCCACGAGCGCGGCCCAGCTCCCGCCCGTCAGGCCGGGGAAGCCGGATTCGATCAGCGTTGGAATCTCGGGCATCAGCACCGAGCGTTGCGGGCCGGTGGTGGCCAGCACGCGCAGCCGCCCCTCGCGCCAGAGCGGGAAGACCGTGGAGATCTCGCCCATCACGCTGCCGACATTGCCGGCCAGCGTGTCGGGCACGGAGAGGCTGGAGCCGCGATAGGGCACGTGCGTCAGCCGGACACCGGCGGCCGCCATGAGCTGCTCGATGAGGAAATGCGTAGCGCTGCCCTGGCCGGAGGAGCCGATGCTCAGCCCCTCGGCCTTCGCGACATCGAGATACTGCCTGACGTCGCGGATCGGGCTTTCCGCGCGCACCGTCAGCGTGAGCGGGCTGCGGCTGACCATGCCGATCGGCGCGAAGTCGTCCGGCGACTGGTAGGGCATGCGCGGCTGGAGGATGGGGTTGTTCACCAGCGGGCCGTTGGAGCCGAGCAGGATGGTGTGGCCGTCGGTGGCGCGGGCCACGACCTCGGCGCCCACCGAGCCGCCGGCGCCGGCGCGGTTCTCCACCAGCACGGGCTGCGGCAGGAGCGGTGCCATGTGCAGCGCCAGCAGCCGCGCCTGCACATCCGACGAGGTGCCGGCGGCGAAGGGAACGATGATGCGAACCGGCCGCTCGACCTGCGCCAGGGCAGGGGTGGCCAGGGTGGAGAGGAGCAGGGCGCGGCGGAGCATGCGGCCAGCTTGCGGGCCGCATGACGTGGCTGCAAGGCCTATGTCAGCTTCAGGTGCCCCACCGCCGCGACGCCCTGCAGCAGCTTGCCGATGTCGTCGCGCACCTTCGGCAGCCGCCGGTAGAACTGGTGGCTCCTGTCGATGCCGCCCTGCGGCTCGTCATCCTCCAGCTCCGAGCAGTCGACGAAGCGGAAGCGCGAGATCGGGTAGCGGCCCTGGACGTCCAGGTCGACCGGCCCGTTGTCGCCGAGCCGCCGGACATGGTTCACCCGCGCGCTCAGCTTCAGGATGATGTCCGCGCGCGAGAAATAGACGCTGACGCCCTCCGAGACTTTTCCGAGGTGCAGCAGCCAGTCGGGGCCGCTGCCGTCCTTGTCCTCGAAGGCGGTGTCGGCGGAGGCGCTGATCGCCTCGTCGAAGAGGATCTCGACCGGCAGGCCCATATTCGCCCAGTTGGCCAGCGTGCCCTCCATCGCCCGGTTGCCCATGCTGTGGCAGAGCAGGAAGACGCGCCGCCCGCCCGCGCGCACCTGCTTCGCGATGGGCCTGATACGGTCGAGGAAGCTGGTCAGGTCGGCGGCCGAGGCGTCCGCGGCCTTCTGGTCGGCGAGGTAGGCGCTGGCCAGCGGCGAGGCCTCCAGCTTGTCGAGCAGCAGGTTGACCGGCGCGAGGAGGAGCCCGGGCAGGAGCATGGCCGGGTCGAGCACCACCCCCGCCGAGGGCCAGGAGAAGGCGGCGATGGTGCAGTCCGCGCCGCCCTCGGAGAACCAGGCGCGGTTGAAAGCCGCCCGGGTCAGCGCGTCCGAGAAGCTGTTGGCGAAGCCGTGGATGAAGATCAGCAGGTCCCGCCCGCCCGCGAGGTCCGCGGCGACCTGCTTCGAGAAGGCGTCGGGCGCGATCCCCTCGATGCTCCGGACGCGGCCGGTCTCCTGGCTCGGGATGTCCGTGCCTTCCACGAAAGCCATGGCGTGGGCGAGCTTGCCGGGCATCCCGGCGGGCCCCGCCTCGCCCGCATAGTCAGCGAGCTTGTCGCCGGGGCCGAGGAGCCGGCGGTTCGTCGCGAAGAAGACGGTTGTGTTCATGGCGGCCTCCACAACCGAGCGTGGCACAGCGGAGGGCGTCAGGTCAGCGCAAAAACAATCCGCCCAGCGTGGCGCCGACGACGAGGACCCAGAGCGGGCTCTTCCGGGTCCGCCAGACGAAGAGCGTGCTGGCGGCGCTGATGGCGATGGGCAGCCAGCCCTCGGCGGCACCCGAGGCCAGCAGGAAGCCCGAGGCGGCGATGAGCCCGATGGCGATGGGCACCATCCCCCGCTCGAAGACCCGCATCCAGCGCGCGCCGGACACCTGCTTGCGCACCCGCGCGAAGCCGTAGGAGAGCAGCGAGGTCGGCCCGCACATGGCCAGCATCGCGCTCACCATGCCGAGCGGCCCGGCCACGTGCCAGCCGATCAGCCCCACCACCATGATGTTCGGCCCCGGCGCGGCCTGGGCCAGGGCGTAGCGCTTGGCGAAGGCGAGGTCGTCCATCCAGCCGTGATTCTCGACGACCATGCGGTGCATCTCGGGCAGCACGGCGATGCCGCCGCCGACGCTCAGCAGCGAGATGCCGAGGAAGCCGATGATGAGCCGCCAGAGGTCGTCCTCGTCCATCACCGGTCGAGCTCCCGCCAGGCGGCGAAGAGGCCCAGCGGCGCCAGCATCAGCAGCACGTAGGGCATGCGCACCTGCAGCACCGCGAGGGCGAGGGCCGAGAGGCCGATGCACCAGAGCGGCAGCGAGGGCCGCAGCTTGGTCGCCATCTTCATCGCGGTGCCCATCACCATGCCGGCGGCGGCCGCGGCGATGCCGGTCAGGATGGCGCGCACCAGCGGCAGCTGCCCGTAGGCGTCGTAGAGCGAGGCGACGGCGGCCAGCAGCGTCATCGGGCCCGTGAAGAGGCCGAGCGCGCAGGCGAGGGCGCCCGTCGCGCCATGGAAGCGGGTGCCGATGCCGATGGCGGTGTTCAGCGCATTGGGCCCCGGCAGCACCTGCCCGATGCCCAGCGTCTCCGCGTATTCCTGCTCGGTGAGCCAGCCCTTCCGCTCCACGAAGAAGCGCCGCGCCCAGGCGTTCACGCCGCCGAAGGCGGTCAGGCCGATCTGCAGATAGGCGAGGTAGAGCGCGGTGCGGCTGGGCGGCGGGGTCGTTGCGCGCCGGTCGCTCACGGCATGGCGCTCACAGCAGCACGAGCCCCAGCAGGCCGCCGCCGGCGAGCACCCAGAGCGGCGAGTACTTGGTCCGCCAGACGAAGAGGGTGGAGACGCCGATGATGAGGAAGCTCAGCCAGGTGGTCCCCGCCGCCTGCGCCATGATGAGGCCGGAGGCGGCGATCAGCCCGACCGCGATGGGCACCAGCCCGAACTGCGCCGGCTTCATCCAGGTGTTGCCGCGGAGACGGATGGTCAGCCCCGCCATGATCCAGGCGAGGCAGGCGGACGGCACCAGCATGCCGAGGGTGGCCGCCATCATCCCGGCCGGGCCCGCGATGTGCCAGCCCATCACCGAGGCCGCGAGGATGTTCGGCCCCGGCGCGGCCTGGGCCATCGCGAAGAGCTGCGAGAAGGTCGCGTCGTCCATCCAGTGATGCACGTCCACGAGGAGGCGGTGCATCTCCGGCAGCACGGCGTTGGCGCCGCCGATCGCGAGGAAGGAAAGCGTGCCGAAGGCGAGGAGGATCTGGCCCAGCAGGATCATGGCTTCGCCTTCTGCCCCTGGGCCGTCCGCGCATGCCGCAGCGAGATCCAGATGCCGAGCGGCGCCAGGATGAGCACGATCAGCAGCATCGGCACGCGCAGCCAGGCCGCGGCGGCCATGGCCAGCAGCCCCACGGCCACGAGCTGCGCCGAGGCCTTCAGGTTGGCGGCCATCTTCAGCGCCATGCCGATGACCATGCCGGCGGCGGCGGCGGCGACTCCCTCCATGAAGGGCGCCACGCGCGGCAGGTCGCCATAGGCGTCGTAGAGCATCGACATGACGATTAGCAGGCAGAGCGGGCCGATATAGAGCCCGGCCGTCGCCAGCAGCGCGCCGGTGAGTCCGTAGAAGCCGCGGCCGATCATCACGGAGGCGTTGCCGACATTGGGCCCGGGCAGGATCTGGCCCATGCCCAGCACTTCCGCGTACTCGCGCTCGGTGAGCCACTTGCGCTCCTCGACGATCACGTGGCGCGCCCAGGGCCCCACGCCGCCGAAGCCGAGCGCGCCGATCTTCGCGAAGCCCAGGAAGAGCTCGAGTTTTCCAGGTGTCTCAGCCACGCGGCAAAAGCTGCTCCGTCAGCGTCACCCAGTAGCTCGCGCCCATGGGCAGGATCTCGTCGTTGAAGTCGTAGAGCGGGTGGTGGACGCCCGGATCGCGATCGGTCTTCCCGGCCCCCAGCAGGATGTAGGAGCCGGGCCTGGCATTCAGCATGAAGGAAAAATCCTCGGCGCCCATGGTGGGCTTGGCCAGATGCGTCACGCGCTGCTCGCCCGCCACGGCCTCCGCCGCCCGGCGCGTGAGCGCCGTGCTCTCGGGCTCGTTGACCGTGGCCGGATAGGCGCGATGGAACTCGGCGGTGGCGGTGGCGCCGAAGCTCGCGGCGATGCCGGTGACCAGCGCCCGGAACTTCTGCTCCAGCAGGTCGCCGACCTCGGGCTGGAACCAGCGCGCGGTGCCGAGCATGGTCACCGTCTCCGGGACCACGTTGTAGGTGTGGCCGCCGTTGATGTGGCCGATGGTGACGACGCCGGCGTCCGAGGCGTCGAGGTTGCGCGCCACGATGCTCTGCAGGGCCTGCACGATGGCGGCGGCGATCACGATCGGGTCGTTGCCCTGGAAGGGCAGGGCGCCGTGGGCGCCCTTGCCGGTGATGGTGGCCTCGAGGTTGGCGACGGCGGCCATGATCGGTCCCTCGCGCCAGACGAAGGTGCCGGCCGGGGCGGTCGGCCAGTTGTGCATGCCGAAGACGCGCTCCATGGGGAAGCGGTCGAACAGGCCCTCGGCGACCATCACGCCGCCGCCGGCCTGGTTCTCCTCGGCGGGCTGGAAGATGACGTAGACGGTGCCGTCGAAGTTGCGCGTCTCGGCGAGGTACTTCGCCGCGCCGAGCAGCATGGTCGTGTGCCCGTCATGCCCGCAGGCGTGCATCTTGCCCGGAATCGTGGAGGCGTGCGGCAGGCCGTTGGCCTCCAGGATGGGCAGCGCGTCCATGTCGGCGCGCAAGCCGATCGCCCGGCCCGGGCCTTTCGCGCCGTGGATCACGCCGACCACGCCGGTCTTCGCCAGGCCCGTCACCACCTCGTCGCAGCCGAATTCGCGCAGCTTGTCCGCGACGATGCCGGCGGTGCGGAACTCCTCGAAGCCAAGCTCGGGATGCATATGAAAATCGCGGCGCCACGCGGTCATCTCGGGGTGGAACTCGGCGACGCGGTTGATGATGGGCAAAGAACGACTCCTCCGGGCGTCAGGAAAACGTCAAGCGCAGCCCCTCGGCAAGGGGGCGGGGCCGGATGCCGAGAATTTCACGCATCGGCCGGATGTCGAAATCCTTGTCCTCGGTGAGGCGGCGGATCTCCTCCGCGCCGATCCGGGGCAGGAAGGGCAGGGCGCGGGCGAGGGGGCTCGCGGCGATCAGCAGCGCGGCGGGCAGGGGCAGGACGGGCCGAGGTGCGATCCCGGCCGCGCGGGCCACCGCGGCGCAGAAGTCGCGATAGGCGAGAGGCTCGGGCCCGGCGATGGTGACGACCTTCGCGTCCGGTGCCGTCAGCGATGCGGCGGCGATCAGGCAGGCGGTCACGTCGTCCTGATGGATGGGCTGCACCAGGTTCCGCCCGCCGCCGGGCAGCGGCAGCACGGGCAGCCGCCGCATCAGGGCGGCGAGGCGCTGGACGTTGTCCTCGCCCTCGGCGCCGTAGATCATCGTGGGGTGCAGCATCGCGCCGGCGCGGCCGCTGGCGAGGAAGGCGGATTCGCCGGCGCGCACGCCGTCGCCGTGATCGTCCGGCCAGCGCGAGTAGCGCCGCGTGCTGCCCATGAAGACGAAGCGTGCCCCCTCCGGCGCGGCGGCGAGGATGGACGCCGCATGCCGCGCATGGGCGCAGGAGATGACGGTCGCCGCCCCCTCCAGCGCCGCCCGCAGCGAGGCCGGGTCGCCGAGATCGGCCACCGCATGCGGTGCGCCGATCCCCAGCGCCGCCCATTTCGCCGGGCTGCGCACCACGGGGCGAAAAGGCCGCCCCAGCGCCCGGCAGAGCGCCGAGCCCGAGCGGCCCGACGCGCCGATGACCGCGATCAGACCTTCAATCAATCACCGGCCTTCGGGCAGGAGGAAGCGCAGATCCGCGCCCTGCGGCGCTTGGAGCACCTCGCGATGCACCAGCGCGTCCCAGCCGCGCTTGGGCTCGGCCTTGGCCTTCCATTCGGCGCGGCGCTTGGCCAGCTCGGCCTCGTCCACCAGCAGGTCGAGGCTGCGGTTCTTCACGGAGAGGCGGATGCGGTCGCCGGTCTTCACCAGGGCCAGCGGGCCGCCGGCCTCGGCCTCCGGCGAGATGTGCAGGACGACCGTGCCGAAGGCCGTGCCGGACATGCGGCAGTCGCTCATGCGCACCATGTCCTTCACGCCGGCGCGGGCGAGCTTGCGGGGAATGGGCAGGTAGCCCGCCTCGGGGAAGCCGGCCGTGCTCAGCGGTCCCGCGCCTTTCAGGATGGTGATGTCGTCCTTGGTGACGTCGAGGTCGTCGCTGTCGATGCGGGCGGCGAGGTCCTCCACGCCGTCGAAGACCATGCAGCGCGCCTCGGTCTCGAAGAGGCTCGGCGTGGCCGCGCTGCGCTTCAGGATCGCGCCGTCCGGCGCCAACGAGCCGAAGAGCGCCACGATGCCGCCCACCGGCGAGACCGGCTCGTTGCGCGCCTTGATGTAGGTGCGGTCGACGAAGCGCGGCCCGGCGCCGATCCGGTCGCCGAGGGTGACGCCGTCCACGTCCTTCGCGTCCAGATGCAGCAGGTCGCGCAGCTCATGCAGGAGCGCGACCATGCCGCCGGCCGTATGAAAGTCCTCCATGTAGCCCTCGCCGGTGGGCTTGAGGTCCACCAGCACCGGCGTCGTGTCGGAGAGCATGTTGAGGCGGTGGTAGTCGATCTTGATGCCCACGCGCCCCGCGATGGCGGCCAGGTGCACCAGCGCGTTGGTCGAGCCGCCGAGCGCCAGCAGCACGCGCAGCGCGTTCTCGACGCTGTGCTCGGTGATGATCTCGTCGGGACGGACGGGCTTGTGGATGAGGCGCACGGCCTGGGCGCCGGCCTCCTCGGCCGCCCGCAGCCGGTCGGCATGCACGGCGGGGATGCTGGCGGCGTCCAGCGGCATGAAGCCGAGCGTGCTGGTCAGGCAGGCCATGGTGCTGGCCGTGCCCATGACGCCGCAGGTGCCGGCGGTGACGGCGAGCGAGCCCTCGATCTCCTGGATGCGCTCCTCGGAGACGTCGCCGGCGCGGTAGCGCGCCCAGTAGCGGCGGCAGTCGGTGCAGGCGGCGAGACGCTCGCCCTGGTAGCGGTTGGCGCTCATCGGCCCGACCACGAGCTGCACGGCGGGCGTGCCGGCTGACGCGGCGGCCATGAGCTGGGCGGGCACCGTCTTGTCGCAGCCGCCGATCAGGACCACGGAATCCATGGGCTGGGCCGCGATCATCGCCTCGGTGTCGAGCGCCATGAGGTTGCGGTAGTGCATGGAGCAGGGCGAGAGGTAGGGCTCGCAGAGGCTGATGGTCGGGAAGGCCATGGGCAGGCCGCCGGCCATCAACACGCCGCGCTTCACGGCCTCGATGAGCTCGGGCGCGGTGCGGTGGCAGTTGTTGAGGTCGCTGCCGGTGTCGACGATGCCGACCACCGGGCGCTTCAGCGCCTCGGCCGAATAGCCCATGGACTTGGCGAAGGAGCGGCGCAGATAGAGGGCGAATTCCTTGTCGCCGTAATTCGCCGCGTTGCGGGCGAGGCCCTTCGGTTCGGGGGCCTTCTTCTCGTCGCTCATATCCGTCACTTCGCCTGGGGTTGTTGGGGCACGTTGCCCCGGTTCTCGCCGCCGCGCCAGTTGCCGGGATTAAGTTCTGTGGTATTCCATTACCACGTCGGAAAATCCCGCTTTCCGCTTGACCTCCCGCGCCGGACGCTGCACATAGCGCGCCGCATTCCAAGTTTGATCTCGAAGGTTCAGATGCTCAGCACACAGACCCGCTCGGTGAAGCCGGCGGAGGTCCAGAAGAACTGGTGGGTGATCGATGCCGAGGGCCTCGTGCTCGGCCGGCTCGCCACCATCGTCGCCAACCGCCTGCGCGGCAAGCACAAGGCGACGTTCACCCCGCATGTCGATTGCGGCGACCACGTCGTGATCCTGAACGCCGGCAAGGTGAAGCTCACCGGCAACAAGGCGGACCAGTCGGTCTTCTACTGGCACACGGGCTTCGCCGGCGGCATCAAGGGCCGTTCCGCGAAGGAGCTGCTCGACGGCCGTTACCCGGAGCGGGTCATCACCAAGGCCGTGGAGCGCATGATCACGCGCGGTCCGCTGGGCCGGAAGCAGATGAAGAACCTGCACGTCTATGCCGGGACCGAGCATCCGCATGCCGGCCAGGATCCGAAGGCGCTCGATGTCGCCGCGATGAACCGCAAGAATGTCGCCTCCGGCGGCGCCCAGTCGAAGGCGGCCTGAATTCCATGAGCGAGCAGACCACGGCGAACTCCCTCGCCGACCTCAAGAACCTGGTGCAGGGCACGACCATCGCCGCCGGCACCGAGGCAGCCGCCGCCCCCGTCGCGCCGAAGCGTGACGCCCAGGGCCGCGCCTATGCCACCGGCGGCCGCAAGGAATCCGTCGCGCGCGTGTGGGTGATGCCGGGCAAGGGCACCTTCACCATCAACGACAAGCCGGCGTCCAAGTACTTCGCCCGGCCGGTGCTGCGCATGCTGATCGCGCAGCCCTTCCTGGTGGCCGACCGCTACCAGGCCTTCGACGTGGTGGCGACGGTCGCCGGCGGCGGTCTCTCGGGCCAGGCCGGCGCGGTGCGCCACGGCATCAGCCGCGCGCTCGTGAACTACGAGCCGGAGCTGCGCAGCATCCTCAAGAAGGCCGGCTTCCTGACGCGCGACCCGCGTGCGGTCGAGCGCAAGAAGTACGGCAAGATGAAGGCGCGACGTTCCTTCCAGTTCTCCAAGCGCTGACGCCCTGCGGACCGGGCGTCACGCCCGGCCTGCATGCCGGCTATCCCCAAGGGGCGGGTCCGCAAGGATCCGCCCCTTTTGTTTTTTTCACGCGACTGGTTCAGACTCGTTCCAACAGGAGGGCCCCATGGCCAGGAATCCGAGCATCTTCATCGACGGCGAAAGCGGCACGACGGGTCTGCAGATCCGCGCCCGCCTCGCGAACCATCCGCGGATCGAGATCCGCTCGATCGCCGATGCCGACCGCAAGGATCCGGCCGCCAAGCGCCGCCTCATGGAGCAGGTGGACGCCGTGGTGCTCTGCCTGCCCGATGCGGGCGCCAAGGAGGTCGCGGCGATCGCGGCCGGGATGGGCGACGCGGCGCCGAAGCTGCTGGACGCCAGCACGGCCCACCGGGTGGACCCGGACTGGGTCTTCGGCTTTCCGGAGCTGACGCCGGACCAGCCGGCCATGATCGCGGCCGCCAAGCGGGTGGCCAATCCCGGCTGCTACCCGACCGGCGGCATCGCGCTGCTGCGGCCGCTGGTGGATGCCGGGATCATCCCGAGGGACTATCCGATCACCGTGAACGCCGTCTCCGGCTACACCGGCGGCGGCAAGTCGATGATCGCGGAGTTCGAGGAGGCTCATTCGGCCGGGCCCTTCTTCCTCTACGGCCTCCAGCTCGAGCACAAGCACGTGCCGGAACTGCAGCTCTACAGCGCGCTGTCGGTGCGGCCGATCTTCGTGCCCAGCGTGGGCGACTTCGCCCAGGGCATGCTGGTCAGCATCCCGCTGCACCTCGACACGCTGCCCGGCAGGCCGAAGCCGGCCGATCTCGAGGCGGTGCTGTCCGAGCGCTATGCGAAGTCCGGCTGGGTGAAGGTCATGCCCGCCGACGGCGCGCAGCGGCTGGAGCCCTTGGCGCTCAACGGCTCGAACATGCTGGAGCTGCGCGTCTACGGGAATGCGAAGCACAATCAGGCGGTGCTCGTCGCCAAGCTGGACAATCTGGGGAAGGGGGCGTCCGGCGCGGCCGTGCAGAACCTCGGCCTGATGCTGAACGTGGATGTGGACGCGGCGCTGCCGCTGGGGATCGCTGCGGAATGAACGGACCTCTCTACCCTTTCGAGGGCAAGCTGCCCGCCATCCACGCACGCGCCTGGGTGGCGCCGACGGCGGCCGTCATCGGCGACGTCGAGATCGGCGAGCTCTCGAACATCTGGTACCACTGCGTGCTGCGCGGCGATTCCAACTACATCCGCATCGGCGCGCGCACGAACATCCAGGACGGCACGATCATCCACGTGAACTCGGGCACCTTCCCGACGATCATCGGCGATGACGTGACGGTGGGCCATGCCGCCATCATCCATGCCTGCACCCTCGCGAACCGCGCCTTCGTCGGCATGGGCGCGACCGTGCTGGACGGCGCCGTGATCGAGGAGGGCGGCGTGCTGGCCGCCGGCTCCGTGCTGCCGCCGGGCAAGCGCGTGCCGGCGCTGGAGCTCTGGGTGGGCAATCCCGCGAAGCTGATGCGCGTGCTCACGCCCGAGCAGCGGGCGGGCTTCGACACGACCGCGCCGCACTATGTGGAACTGGCGGAACGCCACCGCGCGTCGCTTCGTTCCACTTCGTAACTTGAGATGGCGGCGCGCCACCCCATAAATTCCTTGTCATGAGGAACGCTGTTCGAGCCGCTATGCTCCTGGTGCCGTTGGCCGCCTGCGCCACCGGCCCGCTCCCACCCAGTGCGCGCCTGCCGCCGGATGCCATCTCGGCGGCGCAGGATCCGATGCGCACGGCGATTCTCGGCTCCGCCTACACCTTCAACCGCACCAGCTCGCCCGCCGAGCGCGCGCGGGCCGTCGCGCTCGTCGAATTCCTCGCCGCCGACTATCGCTGGGACTGGCGCTGGGCCGAGTACACGCCGACCACGGGCTCCGCGCTGGAGGCCGCGCGCCACGAGCTGCACACAGCCTTCGGCATCGCGCCCAGTGCATCGCCCCAGGCGGTGGTGGACGGGCTGATGGTCGCCTCGCGCTCGCTGGAGCTGGGGAATCCGCCGGCTCTGTCGCCGGCGGTCTTCGCGCAGCCTTCCGTCACCCTCGCGAGCCTCTCCACGCCGGCCGAGCTTCCGGCGACCCGCAATGCCACGGCGATGATGGAGCGCGAGCTTCACCGCATCGATACCGAGCGTTACAGCGGCGGCGGCCCGGGCGGCAGCGGCGGCGGCGGCGGCGCGCATCCGTAAAGCTTCCCAAATTCGGGTGACTTCGGCGGACACCTCTGCTAAGTATTTGAAAATATGGCTGGTTCGCAATGAATTCGGCTTTGTATGAGGACTGATTCCATGAAGCGTTCCCTGCTGCTGGCCCTTCCCTTGCTGGCGGCCTGCTCCGGCCCGATCCTCACAGCACCTCCTGGCGAGTGGGCCACGCTGCCGCGAGACGCGGTGGTCGGTGCCGGCGACCCGACGCGCTCAGCCGTCCTCTCGACCGCTGCCGTTTTCGGCGACCGGACCCCGGCGGCGGGCCAGCCTGCCACGGCCGCGCGCGCGATTGCACAGATGGAGTACCTCGCGGTCGCCCTGCCGAGCGACAGCAACTTCGCCAACGCCTCGCCCACTTTGATGCCGCAGCTCGCGACGGCGCGCCGCGAATGGCGCGGGGCGCTCGACATCGCGCCGGATGCGGCCCCGCAGGCCATCATCGACTCGCTCTACGCGGCGGCCCGTGCGCTCGATGCGGGACAGCGTGACGCCGCCGCCGCAGCCT
Source organism: Roseococcus sp. GW821-FHT12F05 (assembly GCF_058806835.1). Classification (NCBI taxonomy): domain Bacteria; kingdom Pseudomonadati; phylum Pseudomonadota; class Alphaproteobacteria; order Acetobacterales; family Roseomonadaceae; genus Roseococcus; species Roseococcus sp. GW821-FHT12F05. The sequence continues at coordinate 337,804 of NZ_JBXAQB010000003.1, forward strand.
TGCCGCCGACCATCTTCCGCCGCGGGGGAGCGGCGACACTGGCGCTGCTGGCTTCGCTGCCGAACCTCCCGAGCACCGCCGCGGCCGCAGCGACCGCCCAGCAGGCGCTGCGCACGCTGACCCCGCAGCGGACACTGTGATGCAGCGCCGCGCCCTTCTGTCCGTGCTGATCCTCTCGGGCTGCGCCGAGGGGCTCACCACGCCGGAAGCGGCGCGGCTGCCGCGGGATTCGGTCGAAGGTGCCGGGGATCCCACCAACGCGGCCGTATCCCGCACGGCCTTCGCCTTCGCGAACCAATCGACGGCGCTGACCGGCCGTCCCGGCGAGGCGGCGCGTGCCATCGCGGACATGGAGTTCCTGGCCGCCTCGCTGCCCTCCAATCCGCGGTTCCAGCAGCGCGACCCGCTGCTGCCGGTGCGCCTGGCCCAGGCCCGCACGGAATGGCGGCAGGCGCTGGGCATCGCCCCGGACACGCCGGCCCAGCCGCTGATCGACCGCCTCTATGCCGTCTGGCGCGCCTTGGGCGCGGGCGACCCCGCGGCGGCGGCCGCGTCGCTGCCGGTGACGCTGATCCCACCGGGCGGGCAGGGGGCGCTCGCCAAGCTGGCCGCGCTGCCGCCTCTGCCGCAGACGGCGCAGGCCGCCAGCGCCGCCGCCCGCGTCCAGTCCGAGGGCAACCTGCCCCTGGGCCGTCGCCGGCTGTGAAGGCGCGGCTCCTCGCCGGCCTGCTCACACTGTCCGCCTGTGCGGAGTTGACGCGCCCCCTGCCGCCGGAACCGCCGACCGAGCTCTCGGGCGGGCTGGTGGCGCAGCCGCTCTTCGCGATCCTGGATCGCGCCACGGCCGATTTCGACCGGGGTGGCATGGCGCTCGAGGGCCATCCCGCCCGGACCGCGCTGGCCGTCGCGCGGCTGGAATGGCTGGGCGGCGAGGCCCGGCCGGGCGGCCGGCTCTCGACCCTGCCGGATTCCTACCTCTTCGGCCTGCAGCGCGCCGTGCAGGAGGGGCGGCTGGCCCTGGCCATTGCCCCGGATGCGACGCCCGCGACCACCGTGCCGGCGCTGCTCGCCGCCTCCCGCGCGCTGGCGCGCAACGACACGGCCGCAGCCCGGGCGGACCTGACTGGTCCGGATTTCCGCGAAACGGACCGGCCGGTGCTCAACCGCCTGCGCGAGCCGGGGCCTTTCCCCGACGCGGCCCTCGCGCTGCCGGTCCTCCGCGACGAGGTCTCGCGCCTGCAGGCCGAGGGTCGGACCAGCCGGCGCGTCGCCTCCGAGTTCATCGATGCCGCCATCACCACCCCCAGCCTGGGCGGCGGGGCGGGCCGTCAGGACCGCTGAAGGGGCCGATCGGCCCCTTCAGTCCATCTCAGTCCATCGCCATCACGCGGACATAGCTGCCGGGCGCGTCCTCGATCGGCGTGAGCTTGCCGTCGCCGGGCTGGCGGGCGGGCACCTCGGCCTTATCGATGGCGCAGACCCAGCGGTGCCAGTCGGGCCACCAGCTCCCGGCCAGCTCGGTCGCGCCGGCGAACCAGTCGTCCGGGTTCGGCGGCAGCTCCGCGTTGATCCAGTGGCTGTATTTCCCGGAGTCCGGCGGGTTCACGACGCCGGCGATATGGCCGGAGGCCGCCAGCACGAAGCGCACCGGGCCTGAGAAGATCTGCGTCGCGCGATAGGTGCTCTTCCAGGGCGCGATATGGTCCTCGCGCGTCGAGATCATGTAGCTCGGCACCTTGATCTTCCGAAGGTCGATCTTGGTGCCCAGCAGCTCGATCCCGCCGGGCTTCACCAGGTCGTTCTCCTGGTACATCCGGCGCAGGTAGAAGCTGTGCATCTTCGCGGGCATGCGGGTGCTGTCGTCGTTCCAGTAGAGCAGGTCGAAGGGGAAGGGGTCCTGCCCCAGCAGGTAGTTGTTCACCACGAAGGACCAGATGAGGTCGTTGGCGCGCAGCATGTTGAAGGTCGTCGCCATCTCGCGGCCGTCGAGGTAACCGTGCTTGCTCATCCGCTCCTCGAGCGACTTGAGCTGCTCCTCGTCGATGAAGACGCCGAGCTCCCCGGCCTCCTCGAAGTCGGTCATGGTCACGAAATAGGTGGCCGACTTGATGCGGGTGTCGCGCCTGGCGGCCATGTAGGCCAGCGTGGTCGCGAGCAGGGTGCCGCCCAGGCAGTAGCCGATCGCGTTCACCTGGCGCTCGCCGGTCGCGGCCTCGATGGCGTCGAGGGCGGCCAGCACGCCCTCCTTCATGTAGTCGTCGAAGCCCTTCTCCGCGAGTGTCTCGTCCGGGTTGACCCAGGAGGCGACGAAGACCGTGTGGCCCTGGTCCACCGCCCAGCGGATGAAGCTGTTCTTCGGCCGGAGGTCGAGGATGTAGAACTTGTTGATCCAGGGCGGGAAGATCACCAGCGGGCGCTTCAGCACCTTGGCCGTGGTCGGATTGTACTGGATGAGCTGCATCAGCGGCGTCTGGAAGATCACCTTGCCAGGGGTGACCGCGATGTTCTCGCCGACCTTGAACTTGCTGTCGTCCGTCATGCGGATGCGCAGCTTGCCCTTCCCCCGCTCCAGGTCGGACAGCAGGTTCGACAGTCCCTTGAGGAGATTCGTTCCACCGGTCTCCGCGGTCCGGCGCAGGACCTCGGGGTTGGTCATCACGAAGTTCGCGGGGCTCATCGCGTCCACGAACTGCCGCGTGTAGAAATCGACCTTCTGGGCCGTCTTGGCGTCGAGCCCGTCGGCTGAGTTCACAGCGTTCGTGAAGTAGCGGGCCGAGAGCAGGTAGGACTGGCGGATGAAGTCGAAGACCTCATTCTCCCGCCAAAGATCGTCCTTGAAGCGCCTGTCTCCCTTGGCTTCCTCGATCACGGCGTCGACATGCGGCTCGCCCAGCATGCGCCGCGCGGTGTTCGACCAGAGGGTGAGATAGTCCTGCCAGAAGCCGAGCTGCACCTGCACCAGCCCGGCCGGATTGGCCATGAGCTTCGTCGTCATCTCCAGGAAGGCGGCGCCGATGTTGAGGGGATCGGGATTCCCGTCCGCATCCACCTGGCGCTTCAGGAAATCCTGCACGATGCGCTGCCCGCGCTCGGCCACCTCCGCCATGGTGCGCGAGACCAGCGCCGGGTCGGGCAGGTGGAACTCCGGCGGCGGCTTGCCGCCCGGTGCCCCGGTCATGGAAACTGGCTCATTCTGCTGCGTCCCGCCCTTCGACGACCATACTCTCTTCGCGCTCACGTCTGGCGGGGTTATCAATCACCGACGCCTCGAGGACGCCGCGTGACGCTTCACACCAGGGAAATGGCCCGAACCGTTCGGGGCGAGGGTAGAGACCGCCCCGCTGCGGATCAAGCGCGGCCGCGGGCGTTCGCCTGGTGCCTCCTGCTCGCCCTGCCCTTGGGGGCCTGCGCGGTTCCCGGCCAGATCGACCCCCGGGCCCTGGGGCGCGACATCTCCGGCGCCTCGGTGGATGCGCGGCTGCCGCCGCCGGGCCTGGACAAGCCCACGCCGAACCTCGCCTCCGTGCCGCCCATTCCCGAGCGCCCCGATTCCGCGACGCGCGAGGCGCTGACCCGTCGGCTGGAGGCGGAGCGGGACGCCTCGACCACGGAGGTCCCGGTCCGCCGGGCGGCCGACCCGCTGACGGAGCCCGACGCGCCGGGCCAGCCGCCGATCCCCGCGCGCCCGCCGGCCCCGCCCGTGCTGGCCCGGGCGCCGGCGATCCCCTGGAGCGCGGCGCCGCGCCCTGCGCAGCCGGCTCCGGCCGCGGCCGGCTCGACCGCGCGCCCGCCGGATCTTCTGGCGCCCGAGCACATCGCCCCCGGCGCGGTGCCGGCGCTGCCGACGCCCGATCTGCTCGCGCCGGCCGCGCCGCCGCGCAGCCCCTCCGTCGAGCAGCTCGCGCCCTCGGAGGTGCCGGCGCTACCTTCGCCGGACCTGCTGGCTCCCGCGCCGCCGCGTTAGGCGCAGCCCTGGCTGACCCGCGCCGCCGCGCTTTGCGCGGCCATGGCTGATCTGCGCAGCCGCGCTTTGCGCGGCCACGACGAAGTGATCTACAACGCCGGACTTTCGTTTCGTCCCGGGAGGGCCATCATGGCCGAAGAGTTCCACCGCATCCGTCGCCTGCCGCCCTATGTCTTCGCCGAGGTGAACACGGCCAAGGCCAAGGCGCGCGCGAATGCGGAGGACATCGTGGACCTGGGCATGGGCAATCCCGACAGCCCCACGCCGCCGCATATCGTCGCCAAGATGATCGAGGCCGTGCAGGATCCGCGCACGCACCGGTATTCGATGTCCAAGGGCATTCCCGGCCTGCGCCGCGCGCTCGCCGGCTACTATGCCAACCGCTTCGGCGTGAAGCTCGACCCGGAGACCGAGGTGGTCGCGACCCTGGGTTCCAAGGAGGGGTTGGCGAACCTCGCCCAGGCGATCAGCAGCCCCGGCGACACCATCCTGGTGCCCAACCCGTCCTATCCGATCCACCAGTTCGGCTTCATCATCGCCGGCGCCTCGGCGCGCTTCATCCCCTACACGCCCGACGACGCCATGCTCGAGGCGATCGTGCGAGCGGTGAAGCATTCGGTGCCCAAGCCTACGGCGCTCATCGTCAACTTCCCGTCCAACCCGACGGCGCTGCTGGCGAGCCGCGAGTTCTATAAGGAACTGGTGAAGATCGCGCTCCAGCACGAGCTCATGATCCTCAGCGACCTCGCCTATGCGGAGTTGTATTTCGGCACGATCCCGCCGCCCTCCGTGCTGGAGATTCCCGGCGCGATGGACTGCACGGTCGAGTTCACCAGCCTGTCCAAGACCTACAACATGCCCGGTTGGCGCATGGGCTTCGCGGCCGGCAACCCGCGGATGATCTCGGCGCTCGCTCGGGTGAAGTCCTACCTCGACTACGGCGCCTTCACGCCCATCCAGGTGGCCGCCGCCGCCGCGCTCAACGGCCCGCAGGACTGCGTGGCCGAGATGCGCGAGCTCTACCGCGACCGCCGCGAGGTCCTGGTGAAGGGCCTGCAGCAGGCCGGCTGGGATGTGCCGTCTCCGGAGGCCTCGATGTTCCTCTGGGCGCCGATCCCCGAGAAGTTCCGCCATCTCGGCTCGGTCGGCTTCTCCAAGCTGCTGCTGGAGAAGGCCAAGGTCGCGGTCGCGCCGGGCATCGGCTTCGGCGAGCACGGCGACGGCCATGTCCGCATCGCCATGGTCGAGAACAACCACCGCATCCGCCAGGCGCTGCGGGGGATCCGCACCTTCCTGCAGGGCGACAACGTGGCGCCGGTCGAGGAAGTCCATTCCGCATGAAAGAGCCTCTCAAGCTGGGCGTGGCCGGCCTTGGCACGGTCGGAGCCGGACTGCTGACCCTGTTGCGCGACAATGCCGCGCTCATCGCCGCCCGTGCGGGACGCCCCATCGAGGTGGTCGCCGTCTCGGCGCGCGACCGAAAGCGCGACCGCGGCCTCGCCCTCTCCGGCCTCACCTGGCACGACGACGCGGTGGCGCTGGCCGCCGATCCGAATGTCGGCATCGTGGTCGAGCTCATGGGCGGCTCCGAAGGGCCGGCCCGCGCGCTGGTCGAGGCGGCGCTGTCAGCCGGCAAGCCGGTCGTCACCGCCAACAAGGCGCTGCTGGCCACCCATGGCGGGGCGCTGGCTAAGCTCGCCGAGGCCAAGGGCGTCGCGCTCTCCTACGAAGCGGCGGTGGCCGGCGGCATCCCCGCCATCAAGGCGCTGCGCGAGGGGCTGGCGGGCAACCGCATCGGCCGCGTCGCCGGCATCCTGAACGGCACCTGCAACTACATCCTCACGGAGATGCGGCTGAAGGGCCTGCCCTTCGCCGAGGTGCTCGCGGAGGCGCAGCGCCTCGGCTACGCCGAGGCCGACCCCGCCTTCGACATCGACGGCGTGGACGCGGCCCACAAGCTGGCCATCCTGGCCGCGCTCGCCTTTGGCCATGAGGTGGATCTGGGCGCGCTGCACATCGAGGGCATCCGCAACGTCTCCGCGCTCGACATCGCCCTGGCCGGCGAGCTCGGCTACCGGATCAAGCTGCTGGGCATCGCGAGCCGGGAGGAGGGGGGCGTCGCCGCCCGCGTCCATCCCTGCATGGTGCCGGTGAGCAACCCGATCGCCAATGTGGATGGCGTCTTCAACGCGGTGCTGGCCGAGGGCGACGCGGTGGGCCGCGTCGTCCTCCAGGGCCGAGGCGCCGGCGCGGGGCCGACGGCCAGCGCCGTGGTAGCCGACCTGATCGACATCGCCCGCGGTTGCCATTCCCCGGTCTGGGGCGTGGGCACGGCGGCGCTCGACCGCGCGCCCGGCCTGCCGATGGAGCGGCATCGCGGCGCCTACTACCTGCGGCTCATGGTGCTGGACCAGCCGGGCGTCATCGCCGATGTCACGGGCGTGCTGCGCGACATGGAGATCAGCCTCGAGTCCATGCTCCAGCGCGGCCGCGCCCCGGGCGAGGCGGTGCCGGTCGTGCTCGTCACCCATGAGTGCGAGGAGGCGCAGATGCAGTCGGCCCTGGCCCGCATCGCCGCCCTGCCGAGCGTGGTCGAGAAGCCCGCGATGATCCGCATCGAGCTTCTCTGAGCTATACAGATCCCCACCCGACTCCAGAGGAAGCCCGACCGATGAGCGAGACCGAGAACAGGCCCCGCAACGTGGACCGCAACCTGGCCCTGGAGCTGGTGCGCGTGACCGAGGCCGCGGCCCTCGCCGCGAGCTCCTGGGTCGGCAAGGGCGACAAGAACGCGGCCGACGGCGCCGCCGTCGAGGCCATGCGCCGCGCCTTCGACTCGGTCGCCATCCACGGCACCGTCGTCATCGGCGAGGGCGAGATGGACGAGGCGCCGATGCTCTACATCGGCGAGAAGGTCGGCCTCTACGCCAAGACCGGCGGTGGCCTGCTGGCCGACATCGCCGTGGACCCGCTGGAGGGCACGACGCTCACGGCCAAGGGCGGCCCCAACGCCATGGCCGTGGTGGCGCTCGCCAGCCGCGGCGGATTTCTCCACGCGCCCGACTGCTACATGGACAAGATCGCGATCGGGCCGGGCCATGCGCCGGGGATCGTGGATCTCGACCGCTCGCCCGCGGAGAACCTCGCGGCGCTGGCCAAGTCCAAGGGTGTCTCGATCGGCGAGCTGACCGTCTGCGTGCTCGACCGCGATCGCCACAAGGACATCATCAAGGGCTGCCGGGCCGCCGGCGCGCGCCTCATGCTCATCCCGGACGGCGACGTCTTCGGCGTGGTGGCCTGCGCCCAGCCCGAGACCGGCGTGGACATGTATCTCGGCTGGGGCGGCGCGCCCGAGGGCGTGCTGGCGGCGGCGGCGCTGCGCTGCACCGGCGGCCAGATGCAGGGCCGGCTCGTCTTCGAGGAGGACGCGCAGCTCGTGCGCGCCAAGGAGATGGGCATCGACGATCCCCAGAAGAAATACGAGATGGAGGACCTGGCCTCGGGCGACGTGATGTTCGCCGCCACCGGCGTCACCACCGGCCCCATGCTGCGCGGCGTCCGTCTGATCCCGGGCGGGGCGATCACGCATTCCATCGTGATGCGCAGCAAGTCGGGCACGGTCCGCTACGTCGAGGCCCACCACAACTTCCAGGTGAAGCCCATCTGATGGAAACTGCGCTCGGCGTCGAGCGCAGCCTGACGGGGCGCCGCTGGGTCTGGCGCCAGGCAGACCCGCGCCGGGCGGCAGCGCTGTCGCAGCAGCTTGGCCTGCCGGAGCTGGTGGGGCGGCTGCTGGCGGCCCGGGGCGTGGAGGTGGACGCCGCCGCGCAGTTCCTCGAGCCCACCTTGCGCGCCCTGCTGCCCGACCCCTCGCTGCTGCTGGACATGGACGGCGCGGCGTCGCGGCTGGCCGATGCCGTGCAGCGCGCCGAGACGGTCGCGGTCTTCGCCGATTACGACGTGGACGGCGCCTGCTCCGGCGCGCTCATGGTCCAGGCGCTGCAGGCGCTGGGCTGCCGCGCCATCCCCTACGTGCCGGACCGGCTGGCCGAGGGCTACGGGCCGAACGGGCCGGCGATCACCGGGCTGATCGGGCAGGGGGCCACGCTCGTCGTCTGCGTGGATTGCGGGATCGCGGCGCATGACGCGCTGGCCGTGGCCGCCGGCCTCGCCGACATCGTTGTGCTGGACCACCACAAGGCCGAGGGGCCGCCGCCGCGCATCGTGGCCGCGGTGAACCCCAACCGGCTGGACTGCACCTCCGGCCTGCGCCAGCTCTGCGCGGCGGGGGTGGCCTTCCTGGCCGCCATCGCCATGCAGCGCGAGCTGCGTCGCCGCGGGTATTTTGCCTCCCGGCCCGAGCCGGACCTGCGGGAGCTGCTGGACATCGTCGCGCTGGCCACGGTCTGCGACGTGGTGCCGCTGATCGGCGTGAACCGGGCGCTGGTGACGAACGGGCTGCGCGTGATGGCGCGGCGGGGACGGGCGGGGCTGGCGGCGCTGATGGAGCTCTCCGCCGTGCGCGACGAGCCCTCGGCCCACACGCTGGGCTTCGTGCTGGGACCGCGGATCAATGCGGGCGGGCGGATCGCGGCGCCGGACCTCGGGCTGCGGCTGCTGCTGGAGACGGATCCGGTCGAGGCGCGGGCCATGGCCGAGCGGCTCGACGCCGTGAACCGCAAGCGGCAGGAGGTGGAGGCGGGCGTGCTCGCCTCCGCCATGCGCCAGGCCGAGGCGCAGATCGAGCAGGGCCATGCCGTGCTGCTGCTGCAGGACGAGGGCTGGCACCCGGGCGTGGTCGGCATCGTGGCGGGGCGCGTGCGCGAGCGCTTCAACCGCCCGGCCTGCGTGGCCGGCTTCGAGGCGGGGCTGGGCAAGGGCTCGGGCCGCTCCGTGCCTGGGCTGGACCTGGGGGCCGCGATCATCGCGGCGCGGCAGTCGGGACTGCTGATCGCTGGCGGCGGGCACGCCATGGCGGCGGGCTTCACCATCGAGGCGGCGCGGCTGCCCGAGCTGCACGCGCATCTCGACGAGCGCCTGGCCGCCGCGCGCGAACTGCCGGGCGCGGCGGAGCTGGTGGTCGAGGGCGCGCTCACCGTGCGCGGTGCGACCACGGAGCTGGCGCAGGGCGTGGCCCGGCTCGCGCCCTTCGGCGCCGGCAACGAGGAGCCCTGCTTCGCGATCTCGCGGGCCCGCGTGGTGAAGTCGGGGCGGGTGGGGAAGGAGGGCGCCACCATCCGCGCCTTCCTGGAGGGCGAGGACGGTGGCCGGCTCAAGGCCATCTGCTTCCGCGCCAAGGAAGGCCCGCTCGCCGAGGCGCTGCTCGCCCAGGGCGGAGCGCCGATGTTGCTGAGCGGCCATCTGCGCGCGGAGGTCTGGAACGAGCAGACCAGCGCAGGCTTCTTCGTGACGGACGCGGCGCGACTGTAGGGGCAGGCCTCTGGCCGACGTCTAATTTTTAAGTCGAAATGAACAGAATCTATGCTTCTCCATCGGCGAGATGGCAGGAGCGATTAGGATTTCGATAACCTATGCACAGCATTCCTTCCCATTCCCTCCCGAGATCCGGGCTGTCCTGGGACGTTAATCTTCCATATGACATGAGGAATATGCCATATTTTGTTCAAAAATAAGGAAAAATCTGCACCTACCCCCATGGGCAATATATGAAATTCCTAGAAGTTCAAGTGAAATCGGAGAAAAAGCCTATTAACGCTTGCTCTCTCGGAAGGTTGCGTCATTATTCCCTCATAGGTTGTGTTTCTTCCCAGGAGGACTGGTCATGGTTGCAAATTCAGGGCGCTCGCTCGGCGCTCAGCTGGATCAGCTCGTGCGGCGCACCCTCGGCCAATGGCCGCAGCGTCCTCCCGGTCTCGAGCCCTCCGCGAAGCAGCCGGGCACCTGGCTGCGCGCGCGGCCGGACCCGGAGCGCAAGGTGACCCAGCCCTACCTCAAGATCCCCGGCGCGCATCGCCTCCGGACGCTGCCGGACGGGCTCTACCTGCATTTCAGCACCCGCGCCGAGGAGCCCTATGTGGACGTCCTCTGCATCGAGGCCTGCAGCACCTATCAGAACCTGCTGGACAAGCGCTCCCGCTTCGCGCCCAGCACTGGCTCTCTGCTCGCCGTCTGTCCCGTGGAGTGGCTGCTGGAGCCCGGCATCCCCGGCAACAACATCCCGCGCTGGCGCCTCATCCGGATGGTGAAGAAGGAGCCGAAGGCGCCGCTGATCCTTCCCGTCCGGGATGCGCGCGTGCTCTTCGCCCTGCAGGACCGGCACTATCGCGGCTTCATGTCGAGCCAGACCGCCCAGGCGCACGAGTTCTTCTGCCCGATGGATGTCCTCACGGACATGGAGGGGGCGAAGAACCCGGCCCTGCGCGCGCTGATCGCCCGCGCCGCGGCCGCCTCGAACTTCATGGACATGCCGGAGACGCCGGCGGGGCTGCGCTAGGAACCTCGCGTCGGACGCGAGGATTGCCGCATATCCCTCAGGCCAACAAGGAATAAAACATCCGGATGCTGGTGATGGCGAGGAACACCGCGAAGGCCTTCTTCAGCAGCTCCGGCCGGATGCTGTGCGCCAGCGCGACGCCCCAGGGGGTGGCGATGATCGAGCCCGGCACGATCAGCGCGAAGCCCACGAGGTTCACCCAGCCGAGCGAGTAGGGCGGCAGCCCCTCGGCGCCGATCCCGGCCCAGATCAGCCCGATCGTCGCGGGGATGGAGATCACGATGCCGAAGGTCGAGGCCGTCGCCACCGCGGAGCGGATCGGCGTGCCGAACATGCCCAGCACCGGCACGCCCACCGTGCCGCCGCCGATCCCCATGATGGCGCTGATCACGCCGATGCCGCCGCCGATGACCTGCCGGGCCCAGCCCAGCGGCATGCTGTCGCGCAGCCGGAAGGCCACGCCCGTGAAGCCCATGTTGGCGGCCACCAGCAGCGCCACGCAGGCGAAGACGAAGGTCATTCCCGGGCCCTTCAGCACCGCCGTCAGGTAGGTGCCGACCAGCACGCCAACGAACATCGCGGGCGTCAGGCTCCTCAGCAGCGGCATGTCGATCGCCCCCTTCGCCCAGTGCTTGCGCGCCGAGACGATCGAGGTCGGGATGATCGTGGCCAGCGAGGTCGCGACCGCGACCTTCATCTGCGTCGCCGCCGGCACGTCGAAGAGCGGCAGGATATAGAAGAGCACCGGCACGATCACGATGCCGCCGCCCACGCCGAAGAGGCCCGCCAGCAGGCCGGAGAACAGGCCGGTCGCGCCCATCGCCAGGGCCAGCAGCCCGAGCCACACCCAATGATCCATCAGAATTCAGGCCTTCCAGACGATTCGGACGGCCTCGGATGGTGGTCGTTCCGCTTGCAGTGCCATAGCTTCGCAACTGCGAACTGTCATCCCCGCGAGGCGACTTGCTCATCACCGATCCCTGGTTCTACGCGCTGGCCATTCCGGCCTTCCTCCTCACGGGCATCAGCAAGGGCGGCTTCGCCTCGGGGGCGGGCAACACGGGCGTGCCGATGATGTCGCTGGTGATGCCGGCCTCGCAGGCCGCGGGCATCGCCCTGCCGGTGCTCTGCGCGATGGACATCGCGGCGCTCCGCGCCTGGTGGGGCCGGTGGGACAGGGCGCAGCTGCGCATCATGCTGCCCGGCGCGATCATCGGGATCGTCCTCGGCACCTTCGTCTTCGGTGCGCTCTCGGATGCCGTCGTGAAGATCTTCATCGGCACGATCACGCTCGTCTTCCTGGCGCGCAGCCTCTGGCTGGAGCGCGGCAACCGCGTGGTCCCCGCCGCGGCGCCATCGAGGATCAAGGGCGGCTTCTGGGCCGCCTGCGCCGGCTTCACGAGCTTCCTGGCCCATGCGGGCGGCCCGCCGGCGGCGGTCTACCTCTACCCGCTGAAGCTGGACCGGGCGCGGCTCACCGCCACCACCGTCGCCCTCTTCTCGACGGTGAACTACCTGAAGCTGATCCCCTACTTCTTCCTGGGCGCGCTTTCGGTGCAGAACCTGCTGACGAGCCTCGTCCTGCTGCCGCTGGCACCCATCGGCGTCCGGATGGGAGTCTGGCTGCAGGGCCGCATGAGCGACCGGGTCTTCTACCGCATCATCTACGTGCTCCTGGCCGCGACCGGCTTCGAGCTCGTCTACGAAGGTCTCTTCCGATGAGGATGCTGGGTGTCCTGGGCGGCATGGGGCCGCTCGCCTCCGCGGAGTTCATGCGCCAGCTCACCCTGCTGACGCCGGCCGAGCGCGACCAGGATCACATCCCCACGGTCCTCTGGTCCGACCCGCGCGTGCCCGACCGCACCGAGGCCCGCGTGCATGGCGGCGAGGACCCGCTGCCCGCGCTGGTGAACGGCATCCGCGGGCTGGAGGCGGCCGGCTGCGGCGCCATCGTGATCCCCTGCAACACCGCCCATGGCTGGTTCGACGGCATGCGCGGCGCCACGACGCTGCCCATCCTGCACATCGTGGACGCCGCGGCGGACGAGCTGCGCCGCCAGGGCGTGACCGAAGGCCCGATCGGGCTGATGGGCACCACCGGCACGCTGGCCATGCGCCTCTACCAGGACCGGCTCGGCATCGAGTGCCTGACCCCGGAGCCGGAGGTGCAGGAGGCGCTGGTGATGCCGGCCGTCGGCCTGGTGAAGGCGAACCGTGTCGAGGAGGCCTATGCGCCGCTCGCGCTGGTCGCGCGCGGGCTGCGCGCCCGCGGCGCCACGGCCGTGGTGCTCGGCTGCACCGAGATCCCGCTCGGCATCGCCGCCGGCCCGGCGCTCGAATTTCCCGTGATCGACACGATCGCGGCCCTCGCCCGCGCCGCAATCGGCTGGGCGAAGGGCTGAATTCCCGTTAGGATCGCCGCAACAGGGGAGGCGCTGGTGAGCCAGGCCGAGGAATTCCACAACATCCACGACGAGAGTCGTGGCCTCGCGCGCGAGCTCGGGCCGGGCGTTACGACGCGCATCTTCCCGGGCGAGCAGGCCATGCTCTCCGTCGTCACCATCGCGCCGCACGGCGCCGGCACGATGCACAGCCATCCCGAGGAGCAATGGGGCATGCTGCTCGAGGGCAGCGCGGTCCGCATCCAGGGCGGCGAGGAGATCGCCGTCAGCCAGGGCGATTTCTGGCGCACGCCCGGCGGCATCGAGCACACGATGCGGGCCGGCCCGGAGGGCTGCAAGGTCCTCGATATCTTTGCCCCGCCGCGCGAGGCCTACCGCAAGGCCGGAAAGGGCTTCGCCTCCGCCACCTGATTCCGAGAGGAACCGTCCGATGCCGCCTTCGCTCACACGTCGTGCCGCATTGCTGGCGGGAGCCGGCGGCCTATCGGCCTGCGCCCTCCCGGTCCGGGAGCCTGCCGTGCCGCGCGGCCAGGCCTCGCGCGCCACCGTCCTGGGCGTGCCCAACGAGCGGTTCTTCACCGGCGAGGGTTATGCCGCCATCACCCGGGAATACCTTGCCGCGGCGGAGCGCCGGCGCGTCTTCCTGGGTCTCCCTCCGGGCGCTCAGCTCCCGGCCATGGACCTGCTGGCCGTTTCGGGTGGCGGCGAGGACGGGGCCTTCGGCGCGGGGCTGCTGAACGGCTGGACGCTGGAGGGCTCGCGCCCGGTCTTCAGCCTCGTGACCGGCGTCAGCACGGGCGCGCTGACCGCGCCCTTCGCCTTCATCGGCCCCATGGCGGATGCCCCGCTGAAGAACGTCTACACCGGGGTCACGCTGGCCGATATCGCGACGGCGCGCGGCATGATGGCCGCCCTCTTCGACGATGCCATGTCCGACACGACGCCGCTCTTCGGCACCATCTCGCGCGAGCTGGACGACAGGCTGCTGGCCGCCATCGCGCAAGGCTACCGCGAGGGACGCCTGCTGCTGATCGGCACGACGGACCTGGACACCCAGCTTCCCGTCGTCTGGAACATCGGCGCCATCGCCAACAGCGGCGATCCGCGCGCGCCCACCGTCATCCGGCGCATCCTGCTGGCCTCGGCGGCGATCCCCGGCGTCTTCCCGCCGGTGCTCTTCGACGTGGAGGTGGACGGCCGCAAGTACCAGGAGCTGCACGTGGACGGCGGCGCGGTGGCCCAGGCCTTCCTCTATCCGACGGCGGTCGCCGCGCAGCGCCGCGCGAATCTCCAGGCCCGCCGGCCGGTGCCGGTCATCCGGGCCTGGATGATCCGCAACGCCAGGATGGACGCCAACTGGGCTTCCACCAATCGCCGGACGCTGAGCATCGCCCAGCGCGCCGTCGCCACGATGACGGCCGCGAGCGGCTACAACGACGCGGTGCGGATCTGGCTGAACGCGGAGCGCGACGGAGTCCAGTTCCGGATGGCCTATATCGGGCCGGACTTCGCGGTGGCCTACGACCAGCCCTTCGATCAGACCTACATGACGCCGCTCTTCAACTACGGCTTCGAGAAGGCCCGCGCGGGATATCCCTGGTCCCGCCAGCCGCCCTTCACCTCTTAGGCTCCGGTCAGGGAGCGCTTCGCCACGCCGGCCAGCCAGCCCGAGGCCACAGGCAGGATGGCGTCGTTGAAGTCGTAACCGGGGTTGTGCAGCTCGCGGCCGGGCTCGGCTGGGCCATTGCCGATCCAGGCCATCGCGCCCGGCACCCGCTCCAGCATCGCCGCGAAATCCTCGCCGCCGGCCGTCGGCGGGATGTCGCGCCGCACCGCGTAGCCCGCCGCCTCGGCCGCCGCGACGCCGAGCTCCGTCTCCGCCCTGGCATTCACCGTCACCGATCCGCCCACGCCCGCCTCCAGCGTCACCGTCGCGCCGAAGGCCGCGCCGATGCCGTCGCAGATGCGCTGGATGTCCGCGATGATCTCCGCCCGCTGGCCCGGCCGGAAGGACCGCACCGTGCCCTGCATCACCACGGATTCCGGGATCTGGTTGCTCACCGAGCCGCCATGGATCGAGCCGATCGTCAGCACCGCCGGCTCGATCGGGTCCACGTTGCGCGACACCACGGTCTGCAGCGCCGTGATCAGCGCCGCCGCCGCCACGATCGGGTCGCGCGCCAGGTTCGGCTTCGCGGCATGCCCCGCATGGCCCTTCACGGTGATGGAGATGCCGCCGCCCTGCGCCATGATCGGCCCCTCGCGCAGCGCGACCGTCCCGGCCTCCAGCCCGGGCCAGTTGTGGTAGGCGAAGACCTGGTCCATCGGGAACCGCTCGAAGAGCCCGTCGGCGATCATCGCCCGCGCGCCGGCGCTCCGCTCCTCCGCCGGCTGGAAGATGAGCTGCACCGTGCCCGTCCAGGACTTGTCCTCCAGCAGCAGCGCCGCCGCGCCGAGCAGCGAGACCGTGTGCCCGTCATGCCCGCAGGCGTGCATCACGCCCGGATTCCGCGAGGCGTAGGGCAGGCCGGTCGTCTCCTCGATCGGCAGCGCGTCCATGTCCGCGCGCAGGCCCACGCTGCGGTTGGAGCCGCCGCGCTGCAGCGTCGCGACGATCCCGTGCCCGCCCACGCCGGCGACGAAGGGGATACCAAGTTCGGAAAGCTTCTCCTGCACGAAGCTCGCCGTCTCCGCCTCCTGCTGCGAGAGCTCCGGATGCATGTGCAGGTGGCGGCGCCACGCGGTCAGCCTCTCGGCGAGGTCCTGGTCCATGATCGAATCTCCGTTCCGGTGGCGACTCCATCGCGTCCGCTGCCGGATGAAAAGGCCCGCTGTCCCGATCGGGCGATTTCGATAAGCTCGCCCCTCCGCTGCACGGAGAGCCCCATGGACAATCCCCTGATGACGCCGCAGGCCGCGAGCCCCGGAGTGGCCTGGAGCGGCGGCACCTTCATCCCGGCCGGCGAGGCCAGCATCTCGCCCTTCGACCTCGGCTTCACCCGCAGCGACGTCACCTACGACGTGGTGCATGTCTGGGACGGCGCCTTCTTCCGGCTGGAGCATCACCTCGACCGCTTCCTCGCCTCGGTCGCCGCCCTGCGGATGAAGCTCCCGGTGGACCGAGACGGGCTGCGGGACATCCTGATGGGCTGCGTCGCTCGATCCGGCCTGCGCGACGCCTATGTCGGCATGGTCTGCACGCGCGGCCGCCCGCCGCAGGGAAGCCGCGACCTGCGGCTCTGCGAGAACCGGCTGCTGGCCTATGCGCTGCCCTTCGGCTGGATCGTGGAGCCCGCGGCGCAGATGAAGGGCACGCACGCCATCATCAGCTCCATCCCGCGGATTCCGCCGGAATGCGTGGACCCGACGGTGAAGAACTACCATTGGCTCGACATGGAGCGCAGCCTCTTCGAGGCGTATGACCGCAACGCGGAGACCGTGATCCTGCTGGGGCTGGACGGCAACGTCACGGAGGGGCCGGGTTTCAACGTCTTCGCGGTCGTGGACGGCACGGTGGTGACGCCCGATCGCGGCGTGCTGGAGGGGATCACGCGGCAGACGGTGATCGATATCTGCCGCGAGCGCGGCACGCCCATCGAGGTGCGTCCCGTCTCGCGCGAAGAGTTTCTGGAGGCCGACGAGATCTTCCTCAGCAGCACGGCAGGCGGGTTGATGCCGGTGACGCGGCTCGAGGATCGCATCCTTGGCAACGGCGCGCCGGGCGCGGTGACGATGGCGCTGCGCGCGGCCTATTGGGCGCGGCACCGCGATATCAGGGACTGCACGCCAGTGAGCTATGGCGAGGAGGAGATGCCGTCCAACGCGCTCGCCCGCCAGAAGGAGCTCATCCCGGCAGGCTGAACGAAAAAGGGCGGCCCGAAGGCCGCCCTCTCATATCGAACGAGCCGTGAGGCTGGTTCAGCCGGCCTTGAGGTTGACCGCGGACGTCTTGCCGCGCTCTTCCGTCAGGTCGAAGGAGACCTGCTGGCCGTCATTGAGGCCCTGCAGGCCCGCAGCCTGGACGGCCGTGATGTGCACGAACACATCGGAGCCGCCGCCGGCGGGGGAAATGAAGCCGTAACCCTTGGTGGCGTTGAACCACTTAACCGTACCTGAAGCCATCTTAGTTCTCCTTGATCGCACACCGCGGGAATTTCCGCGGCATGGCCAACACACGCCGGACAATCGGTACGCATCCAGCTGGTCTTTGGAGAGCTTCTGGGATCGGCACGGCCAGACGAGGCAAGGAGCAAAGGCGCAGATCGGAGCCCACAAGTCAAACGCCATCGGCCGCGCGTGCGAAATGGTCACATCGCACGCCGCGAACCATCCGATCGTTCCGTGCGCTGCCCCGGCCGGGACCTATTCCTTCAGCGCCAGCCCAGCGCCGGCGCGACCTGCGTCAGGATTCCCTCGACGACATGGGCGCAGTAGTCGACGCCCAGCTGGTTCGGGATGGTAAGCAGCAGCGTGTCCGCTTCGGCGATGCCCTCGTCGGCGCGGAGCTGCCCGATGAGCGCCTCCGGCTCGGCCGCGTAGCCGCGGCCGAAGATGGCGCGGGTCTTCTCGTCGATGAAGCCGACCGAGTCCTGCTCCTTGCCGCCCTGGCCGAAATAGGCGCGGTCGCGGTCGTCGAGCAGGGGGAAGATGCTGCGGCTGACCGAGACCCGCGGCGTTCGGGCATGGCCGGCCTCCTTCCAGGCCTCGCGATAGGCGCGGATCTGGCGGGCCTGCTGGATGTGGAAAGGCTCGCCGGTCTCATCGTCCTTCAGCGTGGAGCTCTGCAGGTTCATCCCCTGCTTCGCCGCCCAAACAGCCGTCGCGTTGGAGCCGGAGCCCCACCAGATGCGCTCGCGCAGCCCCTCCGAATGCGGCTCCAGCCGCAGCAGGCCGGGCGGGTTGGGGAACATCGGGCGCGGGTTGGGCTGGGCGAAGCCCTGGCCCTTCAGCACCTCGAGAAAGACCTCGGCGTGGCGGCGGCCCATCTCGGCATCGGTCTCGCCCTCGGCCGGGCCGTAGCCGAAATGACGCCAGCCATCGATCACCTGCTCGGGCGAGCCGCGGCTGAGGCCGAGCTGGAGACGGCCGCCGCTGATGAGGTCGGCGGCGCCGGCATCCTCGGCCATGTAGAGCGGGTTCTCGTAGCGCATGTCGATGACGGCGGTGCCGAGCTCGATCGTCTTCGTCTTCGCGCCCATGGCGGCGAGCAGCGGGAAGGGCGAGGCGAGCTGGCGCGCGAAATGGTGCACGCGGATATAGGCGCCGTCCGCGCCCAGCTCCTCCGCCGCGACGGCGAGGTCGATGGACTGGAGGAGGGCATCGGCCGCGGAGCGCGTGGCGGATTGCGGCGAGGGCGTCCAATGGCCGAAGGAGAGGAAGCCGATCTTTTTCATGGAGGTCTGGTCCGGATGGGCGGAGCTGGGCCCGCCGTGGATGGGGTCTTGCCGGCGAATATGGGAGGTGGGGCGCATCCGGTCCCATCACCGCGGTCGATGATGGTCATGGATGACAAGCGGCATCGCCGGCCCCGCCATTCCCGGCATGCGCGCCACCGGAGGTTTACGACCGGCCTGCCGATCCGGTGGCTCAGCCCCTCTCAAGATGATCGAGATAGGCGCAGAACATGTCCGCCATGGCTTCGGCATAGGCCTCGATCTCCGATGGAGTCCGGGGAGCCTCCGAGAAGCGCTTGCCCAGCAGACTTAGTGTCGCCGTGATCAGGTCGCTGGCGATGGCACGGGTCGCCTCGGCCGTCCGGGGCAGGGCCTCGCACAGGAAGCGATGGATGATCCGGTCCCCCGACGCCCTAGCCTCCCGTGCCTCGGGCGCATCGCGATAGAGCGGCGCGGCGTCGCTGAGGGCCACGCGCACAGCAGCCTCCTCGCATTCCGAGCGGAGAAAGGCGTGGACCAGCCGGCGCAGCCGCTCCGCCGGCGGCCGCGGCTGATCCTCCAGGATGTCGCGTAGCAAGGCCGTCGTTTCCCGCCATTCGTCGGCCTGCAGCCGAAAGAGGATCGCCGCCTTGTTCGGAAAGTACTGGTACAGCGAGCCGACGCTGACGCCGGCCTTCTCGGCCACCCGTGCCGTGGTGAAGCGATGCGCGCCCTCCTTCGCCAGAACCTGAGCGGCGGCGGTCAGGACCGCGGCCACAAGGTCGGCGGAGCGGGCCTGCTTCGGCTGCTTTCGCGAGGAAATCCGGGCGTTTCGGCGATCGGTCATGGGGCGGCGCGGCAATGCGAATAGGAAACCTGACGAATTATTCGTATTTTCAATCCGACACAAGAACGCCCTACGGACTGGATCCCATGACCATGACCATGACCACGACCCTGACCACCGCCCCGCTGGCGCCGCTGCTCGACCGCCTGTTCACGGAGGCCGAGGCGGCAACGAGCCCTGCCATGTCTGGCCTTCCGCAGGAGGAGCGCGAGCGGCTGATGCGCAGCAAGACCGAGTATCTCGATTTCTACGGCCGCCTGAAGGATCTCTGGCTTCCCGTCTCGCGCGAGACCGGCACGCTGCTCTACATGCTCGCGCGTACCTCGTGCGCGCGGAGCATCGTCGAGTTCGGCATGTCCTTCGGCATCTCGACGCTGCACCTCGCCGCGGCCCTGCGGGACAATGGCGGCGGCCGGCTGATCACGAGCGAGTTCGAGCCCTCCAAGGTCGCGCGCGCCCGCCGGCACCTGACGGAGGCCGGCCTCATCGACCTCGTGGAGATCCGCGAGGGCGACGCCCTGCGGACGCTCGGCGCCGATCTCCCCGAGAGCATCGACCTGCTCCTGCTGGACGGCGCGAAGGGCCTCTATCCCGAGGTGCTGGCCCTGGTGGAGAGCCGCCTGCGCCCCGGCGCGCTGATCGTCGCGGACAATGCCGATGAGAGCCCCGAATACCTCGCGCGCATGCGCGCCACAGGCGGCGGCTACATGTCGATGCCCTTCGACGAGGACGTCGAGCTCTCCCTCCGGGTGGGCTAGGCGGCCCGGCTCCGCCTGGCGCGCGCCAGGTGGAGCCGCCTCACCGCCGCTTCAGCGCCAGCCGCTTCGGCGCCTCCGATGTCGCGGCCGCGGCGAACTTCGCCAGCACGTCCTCCGGCCAGGGCGTCACCTTCCGCTTCGTCAGGTCCACGCAGAGGTACAGCACCTCGTGCTCCGAGGCCGTCCAGCCCTCGGAGAAATGGAACATCCGGTGGCGGCAGAGCAGCCGCTTCTCGTCGAAGGAGAGCACCATGCTGGAGCTGCCGATGGGCATGCCCTCCAGCATCTCGCGCTGGTAGTCGAGCCAGGCCTCGGCGGCGAAGGTGCCGAGGCCGGCGTCGCGCAACGGGCGCCCCAGGCCGATCTCCGGCCAGAGGCGGTCCGTCTGCAGGTCATAGGCGACGAGGTAGTTGCCCATGTTCATGTGGCGGTAGTGGTCCACCCATTCCGGGCGGACGGTGGTCAGGGGCTGGTCCCAATGGAACCAGCCCACCTCATGGCGAACGGCCACGCGTCAGTGGATGTCGGCGGACTTGGCCAGCGCCTCGCGCAGCTTGGCGATGTCGAAATCGGGGCGCTTCGCCATCTCCAGGATCACGGCCTCCTTGCGCGTCAGCAGGTCGATCGCGGCGGGGACGCCCTTCACCGCATCGGCCGGGATCACCACCGCGCCGTGGCGGTCGGCATGGATCACGTCGTCATGGTTCACGGCCATGCCGTGCACCGTCACCGGACGGCCCCAGTCCACCACATGCACGTAGGCGTGGCTCGGGTTGATGATGCCGAGCAGCTGGAACTCCGGCGCCACCATGTCGAGGTCGCGGATCGAGCCGTTGGTCACGCAGCCCAGCGACTTGAGGCCCTTGTGGACGTTGGTGTTCACCTCGCCCCAGAAGGCGCCGGTGCCGGGTACGTCGTCGAGGTCCTGCAGCACGACCACGGTCGGCATGTCGGTGTTGGCGACGTATTCGTACCAGCCGATGCGCGAGGCGCGGTCGGCCTCGGCCGTGCGGCCGTGCGGATGCGCGGCGCGGATCGTGCCGACGCGGGCCGGGCCGCAGATCGGCTTCATCGTGGGATGCGCGCAGTCGAAGGTGCGGACGGTGAAGCCGTAGCCGCGGCGCGCCGGCACCACGACCTCGAGCGCGTTGCAGATGGTGGGCGTGTCCCACTCGCACAGGGCGTCGAGATCGGCTTGGGTATAGGGGCGCTGAGTCATGATTTCCTCCGGATGGAGGCCGCAGCTTCATGGCATGCGGGCCCCGCGTCAAACCGGCGCGTCAAACCTGGCGGGCGGCCGCGCGTTCCGGTCCTGCTCCCGCGCCGTGAAGGATTTGTGTCGTGCTTGCCGTTTCTCTTTGGGCAGTCTAGCGGGCGAACATGCGCTTCCTCGCGATCCTGACCGCACTCCTGTTGCCCGGCCTCGCAGCGGCGCAGACCGGCCGCTACGGCTCGGTCGGCACGCCGAACATCGGCCCGCCCGAGGACGCGCTGATCCCCTCGCTCGCCGCCAAGCAGGACCGGTTGGAGGAGCAGGGCTGGATGATCCGCGGCCAGGCCACCTTCATCCTGCAGGGGCAGGCCGGCTTCCGTTCGCCCTATCGCGGCGAGGCGAGCCTCCAGCCCGCGGCCCAGGCGCGCAACACCTTCTCGACCGACCTCATCCTGGGACGGCGGCTGTGGCAGGGCGCCGACTTCATCGTGGATGCCTCGGTGACGCGTGGCTTCGGCCTCTCGAATTCCGTCGGCGTCGCGGCCTATCCGAACGGCGAGGCCTTTCGCCTCGGCACGACGGACCCGACCTTCTTCGTCCCCCGCGTCTTCTTCCGCCAGACCATCGGCCTCTCCGGCGACATGGTGCCGAGCGACGACGACCCGCTGCGCTTCAGCGAGCCCATGGCGCGCGAGCGCATCACCATCACGGTGGGCCAATTCGCGGTCTGGGACATCTTCGACGACAACCGCTACGCGCATGACGGGCGCACGCAGTTCATGAACTGGGCGCTCATCGGCGGCGCCGCCTTCGACTACGCGGCGGATGCGCGCGGCTTCACCCAGGGCGCCGCGGTGGAGTGGGAGAACGGCAGCTGGGCCGTGCGCGGCGGCGTCTTCCGCGTGGCGCGGCGGGCCAACGGGCTGTTTCTCGACCCCTCGGTCACGCGCGGCTTCCAGGCGCTGGCCTCGGTCGAGCGCTTCTGGCGGATCGGCGAGCGCGAGGGCGCGGTGCGCGTGATCTACGGCGCCTCGCGCACGCGGCAGTCGCGCTGGGTCGACATCGACCCGATGGATCCCGTCACCTTCGAGCTGAGCCCGAACCGCTACACGCTCAAGCACAACGTCACGATCTCGGCCGACCAGCAGATCACCGAGGATTTCGGCGTCTTCGGCCGCCTCTCCTGGAACGACGGCCAGACGCAGAACTGGATGTTCACCGAGATGGACCGCGCGGTGAGCTTCGGCGGGGTGCTCACGGGCCAGCGCTGGAACCGGCCGAGTGACACGGTGGGGCTCGGCACCAATGTCGGCTGGATCAGCCCGGGCCGGCAGCGCTATCTGGAGGCGGGCGGCATCGGCTTCATCGTGGGCGACGGGCGGCTCAACTACCGGCCGGAATGGATCACCGAGCTCTACTACGATGCGCGCGTGGCGCCGGGCGTGAATGCGGCGCTCGGCTACCAGCTGGTGGTGAACCCGGCCTACAATGCGGATCGTGGCCCCGTCAGCATCTTCTCCTTCCGCCTCCGCACAGCGTTCTGACCTGCCGGCTTCCGAGCGCGAGCAGCTCTTCGCGGCCGAGCCGCGCTTCGCCGGCATCGAGGAGCGGGCGGGGCCGCTGCCCTGGCGCACGCGGCCGCGCGGCTTTCCGGGCATCCTGCGCACCATCTGCGGGCAGCAGATCAGCAACCAGGCCGCGGGCGCGATCTGGCGGCGGCTGTCGGCCATCCCCGGCGCGCTGACGCCCGAGGGGCTGCTGGAGCTGGACGATGCGACGCTTTGCGGGGTCGCGGGGCTCTCGCGGCCCAAGGCGGCGCATGCGCGCTCGCTGGCCGCGGCCTGCCTGGACGGGCGGCTCGACTTCGACCGGCTCTCGACGCTGCCGGATGCCGAGGCGGTCGCCGTCCTGAGCGCGGTGAAGGGGCTGGGCCCCTGGACCTCGGAGGTTCACCTGCTCTTCGCGGAGAAGCGGACGGACATCTTTCCAAGCGGCGACATCGCGCTGGCCAATTCGGCGCATCACCTGTTCCAGCTGAACGAGCGGCCGAAGCCGCTGACGCTCGCCCGGATGGCCCTGGCCTGGTCGCCGCAGCGGTCGCTGGCGGCGCGGCTGCTCTGGCACCACTGGCGCCACCAGACCGGGCGGACGCTGATCGAGGATCCCTGAGTAGAGGCAATTCCACCTCTCGCGTTCATGGTCATAGATGCGAGCGGATTAGGGACTTCTACGTATGCTTCTGATAATTGCTAATCAGATAACTTCAGCCATGGCAAATAGCAGGATGGTCGGCTGCGATGCCGATCACAGGGTTCGGGAGAAACGAGGTGCCAACAATATTGGCGGGTTTAGATAGGCTTATTCGCGACGGTGACCTTACCATCGTGGAAGAGGTCAATTTGCCGGCGCGCGCCGAACGTCGGTTACCGCTGCCGGAAGAATTCCAAACCGGTCGCGTCGGAAGGTGGTTGAAATCAGGACCAGGGGCGGACGGGGCGCTCTGGCGCCACCAGTCCATGGCTTTGCACGCCGCCGCCAATGGCCGGAGCATCGTTGTGGCGACAGGCACAGCTTCTGGTAAATCCTTGATATTCCAGGCTGCCGCGTTGCGTATCTTGGAAGACGATCCCGATGCTCGCATCCTCGTCTTTTACCCATTGAAGGCACTGGCGACCGACCAACTCATGAGCTGGAAAGAGGCCGTGAAAGCGACGGGATTCGAACCCGACGTGGTCGCTGAAGTCCACGGATCGGTGCTGATGGATGAAAGGCTGAAGGCCATCCGTACAGCCCGCATCTTGGTGATGACGCCCGATGTGTGCCAAGCGTGGCTCATGCGGAACGTCAGTATGCCAGATGTCCGGCGATTTCTCGCCGGGCTCCGCTTGCTCGTGCTGGATGAAGCGCATGTATTAGAGGCGGTGTTTGGAAGCCATGTCGCCTTCTTGCTGCGGCGCCTCCAGGCGGCTCGCAGCTTGGCACGGCGGACAGGCGAGGCAACACAGCAACTCAAAATCATAGCGGCGAGCGCCACTATTGCTAACGCTGCGGAACACCTAGAGGCCTTGACCGGAATCCGCTGCGACGTCGTGGGTGAGGAAGACGACGGTTCCCCCCGTTATCCTCGTCGTCTTCTCCACGCCGCAACCGGCGGCGACAGCCAGGGGACTGCGGCCCAGATCCTTCGCGATCTGCTAGAGCGGTCTGATCAAGATAGCTTCATCGCATTTGCTGACTCGCGCCAAGGCGTGGAGCGGATCGCTCATAGCCTAGCTCATGATGGAGTGCGACCTTACCGCTCAGGATACGAAGCAGCAGATCGCCGCGCCATTGAGACCGCGCTTCGTGCGGCAGAACTGCGTGGAGTCGTGAGCACGTCAGCGCTCGAACTCGGCATTAACATTCCCCATTTTGTGTTTGGGTTGAACCTGGAGGTGCCTTCATCCCGGAAGGCCTTTCGCCAGCGTGTTGGCCGGGTTGGCCGTGCTCAGTCCGGCGCTTTCGCCGTGCTTGCAGACCCCCTGGCATTTCGTCGCCTCGGGAGCACTTTCAATGAGTATTGGGACGGTTCAGTGGAACCATCCCACCTCTATCTGGGCAACCGCTTTATGCAGTTCGCCCATGCAAGATGCTTGGCGGAGGAACTCGAGAGTTTGGGGATCGCGCGCCCCGTACCTCCCGCTAACGTTGCGTGGCCTACAGGCTTCTCGGAGGTCTTTGCTTTTGCACGCACTGGGGGAGCCCGTCCGCAGGAATTCGATCCGATTCACCAGATCGGTGGCGACGAGCCTCACATAAATTATCCTCTGAGGAATGTTGGGGAGCCGAGCTTCACGATAACACCAAGCAGTGGGGCCGATCGCATCGGAACAGTGAGCTTGCAGCAGGCTATCCGAGAAGCTTATCCGGGCGCTGTCTACTTACATATGGCTCGCGGCTATCGCGTTTTCGAGTGGCGGAACACAGCCTTCGATAGAACGATCAAGGTCGGTCCGACGTCTGCGCCGGGCATCACAAAGCCTATCATCAGGACGTTTGTGAACGCTGCTGTCGACCGCGGTGGGGTCGTGGCCGGACACCACCGCGCAAGCGACGACGGCTTTCTGGCGGAGTGTCAACTGCAGATTACGGAGCGGGTGGAGGGCTACGAGGAACGGGGCCAGAAAAAACTTTACAAGGATCTCCGACAAGAGAATCCTGCGATGACAACCAAGATGCGGGATTTCCGGACGACGGGGGTAATCCTTCGTGTGACAGCGGATTGGCTCAAGGCGGCTGGCGTGAAACAGCAGCTTGCCGCGGCTCTAAAGAGTTTGATTTTTCGAGAATATTCGATTGCCCCGCAGGATGTAGGCGTCGTGGCGACCAACATTGCTCTTATCAATGGGGGGCAGCGTGTAGCGGTACATGATGCAGTTGTCGTATTCGACGCAACTTACGGAAGTCTTCGCCTGACTGAACCTGTGTTCACGGATCTGTCCGAATTACTGGACCGATTATCGCGGGCTGCTGAGCTGGTTGGCGAACAGGAAGACGCACCTGTGCCGATCGAAGTTCTCGATCGGCTGCGTGAGTGGCTGGCGAAGCTCTCATCCTTGTCGACGCCAAGCGAGCACGCCGTTGTAATTCCTGAAGATGGCTGGCTGCGTGTTCTTAAGCCGGGAAGCCGGGTTGCGTTGAGGGGCCGGGCCGGTGCTCTCAGCGACATTGAGATTATGGGTCCGATTATCATGAGCGCCCTTGAGGATGAGCCGGCCACACTCCACTACCAGCATCGTCCGGCTGATGCTCCAACCGGCCTAGTTGGAGCCCGCTTCGCGCCCGAAACCAAAATTGAGCGTATTGGCGACGATTGGTCGGAAACGCTTTGGAATCCCACTACAGGGGAATACCGAGAGGAGGAGGGCGAGGAACTTGCAGCCTGATGCGGCGACATTTCACGTCATTGTTATAGAGCTTCTGACTGAACTTGCTCTCCGTTCCGGATACCGGTCCGGCTCATGTCCGATCCCGCTTCGCACCCGTCATGCCCGGCGCGCCGAGCTCATAGGGGCTGCTAATGCTGGACGACGTGACGCCCTGCGGTGGCGCAGGGCTCTCACGGCCCGAGGCGGCGACTTGTTCGCCGCTGCGCTCGCTGGCGGCACCAGACCGAGCAGACGCTGATCGAGAATCCCCGAGGGCCCTCGGCGCTGCTCACTCCCGCTCGGGAACAGGGACGTTGAAGCCGTTGAGCGTCGTCGCCACCATGCAATAGAGGCCGATCAGGAAGATCAGCTCGTTGGTTCCTTCCTGTCCGAAGGTCCGGACGGCCAGGCGATAGGCCGGCTCCGGCAGGACGCCGCCATTGACCAGGGCGAAGGTGACGTCATTGGCGACGGCCTCCTCGGCGGTGAGATCGGCCGGGCGCGAGCCGGTGATCAGCGTCGCGAGGCGCGCCTCGCTCTGGCCCTGCCGCTCGGCGACGGCGATATGCGCATAGATCTCGTAGGCGGCGTCGAAATGCGCGCCGGTCACGAGGATCGCGATCTCGCGCACCTTGGGCGGCAGGGTCGCGCCCATCGACATGGCCTTGGTGAGCTCCCAGATCGGGCCGCCGAGCCGCGGCGTCTGGAGCCAGGGGTTCCAGGGACCCATCAGCGCGCCGGGTTTGGGGTCGCCCTCCGGCGCGATGGCGATGAAGGCGTTGAAGTTGGACGAGATGCCCTTCTTCATGTCCTCGTAGAGCGGCTTCTGCTCGGCGGTGAGTTCGGATGGGGCGATCAGGGGAACGCGCATGTGGCTCGGGCCTCCGGCTTCGCATCGGAGGTGATGCTGCCGGATCGGATGTGCTCGGCCCGAGCGGCCCTGCAACCCCGGGCAAAGTTAAAGTGCCGGAAGGACAACCTCCGCGATCTCCGCCATCGCCTCCTCGGGCGGGCGGCCGTCGGGCGTGAGGTTCAGCATGACATGGTGCACGCCACTGTCGCGCATCTCCTCGATCACCGCGCGCAGGCCGAGCACGCCCGTGCGGTAGCCGAGCTCCAGTGGCTCGGCCGGCGCGGCTCGGTCGCGCGCGAGGTCCACGCGCAGCGAGGAGCTGAAGCTGCGGAACTCGCCCGGCACCGTGCGCTCCACCGCGCGGCGCCAGAGCGCGTAGCGGTCGTGCTGCACCTCGGGTGGACGGTGATAGGTCGCCCATCCCATGGAATGCCGCGCGATCCACTCCAGCGACTGGCCGCCGGAGCCGACGGCCAGCAGCGGGACGGGGGCCCGGGCCGCAGGCCGCAGCTCGAAGCTGTCGCCGGGGATGTCCGGGATTATCAGCGGCGGGATTTCCAGCGCCGCGGCGAGGCGTTCCCAGTGGTCGCGGAAAAGGTCGCGGCGATCGCCGGTGGATTGGCCGAAGGCGGCAAACTCCTCGCGCCGGTCGCCCGAGCCGAGGCCGAGGACGAAGCGTCGGCCGGAGAGGATGTCGAGCGAGACCGCCGCCTTCGCGATGTGCAGCGGGTGCCGCAGGGTCAGCACCGTCGCCGCGGTGCCGAGCGCGATGCGCGAGGTCCGCGCCGCGATGGCCGACAGCATCACCATCGGGTCGAGATGGCCGAATTCCTCCGGATACCAGGGGCCGTTCAGCGGCACGTCGCGCACCCAGATCGCGGCGAAGCCCAGTTGCTCGGCGAGGGCCGCCAGCTCGATCTGCTGCGCGAAATCCACCTCGGGTCCGGCCTGCGCGCGCAGCGGCAGGACGAAGCCGAGGGACAGCCGCCCCTCGCGGAACACGGGTTCGGGAAGGGGCATGGGGTCTCCGAGGTGTGGCCCTCCTATTGTGAGGCCGGCCCGCCCGCTTCCAAGGCTTGGGCCGCGATGCCAGTTTGCCTGTCATGCCCCGCTTCGCACCGACCATTCTCGACACCGCCGAGCCCGCCATCCCCGCCGCCCGCGCCTGGGCCTCGCGCTACCGGGGCCAGCACGGGCCGGCGCTGGACCTGACCCAGGCGGTGCCGGGCTATCCGCCGCATCCGGAGCTGCTGGCGCGGCTCGCCGAGGCGGCCGGCTCGCGCGCCGCGGCCGGCTATGGCCCCATCGCCGGCGACCCGGCGCTGCGCGAGGCGCTGGCCGAGGACGCCGCGCTCTTCTACGGTGCGGACATCGCGGCGACGCAGGTCTCCATCACCGCCGGCTGCAACCTGGCCTTCGCGATGGTGATGAAGGTGGTCGCTTCGCCCGGCGACAACCTGCTCGTCCCCACGCCCTGGTACTTCAACCACCAGATGGCGCTGAGCATGTCCGGCATCGAGGCGCGGCCGCTGCCTTGCCGCGCGGAAGACAGCTTCGTGCCGGACCCGGCGCGCGCCGCCGCGCTCATCGACGATCGCACGCGGGCCATCCTGCTGGTGACGCCGAACAACCCGACGGGCGCGGTCTATCCGCCGGAGGTCATCCACGCCTTCGCCGGGCTGGCGCGGCGGCACGGCATCTGGCTCATCCTCGACGAGACCTATCGCGACTTCCTCACCGAGGCGGAAAGCCCGCCCCATCGGTTGTTCCGCGATCCCGAATGGCCGGACGGGCTGGTGCATCTCTACAGCTTCTCCAAGGCCTACTGCATCCCGGGGCACCGGCTGGGCGCCGTCATCGCGGGAGAGGCGTTTCAGCGGCAGCTCGCCAAGGCGATCGACACCCTGCAGATCTGCCCGCCGCGAACGGGCCAGCAGGCGGTGACCTGGGCGATCCCGGCGCTGCGCGACTGGCGGGCCGGCAACCGTGCCATCATGGCGGCCCGCGCCGCTGCCTGCCGGGCCGCGCTGAACGAGGGCTGGATCGACGCGATGGGCAGCTACTTCGCCTATCTGCGCCTGCCCGACGGCGCGCCGGACGCGATGCAGGCGGCGGCGTTCCTGGCGGCGGAGAAGGGCCTGCTCTGCCTGCCGGGCCCCTTCTTCGGGCCGGGGCAGGAGCGGCACCTGCGGCTGGCCTTCGCCAATGCCGAGGCCGAGCGGCTGGCGGAACTGCCCGCGCGGCTGGCAGGCTTGGGCTGACACGTCCAACCCCGGAGGAAGCGGATCATGATCCTGGCCAGAAGCCTGCTCGTCGCCGGAGCCCTGGCCGTCTCGTCGGGGGCGGAGGCCCAGAACATCCGGCAGGAGCGCGTGCGCTTCGCGCCGGGCGCGAGCAGTACCACGATCAGCGGCAATCTCGCGGGCTACAGGATGGTGGACTACGCGCTGGGCGTCCGCGCCGGCCAGACGTTGTCGGTGACCATGCGCAGCGACAACGGGACCAGCGCTTTCAACGTGACGGCGCCCGGCGCGCGCCAGGCGCTCTTCGCCGGCGCATCCTCCGGGTCGAGCTTCCGGCGGACGTTGTCCACCGGCGGAACCTATGTGATCCGGGTTTTCCAGATGCGGCAGGCCGCGCGGCGGCACACGGAGACGGCCTACACGCTCGAGATCAGCCTGGAAGGAGCGGGGCGATAGGGGCCCCGCGCGACGCGGTCAGTCGCAGTCGCAGCCCGGGGTCGGCGCCATGCTCTCGCGCATCACGTGATGGTCCACCCACTCGGCGACGAGGCGGCGCGCCTCGGTGACCGAGGATTCCGGGTGGTGCACGCGATACAGCGTCGTGCAGGCCTGGAAGGCGGCCAGGTCCGGCGTCCCCACGTCGCGCAGCTCGCGATAGGCGGTGACGACGGCCCGCTCGCAGCGGCGGGCGATATGGCTGAAGTCTCGACCCATCAATCTCTCCAATTGCGAATCATTCGCAATGTCATACCACCTTAGCCATATCTGAACGGCTGTTCAAGTATCGCCCGGCCGTTCCCCCGCGAAAAGCTTCGTCCTGTGACTATCGCGCAGAGGCGCCGAGCCGGCGCATCGAAGCGAGCCATGCCTCCGCGCGGCGCGCCGAAAGCCCGCCGACGCCGCCGATCACCGTCTCGCGCACGGGGCCCATTCCCACGAAATTCAGGATGTTCCAGCGCAGGGCCCGCAGGCTGGCCGAGAGGAACCAGCTGCGGAAGACGAAGCCCGGCATGCCCATCGTGACCACGATCCGCGCTGACCGGCCCTTCAGCAACCCCGCCGAGAGGCCGGCGCCCTCCTTGAAGGCGAAGCCCGGCCGCAGCGTCTGCTCGAAGAAGCCCTTGAGCAGAGCGGGCATGTCGCCGAGCCAGAGCGGATAGACCACCACCCAGTGCTCCGCCTCGCGCAGGACCTGCTGGAGGGCGGCGATCGCGGGCGGGGTGGGGCCGCTCTGGAACTCCTCCGGCGTCATCCGGGACGGCAGGGCGAGGTCGGCGACGGTGAGGCGCGTGACCCGATGCCCGGCGGCCTCCGCGCCCTCCGCATAGGCCTTCACCAGGGCGACACAGAGGCGGGAGGGCAGGGGATCGGGGTGGCCCTGGAGGATCAGGATGCGGCGCATGCTGCCGGAACATGCGCCGCCGGTCGCGTCCCCTGCGCTGATCCAGCGCAGGGATATCAGCGCTTACGCGGCCGCGACGGCTTCCGCGATCGCCTTGCCCACATCCACCGTGCCGGCCTGGCCGCCCAGGTCGCGCGTGCGCGGGCCGCCATCGGCCAGCAGCTTCTCGATGGCCGTGGTGATGGCCTTGGCCGCCTCGGGCTCGCCGAGATGGTCGAGCATCATCGCGCCCGACCAGATCTGCCCGATCGGGTTCGCGATGAACCGCCCCGCGATATCCGGCGCCGAGCCGTGCACCGGCTCGAACATCGAGGGAAATTCCTTCTCGGGGTTGATGTTGGCGCTAGCCGCCACGCCGATGGAGCCGGCCACGGCGGGCCCGAGGTCCGAGAGGATGTCGCCGAACAGGTTCGAGCCGACCACCACGTCGAACCAGTCCGGATGCTGCACGAAATGCGCGCACAGGATGTCGATGTGGAACTGGTCCGTCTTCACCTCGGGGTAGCTCTTGGCCATCTCGGCGAAGCGCTCGTCCCAATAGGGCATGGTGAAGGTGATGCCGTTGGACTTGGTGGCTGATGTCACCTTCTTGCGCGGGCGCTTCATCGCGAGCTCGAAGGCATACTTGATGATGCGGTCGGTGCCGGTGCGGGTCAGGATGCTCTGCTGCGAGACGAACTCGCGGTCCGTGCCCGGGAACATCCGGCCGCCGACGGAGGAGTACTCGCCCTCGGTGTTCTCGCGGACGACGTAGAAGTCGATCTCGGCCGGCGTGCGGTTGGCGAGCGGGGTGGAGACGCCCGGCAGCAGCTTGCAGGGGCGCAGCGAGACATACTGGTCGAAGCCGCGGCGGATCGGGATCAGCAGGCCCCAGAGCGAGGTGTGGTCCGGCACGCCCGGCCAGCCCACGGCGCCGAGGAAGACGCTGTCGCTGTCTTTCAGCTGGTCGAGCCCGTCATCGGGCATCATCTTGCCGGTCTTGGTGTAGGTCTCGCAGGACCAGTCGTAATGCGTGAGCTTCAGGTCGAAGCCGAAGCGGCGGGCGGCGGCGTCGAGCACGCGCAGGCCCTCGGGCGTGGTTTCCTTGCCGATTCCATCGCCCGGAATGACGGCGATGCGGTGCGTGCGTGCCATGACGTGTCCCATCCTCGAAGGTTTTCGGGTTACGCCCGGCGCAGCCTTTGGACAAGCTGCCAGGCCGCGGTTAGCAGGACGAAGCCCGCCATGCCGATGGCGGCCCAGGCGGCCGGCCGCGGCCCGAAGGTGAGGTCGAAATTGGCGGCTGCGACGCGGCTGGCGGGCAGGTTCGTGGCCAGCGCGTACCAGGCGTATTCGGTGGCGACGCTGGCCAGGAAGGCCAGGACCGTGAGCGCGGCGAGGGCCAGCAGGTTGGACTGGTACCGCGCCGGGATCAGCCGCCAGAGCAGCAGCCAGAGGAGGATGCCGGTCAGCAGGCTCTCCTGGCTCACGTCGGACTTGGCCTGGATGAAGGCGTGCAGCATTCCCAGGATCACGATCGGGAAGATCAGCCGGTGCAGCCGCTTCCAGCCGCGGCCGAGCCGGCGCATCCAGCCGTCGGTGGAGGTCCAGCCCAGCACGCACAGCCCTGTTATCGCGACGAAGCCGATGGTCAGATAGAAGCGCTTCACGATCTCGGCGATGGCGGTCGTGATGATCCAGTTCTGGTCGGCGAGATAGAGCACGAGGTGCAGCAGCACCCAGGCCAGCGCGCCGAGCCCCACCATGCGGCGGATCTGGTAGAGCCGCGGCCAGGCCAGGATGCGGCCCGCCGGCGTGACGGCGAGGCTCGCGATCAGGAAGCGGATGGACCAGCGGCCGGTCTCGTGCATGGCGGCGTTCAGCGGCTCGGGGCCGAGATTGTCCTGCCACCAGTCCGCCAGGATGAAGAAGGTGGGCAGGATCAGGAGCGTCAGCGCGACGATGCGCAGGGGCGAAAGCTTGCCGTTGCGCTCGCGCCAGAGCACCCAGTTCGGGACCTGCTTCACGGGCGCCCGCTCGGCGCGCGGCGGCCTCATGGGATCAACCCTTGGGGAACCAGCCCCCGCGCGCGGATCTCGGCCACGATGCGGCTCGTCTCGTCCAGCGCCCGATGGGGCGGGGGCAGGGCGCTGCCCAGCCGGGCGGCCATGCCCGTCCGCACCAACTCCTCGGTCAGGGTGCGGTGGCGGGCGCCGAGCCCGCCGGGATCGGCGATGAGGAGGGGGGCGGTCGTCATCAGGACCTCGGAGAGCATGGTGGTGGAGTCGCCGGTGACAACCAGAATGTCCGCCAGGGCCAGCATCGCCCGGTAGGGGTTGGGACCGGACGTCCCCCAGCGATGGAGGTGATGGGGCACGTCCGACAGCGCATTCGCCACGGCCTCGGCCGCGGTTACGCCCGTGCGGCGGGAGGTGGTGGCCATCACGCTGGCGCCCAGGCAGGCGGCTTCCCTGGCGATGCGGGCCGCGACCTCCGGCGCCATGTTCTCCGACCGCACCGGCCCGCCCAGCACCAGCGCCACGCGGGGCGAGGGCAGGGCGGCCAGCTCCGGGAAATCGGCGGGAGCGGCGGCGAGCGCCTCGGGCGTCAGCCGATGGGCGGAGCCCTGGATGACCATCACATTCGCTGCCGGCGCGGGCGAATCGAGCGAGCCGATCACCAGCAGGTCGAAATCGCCGGCGCCGAAGCCCGGCCGCATGGTGTGGACCGTCCGGGCCCCGCGCGCCCGCAGCCAGCGCGACACCGGCGCCGCGCGGCGGCCGGAGGAGATCACCAGCTCCGGCCAGGGCGGCGCGAATTCCGACCGGTCGGCCAGCCCGGCCAGGGTCGGCCAGGGCCAGAGCACCCTCGCCCAGGGGCCGAAGCGCAGCGGGATCCGCCGGAAGGGCACCCCCAGCCGCTCCGCGATGCCCAGCGACTGGGCGGCAGTCCCCGCACGCGGGTCTTCCAGGACCCAGACGCTCATGGACGGGAAAGGCGCCGGGCGTTACGAGACGCCGTTTGAGCCGGAGCAGAAGAATGAGTGGCCATCACGCCTCGGATTGGGATCAGGATGCGGCCCTGACCACCGCGCGTATCCTCCTGGAGATCAAGGCGGTCAATTTCCGCCCCGAGGAACCCTATACCCTGACCTCCGGCTGGAAGAGCCCCGTCTACATCGATTGCCGCAAGATCATCTCCTACCCGCGCGCCCGCACCCGGATCAGCGACCTCGGCGTGGAGAAGATCAACCGCGCGGTGGGCTTCGAGACGATCGAGAGCATCGCCGGCGGTGAGACGGCGGGCATCCCCTTCGCCGCCTGGATCGCCGACCGCATGAACCTGCCCATGGCCTATGTGCGCAAGAAGCCCAAGGGCTTCGGCCGCAACGCGCTCATCGAGGGCGACGTGCCCGTGGGCAAGGAGACGCTGCTCGTCGAGGACCTCACCACCGACGGCGCCAGCAAGATCCGCTTCGCCGAGGCGCTGCGCGAGGCAGGGGCGAAGTGCGGGCACACTTTCGTGGTCTTCTACTACGGCGTCTTCCCCGGCAGCTTCGAGCAGATGAAGGCGATGGACCTCCAGCTGCACCACCTGGCGACCTGGTGGGACGTGCTCGAGGTCTGCCGCGAGAAGGCCTATTTCCCGGAATCCTCGCTGACGGGCGTGAGAAAGTTCCTGGAGGATCCGGTGGGCTGGAGCCGCTCGCATGGCGGCGTCGGCAGTCTGGAAGAGGCACTGGCCCACAAGGTCAAGGCCGGCTGATCGCGGGGGCGGCAGGCGGAGCCGCGAGGCGCCGCCTGCCCGCACGCCGCGGCCGAAGAGCCTAGCGCGCGGCGCCCTGGGCGGCCTGGACGATCACCTCGGCCACGGCCTTCGGCTGGGTCAGGAAGACGACATGGCTGCCCTCCACCTCCCGGGTGACCGCGCCGATGCGTTGCGCGGTCCGGCGGAGGAGCCGCGGGTCGATCGCCTTGTCCTGCGTCGCCACCACCGCCCAGCTCGGCCGGCTGCGCCAGGCGGCCTGGGTGAGCTTGGTGCCGAAGATCGCCATGTTGATGGGCACCTGCGAGTCGCGCAGGAAGGCGGCATCCGCGTCGCTGGTGTCTCCGGCGAAGCCGATCTTGAACTTCTCCAGGTTCACGAAGCCGAAGCCGTCGGGCCCCGGCTCGATGACGAATTCCGGCGGGGCCGGGATCTCGGCGAACTGCTCGCCGGTGGACTCGCCGGCATCCGGCGCCAGCGCGGAGACATAGACCAGGCCGGCGACCTTCGGGTCCGTCCCCGCCTCGGTGATGACGGTGCCGCCATAGGAGTGGCCGACGAGGATGGCCGGGCCGTTCTGGCGGGCGAGGACGCGGCGCGTCGCCGCGACGTCGTCGGCCAGGGAGGTGAGCGGGTTCTGCACGATGCTGACCCGGTATCCGCGCGCGGTCAGCTCGTCATAGACGCCGCGCCAGCCGGAGCCGTCGGCGAAGGCGCCATGCACCAGCACCACGTTCCGGATGGGGCGGGGCGGGGTGGGCTGGGCCTGGGCGGCGCCCGCCGCGGCGAGGGTCGCGGCGGAGGCCAGGATGAGGTCACGACGGGGGGTGGACATGGCGATGGTTCCTTTCTGAGGGGGAGGGTCAGGCGGCCAGCGACAGGCGCACGTCGAGGCCGTTGCGGGTGAGGTGGGAGTAGGGGCAGACGACATGCGCCTGATCGACGAGCTCCTGCGCGAGGGCCGGCTCGACGCCGGGGAGCGCGATGGTCAGCGCGACGTCGAGGCCGAAGCCCTGGCCGTCGTCGCGCCGGCCGATGCCGACGGCGGCCGTGACGCTGCTGTCCTCGGCGATCTTCACCTTGCGCTGGCCGGCGACGAACTTCAGGGCGCCGAGGAAGCAGGCGGCATAGCCGGAGGCGAAGAGCTGCTCGGGGTTGGTGCCGGGGCCGCCGGCGCCGCCCAGCTCCTTCGGCGTGGCCAGCGTGGCGCTGAACGCGCCATCGGCGGTGGAAGCCTGGCCGGTGCGGCCGCCCGTGGCGGTGGCTTCGGTGCGGTAGAGGATGTTCATGAGGCCATTCCCTGACATGTCGCGATATTTGTTATCGCGATATGTTTCGTTTAGCGGCGACCATCAGCCTTGTCCAGGAAAATTTTTATCGCGATATTATTTTTCGTGATGATACGCCGTTCGGCGCGGAGGATGTCGCTGCCGACCAATGAGGCGGAAGGCCCGTGGCGCTGAATCCGGTGAGGCTACGAGCCGCCCGTCGCCGGCGCCGCTCCGCCGTCCGGACCCGCGACCATCCTGCGCTTCGCGTGTTGATGCCGGAGAACAGGACGCGACGGAGGGCCCATGAAGTCGAAGATGATCGCCACCGCGGGCGGGCAGAAGACCTTTCTCCTGGTGCTCGATCCGGGAGAGGAAGCCTTTGCCGCCATCACGGATTTCGCGAAGGCGGAGGGCATCGGCGCCGCCTCGCTGACCGCGCTGGGCGCGTTCGAGCGTGCGACGGTCGCCTGGTTCGACATCGCGACGAAGGAGTACGTGAAGATTCCCGTTGCCGGGCAGGTCGAGGTGCTGAGCCTGGTCGGCGACATCGCGGTGGATGACGAGGGTGCGCCGAGCCTGCATGCGCATGTGGTGCTCGGCCTACGCGATGGGTCGGTGCGGGGCGGGCATCTGTTCGAGGCGATCGTGCGGCCCACCCTGGAGGTGACAGTCACCGAGGCGCCGGCCCATCTGCGGCGCAAGAAGCGGCCGGAGCTCGGGATCGCGCTGATCGATCCGGGCGCGTGACCTTTCGCCGCACGGCGGTTGCCCCTGAGTGCCGGGCCGGGCCACCATGGTCGGCCCTGGCCCGGAGTTCTGGATGGTCGCCCGTTTCCTGTTCCTCATCCTGGTCTGGGCGATCCCCGCCGCTGCCCAGACGCGCGACAACAGCGCGCGCGACACGCTGACCATCGGCATCACGCAGTACCCGTCCACGCTGCATCCGAACATCGAGAGCATGGTGGCGAAGTCCTACACGCTGGGCTTCGTCCGCCGCCCGGTCACGGCCTACGACGCCGACTGGAAGCTGGTCTGCCTGCTCTGCGAGACTCTGCCCACGCTGGAGAACGGCCTCGCGCGGCTGGAGACCACGCCGGACGGCAAGCCCGGGATCCGCGTCACTTGGCGCCTGCGCGAGGGCCTGCGCTGGGGCGACGGCACGCCCATCACCACCGATGACCTCCGCTTCGCCTACGAGGCCGGCCGCGAGCCCGCCACCGGCATCGGTCCGGCCGAATTCTACCGCTCCGCCTACGAGTTCATCGCCGACGACATCAGGACCTTCACGCTGCGCTTCGACCGCGTGACCTTCGAATTCGCAAGCCTCGGCGACTTCGCGCCGCTCCCCGCCCATCTGGAGCGTGAGCGCTGGCGGTCCGATCCGCGCAGCTACCGCACCCGCACCCTCTACGACACGGAGCCCACGACGCCCGGTCTCTGGAACGGCCCTTACCGCGTCGTGCAGGTGCAGCCGGGCTCCGCCATCACGCTGGAGCGCAACGCGCAATGGGACGGCGCCGCGCCCGCCTTCCGCCGCATCGTGATCCGCGCCGTGGAGAGCACACCGGCCCTGGAGGCCCAGCTCCTCGCGGGACAGGTGGACATGATCGCCGGCGAGCTCGGCCTGCCGGTCGAGCAGGCCAGCGCCCTGGCCCGCCGCACCGGCGCGCGCTTCCGCGTGGAGTTCCGGCCCGGCCTGATCTACGAGCACATGGACCTCAACCTCGACATGCCCCTCTTCGCCGACCGCCGCGTGCGGCAGGCGCTGCTGCTGGGGCTGGACCGCGCGCAGATCGTGGCGCGGCTCTTCGAGGGGCGGCAGACCGTCGCCAACAGCAACGTGAACCCGCTCGACTGGCCGAGCGACCCGAATGTCCAGAGCTGGCCTTATGACGCACGCCGCGCGGCGGCGCTGCTCGACGAGGCCGGCTGGCGCCCCGGCCCCGACGGCATCCGCCGCAACGCCGCCGGCGAGCGCCTCTCCTTCGAGCTCATGACCACCGCCGGCAACCGCTCGCGCGAGGCGGTGCAGCAGGTGGTCCAGGCGCAATGGCGCCAGATCGGCGTGGAGGCGCGCATCCGCAACGAGCCGCCGCGCGTCTTCTTCGGCGAGACCATGTCGCGCCGGCGCTTCCAGGGCGCGGCGCTCTATGCCTGGGTCTCCTCGCCTGAGGGCGTGCCGCGCACCACGCTTCATTCCGAGGAGATCCCGACCGCCGCGCGCAACTGGTCCGGCCAGAACTATCCCGGATTCCGCAACGCGGAGATGGACGCGCTGCTGGAGGCGCTGCCCATCGAGCTGGACCGCGAGAAGCGCCGCGCGCTCTGGCATCGCCTGCAGGCCATCTATGCCGAGGAGCTGCCCTCGCTGCCGCTCTGGTTCCGGCAGGACGCGCATGTCTGGCCGGCCTGGCTGGACGGCGTGCGGCCCACGGGCCACCTGAACTTCTCGAGCCTCTGGGCCGAGGAGTGGCGGGTGCGCTGATGCTGGACCACGTCTCCATCACCGTGAACGCGCTGGAGCCCGCGCTGCGCTTCTATGATGCGGTCATGGGGGCGATCGGCGTGCCGCGGGTCTGGGTGACGGAGGAGGGCATCGGCTACGGCATCCGCAGCACGCCCGAGGACGACGCGCACAGCTACCTCGCCGTCCATGTGCGCCCCGGCGTGGCGGCCGACCGTCGGCACTGGTGCTTCCGGGCGCCCAACCGCGCCGCCGTCCGCGCCTTTCACGCCACCGGCCTCGCCCATGGCGGCCGCGACGACGGGCCGCCCGGCCCTCGCCCCGAATATCACGACCAGTACTATGCCGCCTTCCTGCTCGACCCCGACGGCAATCGCGTCGAGGCCGCCTGCCACCGGGCGGAGGCGTGACCCGCCTCATCCTCTGGCGCCTCGCGCAGATCGCGGTGACGGCCGCGATCCTCTCGTTCTGCGCCTTCCTGCTGATCGCGCTGATGCCGGGCGATCCCATCGACCTCGCCATCGCCGGCGATCCGCGGCTGACCTCGGAGGATGCGGCGCGGCTGCGCGCGCTGCACGGGCTCGATCAGCCGCTGATGGCGCGCTACCTCGCCTGGGCCGGGGCGGTGCTGCAGGGGAATTTCGGGCACTCGCGGCTTTTCGCGCAGCCGGTGGCGCAGCTTCTGGGGCCGGCCTTGTGGAGCTCGCTGCAGCTGCTGGGCGTCGCCCTGGTCATCGCCATCGGGGTCGGCGTCGGCCTCGGCGCGCTGGCGGCGCTGAAGCCGCGGCTGGCGCCGGCCGTGCAGGGGCTGGCGCTCTTCGCCCAGGCGGTGCCCTCCTTCTGGCTCGGGCTGCTGCTGATCATCCTCTTCGCGGTGCAACTCGGCTGGCTGCCGGCGGGCGGCGAGGGGGGAGGGCGCTTCCTGATCCTTCCCGTCGCGACGCTCGCCTTCGCACATCTGGCGAGCTACGCGCGCCACGCCGCTTCCGCTTTGGCCACGGCGATGGCCGAGCCGCACATCCGCACGGCCCGCGCCCAGGGCGCCGGCGAAGCCCGCATCCTATGGCGGCATGCCCTGCCCAATGCCGGCGTGCCGCTGCTGACCATAGCGGCGCTGGATGCGGGATCGCTGGTCTCGGGCGCGCTCATCACGGAGACGATCTTCGCGCGGCCCGGCATGGGGAAGCTCATCTACGACGCGGTGATGGGCAACGACTTCAACCTCGCGCTGCTCGCGCTGCTGGTGGTGGCGATCGTGACGATGCTGGCGACGCTGGCGGCCGACTTGGCCCAGCGCTGGCTGGACCCGAGGATCGCGTGAGGACTGGCCTCATCCTTCTCGCTGCCCTGGTCCTGGCCGCCATCGCCGCGCCGCTGGCCGCGACCTGGCTCGGCCACGATCCCTTCCTGCCGGATCTCTTCAGCCGCTTCGAGCCGCCCTCTTCCATCCATCCGCTGGGCACGGACGATCTCGGCCGCGACATCCTCCTGCGGCTGCTCTACGGCGCCCGGGTCTCGCTGATCGTGGGCCTGATGGCCGCCCTGGCCGCCACGCTGATCGGCACGATCGTGGGCCTCCTCGCGGCCTGGCGCGGCGGCTGGCTGGACGCCGCCCTCATGCGCCTCGCCGACGGGCTGCTCGCACTTCCGGCGCTGCCGCTGCTGGTGATCCTGGCCGCGCTCGACCCGTCCGTCGTCGGCCTGCCGCGCGGCGAGGCGGCGGCCGACATCCTCCGGATCGCGGCACTGCTCGCGGCCTTCGGCTGGGTCGGCGTGGCGCGGCTGGTGCGGGCGACGGCGCTCTCCGTGCTGGCGCGCGACTTCGTGCGCGCGGCCCGGGCGCTGGGCGTCGGCGAGGCGCGCGTTCTGTGGCGCCACGTGCTGCCGCAGCTCGCGGCGCCCATCGCCATCGCGACGGCGCTGGCCGTGGGCGGCGCCGTGCTGTCGGAGAGTGTGCTGAGCTTCCTCGGCCTCGGCATCGCGCCGCCCGCGCCCTCCTGGGGCAACATGCTGGCCAATGCGCAGGAACTGGTCTTCCAGGCGCCGCTGGCCGCGCTCTGGCCGGGGCTGGCGATCCTGCTCACCGTGCTCGGCTGCAACCTCGTCGCCGACGGGGTGGCCCGCCGGCGCTAGCGGCTAACGCCAGCCGTAATGACGGTAGGGCCGGTGATGGTAGCCATGGTGATACGGCCGGTGATGATGGTGCCAGTGCGGGCGCGGCGGCGGCGCATAGTAGGGCCGGTGATGGTGATGGTGATGGTGCGGCCGGTGGTAGTGCGGCCGTTGGTACCCATGGTGCCGGTGCTGCACCGTCATCACCGGATCCGCCACGACCACGGGCGCCGCGCTGATGGCGGGCGCGGCGCCGGCAGTGCCGGAGATCAGCCCCAGGCCGAGGGCCGCCGCCATGAGAATCCGATGCATGATGTCCTCCATGGAAATGTCCAGGGAGTCATTCAGGGTCCATGTCCGGGCACCATCCGGGCCGAATTGTCACCGTTCCAAGGCATGTTGTTCCGGTGAGGAATCGTTCAGCCGGACAAGCTGCCCAGATGCCGCTGGAAGCCCGCGCGCACCGTGGCCGCATGCGCCGCCATCACCTCGCGCAGCTCGGCGAGGTCGTGCACCTCCTGATGCACCAGCGTCCCGGCGCCGAGCCGCAGCGCCTCCTCCACCGTCACCGGCAGGCCCGGCTCCTTCCACTTGCCGACGGTCAGCCGCATCAGCCCGAGCAGGGCGCGCCAGAGCCGCTCCGCCTGGATGAGCGTCGCGGCCTCGCGCTCGTCGATCAGCCCCTGGCGGCCAAGCTCGCCCAGCACCAGCCGCGTCGTCCGCCGCAGCAGGCGTGGGTGCTCCGCCGCATGGGCCACGGTCATGGCCTGGGCGATGAACTCCACCTCCACCAGGCCGCCGGGCATGGCCTTGAGGTCCCAGGGACCGTCCGCCGGGAGTTCCCGCAGCATGCGGGCCCGCATCGAGGCCGCGTCGGCCAGGACCTTCGCCGCATCCCGCGGCGCGGTGAGCGCGGCGTCGACCGCCGCCGCGATCTGCCGGGACAGCCCTGCGGGCCCCGCCACCACGCGCGCCCGGGTGAGGGCCATGCGCTCCCAGGTCCAGGCCTCCCCCATGTGGTAGCGCTCGAAGGAGGAGAGCCGCGTGGCCACCGGGCCCTTGTTGCCCGAGGGCC
The DNA here is from genome assembly GCF_058806835.1 of Roseococcus sp. GW821-FHT12F05. Lineage (NCBI taxonomy): Bacteria > Pseudomonadati > Pseudomonadota > Alphaproteobacteria > Acetobacterales > Roseomonadaceae > Roseococcus > Roseococcus sp. GW821-FHT12F05. Next base: position 378,885 of record NZ_JBXAQB010000003.1, read on the forward strand.
GCAGCCGCATATCCACCTCGAAGGCGCTGCCGTGGCGGCCCGGCGTGGTCAGCGCCGCCACCACCTGGTGCGACAGCCGGATGAAGTATTCCGAGGGCGCCAGCGACCGCGCGCCGCCCTCGCTCGCCTCGGCCTCGGGCTCGTGGTCGTAGATGAAGATGAGGTCGAGGTCCGAGCCCGGCAGCATCTCCCGCCCGCCGAGCTTTCCCAGCGCCAGCACCGCGAGGCCCCCGCCGGGCACGCGGCCGAAGCGGCGGGCGAAATCGTTCTGCACGGCCGGCAGCAGGGCGGAGATGGCGGCGTCGGCGATCGCGCTGCGCTGCTCGCCCGAGGAATCTGCGTCCAGCCGGCCTTCCAGCTCCGCCGCGTCCACCTCGACCATGTGCTCGGTGACGAGGCGGCGGGTGGCGTCCAGCGCTTCCTCCAGGTCGCGCGCCTCCCGCATCAGGGCGGGCAGGGCGGCCAGGGGCTTCTCGCCGGGCGCCGCGTAGCTGCCGGCCAGCAGCCCCTCCAGCGCCGCCGGCCGCCGCGCGATGTGGTCGGCGAGCTGCGGCGCCGCGCCCAGCAGCCCGGCGAGCCGGACCAGCAGCCGCGGGTTGCGGTGCAGCAGCGAGAGCCACTGCACCCCCGCGGCCAGCCGCTGCAGCAGCATGTCGAAGCGCGCCAGCGCCGCATCCGGCTCGCGCTGGCGGGCGAAGGCGGCGAGCAGGGCCGGCATCAGCTCCGTCAGCAGCTCGCGCGCCCGCTCGCTGCGCATGGCGCGCGGGCGGCCGTGGTGCCAGCTCCGCACCATGGCCGCGACCGAGGCCGGATCGCGGAAGCCCATGCCGCGGAGGGTCGCCATGGTCTCGGGGTCGTCGTCCACCCCGGTGAAGACGAGGTTCCCCGAGTCGTCGGAGGAGCTGAGCTGCGGCGCGGCCTCGAAGAGCTTGGCGTAGTGCCCCTGCACCCGCCGCTGATGCGCGGTCAGCGCCTCGGCGAAGGCCTCGATGCTCGCATAGCCCATGAAGCTGGCGATGCGGGCCAGCTCCCCTGGGTCCTCGGGCAGCCGGTGGGTCTGCCGGTCGGCGACCATCTGCAGCCGGTGCTCGGTGGTGCGCAGGAAGACATAGGCGTCGGCGAGATCGGCCGCCGCCCGCCGGTCCAGCTTGCCCGCCGCGGCCAGGGCGGCCAGGGCGCCCAGCGTGGTCGGGTCGCGCAGCGCCGGGTCGCGCCCGCCCCAGATGAGCTCCAGCACCTGCACGGTGAACTCGATCTCGCGGATGCCGCCCGCGCCGAGCTTCACGTCGTGCCCGGCGACGCCGATCTCGCTGCCCGCGCCCCGCTCGGCCTTGTGGCGGTTGATCTGCCGCTTGATGGAGTGGATGTCGGCCACGGCCGCGAAATCCAGGTGCCGGCGCCAGACGAAGGGGCGCAGCTCGCGGAGGAAGGCCTCGCCGGCCGCGCGGTCGCCGGCCACCGGCCGAGCCTTGATCATGGCGGCCCTCTCCCAGTTCTGGCCCAGGCTCTCGTAATAGGAGAGCGCCATGGGCACGCTGACGCAGAGGGGCGTCGCCGCCGGGTCGGGCCGCAGCCGGAGGTCGGTCCGGAAGACGTAACCCTCGGCCGTGCGTTCCTCCATCAGCCGGACCAGGTCCCGGGCGAGGCGGACATAGGGAGCCGCGCCGTGTTCTTCGTGATAGGAAGGCGAATCAGGATCATGAAGAAGCATCAGATCGACATCCGAGGAGTAGTTCAGCTCCCGCCCGCCGAGTTTCCCCATGCCCAGCACGATGAGGCCGGAGCCCTTCGTGATCTGCCTGGGCTCACCCTTGGCGCGGGCCAGCCGGAGCTGGCCGCGCCTGTTGGCATCGAGCAGCAGATGGGCGCAGGCGAAGTCGATCGAGAGATCGGCGAGGTCGCTCAGCGCCTGGGTCACCCGGTCCAGCGCCCAGGCGCCGGACAGGTCGGCCGCGGCCGCCACCAGGGCGCCCTGGCGCTTGGCCCGGCGCAGCAGGCTCGCGACCGCGTCGCGCGCGGCCGTCGGGTCGGCCTTGGTCAGCGGCTCGAGCGCGCATTGCAGCGCCTCCTCCGGCCCGCGGTCGAGCAGGCGGGTCAGCGTCGGGGACTCGGCCCAGCAGAGGTCGGCCAGGAAGGGGCTGTGCGCGGCCATCACGTCGAGGAGCGGCGCCGAATCGGCGCGCGCGCCGAGGGCCTGCTGCGCGGCGCTGCCGGCGGCGAGCCGGTCGTGCAGGCGCTGGACGGCTTCGGGATCGTAGAGCGGGACCATGCCGCACAGGAGAACCCCGGGTGAGCCAGGGTCAACCCCCGTCCCCTCCGTTGGCCCCTCCCTCGGGGCCCCCCTTGCGCCGGCGCCGCCACCTGCCGCGCATCGCCGGCTGGTGCTGCGGCCTCGTGCTGGCGATCCCGCTGCTGGGCGGGCTGGCGCTCGGCGCGCTCGTCGTGCGGCTCGCGCAGGGGCCGATCGAATCGAGCTTCATCGCCCGGCAGATCGAGCGCGCGACGAACCGGCCGAACAGCGCCATGCGCATCGGCATCGAGCACGCCGCCGTTGCCTGGGAGGGATGGCACGGCAACGGTGCGCCGCTGGACATCCGCCTGACCGGGGTCACGCTGCGCGACATGGCGGGCCGGGCCCAGGTCACCCTGCCCGAGGCGGCGATCACGCTCTCCTTCGCCTCGCTGCTCCAGGGCATGCTGGCGCCCGCCACGATCGAGCTGCGCCGGCCCAACCTGATCCTTCTGCGGGACGAGGAGGGCGGCCTCTCGCTGGATTTCGGCAGCGCCGGGACCCCGGCGGCCGATGCGGCCGCCGAGCCCGAGGGCGAGCCGGTGGAGCACATCCTCGCCGACCTGATGGCGCCCGCCGAGGACCGCGCCATGCACACCTCGCTGCGCCGTATTCGCATCCTGGGCGGCACGGTCACCGTGCGCGACCGCCATCTCGGCCGCGACTGGTTCCTGAACGACACGCAGATCGAGCTGCAGCGGCTGGCCGAGGGCGGCATCGAGGGCGACGGCGAGGCGGTGATGCGCATGGGCGAGGTGGACCTGCCGGTCCATCTGCGCGGCCGCGCCCAGGGCGATCCCATCCGCTTCTCCGTCCGGCTCGACCTGCCGGTGCTGCGCCCCGCCGAGATCGCGACGGTCATCCCGCCGCTGGCGCCGCTTGCCATCCTCGACGCACCCGTCGCCATCCAGGCGCGGGCCGAGTTCGACCAGGCCGGGCGGCCGCTGCGCGGCGGGCTCGACATCCAGGCCCCCGAGGGCGGCAGCCTGAAGCTGGACGGTGAGACGGCGCTGCCCTTCGCGCGCCTCTCCGCGAGCCTCGACGCCAACCGGCGGCGGGTCTCGCTGGACCAGGCGCGGCTGGAGCTGCCGGGGCAGGGGCACACCACGCTGGAGCTCTCGGGCCGGGTCGCGCTCGGCGATGCCGGATGGGCGGGCGAGCTGCGCGCGGGCCTCTCGCGGCTGGACCTCGCGGAGCTGCCGGACCTCTGGCCGGAAGGCCTGGCGCCCGAGGCACGGACCGCGCTGCGCCGCGCCGCGCCGCGCGGGTCCGTGCGCGACGCCACGCTGCGGGTGGATGTCGCCGCCGACGCGGCCCTCACGCAATGGCGCCTGCCCGGCGCGCGGATCGAGGCGGTGCTGGCCGACGCGCTGCTGGTGGCGCCAGGCGGGCCGCAGCTCGCCGTGGACACGATCGAGCTGGCCGCGGAGCTGCGGCCGGATTCGCTGCGCGTGGAGAACCTGTCGCTGCGGCTGCCCACGCCGCCGGGCGAGGGCGGCTTCGCCCCCACGCTGAAGGCCCAGGGCCAGGCGGCGCTGCGCGACGGGCGCTGGCGCGGCGAGATGAGCCTGGAGCTCGACCGCGCCCGCTTCGCCGACCTGCCGGCGCTCTGGCCGGAAGGGCTCGGGCCCGGGGCCCGGCACTGGATGACCGAGAACATCACGGCGGGCGAGGCCAGCGCCGGGCGCTGGCAGGTCACCGCCGAGGCGGGCGAGGATTATTCCGGCTTCCGGCTGACCGGGCTCACGGGCCGCATCGAGGTGCAGGGGGCCACGGTGCACTGGCTCCGCCCGGTCCCGCCGGTCCGCAACGCGACGGGGTCTGCGAGCTTCGGCCTCGACGCCATCGACGTGCAGGTGACCTCGGCGCGGCAGGACAATGCGGGCGGCCAGCCCAGCGGGCTCGAGATCCGCGACGCGGCGCTGCGCTTCCTCTTCCCCGAGACCGGGCCGGAACGCACCGAGATGACCTACAACATGGCCGGGCCGCTCGCGGATCTCGTGGCCGTGCTGCGCCATCCACGGCTGCACCTCTTCGACCGGCAGCCCTTCCCGGCGACCGTCGCGGCAGGCGCCTTCGAGGGACGGCTCACCATCGGCTTCCCGATGGTCGCGGCACTGAACATGGACCAGGTGCGGCTGCGGGCCGAGGCCAAGGCGACCAACGCCCGCCTCACGCGCCTGCTCTTCGACCGCGACCTGGAGGCGGCCAACCTCGACCTCGTGACCGATACCGAGCAGCTGCGCCTCAGCGGGACGGCGAGCCTGGTCGGGATCCCGCTCCGCCTCGGGGTCGAGATGGATTTCCGGCCCGGCCCCGCGACCCAGATCGTCAGCCGCGAGAGCGTGACGGCGCGCGGCGACGCGGAGCGGCTGGCGCAGCTCGGCTTCGACACGGGCGCGCTGCTGCGCGGGCCCGTCGCGCTCGAGGTCCGCACCGAGCGGCGGCGCAACGGGCAGGGCGTCGTCAACCTGCAGGGCGACCTGCGCGACGCGGTGCTCGCCTTCCCGCCGCTGGGCTGGGTCAAGGCCGCGGGCAGCCCGGGCAGCGCGGAAGCCGTGTTCCGCATGCAGGGCGAGCGGCTCACCGGCATCGACAACATCCGCATCGAGGCGCTGGAGCTGTCGCTGCGGGCCCGCGCGACGACGCGGGCCGGGCGCATCGACCGCGTCGAGCTGCAGGAGACGAGCTTCGGCGCGAGCCGCCTCATGGGCGACGCGCGCGCGCCCTCGGCGGCGGGCCAGCCCTGGAACGTCACGCTGCGCGGGCCGGTGCTGGACCTGCGCTCGCTCTTCGGCACGGAGACCCAGGTCTCGGGCGGCGCCGCGCGGGACCGCAACGCGCCCACCGAGGTGCCGGAGGGGAACCAGACGCCGCTGGCGCTGGACCTGCGTTTCGACCAGGTGATGCTGGGGCCCGAGCGCGACCTCTACGCCACACAGTCGCGCGGGCGCATCGATTCCGCCGGCGTGCTGCGCGAGGCGAACCTGCGCGGCCGGAGCTCGCGCAATTCCGGGAACTTCGAGCTGGTCATGACGCCGCGCGGCCAGGCGCGCCACCTGCGCGGCACGGCCGAGGACGGCGGGGGGCTGCTGCGCGCCTTCGGCATCGTCGAGACCATCCAGGGCGGGCGGCTCACGCTGAACGCCCAGTACGAGCGGGCCGGGCCGGGGGCGCCGCTCACCGGCACGGCGGAGCTCGACAACTTCACCGTCCGCAACGCGCCGGTGCTGGGGAAGATCCTGCAGGCGATGACGCTGTTCGGCGTGGTGGAGGCGATGCAGCGGGGGCTGGTGTTCAGCCGTGCCGTGGTGCCCTTCACCCTGACGCCCGATGTGCTGCGCATCAACGACGCCCGGGCCTTCTCGGCCTCGCTGGGCCTGACGGCGCGCGGACGGATCCTGCGCGAGCGGACCATCCTGGACATCGAGGGCACCATCGTGCCGGCCTATGTCTTCAACACGCTGCTGGGGAACCTGCCTCTGGTGGGCCGGCTCTTCAGCCCCGAGCAGGGCGGCGGCGTCTTCGCGGCCACCTTCCGCGCGCAGGGGCCGCCGGACAATGCCGAGGTGAGCGTGAATCCGCTCGCGGCGCTCACGCCCGGCTTCCTGCGCGGGCTGTTCGGGCTGGCGGAGAGCAACCGTCCCGCCCGCGAGCCCGCGACCCGCTAGGCGCTTCGCCTCAGGCCGCCTAAACCTGTCACCGAGTTTCGGAGACGGGAATGTTCGGGCAATCCATCCGGCGCCTTGAGGACGAGCGTTTTCTGACCGGCCGCGGGCACTACGTGGATGACCGCGAGATGGCGCCGGGCACCCTGCAGGCCGTCTTCCTGCGCAGCCCGCACGCGCATGCGCGGATTCTCTCGATCGACACCGCGGCGGCGCGGGCGGTGCCCGGCGTGCACCTGATCCTGACCGGCGGGGACCTCGCGGCGGCGGGGATCGGCAATATCCCCTGCCATTCCGTGATCGCCTCGGAGAAGCCGCTCATCATCCCGCCGCGGCCCGGCCTCGCGACGGATGCCGTGCGGTTCGTGGGCCAGCCGGTGGCCTGCATCCTCGCCGAGACCCTGGAGCAGGGCCAGGACGCGGCCGAGCTGATCGAGGTGGACTACGACCCGCTGGATGCGGTGAGCTGCCCGCATGCGGCGCTGCGGCCGGAGGCGCCGCAGCTGCACGAGGAAGCGCCGGGCAACCTGGCCTTCCGCTGGCAGAAGGGCGATGCCGAGGCGGTGAAGTCCGCCTTCGATGCCGCCGCGACGGTGGTAACAGCGACCATCCCCAACCCGCGCGTGACCTGCGCGCCGATCGAGACGCGGGCGGCGCTGGCGCTGGTGGAGGAGGGGCTGCTCACCCTCCACTGCAACGGCCAGAACCTGCATGCGATCCGCAGCCAGATCTGCGCCGCCATGGGCATCGCCCCCGAGACGCTGCGGCTGGTGGCGCCCGATGTCGGCGGCGGCTTCGGCGTGAAGAACGTCTCCTTTCCCGAGCATCTCTCGCTGCTGCACGCGACGCGCGTCCTGGGCCGTCCGATCCGCTGGATGGCCGCCATGACCGAGGATTTCTCCGCCGCCGCGCATGGCCGCGGCCTGCACGCCGAGGCGGCGCTGGCGCTGGATGCGGATGGCCGGTTCCTGGCGCTGAAGGTGGAGGCCGTGGCCGAGCTTGGCGCCTATCTCTCCGGCAGCGGGCCGGCCTGCCCGACCAATGCTGCCTCCACGGCCATGGGCGGCTGCTACGCCATCCCGGCGATCCACTATGCCGTGCGCGGGGCCTTCAGCAACACCGCGCCCATGGAGGCGTATCGCGGGGCCGGCAAGCCGGAATCCAACTTCATCATCGAGACGATGATCGAGATGGCGGCGAAGCAGATCGGCATGGACGCCCAGGCGATGCGCGCGAAGAACCTGATCGCGGCGCTGCCCTATCGCACGGCGCTCGGCATGGAGATCCGCGACGGCGATTTTTCGGCGCGGCTGGACGAATGCGCCCGCCTCGCCGATCGCGCGGGCTTCGCCGCCCGCCGGGCCGAGAGCGCCGCCCGTGGCCGTCGCCGTGGCTTCGGCCTCACCTGCTTCCTCGAGACCGCGCGCGGCGCGCCGGGCGAGTGGTCGCGGCTGCGCGTCGACGCGGAGGGCAGGGTCGAGCTCGCCATCGGCACGCAGTCGAACGGGCAGGGGCACGAGACTAGCTTCCCGCAATACATCGCCCACCTGCTCGACATCCCCATGGACACCATCCGCTACGTCCAGGCCGACACCGGCCTGATCCCGCGCGGCAACGGCCATGGCGGCGCGCGCAGCCTGCACATGGGCGGCGAGGCGATGCGGCTGGCGGCCGGCGCGCTGCTCGCCCAGGCCCGCAGCGTCGCCGCGCGGCTGCTCCAGGCCACGCCCGAGGCGCTGCACTATGCCGAAGGGCGCTTCGGCCTCGCCGACGGGCGCGGCCTGACGCTGGCGCAACTCGCCGCCGAGGAGGGCGGGCTGGAGGGCGAGGCGGCGCATGCGCTCGACCTCGTGACCTTCCCCAACGGCGCCCATGCCGCCGAGGTGGAGCTCGACCCCGAGACCGGCGAGACCCGGCTGCTCTCCTACATCGCCGTGGACGACTACGGCCGGCTGCTGAACCCCATGCTGGCGCGCAGCCAGGTGCAGGGCGGCGTGGTGCAGGGGATCGGCCAGGCGCTGATGGAGCGCATCGCCTACGACCCTGAAAGCGCGCAGCTCCTGTCCGCGGGCTTCATGGACTACGCGATGCCGCGCGCCTCCGACCTGCCGGATATCGACATCCACCTGCGCGAGGACACCCCGACCGAGGCGAACGGGCTCGGCGTGAAGGGGACGGGGCAGGCGGGCTGCATCGCCGCGCCGCAGGCCATCATGGCGGCGCTGAGGGATGCGGTCGGGGGGGATATCACCATGCCGGCGACGCCGGAGAAGATCTGGCGGGCGCTGCAGTAGCGAGAGGGGCTCCGCCCCTCTCGCGCTCTCCCCGCCAGGGGCCATTGAGCCCCTGGACCCCAGCACATCAGCGCGCGGGCGGGGCGCCCGGGCCGGGGCCGAGCTCGCGCGACATCAGCACGGTGTCGAGCCATTGCTCGTGCTTCCAGCCGATGGCCGGGATGATGCCGACATGCTTGAAGCCGGCCGCCGCGTGCAAGCCGATCGAGGGGGCATTCGCGCTGTCGCCGATCACGGCCACCATCAGGCGGAAGTCGCGCGCGGCGCATTGCTCGATCAGCGCATCCAGCAGGGCCTTGCCGGCGCCGCGCCGCACGCCGCCGGGACGGACATAGACGCTGTTCTCCACCGTGAAGCGATAGGCCGGGCGCGGGCGATAGGCCGTCGCATAGGAATAGCCGAGGACCTCGCCCTCATGCTCGGCGACGAGATGCGGATAGCCGCCCTCCAGCACGGCCAGGCGGCGGCGGGCCATCTCCTCCTCCGTGGGCGGCGAGAGCTCGAAGCTGGCGCGGCCATGCGTCACCCAATGGGCGTAGATGGCGGTGATGGCGGGGATGTCGGACTCGACGCTGTCTCTGATCTGCATGACCTGCGGATAGCGCGGAATTTCCGGTTCGGACATCCGGATGAGTGACGGCTTTGTCCTTGCGCTCGCATGGAAAATCACGCTTTGACAGTTGGTTAAGGATTGCTACCTATGCGAGCAAAGGCGCTGGGGATTTCGCGTGGACTGGTTCAGGAAGCTCGGGCGGCGGGAAAATTCCGTTTCGGAGCCGCAGCAGGTGGCGCCCCGCTATGGGGTGCAGGGGTTTGCCGAAAGCGCGGCGCCGTTCCAGGCGCCGTCCCGGCCTGTGCGGCCGCCGCCCATCGCCGACGAGGTCGAGACGGAGGCCGAACCCGAGCGGCGGCCCTTCGCCTCCATCGGTCCCCAGGGCCATCGCGGCCGCATGCGGGAGAAGCTGCTGGAGCGCGGCCCGGACGCGCTCGCCGATTACGAGCTGCTGGAGATGCTGCTCTTCTTCGCCTTCAAGAACGGCGACACCAAGCCGCTGGCCAAGCGCCTCATCAACGAGCATGGCAGCTTCGCCCGGGTGATGGCCGCGCCGGCGGCGAAGCTGCTGGAGAGCCAGGGGCTCGGGCCGCACAGCGTCGCCGCGCTGAAGCTGGTCCAGGCGGCGGCGCTGCGGATGATGCAGGCCGAGGTCGCCGAGCAGCCGGTGCTGAACAACTGGGACCGGCTGATCGGCTATCTCAACGCGGCGCTGGCGCGCGAGAAGGTGGAGCAGTTCCGAGTGCTGTTCCTCGATCCCAAGAACCGGCTGATCGCGGACGAGGCGCAGGCGCGCGGCACGGTGAACCACACGCCGGTCTATCCGCGCGAGGTGGTGAAGCGCGCGCTGGAGCTGCATGCGACGGCGCTGATCCTGGTCCATAACCATCCTTCGGGGGATCCGACGCCCAGCCGCGCGGATCTGGAGATGACGCGGCAGATCCAGGATGCGGCGGCGGTGCTGGAGATCGTGGTGCACGACCACCTGATCCTGGGCAACGGCCGCCATACGAGCTTCCGGCGCGAGGGCCTGTTATAGGGTCCAGGGACTTGTAGTCCCTGGCGGGGGGAGTGCGAGGGGGGCGGAGCCCCTCTCGCTACGCGCTGGCCAGCAGGATCACGCCTGCGGCGATGAGTCCGATGGCCGCGATCTTCTGTGTTCCCAAGGCCTCGCCGAAGAACCACCATCCGATCGCGGCGATGACGACGTAGCTCGCCGCGGTGCAGGGCAGTGCCACGCTCATCGGGATTTTCCGCAGCGCCGCGATGTAGAGCATCGCGCCGCTCCCGTAGAAGCACAGCCCGAGCAGTGTCTGCCATCGCAGCATCTGCTCGATGAAGCCGGCGCCGTTCAGGGTGGTGGCGCCGGCCTTCAGGAAGACCTGCCCCACCAGCGAGGAGCAGATGGCGGCGGCGAGCGCGATCCAGTGGATCATCATTCGTGCGTCGCCGTCTCGCGCGGGCGGACCACTTCGCGCACCACGCCCTGGGGCTTGCCGTTGGCCGAGAGGAAGGCGCGGCCGACATACTCGCCCATCACCCCGAGGATCAGGAACTGCACGCCGGCGATGAGCAGCATCAGCGTCATGCTGGAGGCCCAGCCGGAGGGCGTGTCGCGGAGGAAGGCCTCGACGATGACGAAGATCGCGAGGATGAAGCCCAGCGCGCCCATGCCGGCGCCGGCGAAGATCGCGAGGCGCAGCGGCAGCACGGAGAAGTTGGTCGCGAGGTTCAGCCAGAGCCGGATCAGGCGGCGCATCGTGTAGTTCGACTTGCCCTCCTCGCGCGCGTAGTGCGCGACCTCGATGGAGGCGATGCGCTGCGTCACCTGCATGATGAGGCCGTCGATATAGGGATAGGGGCCGGAATACTTCGTGACCTCCTTCACCACCAGCGCGCTCATGCAGCGGAAGGAGGAGAGGTAGAGGCCCTTGGGCTTGTCCATGAGCTGGTCGGCGACCCAGTTGGCGAAGCGGGAGCCCAGGTTGCGCCAGCCCTCGTGCTCCTTCTTGGCGTAGCGCGTGTAGACCACGTCCCAGCCGCCGAGGCGGGCGTGGTCGTAGAGGCGGATGACCTCCTCGGGCGGGTTCTGCAGGTCGTCGTCCATGTTGATGACATAGGCGCCGCGGGCCTGGCGCAGGCCGGTCATCACGGCGTTGTGCTCGCCGAAGTTGCGGGCGTGCTCGATGTAGGTGAGGGGGACCGTGGCGGTCTCGGCCAGGCGGCGGCAGACGTCGCCGCTGTCGTCCGGGCTGCCGTCGTTCACCAGGATGATCTCGATGCCGCCGGCCGGACGCAGGACGGAGAGCGCCTCGACGAGGCGGCCGACCGTGGAGGCGCCGCGATAGACGGGCACGACGATGGTCAGGCCGACGGGATAGTCTTCGGGGTTCATGGGCGGCTTTCGGAACGGATGGCGGTGGTGATGAGCGAGCCGCCGGCGGGGAAGCGGAGGCCGGCGCGCAGCAGCCCTGCCTCCAGCCGGCAGATGGCGAGGAGGCTGGCGTCCAGCCAGGCGGGGTAGGGCGTCACGTCGGAGGCCGCCTCGTCGTGGCTGGCCAGGACCTTGCGCTGCAGGACCATGAGCGGCAGCAGCAGGCTGTTCCAGTGGCGCGGGTCGGGCGCCGTGAAGCCGGCGGATTCCAGCAGGGACCGGGTGCCGGACCGCTCGAAGCGGCGGGCGTTGTGCACCCGGACGTCGTGCGCGGATTTCAGCCATTCATGGCCGGGCAGGTTCAGCACCAGCAGGCCGCCGGGGCGCAGCACGCGGTGGAACTCGGCGAGGGCCTCGGAGGGCTCGACGCCGGCATGGCAGATGACGTCGAGGCTGGTGACCGCGTCGAAGCAGGCTTCCGGAAACGGGAGGGCGTTCACCGTGCCGCAGGCGATGTGCACGCCGGCCTTGGCGGCGGCACGGGCGGCGGCGCCTTCGGCGTATTCCAGGCCGTAGAGCCCGGCCGCCGGCCGTGCCCCGCGCAGGCGCGCGAGAAATCCGCCGGTGCCGCAGCCGGCATCGAGCACGCGCGCATCCGCCGGCAGGGGTTCCAGCGCGCGCAGGGCATGGCCATGCATGGCGCGGTACCACCACATCCGGTCCTCGACCGCGTCCATCAGGGCGTATTCGGCAGCGTCCACGGAGGTGTTCTCGACTCCCGAAGCGGCGGCTGCAAGTCATCCTTGCGTCGGAAGCGGGGCAGATCGCCCGGAAAGCGCCGCAATGGCATTGCAAGGAGGGGAGGAAGGCGGCACCACCGCCCGCCAACCACCCGACAGAGCGATGCCGCCGCCAGATCACAGCCCGGCCAATGTGCCGGCCGCATCGCTCGCGCGGGCGGTACTTCCGCCTTCGCAGGGCCGGTGGCTGTTGTGGTCGCTGGCGGCGCTGCCCGGCGTCCTCTTCCTCGCGATCGTGCTCTCGCCGCCGATGAACCACGATGTGGCGGCGGTCCTCGACTTCTCGATGCGCTGGCGGAACGGCGAAATGCTGTTCCGCGACCTCATCGACATGAACCCGCCGCTGATCTTCCTGCTCACCCGCGGCGCCGTGGCGGCGGGGAGCGCGGTCGGGGCCGGGCCGATCCCCTCCGTCCTGGCGGGGGCCCTGGCCGTCTGCGCGCTGGGCGCCGGGCTGGCCCTGTGGCTGCGGCGCGGCCTTGCGGCGGCGCCGATCGAGGCGGCCTGCCTCACCGTCGGCCTGCCGCTCATCCTGCTGACGGCGGGCTACGACTTCGCCCAGCGCGAGCACCTCATGCTCGCGGCCTCGCTGCCTTACCTCGTGCTGGCGGCCCGCCGCGCCGAGGGTGTGCCCACGTCGCTGGTCCTGTCCCTGGCCGCGGCGCTGCTGGCGGCGGTCTTCCTCGCGCTCAAGCCGCATTTCCTGGCCATACCGGCGCTGGTCGAGCTCTACGTGCTTCTGCGCGTGGGTCTGCGCGCGGCCCTGCGCGACCCGGTGCCCTGGGCCATGGCCGCACTCTGGCTGGCCTATCTCGCCCTGATCCGCTGGGGCTTTCCCGACTATCTGGACTTCGCGCTGCCGCTGGCGCTGGCCTACTACCACAGCCCGGCCAGCCTCTCGGAGATCCTGCTGAACGAGCGCATGGCGCCGGCGCTGCTGCTCATCCTGCCGGCCGCCTTCCTCGCCCTCCGCCATCCGCGGGGGCTGGCGCCCACGCTCGCGCTCGCGGGCCTCGGCGCGGTGGCGGCGGCGCTCGAGCAGGGGCGCGGCTGGTCCTACCACGTCATGCCCTTCAAGCTGCTGGGAGGGCTGCTGGCGGTTCTGCTCGTCGCGCGCTGGCTGGACGCGAACCTGCGGGACGGCCGCCGTCAGGCTCCCGCCATCGCCGCCCTCGCGGCCGGCTTCCTGGCGCTCCAGGGGCTGCTGAACCCCGAGACCTGGCGCGCCGCGGGCTTCGAGCGTTCCTGGCCCGGCGCGATCACCGCCGAGGTCCGCCGCATCGCCGAGGGCGGGCGCGTCCTCGTCCTCTCGCCGGACATCCACCCCGTTTTCCCCGCGCTCAACTACGCGCACGCGCTCTCGACCCTCCCGACCATGAACGAATGGCTCGTCCAGGCCGCCAACCAGCAGTGCCCGCCCAACGGCGCCCGCTACCGCGAGCCGGCCGAGATGGGGCCGGGCGAGCGCCTGGTCTGGGACCGGGTGACGCGCGACTTCGTGCAGCACCCGCCGGAGGCGCTGATGGTCGCCCGCCACACGGCCATCCCCTATTGCGGCGGCGACTTCGACAATCTCGAATATTTCGGCCGCGATCCCGGCTTCGCGGCCACCCTCCGGCGCTATCGCCAGACCGCTGACTTCGCCGGCTACCGCTTCTTCCGACGCGAGGACCCATGACCCACCAGGACTATGTCGGCCGCACCGAGACCTACGAGGATCGCCTCGACCCGCGCCTCGTCGAGGGCCTGGCCGCCACGCTCGACCGTGACGTGCCCCAGGACGAGATCCCGCCGCTCTGGCACTGGATGCTCTTCCAGGACTGGCGCCGGCCCGAGGGCATCGGCCCCGACGGCCATCCGAAGCGCGGCGGCTTCCTGCCGCCCGTGCATGACCTGCCGCGCCGCATGTGGGCCGGCGGACGGCTCGAGTTCACCTCCAACGGCCTGCGCGCCGACGATGTGGTGCGCCGGCGCTCCACCATCACGGCGGTGTCCGAGAAATCCGGCGGCTCCGGCCGGCTCGTCTTCGTGACGGTGAAGCACGAGATCAGCGGCCCGGCCGGCCCCGTGCTGCACGAGGAGCAGGACATCGTCTATCGCGGCGCCGAGGGCGCGGCGGTGCGCGCCGGCGAGGCCGCGCCGGACTTCGCCGCCGATGCGCAGCTCGATCTGGTGCCGGACGCCCTGATGCTGTTCCGCTACTCCGCCCTCACCGGTAACGGCCATCGCATCCATTACGACTTCCCCTACGTCACGCAGGAGGAGGGCTATCCCGGCCTCGTCGTCCATGGCCCGCTGCAGGCGACCTTCCTCGCGCAGACCATCCTGGACGCCGCGCCCGGCCTGCGGCTGGTCCGCTTCGCCTTCCGCGGCCGCCGCCCCGCCTTCGCCGGCAATCCGCTGACCGTGCTGGCCCGCGTCGAGGGCGACCGGGCCGTGGCCGAGACCCGCGACGGCACGGGCGCCGTCTGCATGCAGGCCGAGGCCGTCCTTGGCTGAACCTCCGCTGGAGCATGATCGAAGGCGGAACGCCGGAGACGTGAATCATCCCCCCGACAAAGCCCCACGGGATGAGTAGCGAGCGGACGCGAGCGGATCAGCCCGTGGGCCGGTCAACGAGCGGCGAGGCGGCGGTCCGTGGCCTTGCCATCGCGCTGGGCGGCTTCGTCATCATCACCCTCGCCGATGTCGCCATCAAATACGCGCTGCCGACCATCGGCGTCGCCGGCGCGCTGCTCTGGCGCGGCGCCGCGGGCAGCATCTCCGTGGTCATCCTCTCGCGCGGACGTGGGCTGGTCCCGCGCAATATCAAGCTCATCCTCGCGCGATCCTTCCTGCACTGCAGCCTCTCCATCCTCTGGTACGTCGTCTGGCTCTCCGGCTACGCGCTGGCGGATTCCTACGCGATCGCCGCCGTCGCGCCGCTGCTCATGACTTTGCTCGCCATCCCCATGCTGGGGGAGCGTGTAGGCTGGCGCCGCTGGACCTCCTGCGGCGTCGGCTTCATCGGCGTGCTGGTCATGCTCCAACCCGGCGGCGATCTCTGGCGCTGGGATACCGGCCTGCTGCTGATCGCCGTCCTCGGCATGGCGGTCAGCCGGATCTGGACGCGTGTCCTCGCCGCGACCGACACCCCCACCACCATCGCCTTCTGGCTGATGCTGGCGCACATCCCGTTGGGCCTGGCGGTCCTGCCGGTCTCCGCCCTCTGGCCGCCCACAGGGCAGCCGGACATCTTCCCCTCCACCGGCCTGTTCCTGCTGCTCTGCTTCTTCGGCGCCTCCAACGCGATCGCCCATCTGGCCTTCTCCCGCGGCTATGCGCTGGCGAGCGTGGCGACGCTGGCGCCGCTGGAATACACGCCGCTGCTCTGGGGCCTGGCGCTGGGCTTCCTGATCTTCGGCGAGGTGCCCGCCTGGACCACGCTATCAGGCGCGCTGATCGTCATCGCCGCCGGGATTTACAACGTCCATCGCGAGCGTGTGCGCCGGGCCGAGGAAAGGGCGATGCATGCCGCTGAGGCATGACGCGCGGCGAGGCGCGCTGCTCATGCTCGCCGCGACAGCGCTCTTCACCATCATGGGCGCGCTGATCAAGCTGATCGGCGACCGCATCCCCTTCTTCGAGATCATGTTCTTCCGCAGCCTGCTCGCGGTGCCGATCGTGCTCGCCATCGTCTTCCGCCTGGGCAATCCGCAGCTCGCCACCCAGCGCCTGCCGGCGCACGTCCTCCGCGCCGTGACCGGCACCTCGGCGATGGCCTGCTCCTTCTTCTCGCTGACGGTGCTGCCCTTCGCCGAGCAGACGGCGCTCACCTACACGACGCCGATCTTCGCGACGCTGCTGGCCATCCCCTTCCTCGGCGAGCGCGTGGGCATCCACCGCTTCGGCGCCGTCGGCCTCGGCTTCCTCGGCGTGCTGGTGATCGCGATGGGGCAGGGGGCCTTCGGCGGGCAGATCGACCCCTGGATCGCCTTCGGCATGTCGCTCGCCACCATCCACGGCGTCTTCTCCGCCACGACGACCCTGCTGGTGCGCAGCCTTTCCGGCACCGAGCGCTCGACCACCATCGTGCTGTGGCAATCGCTGCTGACCACGGCCCTCACCGGCCTCGCGCTGCCCTTCGTCTGGGTGACGCCGGGCTGGGAGGTCTTCCTGATCCTGCTGGCCATCGGCGGCGTGGGCGGCGTCGCGCAGGTCATGCTCACCGAGGCCTATGCCAGCGCGCAGGTCTCCTCGCTCGGCGCCTATTCCTACACGGGCATCCTCTGGGCGGTGCTGCTGGGCTGGGTCTTCTTCGGCGAGCGTCCGGGCCTGTTCACGTTCCTGGGCGCGGGGTTGATCGTCGCCGCCGCCCTCTACATCCTGCGGCGCGAGATGATCCGTGCCGCCCAGAAGAAGTCAGGAGCCAGGCCTTGAACATTCCCTTCCGGCGCGAGGACGCGCTGGCGCCCGGCGACGTCGAGACCATCGCCCCCGGCGTGCGCCGCGTGCTCTGCGGCAATCCCAGCGCCTTCACCTTCCGCGGCACCAACACCTACCTGATCGGCACCGGCAGCAGCGTCGCGGTGCTGGACCCGGGCCCGATCGACGACGCGCATCTCGCCGCGATCCTGGCCGCCACCAGCGGGGAGACGATCACGCAGATCCTCGTCTCGCACACGCATCGCGACCATTCGCCCGGCGTGGCGCCGCTGAAGAAGATCACCGGCGCCACGACCTACGGCTACGGCCCGCACGCCACGCCCGGCGAGGGCGGCGACCACAGCTTCATCCCCGAGATCCGCCTCGCCGACGGCGAGACCGCCGACATCGGCGGCCGTCCCGTCACCGCGCTCTTCACGCCGGGTCATTGCGGCAACCACCTCTGCTTCGCGCTGGAGGGCACCGGCATCCTCTTCAGCGCCGACCACGTGATGAGCTGGTCCACCAGCGTCGTCAGCCCGCCCGACGGCAACATGCGCACCTACATGGCGAGCCTGGGAAAGCTCCGTGCGCGCGAGGGCATCGACACGCTCTACCTCCCAGGCCACGGCCCGCGCCTGCCGGATCCGATGCCCTTCCTCGACGGCCTCGCCCTGCATCGACAGAAGCGCGAGGCCCGCATCGTGGCCGCGCTGCGCGAGCACGGGCCTTCCACCGTCGAGGCGCTGGTCGGGCCGGTCTATGGGCCGCTCGATCCGAAGCTCGTCGCCGCCGCGGGACGCAGCATGCTGGCGCAGCTCATCATGCTGGAGGAGGAGGGTGCCGCGAGCAGGGACGGCGAGATCTGGAAGCTCCACTGAGCGGTTCCTGGGGTTACGAATCCTCAATGGTTTGAGCCGGTGACGCTGCTGCCGAGGTGATGCGGCGCCGGGGCGTTCCGGCCATCGCCCTTGTTTCCGGGCCCCCGGAGC
Organism: Roseococcus sp. GW821-FHT12F05; assembly: GCF_058806835.1. Taxonomy (NCBI): domain Bacteria; kingdom Pseudomonadati; phylum Pseudomonadota; class Alphaproteobacteria; order Acetobacterales; family Roseomonadaceae; genus Roseococcus; species Roseococcus sp. GW821-FHT12F05. The sequence goes on from NZ_JBXAQB010000003.1 coordinate 396,260, forward strand.
GCCGGATCGGGCGGCGTCCTGCCCTGGCGCGGCCGGACCTGTTAGTCCTGCGGGCCGGATCGCGGCGCCCTCCCGGCTTGCGCCGCGCGCGGCGCGTGCTCAGATAGCGCCGCGCCCCGCCGGGCGCGACCGGAGACCGTCCCTCATGAGCCAGCGCTTCATCCCCGCCACCTTCCTCCGCGGCGGCTCCTCCAAGGGCGTGTTCTTCCACGCGAAGGACGTGCCTTCCGATCGCACCGAGCTCGATCCGCTCCTGCTGGAGGTGCTGGGCTCGCCCGATCCCTATGGGCGGCAGCTCGACGGCATGGGCGGCGGCATCTCCTCGCTGTCGAAGGGCGTGATCATTGGCCCGCCGACGCATCCCGACGCCGATGTCGACTACACCTTCGCGCAGGTCGTGGTGGACAAGCCGGTCGTCGACTGGAAGGGGAATTGCGGGAACCTGTCCTCGGCGGTGGGGCCCTTCGCGGTGGACACGGGCCTCGTCAGCGTTCCCGACGGCGAGGCGCTGGTCCGCATCCACCAGGTGAACACGAAGAAGATCATCCACGCGCGCTTCCCCGTGCGGAACGGCAAGGCGGAGGTGAAGGGCGACTACGCCATCGCCGGCGTCTCCGGCACCGGCGCGCGCATCCGGCTCGACTTCCTGAGCCCCGGCGGCACCCAGACCGGCGCGCTGCTGCCCACCGGCCAGGTGGTGGACGAGATCGAGGGCTTCGCCTGCACGCTGATCGACGCGGCCAATCCCTCGGCCTTCTTCGCCGCAGCCGATTTCGGCCTGACCGGCGAGGAGAGCCCGGACGAGATCGAGGCTACCCCCGGGCTGATGGCGCGGCTCGACGCGCTGCGGCGGCTGGCGGGCGTGCGCATGGGACTGGCCGAAAGCCCGGAGAAGATCGGGCTCGCCCTGCCGCGCATCGCACTCGTGGCGCGGCCCGGCAGCCCCCGGCTGCTCGACGGGACGGTGCTGGCGCCGGACAGCCACGATATCCAGATCCGCATGCTCTCCATGGAGCGCGTCCACCGCGCGGTGCCGCTGACCGGCGCGCTGGGGCTGGCCTGCGCCTGCAAGATCTCGGGCAGCCTGCCGGCGAGCCTCACGGGCGTGCTGCCGCGCGCGGACGAGATCCGCGTGGCGCAGCCCAGCGGCATGCTGGCCGTGGGCGCGGAGGTCCGGCAGGACAACACCGGCTGGCACGCGGAATCGGCGGTGGTCTACCGGACCGCGCGCACGCTGATGGTGGGCGCGGTCGCCGTCCGCGAGTAGCGCTCAGGCGGCCTTGCGCAGACCGACCTCGGGCAGCAGCGGCCGCTTCGCCAGCGCCGCCGCCATGATCGTCTCCACATGCGCCTTGTCGGCGCCCCGCAGCTCCAGCCGCGGCGGGCGCGTGAGGTAGGTCCCGCGACCCATGATGTGCTCGCAGAGCTTGATGCATTGCACGAGGTCCGGCCGGGCATCGAGGTGCAGCAGCGGCATGAACCATTCGTAGAGCGGCATGGCCTCGGCGAGCCGGCCCTGGCGCGCGAGGCGGAACAGCGTCTCGCCCTCGCGCGGGAAGGCGTTGGACATACCGGAGACCCAGCCCACGGCGCCCATCGCGACCGACTCCACCACCACGTCGTCGAGGCCGGCGAAGAGCACGAAGCGCTCGCCCACCTGGTTGCGCAGGTCGATGAAGCGGCGCGTGTCGCCCGAGGATTCCTTGAAGCAGACGACCGTGTCGCAATCGGCGAGCGAGGCCAGGATGTCGGGCGTGACGTCGTTCTTGTAGATGGGCGGGTTGTTGTAGACCATCACCGGCACGTCGGTGGCGGCGGCGACGGCGCGGAAATGCGCGGCCGTCTCGTGCGGCTTGGACGAGTAGACGAGGCAGGGCATCACCATGATGCCGTCGAGGCCGATGCGCTGCGCCTCCTTGGCCATCTCGATGGCGAAGACGCTGGTGAACTCGGCGATCCCCGCGATGACGGGGACGCGGCCGGCGGCGGTGGCCTTGGCCATCTCCATCAGCGCGATCTTCTCGTCCTTCGAGAGCGAGCAGTTCTCGCCGACCGTGCCGCAGATGATGAGGCCGGAGACGCCGTCGCGGATGAGGGCGTCGATGACGCGGGAGGTGGCGTCGAGGTCGAGGGAGAAGTCGGGGCGGAACTGGGTGGTGACGGCGGGGAAGACGCCCTCCCAGGTGATGCGTGCTGGCATGGATTTGCTCCTTGTCTGTTGGAATCCAGGGGCTCTGCCCTTGGACCCCGGCAAGAACCTCAGGTTCTTGCATCTCCGATCAGTTTTAGGGTCCAGGGCAAAAAGCCCTGGTGGGGGGAGCGCGAGGGGGGGCAAAGCCCCTCTCGCTTACGCGAGGCTGGCGCCGACCCGCCGCATCTCCGCGAGCACCGGCGCGCGCTCCAGCCAGATCTTGTCGAAGTCGCGCACCGCGGCGTCGGTGTCGCCGGCGGCCACGGGGCGGATGGGGATCGGCGCGCCGCGGAAGTTCTCGATGATGCCAGGCTCGTCCGCCACGAGCTCGGCGATCTGCTGGTCCAAGTTGGACTTGATCAGGCGCGTGATGATCTCCTTGTCCGCCGCCGGCAGCCCGGCCCAGACGCGGCCGGAGACGAGCGCAGCCACCGGCATGAACTGCGCGTTCATACCCAGGATCACCTTGGAGACGCGGTCGAAGCGCTGGTTCCAGGAGAAGGCCAGATCGGCTTCCAGGCCATCCACCTGTCCGTTGGTCATGGCGTCGAAGACGGCCGGTGTCGGGATGGGCGTCGGCGCCGCGCCGAGGGCCGTGTAGAAATCGCGGAAGGTGGGCGAGGGGATGGTGCGGATCTTCAGGCCGCGCACCTCGGACAGCGACGAGATGTCCTTGGTCGCGAACATCACGCGCATGCCTGTGATGCCCCAGGCCAGGCCGACCGTGCCGGTCTCGCGTGGCAGCAGCTCGAAGAGGCCGGTGGCGACGGGTGTCTTCACGAACTGACCGACCTGTGCGGTGGTGCGCACGACCCAGGGCGCGGTGATGGCGGCGATGGCCGGCACGCGCGAGCCGAGCTCGGCGGCCATGATCCAGCCCATGTCGAGCGCGCCGGACTGCATCTGCTGCAGCATCGCCGCCTCGCTGCCGAGCTGTCCCGCATGGAAGACGGTGAGGGAGAGGCGGTTGCTGGTGGCCGCCTTCAGCTGCTCGCCGAAGCGGAGCGCGGTGAGGTTCCAGGGGTGGCCCGGCGGCGTGAGGATGCCGAGGCGCATCTCGCGCGCCTGAGCCAGGGCGAGGCTGGGGGATGCGAGCGGCAGCGCGGCCCCGAAGGCGAGTGCATGGCGGCGGGTGAGGGTCATCTTCAGGGGGCTCCTTATTTGATGAGGGCCGTGGACAGCCACGGGAAGATCGAGAGCAGGACGAGCAGGACGCAGGCGGCGAAGAAGAAGGGCAGCGTCACGAGAAACATCTTTCCCGGCTTCGCGCCCGTCACGGCCGCTGCGACGAAGAGGCAGAGCCCGACCGGCGGCGAGAGCAGGCCCAGCACAAGGTTCACCACGACCACCACGCCGAAGTGACGCGGGTCGATGTGGTACACGTCGGTGGCGATGGGCAGCAGGATCGGCACGGTCATGATGAGGCCGGGCACGCCGTCGATTACCGTGCCGATGACCAGCAGGATCACGTTCACCAGCAGCATGAAGCTGATCGGTCCGGTGGCCACGGACTGCACCCAGGCGGCGGCGGCCTGCGGCACGCGGCCATAGACCAGCACCCAGGAGAAGACACTGGCGGCAGCGACGAGGAAGAGCACGATGGCCGAGTAGATGCCGGCCCGCAGCAGCATGTGCGGGAGCTGGTCCCACGTCATCTCGCGCGTCCAGTAGCGGCCGATGAGCGCTGCGGCCAGCGCGCCGACGGCGGCCGATTCCGTGGGGTTGGCGACGCCGCCCAGGATGGAGCCGATGATGACGATGGGAATCAGCAGCGTGGGCGCCGCGTCGAGGATCACGCGGACGCGCTCGCGCGCCGTCATGCGCTCGCCCTGCGGGTAGTTGTAGACGTAGCCCATCAGCGCGATCACGCCGCAGAAGGCAACCGTCAGAAGCACGCCGGGGATGATGCCCGCCACCAGCATGTCTGACACGCCGACCTGCGCGAGCACGCTGTAGACCACGAACATGATGGAGGGCGGGATGATCGGGCCGAGCATGCCGGCATAGGCTGTGAGGCCCGCGGCGAAGGTCTTGTCGTAGCCCTTGCGCTCCATTTCCGGGACCATGAGCTGCGCCATGATCGCGACCTGCGCCGTCGCCGAGCCCAGGATCGAGGAGACGATCATGTTGGCGATGACGTTGACGTAGGCCAGCCCGCCCTTCAGCCGCCCGATGAAGGCCATGGCGAGCTGGATGATGCGCTGCGTGATGCCGCCGCCGTTCATGATCTCGCCGATCAGGATGAAGAGCGGGATGGCGATGAGCCCGTAGCTGTCCACGCCGCCGAAGAGCTGCATGGGGAAGCTGGCGAAGAGCAGGTGGTTGCCGGTGGCTGCGATGTAGATCATCGCCGCGATGCAGAGGCACATGCCGATCGGCACGCCCAGCAGCAGGATCGCGACGGAGGCGCCGGTGGTGAGCATCAGGCGACGGTCTCGGCGTTGTCGGAAAGGCCCGCGCGCTTCGGGGGAGGGGGCACGAGGCCGAGATCCTCCAGCAGGTTCGCGACGCAATGGACGGAGAGCGTCGCGGCGAAGAGCGGCAGCACGAGGTAGAGCACCCAGTTCGGCCAGTTCAGCGTCTGGGTGTGCTCGGTGTAGATGAAGTTGAAGGTCTCGGCCGCGTAGTCGCGCGCGTCGAAGTTGGCGCTGATGATGCCGACGGGATCGAGCCAGGTCCAGCAGATGCCCAGGAAGCCCAGCGCGAAGAGCAGGACACAGAGCGTGGATAGCGCGCGGGCGGCCTTGGCGGCGCCGGGGCTGAGATATTCGGTCAGCAGCGTCACCGCGAAATCCAGCCGCAGCCGCGTCATGGCCGAGGCGCCGATGAAGGTGAGCCAGACGGTCGTGTAAACCGCCATCTCGTCGATCCAGTAGATGGGCATGCCGCCGTAGCGCGTGGCCACGTTCACCAGGATCAACGCCGTCAGCACCGCCATCAGCCCCGCCACCGCGACGCGCTCGATCCGCAGCAGAGCCTCGGACGCGGAGACGGCCAGCATCGCGGGCCGGCTGGGCTGGGCGAGGACGAGGGGCATGCCGGGCGGGGGCTCCTGGGATGACAGTCCAATCTTCGTAGATTTTATACAATATGCATGTCAACCGGTTTCTGTTACCCTCGCGGCGCGATGTCCGAAGCCCCTCTCAAACACAAGACCCTGGCCGCGGCCGTCCTGGACCGCGTGCGCGAGGACATCCTGCTCGGCCGGCACGAGGCGGGCGAGCAGCTGCGGCAGGACGCGCTGGCCCAGGCCTTCGGCGTGAGCCGCATCCCCGTGCGCGAGGCGCTGCTGCAGCTCGAGGCCGAGGGCTTCGTGCGCATCGTCCCGCACAAGGGCGCCATCGTCTCGGGCATCTCCCAGGACGACCTGAACGACGTCTTCGACCTGCGCGTGCTGCTGGAGCCGCGGCTGTTCGGGCAGGCGATCCCGCTGCTGACCGCCACCGACTTCGTCGAGATCGACGCGCTGCACGTCCGCTTCACGGCCGCCATCGCGGCGCGCGACGTGGTGCAATGGGGCCTGATCAACGCGGACTTCCACGCGCGCCTCTACGCGCCCGCGCCGCTGCCGCGCACCCAGTCGGTGGTCGCGGCCCTGCTGCAGACCAGCGACCGCTACACACGGCTGCAGCTCTCCACTCCCGAGGCCATGGAGCGCGCCCAGCGCGAGCATGCGGAGCTCATCGGGCTGGCGCGGAAGGGGCAGGTGGAGCGCGCCTGCAAGCGCCTCGCCCTGCACATCGAGACCGTGCGCAAGGACCTCGTGAAGGTGCTGGCGCGCGGCACCTGAACGCTTGCGTTGCCCGCCCTCCTCGGGCAGCGTCGCGGAAGAGGCCGATCGAACATGAATCGGCCCGTCGAGGGAGAACAACGCCATGACGAGCCACTCGTCCATGTCCCGCCGGTCGGTGCTTGCCGGCGCCGCCACCTCCGGAAGCCTGCTGATGGCGGGCTCCGGCGCCGAGGCGCAGCCCGCCAAGCCCGCCGAGCTCAAGATCGGCATCACCACCTTCCTCTCCGGCCCCGCCAGCGTCTTCGGCGTCCCCGCCAGGCAGGCGGCGGAGATGCTGACCGACCAGATCAACGCCGAGGGCGGCATTGGCGGCGTGCCGGTCCGCCCCATCTTCGTCGACGAGGGCCCGGGCACGGAGCACCTGGTCGGCGAGTTCCGCCGTCTCGTGCAGTCCGAGGGGGCGCACGTGATCTTCGCCTCCATCTCCTCGGGCTCCTGCCTCGCCTGCACGCCGCTGTCGGACGAGCTGCGCAAGACGACGGTGCTCTGGGACTGCGGCACGCAGCGCATCTTCGAGGAGGGTGCCCACCCCTTCGCCTTCCGCACCCAGGGCTACGGCACGCCCGAGGTGCTGGCGCCGCTGCTCTACCTGCTGAAGCACAAGCCGGACTTCCGGAGCATCGCCGTGATCAACCAGGACTATGCCTGGGGCCGCGATTCCTGGGAGCTCTGGAAGGCGGGGATGGATGCGCTGAAGCCCGGCGTGCGCGTCGTCGCCGAGCTTTTCCCGCGCTTCAACAGCACGGATTTCTCCACCGAGATCACCCGCCTGCTGGCGCTGCGGCCCGACGTCATCCTCTCGACGTCCTGGGGTGGTGAGCTGGTCACGTTGGTGCGCCAGGCCAATGAGCGCCGGCTGTTGGAGCGCTCCACCATGGTGCTGCCCGTCGCGGAGGCCTCGATGCCCTCGCTTGGCCGCACCATGCCGGCGGGCCATATCATCGGCGCGCGCGGCGACCACTGGATCAACCATCCGCGTCCGCGCGACAAGGCCGCGCTGGATCGCTTCACCTCGGCCTACCAGCAGCGCTTCAACCAGCCCAGCATCTACCCCTGCCACCATATGTACCAGGCCTTCTCCGCGCTGCAGGCAGCCTATGCCAAGGCGATCCAGGCCAAGGGCGGCGGCTGGCCGAACGACCAGGAGCTGGCCGCCGCCTTCCGCGGCCTGACCTTCGACACGCCGACGGCCAAGATCACCATCCGCGAGGACGGGCAGGGGCTGGAGGACCAGATCGTCGGCCTCTCCTCGTTCACCAGCGCGTACCCCTATGCGGTGCCGGAGAAGATGATGCTCTATCCCGCCGCCGGCATCAGCGCGCCAGTCGGGCAGAAGAGCGTGGACTGGCTGAAGACGCTCCGCCCGGGGATGGAGAACACCGCCGGCTCGGCGATCTGAGCGGGGGCACACGCGCATGTACGGCTGGTTCGAGGAGAACGGCCTGCTCCTCGGCCTCGCGCTGCTGGACGGGCTTGCCTATGCGGCGCTCGTCTTCATGGTGGCGGTGGGGTTGAACCTCGTCTTCGGCGTGCTGCGCGTGCTGAACGTGGCCCATGGCTCGCTCTACGCGATCGGCGCCTATACGGCGGCGAGCCTGGGCCTCTTCCTCTCGGCGAGGGGCCTGCCGGACTGGGCGAACCTGGCGGTCCTGCTGGTGGCCGCGGCCCTGGTCGGCGGCATCCTCGGGCCGCTGATCGAGCGGCTGCTGCTGCGCCGGATCTACAGCCAGGAGCCGGTGCTGCAGCTCCTCGTCACGTTCGCGCTCTTCATGATCCTGGAGGATGCCCAAAAACTCGTCTGGGGCACGCAGCCCGTGCAGAACGACACGGCGATGCGCCTGCTCGGCAATTTCGACGTGCCCTTCGCTGGCGACTTCATCCCCTTCACCGCCTACCAGCTCTTCGTGCTGCCGGGCGTGGCGGTGGCGACGCTGGTGGGCCTCGCCTGGTTCCTGCGCCGGACCTTGACCGGCCGCGTCATCGTCGCCGTCACCACCGACCGCGAGGCGGCGACGGCCATGGGCATCGACGCCTCGCGCATCTACCTGCTGACCTTCACCTTCGGCGCGATCCTGGCGGCCCTCGGCGGCGCGCTGTCCTCACCCACGGCGTCACTGGTGCCGGGGGTGGGGGCGCAGACCATCGTGCTCTCCTTCGCCGTGGTGGCGACCGCGGGGCTCGGCCAGATCGAGGGCGCGGCGCTGACGGCGCTGATGATCGGCCTCGCCCGCTCCATCGCCGTCTACTTCATGCCGGAGGCCGAGGTGCTGACGCCCTATCTCATCATGGTGGCCGTGCTGCTGGTCCGGCCGCAGGGTCTGTTCGGCGCGGCGGAGACGCGGCGGGTATGAGGCGCACCGAAACCTTTCTCGCCATCGCCGGCGCCGCGCTGCTGGTGCTGCTGGCCTTCCTCGCGCCCTGGCTGCGCTTCGTGCTGACCATCGCGCTGGCCAAGGGCATCGCGGTGCTGGGCATCCTGTTGCTGCTGCGGGCGGGGCAGGTGAGCTTCGGCCACGCGCTCTATTTGTCCTTCGGCGCCTATACCGTGGCCTTCCTGGCGCCCTCGATGCCCGAGGCGCTGATCCTGATGCCGGTGGCGATGCTGCTCTCGGGCGTGCTGGGGCTGGTGGTCGGGCTCTTCGTCTCGCGCTACCGCGAGATCTTCTTCGGCATGCTGAACCTCGCCATGAGCATGGTCTTCTACTCGCTGCTGGAAAAGCTCTACCACATCACCAAGGGCACCGACGGCATCCGGGTCGCCGTGCCGCGCTTCCTCGGTATGGCGCTGGAGCGCGACGATTTCGAATGGGCGATGTTCGGGACGGCGCTGGTGCTGGCGCTGGCCATCGGGTTCTTCGTGCGGCTCTACCTCGCTTCGCCGATGGGCCAGGCGCTCTCGGCCATCAAGACGCGGGAGACACGGCTGGAGTTCATGGGCCTGCCGGCGCGCGGCGTGCTGCTCTCCGCCTATGTGCTCTCCACGCTGATGGGCGGGCTGGCGGGCGCCATCATCGCCATGACGACGCGGCACGTGACCCCGCTGCTGGGCTACTGGACCGTCTCGGGCGAGCTGGTCTTCATCGCCATCCTGGGCGGCGCGGGCGCGGCGCTCGGCCCCTTCCTGGGCGCCGTCACCTTCGAGCTGGTGCGCGTCTATGCCGCGGCGAGCTTCGCCGATGCCTGGCAGGCCATCCTCGGCCTCGTGCTGATGGGGGTGATCCTGTTCTTCTCGCGGGGACTCTGGGGCATGGTCGAGAGCCTGATGAGGCGCCGCGCATGAGCGACGTTCTCCTCTCGGCGCGTGGATTGCGGCTGGCCTTCGGCGGCGTGAAGGCCGCTGACGGCATCGACCTGGACGTGGCCAAGGGCGAGTTCCTGGCCATCATCGGCCCGAACGGCGCGGGCAAGACGACCTTCATCAACATGACCACCGGCTACCTGCGTCCGCAGGCCGGCACGATCACCTATGAGGGCCAGAACATCACGGGAATGGCGCCGCGGCGCATCGTGGCGCGCGGCATCGCGCGCTCCTTCCAGCTGCCGCAGCTCTTCACCGAGCACACGGTGCTGGAGAACGTCGCGCTGGCCATCGCCGCGCGGGAAGGGCCGTGGTCACCCCTCAGGCCGCTGCTCCGCCCGGCCTGGCGCGAGGAGGCGCATGACCTGCTGGAGCGCTTCGGCCTCGCCGTCATCGCCGAGGCGCGGGCCGACGCGCTCAACGAGGGCGCGCGCAAGCTGGCCGACATCGCCATGGCCGTCGCGCTCAAGCCGCGCCTGCTGCTGATGGACGAGCCCACCTCCGGCGTCGCCGCCAGCGAGAAGATGGAGGTGGTCGAGACGCTCGCCCGCGTGCTGCGCGCGGCGGAGGTCACCGCCGTCTTCGTCGAGCACGATATGGATGTGGTGGAGCGCTTCGCCGACCGGGTGGCCGTCTGGTCGCAGGGGAAGATCGCGGCACTGGGCCCGCCGGCCGCCGTGCTGGCCGACCCCGAGGTGCAGCGCGAGGTGATCGGGATCGAGCGCCATGCTGCGGCTTGAGGACGCTTCCGTCGACATCGCCGGCGTGCCGGTGCTGCGCGGCGTCTCGCTGCACGTGCCCCCGGGTGGGCGCGTCGCGCTGATCGGCCGCAACGGCGCGGGCAAGACCACCACGCTGCGCGCGCTGATGGGGCTGCTGCCGCTGCGCGGAGGCAGCGTCGCCGTCGCCGGCGCGGACGCCTCCGCTGTGCCCGCGCATTTTCGTGCGCGGCTCGGCGTAGGCTATGCGCCGGAGGACCGCCGGCTCTTCGGCAGCTTCACCGTGCAGGACAACATGCTGCTGCCCGCCCAGGTGCTGAGGCTGGAGCCGTCCGAGACGGCGCGGCGGATGGAGGCGGTCTTCACCCTCCTGCCGGAGCTGCGCGACCTCGCACCGCGCAAGGCGGCGGGGCTTTCGGGCGGGCAGGGGAAGATGGTGGCGCTGGCGCGCGCGCTGATGATCGGCACCCGTGCCATCCTGCTGGACGAGCCCTTCCAGGGCCTCGCCCCCGCGCTGGCGCTGCGCTACGCCGAGGCGCTGCGGCGCCTGCGCGACGCGCTGCCGGATGTCGCGATCCTCATCACCGAAAGCAATCCCGGGCTGCTGCGGCCGTTGGTGGACAGCACCTATGTGATCGAGCGTGGGGAGATCGCGGCGGCGTGAAGCCGATGGAAGAGGTTGGAAGCGGAGCGGGAGCTATCGCTCGTCCAATGCCGTGCTCGGAAAAGGCCCGAGCACACGCTCGCAGAATGCGGTGTCCATGTATTCACGCATCTCCACGATCTTGCCGTCCTCGAAGCGGTAGATCAGGCAGTACTGATTGTCGTAGCGCTCGCCCGACGTTGCGTAATTGTCGCCCCTTGCCTCCACGACCACGAGGTCTCCGTCCGCGATGAACCGCTCGGCCACGGTCCGCCAGGATCCACCGAAGCGCGCGCGCACATAGGCCTGATATTTCGGCAGGGAATCCGCTGTCACGGTTTGCGACCACGAGGAGCGGCCCATGACCACGACGCGGAATTCCTCCGCCATATGTTGCTGCAGCAGCGAGCGGTCACCTTGCTCGAGGCGCGAGAAAATCTCCTGCATCAAGGCCTTGTTGTCGGGCGCGGACATCACGTTCTCCGGTGGCTGGTGCCGCATGTCGTATCCGGCCTTTCCGCGTCTGCGGAGCGCCAAGCATTCATCTTTCCATGAATTTGTTTCATGATGGCGGAATGACGCAGTTGCCGCCGTTCGATGCCCTCGTCGCTTTCAGCGCCGCCCTGCGCGCTGGCAACATGACCCGCGCCGCCGCGGAGCTGGGCGTCACGCAAAGCGCTGTCAGCCACCGCATCCGCAGGCTCGAGGATTTCATGGGAACGCCGCTGTTGCTCCGCCACAATGCGGGCCTCGCCCCGACCCCGGCCGGGCGATCCCTGGCCGACGGATTGGCGGACCTTCTTTCGGAGATCGCGGGTTTGCGCGCGCGTTGCCTGTCGGCGGCGAGCCCGGGCGGGCTGCGCATCGGGGTCGGGGCCGGGCTCGCCCACAACTGGCTTCTGCGGCGTCTCCCGGATCTCGCTGATCGGCACCCGCAGCTCTCGATTGAACTGGTGGTCGTCGAAAGCGAAGCCCCCGACCAGGTCGCGGGCCTCGACGTGCGCATCCACTGGCTGCCCGTATCGGAGCTGCGCGCCACGACCACCCAGCGTCCGCTGTTCCAGGAGCAGGTCTTCCCGGTGTGCCACCCGTCACTGCTGCCGGCGGGATTTGTCCCCGGCGATCCCGCCGTTCTGCGCCGTCTCCCTCTGCTGCACAAAGGTCCCGCCGGCCGAGCCACCAGCGCCGAGTGGTCGTGGCCGGCCTGGCTGGAGCGGCTTGGCCTGCCGCCCCACCCCCGCGAAAGCCTGCGCTTTGCCAGCATCGGTCCCGCCATCGCGGCGGCGCTGGAGGGTGCCGGCGTCGTCCTGGCGCGCACCTTGCTCGTGCATGATGCGCTCGCCGACGGTCGTCTGGTCCGCGTCCTGCCCGTGCATCAATCACTGCCGTGCAGCCGGGCCCATGTCGTGCGCTGGACGATCGCGCGCCGCACCGACGATCGCGTCAGGTGCTTCGTTGCGTGGCTGTGCGAGGGGGCACGGCAGACGGAGATGAGCCACGCCCGGCGCGAAGCCGTCATCGCTCCGTCCTGAACACCTCCGGCGCGGCCGCTTCCCCTGCCAGGCCTTTCAAAGATCTTGATGCAAGCACCAGCCTGATGGCCGACATGGGCGCAACTTGGCGGGCTGTGTGCTCCAAGCGCTGCCACAACCAGCTCCGGCCGGCAGCGCCCCTATTCGCAAGAAGTGCGCTTCACACAGGAACAAGGCGCGGGGGCCTCGCCCCGCGCCCATCCCACTGGAGAAAGCGTCAGGCCGCGATCTCGACCATCACCAGCTCGGCCTCGTCATTCGCGACGATGACGATCTCCTTCTCCTTGAAGATCGCCGCGCCGTCGCGCTGGCCGAGCTCCGCGCCGTTCACGGTGGCACTTCCCTTGGCCGAGACCAGATAGGCCGCACGCCCCTCCGGCAGCGCGTAGCGCAGCTCCTGGCCCTTCGAGAGCGTCGTCGCCATCACCGCGGCATCCGCGTTGATGGGCAGCGCGCCCGTCCCGGCGTCGCCGGCGCGGCCGCCGGCCAGGACCTCGAAGCGCGCCTCGCGCCCGGCCCTGGGGAAGCTCTTCGCGCCCCAGTTCGGCTTGGCGCCGCGCACGTCCGGCATGATCCAGATCTGGAAGATCTTCGTCGTCTCCGGCTCGAGGTTGTACTCGCTATGGGTCACGCCCGTGCCGGCCGACATGATCTGCACGTCGCCCGCCTCGGTGCGGCCTTCGTTGCCCATGTTGTCGCGGTGGGTGATGGCGCCCTCGCGGACATATGTGATGATCTCCATGTCGCGGTGCGGGTGCGGATCGAAGCCGTTGCCGGCGGCGATCTCGTCGTCGTTCCAGACGCGGAGCTTGCCCCAGCTCATGCGCTGCGGGTCATGGTAGCCCGCGAAGGAGAAGTGGTGGCGGGCGTTGAGCCAGCCGTGGTCGGCGTGGCCGAGGGTGTCGAAGGGGCGGATGTCGATCATGGATTTGATCCCGTGAGCCGGTTTGTGGCTTCGCGGGGTGAGATAGGAGATCGGGGGCGCCCTTCGCCATGCAGGCGGATGGATCACCCACATTCAGGCGGCTGATGACGCATCCGCAGCATGTCCAGGCCCTTCGGCGTCGGCGCGACGAAGAGGCCGCCATCCGCCGCACGGCGGTTCTCGATCACGCCCTCGTCCATCGCGTCCTCCCAGACGGTGAGGCGCGGGCAGGAGGTGCGCCAGGCCTCGATGGCCTCGGCATAGGGGCGCGGCGTGCGCGCGAGCCACTCGACCATGTCGAGCATGAGGGCGTTGATGACGGGCGTGCTCATGGTGACGTCTCCATCCATCCGGCGATCAGCAGCCAGCTCCCCTGGGCCAGGTAGAACAGGCCGATGGCGGTGATCAGCCGCTTCGACCACTTGCGGAAACCGGCATCCGTCATCGCGTCCAGCACACGGCGGGCCAGGGTGGTGCCGATCATGGAGCAGGCGACGCCCATGACCGCCAGCCAGATCGAGACGCTGCCGGAATTCGGGATCAGCGTCGCGAAGTAGACGAATTTCAGCGCGTGGCTCACCACCTGGCAGAAGGCCTTGGTGGCGACGATCTGCCGCCGGTCCTGCTGGGCCCGGCCGAGGAAGAAGGTGTCGGAGAGGGGGCCGGTCACGCCGGTCACCAGCATCAGCATCATGCAGGCCGCGCCATAGGCGAGGCCGTGCGAGATGCGGTCCGGATCGGGTCGCAGGGAAGCGGGCAGGGCGCGCGCGAGGAAGGGCGTGGCGCCGAGGGCGAGCAGCGCCCAGGGCTTGTCGGGCACGAACTGCACCATGGCCCAGGCGGCGGTGGCCAGCACGGAGCCGGAGAGGTAGGCGCCCACGCTGCGCCAGCGCACGAAGCGGATCCAGAGGATGGCGCGCCAGCCGTTGGAGCCGATCTGGGTGATGGCGTGCAGCGCCATGGCGTCGGGCAGCGGCATGAGCGCCAGCAGGATGCCGACGAGGATCAGCCCGCCCGCCATGCCGAAGATGCCGGAGAGCAGCGCGGTGCAGATCATGACGGCGCCGAGCAGCGCGGTGAGGGCGAGGGACATGGCGCGAAATCTGCGCGCTGGCGCAACGGTGCGATAGGGAAGATATTCTCGGCTGAGCCTCAGCTTTCCTGAGGGTGGGGAAACAGATGTCCAGGAGCCTGCCCTTCCTGAACGGGCTGCGCGCCTTCGAGGCCGCGGCGCGCCACGGCAGCTTCGCGGCCGGCGGCGCGGAGCTTCATGTCAGCCCGGCCGCGGTGAGCCGGCTGGTGCGGCTGCTGGAGCAGCGGCTCGGCATCGCGCTGTTCGAGCGCGGCGCGAACCGCCTCGCGCTGACCGCAGCGGGCGCGGCCTATCGCGCGGGGCTCGGCCCCCTCTTCGACGAGCTGGAGCGACTGACCGTCGCAACCGTGGCGCAGGCCGGCCAGCGGACGCTGATCCTCGGCGTCGGGCCGAGCTTCGCCGCGCACTGGCTGATTCCGCGCCTCGCCGACTGGCACGCGCGCGCGCCCGGCCTCCAGGTGCGGGTGACGACGGGCGGCGCCGCGGCCGCCTTCGACGAGGGCTGGAGCTGCGGCATCCGGCTGGGCGAGGGCGACTGGCCCGGCTTCGTCGCGACGCCTCTCTTCGCCGCCGACCTCCTGCCGGTCTGCGCGCCGGCCTTGGCGGCGGGGCTGGCGCGGCCGGAGCAACTCGCCGGCGTGCCGCTGCTGCGCGTCGCGCATGCGGCGGAGGACTGGCCGCTCTGGCTGGCAGCGCAGGGGTTGGCGGGGAGGGTGGCGGCGCGTGGGCCGGTCTTCGATTTCTACGGCCAGGCGCAGCAGGCGGCGGCGGACGGGCTCGGCGTCGCCATGGGCATCCGGCCCTATATCGACGACGCGCTGCGGCAGGGCAGGCTGGTGGCACCCTTCGCGGCGCCGGTGCCGAAGGGGAAGGGCTGGTTCCTGATCCACCGTCCCGGCCGCGAGGAGGATCCGGCCTTCGCGGCCTTCCGGGCCTGGATCGTGGAGGCGGCGCACTGAGGCGGGCTTCGCCTCGCGTGGCAGGTCTGTTTCGTCTGCGTGGGCGGGTCTGACGCGGCTGACGCAGCCAGCCCTGCCACCGCCATCTGCGCGACCGATCCGGGGCCAGATCGTTCCCACGCCTACGGCCTCGAATCCGCGCATCTTCGCGCCTATCGGGCAAAGCCCTCTCGCTTGCCACCTTTTCAGATGACGGGCAGGTTGCCGCGCAGCATGGTTACGGAAGCGATCATCGTCGGCGTCGGTGCCGAGCAGGGGTTGGGCGCGGCCGTCGCCCGCCGTTTCGCGCGCGAGGGCCATCGCGTCCTCATTGCCGGCCGCACCATGAACAAGTTGGCGGCCGTCGTGGCGGGCATCGAGGCAGCGGGCGGCGTGGCCGAGGCCATCGTCGCGGATGCCACGAATTCCCTTGATGTCGGCAAGCTCTTCGACCGCGCGCAGGACCTCGAGGTCGTCGTCTTCAACGCGGGCGTGAACATCCGCACGCCCTTCCGCGACCTCTCGGTCGAGAGCTTCGAGGAGGCCTGGCGCACCAACACGCTGGGCGGCTTCGTGGTGGGGCGCGAGGCGGCGCGGCGGATGGTGCCGAAGGGCCGCGGCACGCTGATCTTCACGGGCGCGACCGCGAGCGTGCGGGGCGCCGCGAACTTCGCCGCCTTCGCCTCGGCCAAGGCGGGGCTGCGCGCCATCGCGCAATCGGCGGCACGGGAACTCGGACCGCTGGGGCTGCACGTGGCCCATGCGGTGATCGATGGCGGCATCGACGGCGAGCGGCTGCGCGCGCGCCGGCCGGAGCGGGTGGCCGCGGCCGGCGAGGACGGGCTGCTGAGCATCGAGGCGATCGCCGAGGCCTATTGGCAGCTGCACCGTCAGCACCGCTCGGCCTGGACCCTGGAACTCGACCTTCGCCCCTACAAGGAGCCCTTCTGATGACGACGCGCCGCTCCCTCCTCGCCGCTTCCGCCGCGGTGCCCCTGGCTGCGCCGCGGGTCCTGGCGCAGACCGCCTGGCCCAACCGTCCCGTGCGCATCGTCGTGCCCTTTGCGGCCGGCGGCTCGGTGGACGTGATGGCGCGCGTCATCGCCGGGCGCATGCAGGAGCGGACGGGGCAGACCTTCACGGTCGAGAACCGGACCGGTGCCAACGGGACGATCGGCGGCATCGCCGTCTCCACCGCCACGCCGGACGGCTACACGCTGCTGGTCTCGGCCAGCGTGCAGACCATCGCGCGGCTGGTGATGCGCAACCCCGGCTACGATCCCATCACCGACCTCAAGCCGATCGCGCGGACGGGCGAGGGGCCCTGCCTGATCGCGATCAACCCGAACCGGCCGCAGATGACCATGGCCGATGTGAAGGCGGCGGCGCTGGCCAATCCGCGCGAATGGTCCTTCGGCGTCTCGGCGCTGGGCTCGGCGGGGCATCTGACCACCATCCAGTTCGCGCGGGCGATCGGCGCCGACCTGACGCTGGTGCCCTATCGCGGGACCACGCCGGCGCTGGCCGACCTCATGGGCGGCAATATCGGCGTGCATGCCGACCCGATGCTGGCCATGCTGCCGCCGGTGCGCGCGGGCAATCTGAAGGGCTTGGCGCTGACGGCGCGCCGCAGGAACGACGCCGCGCCGAACCTCATGACCACGGCGGAAGCCGGCTTCCCGGAGGTCGACGCGCAGTCCTGGTGGGTGGTCTGGGCGCCGCCGCGCACGCCGGACACGATCACGGCCCGCATCGCCGACGAGGTGGAGGCCATCATGGCCGAGCCCGCGGTGAAGTCCCGGCTGGAGGGGCTGGCGATCGTGCCGCTGTTCCAGAAGGGCGCGGCCCTCGACGACTACATCCAGCGCGACTTCGCCCAGGCGGAGGCGCTGCTGCGCTCCATCGGCGTCCAGCCCGAATAGGATCGAATTCGGCATGGCTGTCCCGCTCGCGATATCACTTCACGCGGGCGGGGTAGATCGCATATCACGAAGGTCATGCGTGATATCCCCGGAGCCATTGATGTGACGGCCATCGCCCTCACCGGTCTGCGCAAGCGCTTCGCCGCGGGCGGGACGGTGGCG
The DNA here is from genome assembly GCF_058806835.1 of Roseococcus sp. GW821-FHT12F05. NCBI lineage: Bacteria > Pseudomonadati > Pseudomonadota > Alphaproteobacteria > Acetobacterales > Roseomonadaceae > Roseococcus > Roseococcus sp. GW821-FHT12F05. The sequence goes on from NZ_JBXAQB010000003.1 coordinate 413,476, forward strand.
CTCGACGACGTCTCGCTGGAGGTCCGGGCCGGCGAGATCTTCGGGATCGTGGGGCGTTCGGGGGCGGGCAAGTCCACGCTGATCCGGACGGTGAACCTGCTGGAGCGGCCGGATGCCGGCGGCATTTCCGTCCTGGGGCAGGACATGCTGGCGCTGGACGATGCGGGGCTGCGCGCGGCGCGGCGGGGCATCGGCATGGTGTTCCAGCACTTCAACCTGCACACCCGGCGGACAGTGGCCGGGAACGTGGCCTTTCCGCTGGAGATCGCCGGGCTGTCCTCGGCCGAGCGGCGGGCGCGGGTGGACGAGATCCTTCCGCTGGTCGGACTGGAGGGGAAGCGCGACGCCTATCCCGCGCAGCTCTCGGGCGGCCAGAAGCAGCGCGTGGGCATCGCGCGGGCGCTGGCGTCGCGGCCGGGCCTCCTGCTCTGCGACGAGGCGACCAGCGCGCTCGACCCTGAAACCACGCAGGAAATCCTGGCGCTCATCCGCGGCCTGCGCGATCGCCTGGACCTAACGGTCCTGCTCATCACCCATGAGATGGGCGTGGTGAAGGCCATCTGCGACCGCGTGGCCGTCATGGAGGCCGGGCGGATCATCGAGCAGGGCCGCGTCTTCGACGTCTTCACGCGGCCTGAGCAGCCGACCACGCGGCACTTCGTCTCCGAGGTCGTGGGCCATTCCGTGCCGGCGGCGACGCTCGCGCGGCTGCCGGAGCCCGGGCTGGGCGAGGTGCGGCAGCTCGCGCAGGTGATCTTCGCCGGGCCGAACAGCACGCGCGCGGTGGTCAGCGAGGCCAGCCGCGATTTCGGCATCGACATCAACATCGTCTCCGGCCGCATCGACGAGATCGCCGGCGAGCCCTTCGGCGTGATGGCGCTCGCGGCCTATGGGCCGGAGGAGAAGGTGCGGGCCGCCTTCGACTGGATGCGCGGCCTGGGCCTCACCGTGCAGGAGCTGAGCGCATGAGCTGGCTCAACGAAACGATGCAGGACCTCCTACTCGAAGCCTTCTGGCAGACGCTGATCATGGTCGGCGCCTCGGCCGCCGTTGCGGTGGCGCTGGGCCTGCCCGTCGCGCTGCTGCTGCGCGTCACCGACAGCGACGGACTCAGCCCGAAGCCCTGGATCAACCGGCCCCTCGGGCTGATCGTGAATGCTGCGCGCTCGACGCCCTTCATCATCCTGATGGTGGCGATCATCCCCTTCACGCGGTTCGTGGCCGGCACCTCCATCGGGACGGGGGCGGCCATCGTGCCGCTGGCGCTGGCCGCGACCGCCTTCCTTGCACGGTTGTTCGAGAATGCTCTGCATGAGGTGGACAAGGGCGTGATCGAGGCGGCCCGCGCCATGGGCGCGACGCGCCTGCAGATCGTGACCAAGGTCCTGGTGCCCGAGGCGCTGCCCGGCATCATCGCCGCCACCACCGTCGCGCTGGTCTCGCTGGTCGGCTTCTCCGCGATGGCGGGCGCCATTGGCGGCGGCGGGCTCGGCGACCTCGGCATCCGCTTCGGCTACCAGCGCTTCATGCCTGAGGTGATGGCGACCGTCGTGATCCTTCTCATCGTCTTCGTGCAGGGGCTGCAGTCGCTCGGCGACTGGCTGGTCCGGCGCGTGTCCCACCGCTGATCCCCGGAGCATCCGAGATGATTTCCCGTCGCCCCCTCATTCTCGCCGGCCTCGCGCTGCCGGCGGTGGCGCAAGCCCAGGATATCGGCACCGCGCAGCGCGCCCTCCGCGTCGGCGTGACCGCCGGCCCACACGCCCAGGTGATGGAGAAGGTGCGCGAGATCGCCGCCCGCGACGGGCTCGTCCTCCGCATCGTCGAGTTCCAGGACTACATCCAGCCCAATGCTGCGCTGGCAGCCGGCGACCTCGACGCCAACAGCTACCAGCACCAGCCCTTCCTCGACCAGCAGGTGCGCGACCGTCGCCTGCCGCTGGTCGCGCTGGGCAAGACGCTGATCTTCCCGATGGGCATCTACTCGAAGAAGCACCGCAGCCTCGCCGACGTGCCGCAGGGCGGCCGCATTGCGGTCCCGAACGACCCGACCAATGGCGGCCGCGCGCTGGTGCTCCTGGCGAAGAACGGCGCCTTCACCCTGCGCGAGGGCGCCGACTTCCGCGCAACCGTCGCCGACATCGCCGCCAATCCGCGCCGCCTGCGCGTGGTCGAGTTGGAGGCCGCGCAGCTGCCGCGCGCGTTGGACGAGGTGGAGGCCGCCACCATCAACACCAACTTCGCCATCCCGGCCGGGCTGAACCCCGTGCGCGACGCCATCGCGCTGGAGAGCGCGGAGAGCCCCTACGCCAATCTGATCGCGGTGCGGCAGCAGGATGCGAACGCCCCCTGGGCAAGACGACTTCTCGCCGCATATCAGACGCAGGAGGTGAAGGACTTCGTGGCGACGACCTTCCAGGGGGCCGTCGTGCCGGCGTTCTGAGCGAGAGGGCTTTGCCCCCTTGCGCTCCCCCACCAGGGCTTTTGGCCCTGGACCCTTTTACTGATCGAAGATCCAAGAAACTGAGTTTCTTGGCGGGGTGTTTGAGGGGCGGAGCCCCTCAAGGAGGCCAGAGATGCGTCAGTTACACCTGGGTGCTTTCATGCGCCCCGTTTCGATCCACACCGGCGCCTGGCGCTATCCCGGCGCCTGGCCCGACGCGAATTTCTCCTTCCCGAAGCTCGCGCGCCTCACGCAGACGCTCGAGCGCGGCAAGTTCGACGCCTTCTTCATGGCGGACCACCTCGCGCTGCTGAACATGCCGATCGAATCGCTGCGGCGCAGCCACACGGTGACGAGCTTCGACCCGCTGACGCTGCTGCCCGCGCTGGCCGCCGTCACCGAGCGCATCGGCCTGATCGCGACCGCATCCACGACCTACAACGACCCCTATCATGTGGCCCGGAAATTCGCGTCGCTCGATCACATCTCGAACGGGCGCGCGGGCTGGAACCTCGTCACGACGGCGAACCCCGACGCGGCGCTTAATTTCGGCCACGACGAGCACATGGCCCATGGCGAGCGCTACAAGCGCGCCCGCGAGTTCTACGACGTCGTCACCGGCCTCTGGGACAGCTTCGCCGACGACGCCTTCATCCGCGACGTGGAGAGCGGCATCTTCTGGGACCCGTCCCGCATGCACGTGCTCAATCACAAGGGCCCCGAGCTCTCCGTGCGCGGCCCGCTCAACATCGCGCGGCCGGTGCAGGGCTGGCCGGTGATCGTGCAGGCCGGTGCCTCCGAGGCCGGCCGCCAGATCGGCGCGGAGACGGCGGAGATGATCTTCGCCGCCGGCGGCCCGATCGCCGATGCGCGCGCCTTCTACGCCGACGTGAAGGGCCGGGCGGCGGCCTATGGCCGCAACCCCGACCACCTCAAGATCCTGCCCGGCGCGCTCGTCATGGTCGGCGAGACCGACGAGGAGGCGCGCGCCAAGCGCGCGCATCTCGACAGCCTCGTGCATTACGAGAGCGCGATCGGCTCGCTCTCCAGCATCCTCGGCGTGGATGCGCGCGCCTTCGATCCCGACAAGCCCCTGCCGGAGATTCCGGAGACGGAGAACAGCAAGTCCGGCCGCGAGCGCGCCATCAACATGGGCCGGCGCGAGAACCTGACGGTGCGCCAGCTTGCCCAGCGCATCGGCGGCTATTCCGGCGCGGTGCTGGTCGGCACGCCCAGGACCATCGCCGACACGATGGAGGAATGGCTGGAGACGCGCGCCTGCGACGGCTTCAACATCATGTTCCCCTACGTGCCCGGCGGCCTCGACGACTTCGTGGAACAGGTGGTGCCGGAGCTGCAGCGCCGCGGGCTGTTCCGCAAGGAATATGAAGGCACGACCCTTCGCGAGCATCTCGGCCTGCCACGGCCGGAAAACCGCTTCTTCGCGGCAAACTCTCAGGCGGCGGAGTAGTTCCCGTCTTGCGGGACAGGCCGCCCTCTCCCTAGGCTCCCGCCCACATCAAGCGGGAACCTCGGGACATGACCATCGGACGTCGCACCTTCGGGAAGGGGATCGCCGCCGCCGGCGGCTTCGGCCTTCCCGCCCTCATCTCCGGCGCCGCCGAGGCGCAGCGCAGCGCCGACACGCTGCGCGTCGTCTTCCGTGATGCCGTCCCGAACATCGACGCCTTCTACAACAACCAGCGCACCGGGCTGATCCTCTCGCACCAGGCCTGGGACGGCCTCGTGCACCGCGATCCCGAGACCTTCCAGAACGTTCCGGCGCTGGCCACCGCCTGGAACTGGGTGGACACCAAGACGCTCGACTTCACCCTGCGACAGGGCGTGAAGTTTCATGACGGCAGCGATTTCTCCGCCGACGACGTGGTCTACACCTTCAACACGGTGAGCAAGCCCGAGGCGCGCGTCGCCACACCCAGCAACTACGCCTGGATCGACAATGTCGAGAAGACCGGCGAGTTCAGCGTGCGCTTTCACCTCAAGACCCCGACGCCAGCCGCGCTGGACTACCTCGCTCTCGTCGGCCCGGTCTGGCCTAAGGCCTATCGCGAGCGCGTCGGGCCCGAGGGCTATGCCCGCGCGCCCGTCGGCACGGGGCCGTACCGGATCACGCGCGTCGACACCGCCTCCATCGTCGAGTACGAGCGCTTCGACGGCTACTACCAGGGCGGGCCCAAGGGGCGCCCCGCGATCCGCAAGATCACAGCGCGCTTCGTCACCGACGCCGCGACCGAGCTCACCGAGCTGCTGTCCCAGCGCGTGGACTGGATCTGGAACATGAACCCGGACCAGATCCCCAATGTGAGCCGCCTGCCGACCTTGCAGACGCTGCAGCAGGAATCCATGCGCGTGGGCTTCCTGCAGCTCGACGCCGCCGGGCGCAGCGGGCAGACGCCGATGACCAACCAGAAGGTGCGCCAGGCCGTCTTCCACGCGCTCGACCGCAAGAGCATGGCCGAGCGGCTCGTCACCGGCGGCTCCCGGCCGCTGGTCGCGCCCTGCTACCCCTCCCAGTTCGGCTGCGACGTCGAGGCGGCCGTCGACTATCCCTACAATCCCGCCCGCGCGCGCGAACTGCTGGCCGAGGCCGGCTTCCCCAACGGCTTCGACATCGAGCTGACCAGCTACGTCCAGCCGCGGCAATGGTCCGAGGCGGTGCAGAGCTACCTCCAGGCCGTGGGCATCCGCGCGCGCCTCAACATGCTGCAGGTGGCTGCGCTGACGCAGCGCGCCTGGCGCGGCGAGCTCGCCATGAACATGGGGAGCTGGGGCAGCTACTCCGTCAACGACGTCTCGTCCTTCCTGCCGAACTGGTTCGGCGCGGACAGCCTGTCCGACTACGCGAAGGATCCGGAGATGCAGCGGCTGCTGCAGGAGGGCGGCTCCAGCGCCGATCCGGAGGTGCGCAAGCGCGCCTATTCCGCGGCGATCCGCCGTGCGACGGAGCAGGCCTATTTCGTGCCGCTCTACACCTACGTGAACACCTACGCCTTCTCGCGCCAGCTCGAGTTCAAGGCCTTTCCGGACGAGCTGCCGCGGTTCTACCTGGCGAAGTGGAAATAACCTCCGGAGGCACGGCGCGCGCCGGCTGACGGCCGCGTCGTGCTTGCGCCGCGGGCTGCGGAACGTCCACCATGCGCGAAAGGCGATTCCGAAATCGCCGGGAAACGGACCGCGCATGACGCTGAACACCGTCGCGACGCTGCTGGCCACCGCCTGCGTGCTGCTGCTCGGCACGCTGGTGAATCGCTCGGTCCCCGCCCTCTCACGCTATGCCATTCCCGATCCGGTCACGGGCGGGCTGATCTTCGCGCTCGCCGCCTGGGCCGCGCAGGCCGCGACGGGCTTCGAGCTCCGCTTCGACCCCGTGATGTCACGCCCGCTGCTGCTGGCCTTCTTCGCGACGGTCGGGCTCTCCGCCGATTTCCGCGACCTCGCCAAGGGCGGGCTGGTGCTGCTGCGCTACCTGCTGGTGCTGGCGCCCTTCGTCGCGCTGCAGAACGTCGTGGGCATGGCGACGGCCTGGTCGCTCGACCTGCCGCCCTCCATGGGGCTGATCGTCGGCTCCATCACGCTGGTCGGCGGCCACGGCACGGGCGCGGCCTATGCCGATCTCTTCGGCGCCAGCTACAATCTCCAGGGCGCGCTGCCGATCGCCATGGCGGCCGCGACCTTCGGGCTGGTGCTGGGCGGGCTCACCGGCGGTCCCGTGGGCAACATCCTCATCACGCGCTTCCGCCTCAAGGGCTCGGACGCCGATATCGCCGGGGAGGCCGCGGCCGAGGCGGAGCCGGTGAACGTCACGCGGGTGATCGTGGGGCTGGCCGCCATCACCGGCTGCATGCTGCTGGGCGGCTGGCTCGCCGACGCGACCTCGGGCGGCGCGGTCACGCTGCCCTCCTTCGTCTGGGCGCTGCTGGCCGGCGTGGTGCTTCGCAACGGGCTGCAGGCGGCGGGGCTCTGGACGATGGGGACCGGGCCCACGGACCTGCTGGGCGGCGTCTCGCTCGGCCTCTTCCTGGCGCTCGCGATGATGCAGCTCCGGCTCTGGGAATTCGCGACGCTGGCCGGGCCGCTGGCGGCGATCCTCATCGCGCAGACCGTCGCCTGCGCGCTCTACGCCATGTTCGTGGCCTTCCCCGGCATGGGCCGCAACTACGACGCGGCGCTGATGGCGGCCGGCGTGATCGGCTTCTGCATGGGCTCGACCGCCACCGCCGTCGCGATCACCCAGGCGCTGGCGCGGCGCCACGGGCCGAGCCGGACTGCGACGCTGATCGTGCCGCTGACCGGCGCCTTCTTCATCGACCTCGTGAATGCCGGCGTGCTGGCCGGCTTCCTCAGCCTGTGGTGGTTCTCGTGATGCGCCGCCTGCTCGCCGGCCTGCTCCTGCTGCTGCTCGCGGCCTGCGAGCAGGAGCCGGGCGCGCAGCAGCTCCGGCGCGACGTGCAGGCGCGGCTGGAGACGGCCTTCCCGGGGCAGGTCCTGGTGCTGGAGGAGGTGGACCGCCAGGGCCGCATGGAGACGCTGGACGGCGGACGGATCGTCCACTTCAAGGCGAGGCTCCGCGTGGAGCGCGCGCTCGATCTCGGGCAATGGGGCGGGCCGAACGCGCAACTCCTGGCCGGCGTGCTGGGCGCGGGATCGAGCGGCATCGCCGGCCTGACGCAGGGCGGCAACCAGGCCGGGGACCAGCTCACCGTCTTCGGCACCGTGCCCTACCGGCGCGAGGGAACCGCCTGGGTGCCCGCGGCCGTGCACGGCCCGGTGGAGAGCCGGATCGCAGGCCCGCCCGGCCAGCTCACGGGGCCGGAGCGGCTGCTGGCCTCGCTCGCCGAGACCTTGCGGGCGGCGCCCTCCCACACCTCGCCCAGCGGCGCCCGCGTGATCGAGGAGGAGCTGGAGACGGCGCGTCGCAACATCGACGCCCGCCTCGCCCGGCTGACCGCCGGCTACGCGCTCGCGGCCGGGCCGCCGGGCGGCAACTATGCACGGCTGGCCGCGGCACTGGCGCAGGATGTCCAGGCGCGCGGCATCAGGCTGACGGTGCTGCCGACGGCGGGCAGCGTGGAGAATATCGCCCTGCTGCGCGACGGCCGGGCGGTGCTGGCCTTCGTCCAGTCGGACGTCGCGGCGCTCGCGGCCACGGGGCAGGGCGCCTTCGCATCGGCCGGGGCCTATGAGGGGCTGCGCGCGCTGATGGCCCTCTTCCCCGAGCAGCTGCATGTGGTGGTGCGCGCGAGCGACCCGGCGCGCGCGCTGGGCGGCCTCTCCGGTCGGCGCGCGGCGCTGGGCCTTGCTGAGTCGGGCACGCGCGTGACGGCGACGCAGGTGCTGCGCGCCGCCGGCGTCGCGGTCGTGGAGCCGCCGGGGACGGAGGCGCTCGACCCGAGGGCGGCCCTGGCGGCGCTCGCGGCCGGGCACCTGGACGCGGTCCTGATCGTAGGGGCCGCGCCCTATCCGCCGCTGGTGGAGGCCTTCGGCGCCGCGCCGCTGCGGCTGCTGCCGGTCGAGCCGCCGGCCGGCGCGCCGCTGCGCGAGCACGGCCTCGTGCCGCTGGCGATCCCGGCCGGCGCCTATGCGGGGCAGTCCTCGCCGGTCGCGACGGTCGCGGTCGCGGCGCTGCTGATGGTGGACGCCAACCTCACCACGGCCGAGGCGCGCCGCATCGGCGAGGCCGTGCTGGGCCGCGTCGGGGCACGGGAGCGGGAACCGCTGGCGCTGATGGTGGCGCCGGGCAATGCGGGACTGGGGATCCCCGTGCAGCTTCATCCTGCCGCGACGGAGCTGCCGGGCGTCGGGCCGCGCTGAGGCTCAGTTCTCGGCCAGCAGGCACTCCACAAGCCCGGCCGGGCCGTTCGGCGTTTGCGCGGGGGCCTGCACGGCGCAGCGGTCGAAGGCGACCGGGCAGCGCGGATGGAAGCGGCAGCCGGGCGGGATGTTCGCGGGGTCCGGCATGATATCACCCAGGCCGACATCGGGCACGCCGAGGCCGGGCTCGGGCGTGAGGACGCTGGCCAGCAGGGCGCGGGTGTAGGGATGGCGCGGCTCGGCGAAGAGCGCCTCGCTCTCATTCTTCTCGACGATGCGACCGAGATACATCACGGCCACCTCGCTCGCGACATGCTCCACGACGGCGAGGTTGTGGCTGATGAAGAGGTAGGTGAGGCCGAGCTCTCGCCGCAGTTCCGCGAGCAGGTTCAGGATCTGCGCCTGGACGGAGACGTCCAGCGCGCTGGTCGGCTCGTCGCAGACCACGATGCGCGGGCGCAGGACGAGGGCGCGCGCGATGGCCACGCGCTGGCGCTGCCCGCCCGAGAGCTGCGAGGGGAAGCGCGTGCCTTGCTCGGCGGAGAGCCCGACGCGCGCCAGGGCTTCCTCGACGCGGCGCGCAACGTCGGCGCGGGAGATGCTGCCCTGGGCGACCAGCGGCATGGCCACGATGTCGCGCACGCGCCGCCGCGGATTCAGCGAGGAGAAGGGATCCTGGAAGACCGGCTGGATCAGCCGCGCACGGGCGCGGCGGTCCATGTCGGCGAGGCGCTTGCCGTCCACCAGAACCTCACCCGCGGAGGGCGGCAGCAGGCCGAGGATCATGCGGGCCAGCGTGGACTTGCCGCAGCCGCTCTCGCCGACGACGCCGAGCACGCTGCCGGCGGGCACGGCGAAGGAGACGTCGTCCACGGCCACGACATGGCGCGGCGGCGCGAAGAGGCCCTGCCGCACGTGGAAGACGCGGCGCAGCCCGCGCACCTCGATGGCCGGCGCGCCGCTCACGCCGCCTGCTGCCCGAACCAGCCGGGGGGCAGGGTGCAGAGAACCTCGTGGCCGGGCCCGGCGGCGCGGCGCGGGATGGCGCCCTCGCAGGCGGCATGGGCATGCGGGCAGCGGTCGCGGAAGGCGCAGCCGACATAGCCCGGCGGGATGCGCGGCACGACGCCGGGAATGCTGCCCAGCGGTTCGTCGCGCTTCACCTTGCCGGGTACAGGGATGCAGGTGAGCAGCCCACGCGTGTAGGGGTGCTGCGGATCGGCGAAGAGCTCGGCGGCGGGGGCGCTTTCGACGACTTCGCCGGCATACATCACGGAGACGCGGTCGGCGATGCGCGCCACCACGCCGAGGTCATGCGTGATGAGCAGGATGCCGAGGCCGAGCTCCCTCTGGATGCCCGAGAGCAGCCGCAGGATCTGGGCCTGGACCGTGACGTCGAGCGCCGTGGTTGGCTCGTCCGCGATGAGCAACTCCGGGTCGCACATCAGCGCCATGGCGATCATCACGCGCTGGCGCAGCCCGCCGGAGAGCTGGTGCGGATATTGCCCCAGCCGCAGGCCGGGCGCGGTGATGCCGACGCGGCCCAGCAGTTCGGCGGCGCGGTCCACGGCCTGGGCGCGCGGCGTGCCGCGATGGCGGCGCAGCACCTCGGTCATCTGGGAACCCACGGTATAGGCGGGGTTCAGCGAGGTCATGGGCTCCTGGAAGATCATCGCCATGCGGTCGCCACGCAGGCGGGACATCTCGCGCTCGTTGTAGCCGCTGATGTCGGTGCCGTCGAAGGCGAGCCGCTCCGCCTCGCGCCGCCCGCCGCGCGCCAGCAACCCCATGATGGCGAGCGAGGTGACGGACTTGCCGCAGCCGCTCTCTCCGACGAGGCAATGCGTCTCGCCCTTCTCGACCTTGAGCGAGATGCCGCGCACGGCCGCGGTGCCGCCGAAGGTGACGCGCATGTTGCGGACCTCGAGCAGGCTCATCGCGAAAGGTCCGTGCCGAGCATGTCGCGCAGCGCGTCGCCCAGGAGGTTCACGCCCAGCACCAGCACGAAGAGCGCGATGCCCGGCACCAGGATCACCCAGGGCGTGAAGAACATGTACTCCTTGGCCTCCGCGATCATCAGGCCCCAGGAGGGCAGGGGTGCCGGCACGCCGAGGCCGAGGAAGGAGAGCGCCGCCTCCAGCAGGATGGCCAGCGCCATCTCCAGCGTCGCGACCACGGCGAGGTGGGTGGCGATGTTGGGCAGGATCTCGCGCAGCAGCACGCTGACCTGCGAGGAGCCGGCGCACCAGGCCGCGCTGACGTAGTCCAGCGTGCGCAGCTGCATGGTGGTGGAGCGCGCGACGACGGCGAAGCGGTCCCACAGCAGCAGGCCCAGCACCAGGATCACGAGGAGAAAACTGCTGCCGAGCAGGCCCGCCACCGCCAGCGCCACCAGCACCACCGGGATGGAGAGCCGCGCGGTGATGAGGAACATCACCACATCGTCCACGCGCCCGCCGTAGAAGCCGCCGAGGATGCCGATGGTGGTGCCGATCAGGCCGGAGGTGATGACCGTCGCGATGCCGATGATCATCGAGATGCGCGCGCCGTAGATCAGCCGGGAGAGGTAGTCGCGCCCGAGCTGGTCGGTGCCGAGGAAGTTGAGCGGCGTGCCGCCTTCCATGAAGGAGGGCGGCACCAGCCGGTGCTCGAGGTCCACCGCGAAGGGGTCGTAGGGGACGATCCAGGGGGCGAGGATTGCCACCACCAGCACGAGGCCCACGATGACGGCGCCGATGCCGAAGCCCGCATTGCGCATCAGCCGGCGCAGGGCGCCCTGGCCGGGAAGCACCGCGGCGCTCATGCCGTGCGCAGCCGCGGGTCGAGCACGGCGTTCAGCAGGTCCGCCAGCAGCGTCAGCGCGATGTAGATCAGCGCCAGCACGAGCACGACCGCCTGCACCACGGGATAGTCGTTCTTGCTGATGCTCTCCCAGGCGAGGTAGCCCACGCCATGCATGGCGAAGACCGTCTCGATGACGATCGAGCCGCCCAGCATGAAGCCCAGCTGCACGGCCGCGATGGAGACCACGGGGATCGCCGCGTTGCGGAAGCCGTGCTTCACCAGGATCGACAGCCGGCTCAGCCCCTTGGCCCGCGCGGTGCGGATGTAGTCGGAGGAGAGCGCCTCGATCATGCCGCTGCGCGTCAGCCGCATCAGCGAGGGGATGGCGGAGAAGGCCAGCACGATCCCCGGCATCACGTAGTATTCCGGCCCGCCCGTCCCCGAGATGGGCAGCAGCCCCAGGTTCAGCCCGAGCCAGACCATCAGGATCAGCCCGAGCCAGAAGGAGGGCATGGCCTGGCCCACCAGCGCCACCATCATCACGGTACGGTCCAGCCAGGTGTTCTCCCGGACGGCCGCGATGATGCCGAGCGGCAGCGCCACGATCAGCGCCAGCCCCAGGCCGACCAGGCCCAGCGTCATGGTGATCGGCAGTCGCGAGCCGATGAGGTTGGAGACGCGGTCGCGGAAGAAGTAGCTGTCGCCGAAGTCGCCGCGCATCGCCCGGAACAGCCAGTCGAGATACTGGATATAGACCGGCCGGTTCAGCCCATAGGCCTGCCGGATGATCTCGACATCCTGGGAGGTCGCGTTGGGGCCGGCAATGGAGATGGCGAGATCGCCCGAGAGCCGCGTGAGCAGGAAGCTCAGCGTCAGCACCGTCAGGGCGACGAGGATGGCCACCGCCAGCCTGCGCAACAGGAATTTCACCATCGAGGCCGCAGCCTAGGCGGGCGCCGCGCGACGTTGCAAGCTCGGGTCCGATTTGTATTCCTGACCGTGCTTTCTGGGAGCTCCTTCGACTTGGCCGACGCAGATCTGAACAGCACCGCCTGGCGCGTGACGCCCTCCCGCTACCTGGAGGGGCGGCCGGCGGAGTTCGCGATTCCCGCCGCACCCCGATCGCAATACGTGACGATGCCCGACGGCTGCCGACTCGCCGTGGATGCCTGGGTGCCGGAAGGCGTCACGGGGCCCGTGCCGGCGGTGCTGATCCACACGCCCTACTACCGCCGCTTCGCGATGCGGCCGGGCGGGCAGGGCGAGTGCTCCCCCAACGCGGGAAAGTTCCGGGACATGCTGGTGCCGCGCGGCTATGCGCTGGTCGTGGTGGACATCCGCGGCACCGGCGCCAGCTTCGGCACGCGCGACAGCTTCCGGTCGCCCCGGGAGCGCGAGGATGCGCGCGAGATCGCCGATTGGATCGTGGCGCAGCCCTGGTCGGACGGGCGCATCGGCGCGACGGGCATCTCGTACCCTGGTGCGGCTTCGGACTTCCTCGCGAGCACGGGACATCCGGCGGTGAAGGCCATCGTGCCGCTCTTCGCCGTCTGGGACACCTGGTCGGATCACTACTATCCCGGCGGCGTGTTCCTGAACCGTCTGGCGCAGGTCTATGACGAGCTCATGGTCGCCATGGACCACGACCGGCGCGACCTGCTCTCCAAGGTCTCCTACTTCTCCAATCCCGACCTCGCCGGTCCCATGCCGGTGGACGAGGATCCCGACGGCATCCTGGTGAAGGAGGCGGTGAAGCAGCATCTCGGCAATTTCCGGATGCCCGACTTCATCACCGACCTGAACTTCCGGGAGCAGAAGCTGCCCTACGACCCGGGCTTCTCGTCGGCGAACATCAGCCCCTATTCGGTCTGCAAGTCGATCCGCAAGGACGTCGCGATCTATGCCGTCTCGGGCTGGATGGACGGCGTGGGCTACGCCAATTCCGCGATCGCCCGCTACCTGACGATGCAGGGCAATCCGACGCATCTGCTGCTCGGCCCCTGGGACCATGGCGCGCGCTGCAACGTCTCACCCTGGCGCGGTCGCATCGATCCGGAATTCGCGCTGCTCGGCGAGCTGCTGCGCTTCTTCGACGAGTATCTGATGGGCCGGACCACGGGCCTGCGCGAGGAATCGCCCGTCCATTTCTTCTCCCTGCATGGCGAGACCTGGCAGGAGGCGGCGAGCTGGCCGCCGATCCCCGAGCCGACCCGGCTGCACCTCGCGGCCGGCGCGCTGCAGGACGCGGCCGTGAACGGCGGCGAGGCGGCGCACCCCACCGACTTCTCCTTCAGCTCCGGCGGCGGCACGCGCTACGAGCGCATCGCGGCGATCAACGCGCTCGACTACTACCCCGACTGGCAGCAGCGGCAGGCCGCGCTGCCCGCCTACGACAGCGCGCCCTTCGCGCAGGCGATGGAGCTCACCGGCAACGGTATCGCCGACCTGGTGCTGGCCTCCAGCGAGCCCGACGCCTCGATCGTCTGCTACCTCTCCGAGGTCGAGGCCGACGGCACCGTGCGCTACGTCACCGAGGGGCTGCTGCGCGCGCTGCACCGCAAGGAATCCCCACATCCTCCGGAATACCAGTCGCCCTGGCCCTTCCGCACCTATCACCGCGATGACGCGCACCCCCTCGTCCCGGGCGTGGCCGAGCGCATGCGCGTGGTGATGCTGCCCACCTCCTGGATCTTTCGGGCCGGCAGCAAGCTCCGGTTTTCCCTGGCGGGGACCGATGCCGACCATATCAAGCAGATTCCCCATGGCCGCCCGCCCGTGCTGACGCTGCATCTCGGCGCTTCCGCGCTTGACCTCCCACTGCGCCCCTTCCAGGAGTGATCGCATGACCCTCACGCGCCGCGGCCTCGCCGCGCTTCCCTTCCTCGCCGCGGTGCCCGCCTTGGCGCAGTCCTTTCCGGCGCGCCCGATCCGCCTTGTGCTGCCGCAGCCGCCCGGCTCGGCCAACGACGCGGTCGCGCGCATCATCGCCGAGCCCATGGGCCGCGCCCTCGGCCAGCCGATCGTGGTGGACAACCGCCCGGGCGCCAACGGCATGGTCGCGATCAACTTCCTCAAGCAGCAGGCGCCCGACGGCTACACGCTGCTGCTGCCGGGCGTCTCGCAGCTCTCCTTCAACCCGCACCTCTATCCGAACTTGACCTATGACGTGATGCGCGACTTCACCTATGTCGCGCCCGTCTCTGACGCGCCATTCATCCTGCTGGCGAGCAAGAAGTCGGGCATCGCCAGCGTGGCCGACATGCTCGCCCGCGCCCGCGCCGAGCCCGGCAAGCTGACCTATGCCAGCGCCGGCATCGGCAACTCCACACATCTCTCCATGGAGATGATCGCCGACCGCGCGGGCGTCACCTTCACCCACGTGCCCTATGCCGGCACGGGCCAGGCGCTGACGAGCGTGATCTCCGGCGAGACGGACGTGATGATCCTGGTGCTCGCCGTGGCGCTGGGCCAGGTCCGCGCCAATGCGGTGACGCCGCTCGCGCTGGTGGCGGCCGAGCGCCTCTCCATTCTCCCCGACCTGCCGACGCAGAAGGAGGCCGGGATCGACGCGCCGATCATGCCGGGCTGGTTCGCCCTTGTCGGCCCCGCGGGCATGCCGGATGAGATCGTGAACCAGATCAACGCGGCCTCGCGCACGGCGCTGCGGGACGACACGGTGCTGAAGCGGCTCGGCGACAACCTGCTCATCCCCTTCGCGGGATCGCCGGCGGACCTGCGCACGCGGATGGAAAGCGACAGCCAGGTCTGGGGCGAGTTCATTCGCCGGCGCCGCCTGCGGCCGGAGTGAGGTAAAGCCTCTCGCTTCGCCGGCCGGACCTGGCCCAGGATGTCCCTTCATCCCGGAGGGACCATCGATGGCCGCGACCGACACCCCATTCGATTCCGAACTGAACGCCATGCTCGAGGCGGCCTTCGAAAGGGCCGCCGCCATCTACAGGGCGCGCGGCTTCCAGCGCCGCATCGGCTTCGGCCAAAAGCCCGCGCTGATCAACGTGGACCTCGCCAATGCCTGGACCCGCCCCGGCAACCCCTTCACCTGCGAGGGCATCGACGACCGCGTGATCCCCGCGGTGCAGCAGTTGCTCGCGGCCTGCCGGCGCAACGGCCATCCGGTGGTGCACGTCACCACCTGCTACCAGGTGACCGACATCGCCGACCCGCACACCGACATGGGCCTGTGGCACCACAAGATCCCGATCGAGGTCGTCGCTCAGTCGAATCCGGAGGTCTGGGCCATCGACAGCCGCATCGCCCCCATCGCGGGCGAGCAGGTCCTGGTCAAGAAGCGTGCCAGCGCCTTCCACGGCACCTATCTGGCCGGCTTCCTGCGTGCCGCCGGCGTGGACACGATCGTCGTCACCGGCGTCACGGCCTCGGCCTGCGTACGCGAGACGGTCTGCGACGGGCTGGCGGAGGGCTTCCGGACCATCGTGGCGCGCGAGGCGGTGGGCGATCGCATCCCCGGCGCCGTGGCCTGGAACCTCTTCGACCTCGACGCGAAATTCGCCGATGTCGAGCTGACCGCGGCCTGCGTGGCCTGGCTCGACCGCCTCGGCCGGCTGCCCGCGGCGGCCGAGTAGCGCATCCCGGCCGGCCATGCTGCACCGCATGGCTGGCAGGTTTCGGCCGATGCAACCGGAGGTTTAGTCTCTCCCGAAATCCGGGAGAAAAACGCCATGGACTTTGGTTTCTTCACCATGCCCTCGCACCCGCCCGAGCGCTCGCTCAAGGATGGGCACGACTGGGACCTCCAGGTCATGCGCTGGCTCGACGGTCTCGGCTACCGCGAGGCCTGGGTCGGCGAGCACCACACCGCGCCCTGGGAGCCGCATCCCGCGCCCGACCTGCTGATCGCCCAGGCCTTCCGCGAGACGAAGAACATCCGCCTCGGCCCCGGCGGCTTCCTGCTGCCCTACCACCACCCCGTGGAGCTCGCGAACCGCGTCGCCATGCTGGACCACATCTCCGGCGGGCGACTGAATTTCGGCGTCGCCGCCTCGGGCCTGCCGAGCGACTGGGCGACCTTCCACGTGGACGGCATGTCCGGCCAGAACCGCGACATGACGCGTGAGGCGCTGGAGATCATCCTGCGCACCTGGACCGAGGACGGGCCCTGGACGCATGAGGGCAAGTACTGGAACGTCTCGAAGATCGAGCCGATGTTCGGCTTCCTCAAGCCGCACATCAAACCCCTGCAGGCGCCGCATCCGCCGATCGGCGTGGCCGGGCTCAGCAAGAACTCCGACACGCTGAAGCTGGCCGGCGAGCGCGGCTTCCTGCCGATGAGCCTCAACCTCAACCCCGCCTATGTCTCCAGCCACTGGGATTCGGTGGAGGCGGGCGCCCGCCGCTCCGGCCGCACGCCGGACCGGCGCGACTGGCGGCTGGTGCGCGAGGTCTTCGTCGCCGACACGGACGAGGAGGCCTGGCGGCTCTCGGTGGGCGGCATGATGGGCCGCATGATGCGCGAGTATTTCCTGCCGCTGCTCGCGAATTTCGGCTTCCTCGAATACCTCAAGCACAGCCCCGAGGTGCCGGACAGCGACGTGACGGTGGAGTACTGCGCCCGCCGCAACTGGCTGGTCGGCTCGCCGCGGACGGTCGCCGAGAAGCTGGAGCGGGTCTACGAGGAGGTCGGCGGCTTCGGCTCGATCCTGGTCTTCGGCTTCGACTATTCGGAGAACCCGGGCGCCTGGAAGAACTCGCTGCGCCTCCTGCAGGAGGAGGTCGCGCCGCGCGTGCGGCATCTGGTGCCGCAGCCCGCAGTCCGCCCGGCGGCGGAGTAGCCAAGCGGGCCCGGCGGTGCCGGGGCCGCCTTCGCGCCAGCGGGGCCTGAAAACTCCTCCGCGATCCCCCCATCACCGGAACTCTGAAACGCCTCTCAGGACAGAAGCGATCCAGCGCCGATCATATTCTTTGGCGATTTCTTGAGAGGTCGAAAAATTTGCCCAAGATGCTAAGTCTACATCATGGAATCGCCGTCATGCCTCGGCAACGCCTGTCGGGGATGAGGTGGATTTCGGGGGATCTGGGCGATGTCGACTTCGATGAATGTGGATGCCCAGCGCATCTGGGACGAGCGCTACGAGCAGCATGGCGCACCCGTCGCGCCCGCCGCGGGTGGGGATCCCATCCACTACACCCTGCACAAGTTCCTCTACGAGCATTCGATCGCCCTGCCGACCACTGGGCGGCTGGACCGATGGATCACCGAGGACGTCGCCGAGCGCTTCATGAGGCCCGCCGCCGGTCGGGTTCTGGCCCTGGGATCGGGAACGGCGGTGATCGAGGAGGCCTTGCTCATCGCCGGCTATGCCGAGCACATCACGGCCTACGAGATGTCCGAGCACGCCTGCGCGGCCGCGATGGAGCGGGTGAAGGGAACCCCGCTGGAAGGCCGCCTCGAGATGCGGGCCCGCGACGTGCTGCAGGACGACATTCCCGACGGCACCTATGACGTGGTCTTCGTGCAGGCCGCGATCCATCACTTCGAGCGGATCGAGGAGATGTTCGCCCTCATGCACCGCGTCCTCAAGCCGGACGGCCTGCTGATGTATAATGAGTATGTCGGGCCCGACCATCACATGTTCCCGCCGGACGTGATGGAGGTCCTGAACCTGCTGAACGACTGCCTGGAGCCGCGCTATCGTAGGGACTTCACGCTCGGCGGCGCGCTCCGCGAGCGCATGCCCGAGCCGAACCTGGACGGCATGCTGGCCATAGACCCCTCCGAAGGGGTGCATGCGTCGCGCATCCTCCCGCTGACCTACCGGTGGTTCGACGTGGTGCAGCGGCGCGACTTCGGCGGCACGCTCCTGCGCCCCTTCTTCTGCGGCATCCTTCAGAACTTCGACTGGAACGACGAGAAGGACAGGACGGTCGCGCGGCTCGTCATGCTGGTCGAGCGGCTGATGCTCCGGCACGGCATCCTGCCCACCCACAGCACCGATATCGTCGCCCGGCGCCGCGCGAAGCCCTTGCCGCCCCTGTCCGCGGAGCAGGAGGCGCGCATCGGCTACGCGGACTGGACCCCGCCGGCCCGCTACGCCTCGCGGGAGCTGCCCGCGCAGCCCTCCGCCGCCGTGCCGCCGGGGCCGCCCCGGCGGTGGTGGCGCGGCACGGGCATCGTGGTGAAGATGCGGCGCCTGCTCGCCCGGCTGAGGTAGCGCGGCGGGCCTTATCCCACGGTGATCCCGCGCGCGCGGATCAGCCGCCCGTACTGCTCCTGCTCCTGCCGGATCAGCGAGGCGAAATCGTCCAGGAGCACGGGCTCCAGCTCCATGTCCGGCGTCGCGCGGCGCCGGAAGTCCTCGCTGCGCAGGATGGTCGCGATGGTCTCCGCAAGCCGCGTCAGGATCGGCGCCGGCACGCCCGCCGGCGCGAGGATGCCGTGCCAGTAGCGCTGCACGAGGACCGGATTCACCGTCTCCGCGAAGGTCGGCACCTCCGGCAGCACGTCGAGCCGGCGCGGGGCGGAGGTCGCGAGGATGCGGAACTTCCCGCCCGCGAGATGCGGCAGCAGCGAGTTGGTCGAGCCCGCGTAGAAGGGCGTGCGCCCCGTGATGAGGTCGGACACGATCGCCGCCTCGCCGCGATAGGCCACGTTCTCCAGCCGGACGCCGGTCAGCGCCATCATCCATTCCATGGTGAGGTGCGGGCTGCTGCCGTTGCCCACGCTGCCGACGCCGAGGCCGGGATGGCGGCGGATGTGCTCCAGCGCCTCGGCGACGGTGCGGATGGGCAGCTCGGCGGTCACGGCGAAGGCGACGGGCGCCCGGTAGACGAGGCAGAGCGGGGAAAAATCCTCCAGCCGGTAGGTGATGTTCGGATAGAAGTTCGGGTTCAGCGACATGGTGCTCGTCGCGACCCAGCCGAGCGTGTGGCCGTCCTTCGGGGCCCGCGCCGCGGCCTCGGCGCCGATCATGGTGTTGGCGCCCGGGCGATTGTCCACGACCACGGACTGGCCCAGCGCCTCGCGCATCCGCTCCGCCAGCGCGCGGGCGAGAAAGTCGCCGGCGCCGGCGGCGAAGGGGTAGATGATCCGGATCGGCCGGTCGGGCCAGCTCCCCTGGGCCTGCGCCAGGGCGGGGGCGGCGAGGGGGGCCGCGAGGAGCGTCCGGCGGCTGATCACGCGCTCACCTTCTGGGGCTCGGCGCCGGGCGCGCTGCGCGGCTTGCGCTCGGCGACGGGGATGGCCTCCGTGCCGATGATGCCTTCGGCCGCCAGGGCGGCGATCTCCGCGGCGGAAAGGCCCAGCAGCTCCGACAGCACCGCGGCATTCTCCTGCCCGAGGGTCGGCGCGGCGCGAAGGATCTTCAGCGGCGGCCCGCCGGCCATGCGGATGGGCGCGGAGGGCAGGGTGTGCGCCCCGATGAAGGGGCGGTCCACCTCCTGCCAGAAGCCGCGGGCGCGCAGATGCGCGTCGCGGCGGAGCTCGGTCGGCCAGCGGATGGCGCCGGCGGCGATCCCGTTGGACTGCAGCACGCCCATGACGGCGTCGGCGTCGCGGTCGCGCGTCCAGTCGGCGAGCAGCGCTTCCAGCTCGTCCTCGCGCGCCTGGCGGGCGTCGCGTCCGAGCCCGGCCAGGTCCGGCCGTTCCAGAACAGCGCAGAGGCGCCCCCAGGCCTCGTCGTCGGTGATCGCGATGGCGACCCAGCCCTCGCTTTCGCAGGGGAAGGCGCCGTGCGGCACCTGGTCCGGATGCCGGTTGCCCAGGCGCGGCCCCGGGCTGCCCAGCGCGGATTGCGCGATGATCCAGGGCGCGACGAGAGGAAACATGCACTCCACCTGCGCGAGGTCGATGTGCTGCCCCTCGCCGGTGGATTTCCGGTGCAGCAGGGCCACCAGCAGCGCGGCGGTCGCATTCATGCCGCCCACCGGATCGCCATAGGCGAGCTGGTTGGTGAGCGGCGGCCCGTCGGCCGCGCCCGAGACGGTGGGCAGGCCCGAGGCGTGCTCCAGCGTCGAGCCGTAGGCCCGCGCGTCGCGCCAGGGGCCGGCGCCGCCGAAGGCCGGCATGGAGAGCATCACGAGGTCGGGCTTCGTGCGCTTCAGCACCGGGTAGTCGAGGCCGAGCTTGGGCAGCACCTCGCGCGCGTAGTTCTCGACCACGGCGTCGCATTGCGCGACCAGCCGCTTGAGCAGCGCGGCGCCGCGGGGGCGGCTGAGGTCCAGCGTGATGCCGCGCTTGTTGCGGTTCTGGAAGGCGAAGCGGACGTCGCGCTCGTACAGCTTCTGGTCGAAGAAGGAGGGGCGGGGGTCCACGCCGCGCCACCAGTCGGGATACTGGATCGCCTCGACCTTGATGATCTCGGCGCCGAGGTCGCCCAGCGTCCGCGTGCAGACCGGCCCGGCCCAGCCCATGGAAAGGTCGAGCACGCGCAGGCCCTGCAGCGGCAGCGCCGTCTCGGCCGGGCCGCCGGTCAGAACGGGGGCAGGCGGTGCCGGCTCGGGCTCCAGCGGCGCGATGCCATGGGCGCGCGGCGGGGTGCGGGTGAGGCGCTGCGGCAGGGTCGGCCCCTCGAACTCCGCGGCGCCGAGCTTCACGCGCTGGAAGGCGCTTCGCGCGCGGTGTGTGGGCGTGGCGAGGAGCGTCTCCATCTCCGGCACCACGGCAAAGGGCAGCCGGCGGGCCAGGGCCTCGGCGAACCATTCCTCCGCGGTGCGCGCGGCGAGGCGCTCGGCGAAGAGCTGTTCGAGGCGCTCGGCATGGGCCAGCCGCTCCGGCCACACCTCGAAGGCGGGATCCTGCGCCAGTTCGTGGAGCCCGACCATCTCGCAGAAGGCGCGCCACTGCGCGGGCGTCACGATGGTGACGCCGAGCCACCCTTCCCGGCAGCGATAGACGCCGAGCGGGCTGGTGGGCGCGAAGCGGTTCACGCCGCGGCGCTGCTCCACCTCCGGATTGGTGACGGCCTGGGCCGCCTGGTACTCGGCGATGGCGATATTGGCCTCGTGGATGCTCGCCTCCATCCGCCGGCCGCCGCCGCCCCATAGCGCGGCCATGCTGGCGATGAAGCCGGCGATCCCGCCCATCGCCTCGCCGGCCATGCCACCCAGCATGGAGGGTGGGCCCTCGGCCGGGCCGATGCAGGCGAAGACACCGGCCAGCGCCCGGCAGGTGACGTCGGTGGCCTCGAAATGCGCATAGGGGCCCTCCTCGCCGAACCAGGAGATGCGCGTGCTGACGAGGTGGCGCGGCAGCACCTCCTCGCCGGCCGGGCGCGCGTCCAGCAGGACGTGGCAGGTGGGGGCGAGGCTCGCGACGCTGCCGTCGACCAGCCGCTTGCTGGTGTTGAGCCAGGCCTGGAGGGCGGAGCGGTCGCCGAGGCGTGGCCAGGCGGTGGCCAGCGGGTCCGTGCGATCGGCGATTTTCAGGACCTCGGCGCCGAAGTCGGAAAAGAGCTTTCCCGCATAGGCGAGGGCGGCGCCGGTGCCGGCCTCGAGCACACGGATTCCTGCCAGGGCTTCGGCCATCATTTCCTCCGGTGGGCTCTAACCGGCCCCGATATTTGTGATCATAGATCGACGGGTTCAGGCCCCGTCAAGTTCATGCAACATCAAGTTTCGGCCGGGCCGCATTGATGGCCGGCAGGCGGCGCAGCAGCGCGTCGGCATAGACGGAGATGTCGCGCTGGATAGCGAGGCGGGCCAGCGCGCCGTCGCGCTGGCGCAGGGCCCGGATCACCTCGTGATGCGGGTGCTCCTCGGGCTGGTGCAGGAAGCGGATGTCCTTGAGGCCGGCGCTGAGCGGGCCGCATTGCAGCCAGAGCCCTTCGATGATGCGAAAGAGCACGGGCATCCCGGCCATGGACCAGAGGGCACGGTGGAAGCGCTCGTTCGCCACCATCATCTCCTCCATGCGGCCGGAGATGCGGTCCTCGCTCATCTCGGCATGGATCGCCGCCAAAGCCTCGATTTCCGCGGGAGTCGCGCGCTCGGCGGCGCGGCTGGCGGCCTTGCCCTCCAGGTCCATGCGCAGCTCCACCACCTCGCGCAGCCGCGCGTCGGAGAGCACGGGCACGCGGACGGAGCGGCGGTCGACCTGCTCCAGCGCGCCCTCGGAGACGAGGCGGGTGAGGGCGGCGCGCACGGGCATGGAGCTCACGCCCATCTCCTCGGCTAGCACGCGGAGCTTCAGCTTCTCCCCGGGGCGGAAGCGGCTGCGCATGAGGGCGAGGCGCAGCCGCTGGTGCACCTGCGCGGCGACGCTTTCCTCCGGAGCCGTGTTGACAGGATCGGCCATCTCAGGGAATTTGATCACAAATACGCGCAGCCTTCAATTCCTGGCGCGGAGGAAACGGTCCCATGGCAGAAACAAAAGTCCTCGCCGAGATCGGCGCGTCCGTCTGGAAGATCGCCGCCCCCGCCGGGACGGCGGTGGGCGAGGACGAGCCGATCCTGATCCTCGAATCCATGAAGATGGAGATCCCGGTCATGGCGCCGCATGCCGGGACGGTGGTGGAGGTGCTCGTCTCCGAGGGCCAGCAGGTCGAGGAAGGCCAGGCCGTCGCCACGCTGCGGCGCTGAGCCGATGGGGCCGGTCCTGATCGCCAATCGCGGCGAGATCGCCGCGCGCATCGCGCGGACCTGCCGCAAGATGGGCATCGAGAGCGTCGCGGTCTTCTCCGATGCCGATGCCGGCGCGCTGCACGTCCAGGCCGCCGATCGCGCCGAGCGCATCGGGCCGGCGCATCCGCGCGAGAGCTACCTGAGCATGTCAGCGCTGATCGCGGCGGCCGAGCGCAGCGGCGCGCGTCTCGTACATCCGGGCTACGGCTTTCTGTCCGAGAACGCCGAATTCGCCGAGGCCTGCGCGCGGGCCGGGCTCACCTTCATCGGCCCGTCGCCCGCGGCCATCCGCGCCATGGGCGGCAAGGCCGCGGCGCGGCTGATCGCGGAACGGGCCGGCGTGCCCTGCCTGCCGGGCGACCCGGGCACCGACCAGTCGGAGGAAGGGCTGGCCGCAGCCGCCCTGCGCATCGGCTATCCCGTGATGATCAAGGCAATCGGCGGCGGCGGCGGCCGCGGCATGCGGCGCGTCCGCACGCCCGAGGAATTTGCCGCCGCCCTGGCCGCCGCGCGCCGCGAGGCCACGATCTTCGGCGACGAGCGCGTGATGCTGGAGAAGCTGGTCGAGCACGCCCGCCACATCGAGGTGCAGGTCCTCGCCGACGGCCACGGCAATGTCCTGTACCTGCACGAGCGCGACTGCACGCTCCAGCGCCGCCACCAGAAGCTGGTCGAGGAATGCCCCGCGCCCGGCATGAGGGCGGAGCTCCGTGCCGAGCTGGGCCGCCGTGCCTGCGATCTGGCGCGCGCCGTGAACTATGTCGGCGCCGGCACCGTCGAGTTCATCGCCGCGGCGCCGCTCACGGCCGGCAGCATCTGGTTCATGGAGATGAACACGCGCCTCCAGGTCGAGCATCCCGTGACGGAGATGGTGACGGGGCTGGACCTCGTGGAATGGCAGCTCCGTATCGCGAATGGCGAGCGGCTGCCCTTCGCGCAATCCGACATCCGGCTGGACGGTCACGCAGTGGAGGCTCGGCTTTGTGCCGAGGATCCGGCGAAGCAGTTCTTCCCGTCGCCGGGCAGGCTCAACCGCTTCGAGCTGCCGGACGAAGCTGACGGCCTGCGTATCGACGCCGGCTTTCGCGAGGGCGACACCGTCACGCCCTACTACGATTCCATGCTCGCCAAGGTCATCGCCCACGCGCCCACGCGCGAACAGGCTTTGGCGAAACTGGCCGAGGCCCTCGCTGCCTGCCGCGCCGAAGGCGTGCGCCTCAACGCCGCCTTCCTCGCCGCCGCCCTTGGTAGCGCCGAGATGCGCGAGGCCCGCATGGACACCGGCTTCCTCGAAGCCGCTCGGAAGACCTTGCTGGAAGCCGCCGTGAAGGAGCCCGCGTGAACATGTCCTGGCAACCCGAGCTCGACGAGCTGCGCCTGCGCGAGTCCCACGCGAAGGAGCTGGGCGGCGCCGACAAGGTGGCGCGCCAGCACGCCGGCGGCCGCCTCACCGTGCGCGAGCGCATCGACGGCATGGCCGATCCCGGCTCCTTCCACGAGATGGGCGCCATCGCCGGCAAGGCCGAGTACGACGAGGCCGGCAACCTCAAGCTGCTCACGCCGTCCAACTGCGTCATGGGTCGCGGCAAAGTCGATGGCCGCCCCGTGGTTCTGTTGGGCGACGACTTCACCGTCCGTGGCGGCTCGGCCGACGCCACAATTCGGGAAAAACCCATCATGGCCGAGCGGATGGCCTACGAGTTCCGCCTGCCGCTGATCCGCATCATCGAGGGCTCGGGCGGCGGCGGCTCGGTGAAGACCATCGAGACCACGGGCCGCGCGAACCTGCCGGGCGGCGTGGGCGGCGGCGCGCTCTACCACTACACCGGCGCCAATCTGAGCATGGTGCCGGTCGTGGCGCTGGGGCTGGGCTCGGTCGCGGGGCTCGGCGCCGCGCGGCTGGCGGCCAGCCACTATTCGGTGATGACCAAGACCTCCGCCATGTTCGTGGCCGGGCCGCCGGTGGTGAAGCGGCTGGGGCAGGACCTCTCCAAGACGGAGCTCGGCGGCTGGGAAATCCAGACCAAGGCCGGCGGCGTGGACCACGCTGTCGAGACCGAGGAGGAAGCCTTCGCCGCCGCGCGCCGCTTTCTTTCGTACCTGCCGTCCTCGGTGTACGGCACGCCGCCCGTCACCGAGTGCACCGACGACCCGAACCGCCGTGACGAGAAGCTCTTCACCCACATTCCGCGCGACCGGCGCCGCGTCTACCAGATGCGCCCGATCGTCGAGAGCGTGGTCGACAAGGGCAGCTTCTTCGAGATGGGCCGCATGTTCGGCCGCAGCATCGTCACCGGCTTCGCGCGGCTGAACGGCAAGCCCGTGGCGCTGATGGCGAGCGACCCCTTCTTCTACGGCGGCTCCTGGACGGCCGATGCCTGCGCCAAGGTCATCCGCTTCGTCGACCTCGCCGAGACCTTTCACCTCCCTATCGTCTACCTGCAGGACTGCCCCGGTTTCATGGTCGGGCTGGAGGCGGAGAAGGCGGCCACCATCCGCCTCGGCGTGCGCGCCATGGCAGCGGTGAACCAGACGACGGTGCCCTGGTGCACGATGATCATCCGCAACGCCTTCGGCGTGGCCGGCGTGGTGCACCAGCCGGCCGGGCGCTTCTCCATGCGCTACGCCTGGCTCTCGGCGCGCTGGGGCTCGCTGCCGCTGGAGGGCGGGATCGAGGCGGCCTATGCGGCCGACCTCGCCGCGGCCGATGACCGCGAGGCCGAGATGGCGAGGATCGAGGACCGGCTGAACAAGCTCCGCTCGCCCTTCCGCACGGCGGAAAGCTTCTGGGTCGAGGAGGTCATCGACCCCCGCGACACGCGGCGACTGCTCTGCGAGTTCGCGGACCTCGCGCAGCCGCTGCTCTCGCCCACGCCCTCCAGCCTGAGGATGCGCCCATGAGACGGCTCCTGCTCGCCGCGCTGCTGCTCGCCGGCACCGCCTCCGCCCAGAGCTTCCCCGAGCGCCCGCCGCGCATCCTCGGCGGCTTCGCGGCCGGCGGCACCAGCGACATCGTGAACCGGCTGATGGCGGAGGGCGCGGCCCCCGTCCTCGGCCAGCGCCCGATCGTGGAGATCCGCACCGGCGCCAACGGCTTCATCGCCGCCGCGGAAGCCGTGCGCACGCCGCCCGACGGCTACAACATCGTCCAGTGCTCGACCGGGCTGCTGACGATCACGCCCGAGCTGCCCGGCGCGAACATGCCCATCGATCCGAACCGAGACCTCGTTCCCATCGCCAACTTCGCGCATTCCACGCAGATCATGGTGGTGGGAAAGGACTCGCCCTATCGCGACGTCGGGCAGTTCATCGCGGCCGCGCGGGCCCGGCCCGGCGAGCTGACCTATGCCAGCGCCGGCATCGGCGCCGTCTCGCACCTGTCCGGCGCGCGGCTCGCGCAGATGGCGGGGCTGCGGCTGGTGCACGTGCCCTATCGGGGCGCGGCGCTCGGCGTGCTCGATGTCATGGCCGGGCGCGCCGACGTCATCATCACCAACCTGGGCGACGCCGCGCAGCAGATCCGCGGCGGGGAGATGCGGCTGCTGGCCTTCGCCGACGGCATGGGCTCGCCCGCCTATCCCGGGGTGCCGCAGATCGGCGAGGCCGTGCCGGGCTATGCCGTGAGCGGCTGGTTCGGCTTCTGCGCCGCGCGCGGCACGCCCGAGCCCATCGTCGGGCGCTGGGCGGAGGCGATCCGCGCGGCCACGGAAGACCCGGTGATCCGCCGTCGCCTGACGGAGAGCGGCCTCGTGCCGCGCTACGAGGCGCCCAGCGAGTTCAGCCGCACCATCGCGGCGGACCGGGCGACCTGGCGCCAGACCATCCAGGGCGCCGGCATCCGGGTGGAATGAAGAAGAACAGGGAAACGCCCATGCTCCGCCTGCTGCTCACAGCGCTCCTCGCCTCGGCACCCGTGCTGGCGGAGGCGCAGGACCGCCAGTCGCGCATCATCGCGGGCTTCGCCCCCGGCGGCACCTCGGACCTCACGGCGCGCTTCATCGCCGAGGGAATCGGGACCGCGCTCGGGCAGCGGCCGGTGGTGGAGAACCGCACGGGCGCCAACGGCTTCATCGCCGCCGAGGCCGTGGCGCGCGGGCCCGTGGACGGCTCGGTGGTGCTGCAATGCCCGATGGGAAGCATGACCATCAGCCCGGAGCTGCCGGGCGCCGTGCTGCCGATCGATCCCGGCACGGACCTCATCGCGATCGCGAACATCGCGATCTCCTCCTATGGCGCGGTGACCGGCGCGCGCGGGCCCTACCGCACGCTGGCCGAGGTGCTGGCGGCGGCGCGGGCGCGGCCGGGGACGGTCTCCTACGGCAGCGCCGGCGTGGGCTCGGCGCAGCACCTGACGGGAGCGCGGCTGGAGGCCATGGCCGGCGTAGAGCTGGTGCACGTGCCCTATCGCGGCGCTGCGCCGGCGGCGCTGGACGTGATCGCAGGCCGCGCGGACCTGCTGATCACCAACCTCGGCGACGTCGTCAGGCAGATCCAGGGCGGCGAGCTGCGGCTGCTGGCGCTGGGCGACGCACAGGGCGTGCCGGAATTTTCCGGCGCGCCGCGGCTTACGGATACGGTGCCGGGGCTGGAGGTGGTGGGCTGGTTCGGCCTCTGCGGGCCGAAGAACATGAATCCGGACATGGTGCGCGCCTGGGCCGCGGCGACCGAGCGGGCGCTGCGCGATCCTGGCCTGCAGCGGCGCCTCCTGGACAATGGCCTGACGCCGGCCTTCGAGGGGCCGGACGCCTTCGCCGCGCGGATCGCGCGCGAGCGGCAGATGTGGGGCGAGACGATCCGGCGGGCGAATATCCGGGCCAACTGATCCCTACTGGGTGCTGGATCAGGGCCGGCCGGCGCTGCTCCGCCCGTCGGAGATCAGCTTCAGCCAGGGCGCCGCGTGGAAGGCGCTCATCAGCCCGTACATCAGCGCCATCCCGCCCGAGGGCCACGCATCCGGCGTGGCCGAGCAGATGATCTCCGGCGTGCCGCCTCCCGAGAGGCCCGTCGCCAGCGCCATGAGGGCGAAGACCGGCGTGGCCGCGAGGCTCAGGCAGTCGGCCGCGCGGCTGCCTTTGCGGCGGATCGCGCTGCCGCCGCATCCAGAGGCCCCGCTCATCCTCGGCCGTACTCGTCGTGCCGGCGCCACCACGCCCCCGACTCGTTGCGTCCCCTCGGGGCGCGGTCGAGCCACTGGTACATGCCCCAGAGCCCGTCCAGCCCGCGCGCATAGGCGGAGTAGGTGTGATGGACGACGCCATCCTCGAGCACGAAGGCGCTCAGGCCCGGCCGGTCGCGATGGAAGCTGGCCGTGTCGGTTCCGCAGCTGGCCGCGAACTGCGCCTCCACCGAGGCGCCGCCGTCCTCGAAGGCCGACCGGGGGCGGTAGTTGTAGTCCGCGCCGCCCGCCCGCTGCTGCTCCTCGGTGAAGCCGACCTGGAAGTCGAGGTTGAAGTCGCTGTCGTGGGAGGAGGCCCAGGGAAAGCTCCAGCCCATCCGCCGCCTGTAGGCCTGCAGCTTCCCGAGCGGCGCCCGCGACACCGCCGTGAGGGTGACGTCGTGATTCGCCAGATGGACGACGCTGCCGTCGAACCCGTCGGCGACGGCCGAGCAGGAGGGGCAGCCGGCCTTCCAGTCCGGCCCGAACATGAAGTGATAGACGAGCAGCTGCGAGCGCCCCTGGAAGAGCTCCGCCAGCGAGGCACTCCCCGCATCGGTGTCGAAGCAATAGGCCTTGTCGACCCGGACCCAGGGCAGGGCCTGGCGCCGCAGCGCCAGCGCGTCGCTGCGCCGGGTGAGCTCCTTCTCCTCCTGGAGCAGCGCCAGCCGGGCCTGGAGCCACTCGCCGCGCGAAACGACCGGATGCTGCATGATCGATCTCCCTTCCTGTCAGGCCGGCAGCCGCCGGGCGTATTCCTCCCGGAGGCGGAGCCAGCTGTCCCAGAAGGGCGCCGGCTCCTCGCCGCTCGTGCGGGCGACCAGGACGTCGAGATGCGCGTGCCAGCCGGCGCTGACCATCAGCATGGTCTCGCGGTCGGGCAGGCGGCGGTGGGTCACGGTGAGGAGGACCTTCGCGCCCCTGGGCTCCAGCTCGAAGGTCACGCCGTCGCTGCGGCCCCAGGTGATGGAGAGGCGGCGCGGCGCGTCGAACTCGGTGATCTCGCACACCAGCCGATGCTCCTCGGAATGGCCTTCCGGGCGGCGGGCGGGCGGATCGTTCAGCTCCGCATTGCGCCAGACGAACTCGAAGCTGGTGCCGGGCTTCATGCCCATCTCGCCGGCCGCGAGCCATTTCCGCCGCAGCTCGCTCTCCGTGAGATAGGCCCAGATGCGCTCGATCGGGCCGGGCAGGACGCGCTGGATGGTCAGCGTCATCGGTCCGGTCAGCCGGCCATAGGCGTCCGGCTGCGAGAGGTCGTTCATGGGGCGTCTCCTTCGGGGGTGGGGGATGTGCGGGCGTCCTCCTCGTGGAGGAGCCGTTCGAGGGCATCGAGGCTTCCGGTCCAGAAGCGCTCGTAGAAGCTCAGCCAATGCTGGGCGGAGGCGAGCGGCCCGGGCTCGAGCCGGCAGTGATGGGTGCGGCCGCGCACCTCGCGGCGGATCAGCCCGGCGGCCTCCAGCGCCTTGATGTGCTTGGAGGCGGCCGCGAGGGAGATGGGGAAGGGCTCGGCGAGCTGGCTCACCGTCCGCTCGCCGCCGGCGAGCTCGCGGAGCATGCGCCGGCGCGTGGCGTCGCCGAGGGCGTGGAAGACGGTGTCGAGCTGCGGCGCTGATAATTCAACCATGTGGTTGAATTTACGGCTGCGGCTTTCGAATGTCAACCACTTGGTTGAATGAATGGTACCCGCGCCGCTGTCTCGATGGGAGGAGCCGACCCAAATCGAAGGCCGGGCGCCTCAGCGGAGGATCAATCGTCCTCGTCCGGCATGCCGACGACCTTCTCGCCGCGGGTGTCGAAGTGGACGAAATTGCTCTTTGCGTAGGAGTGCCACCAGCCCTTGAACTGGAACACGCAGGCGGGAAGCAGGCCCCAGGCGGTAAACCCGCCCAGCGAATAGACCTGCGGCATAACGCCCATCCGGACCACCGCCCCGGAGGGGAGGTTCGCGTTCTTCCGGGCGAAGCCGACGGGCGAGGTGAACCACTTGCTCTTGTTCCAGGACTGCAGCGTCTGCACCAGGTCGTCCTTCTTGACGCCGGCCATCCGGAAATCGAAGGCGGAATAGGCCTGGTGATAGCTGAGCTTCGCGCGGCCGGGATTCTTGGACAGCTCGGGGTTGTTGTAGGCCTCCGACCGGTATCCGCTGAGCAGCTGGATGCTTCCGCCATGCTTCTCGCGGAGCGCGTCCAGGACGATGATCGTGGGCACCATGTTGCACCACAGCTCCTCGGGCGGAGGCGTGTTGCGCTCCCGGTGCTGCCCGACGAGGAGCTCGCCGGACGTGAAATGCTTCAGCTCGAGGGCGGCCACGAACTTGTCGAACCGGCCCCGGTCGAAATTGAAGGCCATGTCTTTCCTCCCTGGACATCGACGTCCTCTTGGGGAGCGGATCGGTGGGTCCTTGGATTGCCGCGGCGACATGCTCCCGTGAGGCCGCTGTAAGGCGGCGCCGTCGCGCCCCGGTTTCGCGGGGCGGGTTTTCCTGTCGCGTCGGTCTTGCCGCTCGCCGCCCGAACCCGGCCGGGCGGCCTTCGCGCACCCTATGGGTGCAGCGATGCGCCCCTGGCGGCCTTGTCGACATCCTTCCGCGGCCCGCGCAGTGCCAGCCCCACGAGGTCCGGCGCCTCGGCCGGCTCGGCGGCGAAGGCCTCGCGGTTGGCGGCGTCATGGCCGGTCTCGAACATCCGCCGGACATAGGCGGCACGGGTGAGCCCGCGTTCCAGCGACTGTCGCCAGGCGCGCTGCAGCACCTCCGGCGAGGCGGCGAAGATCAGGATGGGCTGGCCCAGCAGGCGCGCATGCGCGCGGCCGGCGGCGTCGAGGTAGGGCTCGCCCAGGGCCTCGGGCGCGGCGGCCGCGATGCCGGTGGCGAGGAAGGCCGTCACGTTGAGCTTCTGCCAGACGGCCAGTTCCTCCAGCACCAGGATGGCCACCTTCGTCTCGAACTGCATGCGTGCGCTCCGTTGGGAGCCGCGGAGTTCAGGCCATTGGCGCGCCGCCGTCTGGAACGCCCGTGCAGCGCGCCCGGTAGGCGGCGGGCGAGATGCCGTAGGCGCGGCGGAACCAGCGGCCGAGATGGCTCTGGTCGGCGAAGCCGCAGGCGGCGGCGATGTCGGCCGGGCTTCCCCCGGCGGCCAGCTCGCGCCGGGCGCGGAGCAGGCGGATCTGCACGAGATAGGCGTGCGGCGAGGTGCCGTGCGTGGCGCGGAAGGCGCGGGCGAGGTGGAAGCGGTCCGGCGCGCCGGCGGCGCGGGCCAGGGCGTCGGCGCCGATATCCCGGCTCATGCAGGCGTGCAGCAGGTCACGGGCGCGGCGGGCGACCGGACGGTCCTCGGCGCGGCCCGGACGGGCGGGGCGCTCCAGATGGCGGCGCAGTCCCGCGAGGACCGCGTCCAGCGCGGCGTCGCGGACCAGCCGGGCCTCCGGGCGCAGCAGGGCGGCCGCGGCGGCCGCGATCGCGCGGCCGAGCGCGGGGTCGTCGCAGAGCGTGGCGGCGAAGCCGGGATCGCCGCCGGCATCGCCGAGGACCTCGCGCATCCAGGCGCGGGGCAGGTAGAGCATGCGGTAGGAAAAGCCGTCCTCGGCGCCGGCCTGGCCGTCATGCGCCTCCTCGGGCTCGATGAGGATGACGCGGCCGGGGGTGCTGACCCGCCGTTCGCCGCGGCAGAAGAAGTCCTGCACGCCGTGCTCGGTGACGCCGACGATCCATTCCTCGTGGCGGTGCAGGTCGTAGGCATGGCCGGAGAAGCGGGCGCGGATGGCCTCCACGCCGGTCGCGGCGTCGTGCGCCAGGTCGATGCGGTCGGGCGGCGAGGACACGCGCTTCAAATCGTCCCCGGCAGGGCGGCTGCAAGGCATGGCCCGGTTCCAACATGCCGCGTTCCGCCCTAGCCTCCGCGCCCATGTCCGATCCCTCGACCCTCTCCGCCTCCGAAGCCGCCGCGCGGATCGCCGCCGGCACGCTCAGCGCCAGCGCCCTTGCCGAGGCCATGCTCTCGCGCATCGCCAAGAAGGAGAAGGTGCTGCGCGCCTTCGCCCACATGAAGCCGGCGCAGATGCGCAAGCAGGCGGCCGATGTGGACGCCGCGATCAAGGCGGGGCGGAAGCTGCCGCTCGCCGGGCTGTTCCTCGGCGTGAAGGACGTGCTGGACACCTGGGACCAGCCCTCGCAATACGGCTCGCCCATCTGGGCCGGCTACAAGCCCAAGAGCGACGCGGCCTGCGTGGCCCTGGCCCGGCGCGCCGGCGCCGTCGTCGCCAAGACCGTCACGACCGAGTTCGCCACGCGCCATCCCGGCCCGACCACCAACCCGCACAATCCCGCGCATACGCCGGGCGGCTCCTCCTCGGGCTCGGCGGCGGGCGTGGGCGCGGGGGTGCTGCACCTGGCCTTCGGCACGCAGACCGCGGGCTCCATCATCCGCCCGGCCGCCTATTGCGGCGCCGTGGGCTTCAAGCCGAGCTGGGGCACGCTGCACCGCGCGGGCATGAAGGTGATGAGCGAGAGCCTCGACACCATCGGCCTCATGGGCCGCAGCGTGGCCGACGTCGCACTCGGCATGACGGCGCTGACCGGGCTGGACCATGGCCCGGCCCGGCCCGGCAAGCCGCCGCGCCTCGCGCTGATCCTGGGCCCGACCGCAAAGCTGGCGGCGCCCGAGACGCTGGAGCTGATGGAGAAGGTCGCCTACGCCGCGCGCGCCAAGGGCGCCACGGTCACGCCGGTCGAGCTCGGCGCGCCCTTCACCGACGCGCTGGCGCTGCATCCGCACGTCATGCAGATGGAAAGCGCCCAGGCGCTGGGCTGGGAGCTCGACCACGCGCGCGACGGGCTCAGCGACGTGCTGCGCGAGCGGCTGGAATGGGGGCTCGGCGAGCCGCATGCGAAGCTGGCCGAGGGCCGCGCCGCCTTCGCCGCCGCGCAGGCCGCTTTCCCGGCTGCGATCGCCGGCTATGACGCGGTGCTGACGCCCTCCGCCCCCGGCGAGGCGCCGGAGGGCATCGCCTCCACGGGCGATCCGGCCTTCAATACGCTCTGGACGCTGCTGCACACGCCGGCCGTGACCGTGCCGGCCGGTGTCGGCCCGAAGGGCCTGCCGCTGGGCGCGCAGATCGTGACGCCGCGCGGCCAGGACCTCGCGGCCCTGACCTGGGCCGAATGGCTGCACGGGGCCATCCATGGCTAGGATCCTCGTCGCGGGCGGCGGCATCGGGGGGCTGACGGCCGCCCTTTCGCTGCAGGCCGCCGGCTTCGAGGCGGTGGTCTTCGAGGCGGTGCCGGAGCTGCGGCCGCTCGGCGTCGGCATCAACCTGTTACCGCACGCGGTGCGCGAGCTGACGGAGCTGGGGTTCGGCGAGGCGCTGGCGGGCATCGGCGTGGCCACGCGCGAGCTGCGCTACGTCAGCGCGCATGGGCAGGAGATCTGGCGCGAGGATCGCGGCCTCGCCGCCGGCTATCGCTGGCCGCAATACAGCGTGCACCGCGGCGCCCTGCAGATGCTGCTGGCCGAGACCTGCCGGGAGCGCGGCATCCCCGTGCATGCGGGCCATCGCCTCCTGCGCTTCGAGCAGGACGCCGACGGCGTCACCGCGCATTTCGCCAATGCCAACTTCGCGAAGGGCGAGGCGCTGATCGGCGCGGACGGCATCCACTCGGCGGTGCGCGCGCATTTTGCGCCGGGCGAGGGGCCGCCCTCCTGGCAGGGCGCGATCCTCTGGCGCGCGACGACGGTGGCCGCGCCCTTCCTCACCGGCGCGACCATGGTGCAGGCCGGGCATCACAGCCAGAAGTTCGTCTGCTATCCGATCCGGCACCTGCCGGACGGCCGCGTGCTGACCAACTGGATCGCGGAGATGCGCGTCGATCCCGCGCAAGGCTTCGACCGCGAGGACTGGAACCGCGAGGCCGATCGCAACCGCTTCCTGCCGCATTACGAGTCCTGGAACTGGGGCTGGCTCGATGTGCCGGGCCTGATTCGCGGCGCCGAGCGCGTCCTCGAATACCCGATGGTGGACCGCGATCCGCTGGAGTGCTGGACGGACGGCCGCGTCACGCTGCTCGGCGACGCCGCGCATCCCATGTACCCGATCGGCTCGAACGGCGCGTCGCAGGCGATCCTGGATGCGCGGCAGCTCGCGCTGCATGTGGCGCGCGGGGGCGTGCCGGAGGGGCTGCTGGCCTACGAGGCCGCGCGGCGCCCGCCGACGGCGAAGCTCACGCTGGCCAATCGGGCGCTGGGGCCGGACCTGATCCTGGAGGAGGTGCATCGGCGTGCGCCCGAAGGCTTCTCCGACCTGAATGCCGTGATCAGCCGGCAGGAGCTGGAGGAAATCTCGGCGAACTACAAGAAGCTCGCGGGCTTCTATCCGGAGCTGCTCAACGAGCGGGAGAGCTGGTCGGTGAACTGAGCCAGTCGCGCGCGGCCTCCAGATCCTCCCGGAAGCGGATGGCCTCGCGGTCCCGCGCCCGCGCATCGGGCAGGCGCAGCAGATAGGACGGATGCACCGTGACGATCATCGCCCGCTCCGGCTCCAGCGCGTGCATGCGCCCACGCAGGTCGGCCAGCTTCGGCACCTTCCCCGTCAGCGCCGAGACCGCCGTGCGGCCCATCGCCACCACCAGCCGCGGCCGGATGAGGTCCATCTCGCGCCTCAGCCACCAGCGGCAATGCTCGACCTCGCCGCTGCTCGGCGACTGGTGGATGCGGCGCTTGCCCTGCAGCTCGTATTTGAAGTGCTTCACCGCATTGGTGATGTAGGCGGTCGAGCGGGCGAGGCCGGCCTTCTGCATTGTGGCGTCGAAGATCCGGCCGGCCGGGCCGACGAAGGGACGGCCCTGCAGATCCTCCTCGTCGCCCGGCTGCTCGCCGACGATCATGAGCTTCGCCGTGTCCGGCCCCTCGCCGAAGACGGTCTGCGTCGCGTGGCAATGCAGCGGGCAGCGCGTGCAGCTCCGCGCCTCCTCGCGCAGCGCGGCGAGGCCTTCGGTAGGCGGGAGCGGTTCCACTGGCGCGCGCGCCTGGATGCTGGCGTGGAAGGCCGGCGGCTGGCGCATCGCCTGCTCGGTCATATCGGCCACGCGCGCGGGCGCCTCGGCGATGAGCTCCGGGATCAGCGCCGCCTCGGGCAGGTTGGCCCAGTACTTCCTCGGCATCTCGGCCAGCATGGCCTTCACCTTCAGCCGCGCCGGATTGAAGATGTTACGGTAGTAGGTGAGCCACAGCACATCCGCCGGATCCGAAAGGTCGGGCTTTTCTGCGGGCTCCTCACTGACGACAAGCGTCTCGCCGGTGAGCGAGGCGGAGCCTCTGGGCGTCAGGATCATCCAGTCCATGTCGGCGAAGCGCCGCGCGAAGAAGGGCGCGGTGCGCCCGACGATATGGTGGTCCGGCTCGAACCAGGCGACGAAGCGGCGGCGCGCGCCCTCCGCGGGCACCTCGCGGAAGCGGACGAAGGCCGTCATCTTGTGCGCGTCGCGCCGCACCGCCTTCTCCAGCCGCCGTGCCGCCACGACGTCCGGGTCCATCGCGTCGGAGAGCAGGTGCCGCTCGACCTGGAGCCGCGCGATCATCCGGTAGAGCAGCTCGAAGCGCGCCGGGTCGGAGTGGCAGATCACCGCCTCCGCCAGCTCCAGGAAAGAGGACGGTACGCGCGGTGGCGGCGCGACGGGGCGCGGGGCCGGCTCCTGCCCGAACAGACCCTCGGCGCCTGGCCGCCAGTCCACCTCATGCGGCGCGACGCCGCCCAGCAGCAGCATGCGCGCCGCATCGCGCCACTCGGAAAAATCGGCGGCGTGCCGGAGGCGGACGGTGCGCATCACAGCAGCACCATCTGCTCGGCCGCCGGCCGCAGCATCGCGCCGAGGTCGTGGCGGTCGATCAGCCGGAGCGGCGTCCAGTCGGCGGCGGAAATGAAGGGCCGCACCTTGCGCAGCGAGACGCGCAGCCGCCCGAGATCCTCCAGCCGGATGCGGCGGTGCCGGCGCGCGGCCAGGATGGCCTGCACCACCTTCACGCCCAGGCCGGGCACGCGCAGCAGCATCTCGCGCTCGGCGCGGTTCACGTCGACCGGGAAGCGCTCGCGATGCGCCAAGGCCCAGGCCAGCTTGGGGTCGAGGTCGAGGTCGAGCATGCCGTCGGGCTGCGCCGCGGTGATCTCCCCGATGCCGAAGCCGTAGAAGCGGAAGAGCCAGTCGGCCTGGTAGAGCCGGTGCTCGCGCATCAGCGGCGGCTTCTGGGGCGGCAGGCGCGAGGAGGCGTCGGGGATGGGGCTGAAGCCGGAATAGTAGACCCGCCGTAGCCCGTAGCTGCCGTAGAGCCGTCCGCTGGTGGCGAGGATGGTGGCGTCGCTCGCGGCGTCGGCGCCCACGATCATCTGCGTGGACTGTCCGGCGGGGGCGAAGCGCTGGCGCTTCCTGGTCTGCAGCGTCGGCTCGCTCTTCTCCTCGATCTTCGTCCGCAGCCCGGCCATGGCGCGGCGGATGCCGGCCGGGCGCTTCTCCGGCGCCAGGCTCGCGAGGCCCGCATCGGTCGGCATCTCCACATTGATGGAGAGCCGGTCGGCATAGAGCCCGGCCTGCTCGATCAGCGCCGGCGAGGCCTCGGGGATGCTCTTGAGATGGATATAGCCGCGGAAGCCGTGGGTGGTCCGCAGCTCGCGCGCCACGCGGACCATCTGCTCCATCGTGTGATCCGAGGAACGGATGATGCCGGAGGAGAGGAACAGCCCCTCGATGTAGTTGCGCCGGTAGAATTCCAGCGTCAGCCAGACGACCTCCTCCGGCGTGAAGCGGGCGCGCGCCACGTTGCTGGAAGAGCGGTTGATGCAATAGGCGCAGTCATAGACGCAGAAGTTCGTCAGCAGGATCTTCAGCAGCGAGATGCAGCGCCCGTCCGGCGCATAGGCGTGGCAGATGCCGGAGCCCTCGGTGGAGCCCAGCCCGCCCGTCGCGGAGGAATCCCGCTTCTCCGTGCCGCTGGAGGCGCAGGAGGCGTCGTACTTGGCCGCGTCCGAGAGGATCGCGAGGCGTTCCGTGAGCGTGCGTTGCATGACGCATGTTCACTAAATGTTCTTATCCGGAAATTCAAGCCCAGCCTCACCCCGCCGGGCTCTTCGGCGCGACGCGCGGGGCGCGCGGCGGGGCGCCGGGCATTCCCCGGCGGTAGGCGATGCCGAGCTCTGCCAGCTGTTCCGGCCGCAGGCTGTTCAGCACCAGCATCCGGCCGGGCGAGGCCTCAGTCAGCGTGCCGATCTGGAAGTCGTTCATCCCGAGCCCGCCGAGATAGGCGCCCACCAGCGCGTTGCCGGAGCTGCTGACCCGCCCCGCGCCCCGGGTCCGCGGTGTCCGCGTCGAGGCCGCGTGGAAGCCCACGCGCGCGCCCTCGCCGATCCAGCGCTCGCCGCCGGCCAGCCAGATCAGTCCGCAGGTGGAGAAGCAGACCGCGCGGCTCGGCACCACCGTGTCCAGCCGGTTGGCGCGGATCAGGCGACCAATGGCCAGGCCCGACTGGATGATGCCGCCGGCGCTGTCGAGGAAGACCATCGGCCGCCCTCCGGCCTGGGCCAGCGCGGCCGGGAAGGCGGCCTCGGTCTCCTCCAGGATGGGACCGGAGATCACGATGACGCTGCGCCCGCCGAAGCGCTCGATCGTGACGCGCGGCAATTCCTCCGGAGGCGGGGGAGGGGGAACGGCGCCGGCGTCCCGGGCCAGAACGAGCATCAGGAGCGTGATGGCGAAGCGCATGGCGTCAGCCTAGGACAGCTCTCCACGAGCCGCACGTCTCCAAAGCCGCCCTCACTGCCGTGCTCTTTGCAGGGTCGCCGTTGCGCATCGCCGTTCCGAAAGCTGCGCGCGCAGGGTGTTGCCTTCGACCTCGCCCATCAACCCCGGTGCCGCCTGCCCGGTGGGCAGGCTCACCTGGTCCAGCTGGAAGCCCACTCGGCCGTCGGGCAGCGGCCGGCCGTGCATCTGGTAGGCCACGTGCTGCAGGTTGGGACTCTCCCGCGAGGGTCCGTATTCAAAGCTGGCGTTGAATCCGGTGCCCTCCGGCCAGACGAAAAGCTTCGCCGCATGGACGTCGCGCCCGCAGCGAAACTGGCCTTCCCAGAGGCCGGCGAGCCGGCCGGTCCGGCCGGCCTGCTGAGGTGCGTGGGGGGACGGCGGCTGTTGCGGGCGCGCGGCGGCGGAGGGAGAGGCGGCCGGCGGCATGCCGCTGCGGAAGGCGATGTCGAGGCGCGCGAGCTGGTCGGGCCGGAGGCTGTTGAGCTCCAGCATCCGCGCCGGCGAGGCGGCGGTGAGCACGCCAATGGTGAAGTCGCTGAAGCCCAGCTGGCTCAGATAGCCGCCGACGATGGCGTTGCCCGAACTGCTGACGCGGCCGGCGCCGCGCGTGCGGGGGCCGCGCGTGGCGGCGGCGTGGAAGCCCACGCGCGCTCCCGGGGCGAGCCAGCGCTGGCTGCCGGCGAGCCAGATCACGCCGCAGGCGGAGAAGCAGCCGGCGCCCTCGGGCACCACGGTCTCGAGTCCGTTGGCGCGGATCAGGCGGCCGATGGCGAGGCCCGGCACAATGAGGCCCCCCGGGCTGTCGAGGAAGACGCGCGGCCGCGGTCCGGCGCGGGTGACGGCGATGGCGAAGGCCGTGTCGGTCCCTTCGAGGATGGGGCCGGAGAGGGTGATGCCGAGCTGGCCCGCGACGGTCTCGACGGCGACGCGCGAGGGGGCCTCGGGTTCCGGCGGAGGTGGCGGCTGCCGCGGGGCACGGGCGGCCTCAGCCGATCCGGCAAGGAGGAGCAGGAGCGGCAGGAGGCGGCGCATGGGACCGGAAATTAGGGTCGCCCGGCGCGGCATACAATTTCCGCGGGAGATGCCTGCCGGGGAAACAACCCGCCGCCAGGCCCTGCCCGTTTCGCGGGCGGGGATGGCGCGCGGCGCGGCAAAACCCGCCGCTCCGGACAATTTGCGCGGAATCTCCGCATTGAGGCCGGCCGGCGCGGAGGGGCAGGCTCGCGCTCCCCTGGAGGAGACGCGCCGATGAGCCTCACCCGCCGCACAGCGCTGGCTGTGCCCGCCCTTTTCACCGCCGGCAGCGCCCTGGCGCAGTCCGGCCCGATGACGCTCGACCAGATCCGCCGCAACGGCAAGCTGCGCATCGGCGTGGAGGCGACCTACCCGCCCTTCACCATGCGCGAATCCGGGGTGATCACCGGGCATGACGTGGAGCTCGGGACCGCCATGTGCCGCAGCCTCGGCGTGACGCCGGAGTTCATCGACGTGGTGTGGTCCGGCGTGATCCCGGCGCTCTATGCCGGCCGCTTCGACATGATCATGAGCGGCATGAGCTACACCCGCGCGCGCATGGAGCGGGTGAGCTTCTCCATCCCCTATGCCGAGGCGGGCCAGGCGCTGCTCATCCGCGCGCG
This sequence comes from Roseococcus sp. GW821-FHT12F05, assembly GCF_058806835.1. Lineage (NCBI taxonomy): Bacteria > Pseudomonadati > Pseudomonadota > Alphaproteobacteria > Acetobacterales > Roseomonadaceae > Roseococcus > Roseococcus sp. GW821-FHT12F05. Next base: position 452,703 of record NZ_JBXAQB010000003.1, read on the forward strand.
CGACGAGAGCCGCATCCGCGGGATTGACGACATGTCGGGCAAGGTGCTGGGCATCAAGCTCGGCAGCCCCGGCGAGACCCTCTATCCGCGGCTGGCCGAGCGCATCAAGGCGGCGCGCAACGGCGTCGGCTTCTCCGACGTGAAGACCTATGACGATCATCCCGCGGCCTATCTGGCGCTGCTGCAGGGAACCGTGGACGGCGTGCTGAACACGGTGCCGACGCTGGCCTATCTGATGACGCAGCAGCGCAACCGCTTCGCGATCCTGCGCGGCATCGGCGCCGACAACTGGGCCGGCTTCGCCTGCCGCAAGGAGGACACGGAGATCCAGGGCTGGATGGACGCGCAGCTCCGCACCCTCAAGGCCGACGGCACGCTGCGCGCGCTGCAGACCAAGTGGTTCGGCATGAGCTTCGACCTGCCGGACACGATCCCCGAGCCGGCAGCCTAAGCGCGACAGCGTAGAACGTGGATGCCCTCCGAGGATCCGGCCGCACAGCGGCCGGCGCCGCCCACTCCACCTATCGGCCTGGTGCCCCGGTGGCGCGGCGAAGCCAAGGCGGCGGAGCCGCCGCCCGGCGTTTGAGGGCATAGAATGATCTTCGATTGGGACGTCGTCTGGTACGCGATCCCGCTGCTCGCGGCGGGGATCGTGCAGACGCTCAAGGTCAGCGTCGTCGCCTGCGTGCTGGGGCTGGCGCTGGGCCTCGTCGCCGGGCTCGCGGCGCTGTCGAACAACGCGGCGCTGCGGTGGGTGGTCCGCATCTATGTGGACTTCATCCGCGGCACGCCGCTGCTGATCCAGATCTTTCTCGTGTTCTTCGCGCTGCCGGTCGTGGGCATCCGCATGTCGGAATACTGGGCGGGCGTCTTCGCGCTCTCGGTGAACTCCGGCGCCTATATCGCCGAGGTGGTGCGCGGCACCGTGGGCTCGATCGAGCGCGGCCAGACCGAGGCGGCGCTCTCCATCGGCATGACGCGCAAGAAGGTACTGGTCTGGGTGCTGCTGCCGCAGGCCTGGCGGCCGATGATCCCCGCCGTCACGAACGACCTCATCACGCTGACGAAGAATTCCTCGCTGCTCTCGGCTATCTCCGTCTACGAGCTGACGCGGGCGGGGCAGGCGATCATCGCCACGCATTTCGCGCCCTTCGAGATCTACCTGCTGCTGGCACTCTACTACTGGGCGCTGATCTCCATCCTCTCCTGGGCGTCGCGCCGCATCGAGAAGGCACTGCCGTCGTGGTGAGTCCGATCCTGGTGGAAGCGAAGGGCATCACGAAGAGCTTCGGGCCCCGGATGGTGCTCGAGGACGTGGACCTCGCCGTGGTCGAGGGCGAGACCGTCGTCATCATCGGCGCCTCCGGCTCCGGCAAGACGACCTTCCTGCGCTGCCTGAACCGGCTGGAGATGCCGGATGCCGGGACCGTGCGCATCGCCGACGTCACCATCGGCCGGCGCTCGGACGGACGGCCCGCGGACGAGCACGAGCTCGCCAGCCAGCGCCGGCTCTTCGGCTTCGTCTTCCAGCGCTTCAACCTCTTCCCGCATCTGACCGCGAAGGAGAACGTGGCGCTCGGCCCGCGCCGCGTGCTGGGCGTGGCCAAGGCCGAGGCCCATGCGCGCGCGGTGGAGGCGCTGACGCGGCTCGGCCTCGCCGAGCACGTGGACAAGCGGCCCGGCCAGCTCTCCGGCGGCCAGCAGCAGCGTGTCGCCATCGCGCGTGCGCTGGCCATGGAGCCGCGCGTGATCCTCTTCGACGAACCGACCTCCGCCCTCGACCCCGAGCTGGTGCAGGAGGTGCTGGACGCCATGCGCGCCCTCGCCGCCGAGGGCATGACCATGATCGTGGTGACGCACGAGATGCGCTTCGCCCGGCAGGTCGCCCATCGCGTGGTCTTCATGGCGGACGGCAGGATCGCGGAGGAGGGGCCGCCGGAGGAGCTGTTCTCCGCGCCGCGCGACGAAAGGCTGAAGCGCTTCCTGCGCCATCTGGAACCCCAGGCATGAATTTCGACCTTGTCATCGAGGGTATCACCCTCATCCCGCGCGCTTTCGCGCCGCCGATCGCCAAGGCCGCGCTCGGCATCCAGGGCGGCCGCTTCGCCTTCGTCGGCGCCGCCGCGGACCTACCGCGGGAGGCGAGGGCGACACGGCGGATCACGCTGAACGGCCACCTCGTCATCCCCGGCCTCGTGAACGTGCACACCCACACCATCCTCTCCATGGTGCGCGGCGTCGCCGAGGACATGGGCTTCGCGCCGGCCTACACGCCCGGCGTCCCGCAGGGCCACATGGTGCGCGAGGACGAGGCCGTGGCGCTGGCCCGTCTCGGCGCGCTGGAGGCGATGCTCGCGGGCTCCACGCTCATCAACGACACCTATGTCCACACCGACATCACCCTGCCGGCCATGGCCGAGCTCGGACTGCGCGTCTTCTCCTGCAACCGCATCCACGACGTGGATTTTTCGGGCGTCTCCACGGGGCGCTGGGAACATCGCCGCGAGATCGGCGAGGCCACGCTGAACCAGGCGCTCGGCCTCGCGCAGCGCTTCCACGGCAAGGCGGATGCGCGGACGGGCGTGCAACTCGCGGCGCATGCGCCGGACACCTGCTCCACCCCCTTCCTGCGCGACATCGCCGCGGCCGCGGAGCACAGCAACCTCCGCACGCAGATCCACCTCAGCCAGAGCAAGGTCGAGGTCGCGCGCATCCGCGAGCGCGACGGCTGCACGCCGCCGGAATTGCTGGACTCCGTCGGCCTGCTCAACGAGCGGCTGGTGGCCGCGCATTGCATCCACCTGACCGAGGAGGACATCGCCCGCGTCGGCGCCTCGCGGCTCTTCGTGGCGCATATCCCCAAGGGCAACGCCACGGGCGGCACCATCGCGCCCACGCGCCGGCTGATCGAGTCCGGCGCGCGGCTGACGCTCGCCACCGACAACATGCATGCCGACATGGTGGAGGTGCTGCGCTGGGGCCTCTGCATGGGTCGCGTGCAGACCGGCCAGGTGGAGGACTCCTGGCAGCCCGAGCACATGCTGGAGGCCGCGACCGAGGCCGGCGCCGCGGCCATGGGCATGGCGGGCGAGATCGGCCGGATCGAGCCGGGCTACCGCGCCGACTGCGTCGCCATTGACCTGCGCCGCCCGCACCTCGTCCCGCACAACGATCCGCTGGGCACGCTGGTCCATACCGGCATGGGCCGCGACGTCAGCCATGTCGTCGTCGAGGGCGAGGTCGTGGTCGAGGATTTCCGGCCCACCCGCTGCGACCCCGAGGAGGTCATCCGCGCCGGCGCGGCCGCCGCGGCGGCGCTGTGGCAGCGCGCCACCGCCTGAGCGGCGCCGCGCATCACGAATCCGGCCCGGCCCCCATGGGAGGCGGCGCCATCCGCCGCTAGGCTTCCCCCGGCCAGCCCCAGGGAGGAATCGCCCTTGAACGCCACCGCCACCGCCGAGGTCGTCGTCATCGGGCTCGGCGCCTTCGGCAGCGCCACGCTCTACCAGCTCGCCAGGCGCGGCATCCGCGCCGTGGGCATCGACCGCTTCCACCCGCCCCACACCATGGGCTCCACCCATGGCGAGAGCCGCATCACGCGCCTCGCCGTGGGCGAGGGGGCGAACTACGCGCCCATGGTGATCCGCTCGCACGAGATCTGGCGCGAGCTGGAGCGCGAGGGCGGCGACGAGCTCTTCGCCCAGGTCGGCGGCCTCATCATGTCCGCCAAGGACAACAAGGCGCTCCACCACGGTCGCAACGACTTCGTGACCAGCAGCATCGCGGTGGCCGAGCGATTCGGCATCCGCCACGAGGTGCTGGGCGCCGCCGAGATCGGCAAGCGCTTCCCGCAATTCGGTTTGCGCGGCGACGAATGGGGCTATTACGAGCCGGAGGCCGGCTGGGTCTCGCCGGAGAAATGCGTGGCGGCACAGCTCCGCCTCGCGGAACGGCACGGCGCCACGCTGCGCCTCGGCGAGACCGTGCTGGAATGCCGCCAGCAGGGCGACGCCGTCCGCATCGTCACCGACAAGGGCGCCGTCGAGGCGTCGCGCGTCGTGATGACGGCCGGGGCCTGGATGCCCGGCCTCGTGGCGCCGCTGCGCCCGCTCGCCCGCGTGCAGCGCCAGGCGCTGCATTGGTATGCCGCCGAGAACCCCGCCGACTATGCCGGCAACCGCTTCCCGATCTTCATCTGGATCCACGGCACGGGCGAGACCGACTACTTCTACGGCTTCCCCGCCTCCTCCGAGGATGACGCCGTGAAGGTCGCGACCGAGACCTATTCCCGCGACGACGACCCCGACACGGTGGACCGCGACGTCGCCGCCGAGGACAGCCGCGTCATGTACGAGGAGCACGTGGCCGGCCGGCTGCGCGGCGTGACGCCCCGGCTCGTGCGCGCCGCCTCCTGCCTCTACACGGTGATGCCGCGCTCGGACTTCTTCGTGGACACGCTGCCGGGGCAGGAGCGCATCCTCGCCGTCTCCGCCTGCTCGGGGCACGGCTTCAAGCACTCGGCCGGCATGGGGGAGGCGCTGGCGCAGCGCGTCATCGGCGAGGCGGGGATCGATCTTTCGGCCTTCGCGATGCGGAGCTTCGCGCCGGCCGCCGAATAAGCCGCTCCCGTTCCTGCAGGGGCGCCTCTTCGCGGCGCGGGTCGGGTGGGGCACCCTTCCGCTCCCAGAATGGAGCGTTCCATGGAGTATCTTCCCGGCGTCTATCTCTACACGCCGCCGGAGGGCGAGCCCGCGCCCTCCGTCTTCGACGTACCGCGCAGCGGGCGCGAATATCCGCCGGGCTTCCACAGCACCGCGCCCTTCGCCGACGTGCATTTCCTCGTCTCGCACTACGTCGAGGAGCTGTGGGCGCTGGCGCCACGATCCGGCAGCGGGCTGCTCTACGCGACCTTCGTGAACAACTGGATCGATGCCAACCGCGGGGAGCACGACATCGACCCCGAGGTGCTGCGCGAGCCCTGGCCGGATCCGGTCGAGCCCTCCGAGAAGTCGCAGAGCATCGGCATGGGGCTGATCCACAGCCGGGCGCGCGGGCACCGCCTCTATCCGGAAGGGCTGAGCGTCGCCGAGGTGAAGCACCGCATCGAGCACTACTGGCGGCCGTACCACGACAAGCTCTCGGCCCTGATCGCCGAGCGGCGCGCGGCTGATGGCATCGCCTTCCATCTCAGCTGCCACTGCATGACCTCGATCGGGCCTGCGCACGCGCATGACACGGGGCAGCGGCGCAAGGATTTCTGCCTGAGCGACCGGCACGGCACCACGAGCTCGCGCGAGTTCATCGAGACGATCGCGGAGTCGCTGCGCGGGCGCGGCTACAGCGTGACCTTCAACGATCCCTTCGTCGGCGCGGAATCCGTGCGGCTGCACAGCGATCCCGCGAAGGGCATCCACAGCGTCCAGATCGAGACGATCAAGGACATCTTCATGGACGACTACACCTTCGTGAAGCGGCCGGATTTCGATCGCATCCAGCAGGATCTGGGCGGCGTCGCGGCTGACATCGCGGCCTATGCCAGGAGCCAGGCGCGCTGAGCGATGCGAAAGGGCTCCGCCCTCTCTTGCGAGGGCTTTGGCCCTGGACTCTTCTACTTTGATTCCCAATCATAAATTGATCGAAGATCCAAGAAACTGAGTTTCTTGGTGGGGGAGTTTGAGGGGGCAAAGCCCCCTCAAGGAGGCAACCGCTATCGCAACCGCCGCAGCGTCACCGGCGAGCACGCTTCCCCGGCGATCCGCGCCGCGAAGGTGTCGCCCGAGACCGTTCCCGTTATCGACACCGCGCGCCCGCCCTGTGGCAGGCTCGGCGAGCCGTCCGGGGCGAGCTGGATGGTGCCGTTCTCCAGCCGGGTTCCCTGCATGCGGTACGACCCGCGCGGTACCGCCGGCGCGCCCTGCGACGGGCCGAAGTCGAACTTGGCCATGAGGCGGCCCGCCCCCTCCTCGCGCACCGACATGCGGGCGGTGACGAGTTCCTTGCCGCACTGGTACTGGCCGACCCAGATGCCGGCGAAGCTGCCTGGCGCGCCGGCCGTGGCGGGGGCATCGCCGGGCGGCGGCGGCAGGCGCGCGGCCGTCTGGCGCACGGTGACGCCGTTCTGCTCGAACTGGTTCGGCTTCACCACGACGATCTGGTTGGGCGGCGCCGCGGTGAAGAGGCGGATGGCGCCGTCATTGTAGCCGAGGCGGCTGAGATAGGCGCCGATCACCGCATTGCCCGAGCTGCTGACCGCGCCCGGCCCGCCCTGCTGCGCGACATAGGCCGCGTGGAAGCCGATCCGCGCGCCCTCGCCGATATGCCGCTCCGTGCCGGCCAGCCAGATCAGCGAGCAGGCCGAGAAGCAGCCTGAGCCGTCGGGCACGTAGGTCTGCAGGCGGTTCTCGCGGATGAAGCGGCCGATGTTGAGCGCCGGCGTCAGCGAGCCGCCGCCGCTGTTCAGCACCACCCGCGCGCCGCGGTTGGCGGCGGCGGCGGCGGTGAAGGCGCCCTCGGTCTCGGGCGAGATGCGGCCGAAGATCACGATGCTCGTGGTGCCGCCCTCGCGCGCGACATAGACGCGTCCGGGCGGGAGGGCGGTCTGGGCAAGCAGCGCCGTGGGCGCCAAGCTGGCAAGGAGGCCGGCCAGGATGAGGCGGGGCGTTCGCATGCTCGGGAAGGTATGACCTGGGCGGGCGGCGGAGCAAGGGCGGGGGAAGGAAGTTGCGATGAAATGCGCGGTGATCGGGCTGGGGAGCATGGGCGGCGGCGTGGCCGCGAGCGCGCTGCGGGCGGGGCTGGACGTGACGGGCGTGGACCCCTCCGAGGCGGCGCGGAAGGCCTTCGGCAACCGTGCGGTGGCGCGTGGGGCGGATCTCGACGAGGGCCAGGCGGCGGTGCTGGTGCTGACGGTGAACGCGGCGCAGGCGAATGCGGCGCTGTTCGGCGAGGGCGGCGCGGCGCAGCGGCTGGCGCCGGGCGGCGTGGTGATCTGCTCGGCGACCATGGCGCCGGGGGATGCGAGGAAGCTGGCGGCGGAGGCGGCGTCGCGCGGGCTGCTCTACCTCGACGCGCCGGTCTCGGGCGGGGCGGTCGCCGCGCGCGAGGGGCGGATGACGGTGATGGCCAGCGGCTCGGAGGCGGCCTTCGCGGCGGCGAAGCCGCTGCTTGACGCGGCGGCGGGGCAGGTGTGGAACCTCGGCACAGAGCCGGGGCAGGGGGCGGCCATGAAGGTGGTGCACCAGCTCCTCGCCGGCGTGCACATCGCGGCGGCGGCCGAGGCCATGGCGCTGGCGCTGCGCGCGGGGCTGGATCCGCACACGGTCTATGGCGTGGTGAACGGGGCTGCGGGCGCGTCCTGGATGTTCAAGAACCGGATGGCCCATGTGCTGGCCGGCGACGACACGCCGCTCTCGGCGGGTGACATCTTCGTGAAGGATCTGGGGCTGGTGGAGTCGATGGCGCGGGAAGCCTCGCTGCCGGTGCCGCTGGCGGCGCAGGCGCTGCAGCTCTTCGTGGCGCAGCGGGCGATCGGGCAGGGCGGGCGCGACGACGCCTTCGTGCTGCGCGTGTGGCAGGCGATCTCAGGGTTTGCGTTGCCGGGCGAGGAAGGCGGCGCGGAGGCCAGGAAGCCGGAGTAGCGAGGGCGGAAGGCGCCGAAATCCGGCCGCGGATGCGGCCGGCGCCCGGTGCCCAGGGTGGAAGATAAGCAAGAACAAACCACGAATTTTCCGCTTGCGTTGATGATTTGTTCGTGTTTCGATCATGTCTATGAGCACGACCCTCTCCTCCTACGACGACCTCCGCATCCCGCCCATGCCGCGGACCATCCGCATCACGGCGCGGCCCCGCACGGCAACCCTGCCGGTGCAGCTCGCGGCCGCGGCCGCGACAGGCTTCTTCCTGGCCTGGGTGCTGGCGCGCTTCGTGATCGGCTGATGGACCGCCGCACGGCCGCGTGCTGCACTCGCGGCATGAGGCGTGCGCTGATCCTGCTGGCCGTGTCGATGCTGCCGGGTTGCGGGTATTATTCCCGCTCGCCGGGACAGGCGGTGACCGCGCCGGACCCCACCCTCTACCCCGCGCCGGCCGCGGGTGCGGGGCGCTACATTCCCTGGGCTTCGGGCTGGAGCTATACGCCGCCCATGACGGTCGGCGGGCCGCTGCAGGTCAGTCAGCCAGCTCGATCCACACCGGCGCGTGATCCGACGGGCTTTCCTCCGACCGCGCCGTGAGGTCCACACCGCAATTCACCAGCCGCTCCGCCAGCTCGGCCGAGAGCAGGGCGTGGTCGATGCGCAACCCGCGGTTCTGCTCGAAGGCCGAGCCGTAGTCCCAATAGGTGAAGGGCGCGTCCTTCGGGTGCAGCGCCAGCAGCGCGTCGGTCAGTCCGAGATGCGTCAGCGCCCGCCAGCGCGCGCGCGATTCCGGATGCACCAGCGCGTCGGTCGGCGGCAGCGCCCCGGGCGCCATGTCGTGGTCCGTCGGGCAGACATTGTAGTCGCCGAGGATGACCAGCGGTTCGAAGTCATCGAGCCGCGACGCGGCCCAGTCGCGCAGCCGGTCCATCCAGCGCCACTTGAAGGCGATGCCGTCCTCGCCGCCGCTGTTGCCGTTGGGCAGGTAGATGCCCGTCGCGACGACCCCGTCCTTCCGCACGGCGATGAAGCGCGCCTGGGTGTCGGTCTCGTCGCCGGGCAGCGCATGGGCGATCACCTCGAAGTCGCCGCGGCCCACCACGGCCACGCCGTTGCGCCCGCCGTGCTGGCCGACGGCGTGGACGCGGTAGCCCTCGACCTCGAGCGAGGGAAACTCCTCGTCCTTGCACTTGGTCTCCTGCAGGAAGACGAGGTCGGGCTCGTGCCGCGCCAGGAAGCGGCCGAGATGCGGCATCCGGCGGCGGATGGAATTCACGTTGAAGGTCGCGAGGCGCATGCCGTCTTGTGGCGGGGGCCTGCCCGCAGGACAAGCCTAGACCGCGAAGCTGACCCCGCAGCCGCAGCCGCTCGTCGCCTGCGGGTTGCGCACCACGAAATGCGCGCCGATCAGCGCCTCGTTCCAGTCCAGCTCGGATCCCGCCAGGAAGTCGAGCGAGACGCCGTCCACATAGACGCTCGTCCCCGCGACGGTGACCACGAGGTCGTCCTCGGCGGCCTTGTCCTCGAGGTCGAAGCCATATTGCAGCCCGGAGCAGCCGCCCGCCGAGACGCTCACGCGGAGCCCGGCGCCGGGGCGCCCCTGGCGTTCGGCGATGGCGGCAATCTCCTCCGCGGCGCGAGGCGTCACGAGGAAGGCGCGGATCTGGTGGGCACCGTCGGGCATGGGTGAACTCTCCTGGACTCGCAATGTAGGGCTGACCTTCCAGGATTTCCACCGGCGCCCGCGCCTGATACGCCTGCGCCATGCCAGATCTCGCGCGTCCCCTGGCCCCTTGGGCCGTGACCTCCACGCGTGGCCGCCTCTACGCCGAGCCGGAGGACCCGACGCGCAGCCCCTGGCAGCGCGACCGCGACCGCATCATCCACTCCCGGGCCTTCCGCCGCCTCCAGTACAAGACGCAGGTCTTCGTCTTCCACGAGGGCGACCACTTCCGCACCCGGCTGACCCACAGCATCGAGGTCGCGCAGATCGCCCGCAGCCTGGCGCGCCGGCTGCGACTCGAGGAGGACCTGGCCGAGGCGCTGGCTCTGGCGCACGACCTCGGCCATCCGCCCTTCGGCCATGCCGGGGAGGAGGCCCTCGACACGGCGATGCGCCCCCGAGGCCGCTTCGACCACAATGCCCAGAGTCTCAAGCACGTGACCCTGCTGGAGCGGCGCTACGCCGGCTTCGACGGGCTCAACCTCACCTGGGAGACGCTGGAGGGGCTGGCCAAGCACAACGGCCCGGTCCGCCGCCCGGCCTCCTACCTCGTGCAGTACAACGAGCGCCACGACCTGGATCTCGCGACCCATGCCAGCGCCGAGGCGCAGGTGGCCGCGTTGGCCGATGACATCGCCTACAACAACCACGACCTGGAGGACGGCATCCGCGCCGGGCTCTTCCGGCTGGAGGAGGTGGCGGAGCTCTCGCTGCCCGGCGGCGCGCTGGCCCAGGCCCGCGCGGCGCATCCGGACATGCCGGCGGGCCGCGCCGCGCCGGAGATGGTCCGGCGCGTGATCTCGGCCATGGTGAACGACGTGGCGGCGGAATCGGACCGGCGGATCGGGCTGCTGGCGCCGTCCTCCGCCCAGGACATACGGCTGGCCCCCGCCCCGGTCGTGGCCTTCAGCGAGGGGATGGCCCGCGCCAATGCCGATGTCCGTGCCTTCTTGATGGAGCGCATGTACCGGCATTTCCGGGTGAACCGCGCCACGCAGAAGTCCAAGCGGGCGCTGCAGATCCTCTTCCAACTCCTGCATGGCGGGCCGCAGATGTTGCCCGACGAGTGGCGCGCCCGGGCCGGGGAGGCGGGCACGGCCCAGGCGGCGGAGACGGTCTGCGACTACATCGCAGGCATGACCGACCGCTTCGCGCTGGAGGAGTACCGGCGGCTCACCGACCCGCATGTGGGCGGATAGGGCCAGATACGAAAAGCCGCCCGCGAGCCCGGGGGCTGCGGACGGCCAATCGGGAAGGGCGCCCCTTGCGGGGCGCGTCTGTCTTAGCGGTTCGACGTGTTGGCGGAGCCCGGCGCCGTCTGGCCGGCGGGCACATAGGTGATGACGGGGCGGTTGTCCCTGCCGCGCGTACCGGTGACGACGGGCGTGCCGCCGGGCGCCAGGCTGCCCTGGCCGGCACCGATATGCCCGATGATCGGGCTGCCGTCGCCGCGCGTGCCGATGATAACCGCCGTGCCGGCGCTGGTGGGCGGGCTCACGCGTGGCCCGAGGGTCACGGTCTGCTCGCGGCCGTTGATGTTGATCCGCATGGCGGTGCCGGGCGGCGTGTTCTGCGCGGCGCTCGGCGGCGCATAGCCGACGATCGTGCCGGTGTTGTCGAGGAGCGGGTACATCTCGGAGAACCCCGTCGGGGTCGCAGTCGCAGTCGCGGTCCCCGCGCCGGTCCCGGTTTCGCAAGCGGCGAGGGCAAGCATCGCGCCCATCGCGAGAAGCGGCTTCATGTTTGGCATTTGTGTCATCTTCCCAAGCCCTGCAATCTTCGGGGACCTGGCGGCCGCAGGATCAGTCCGCCCGTCCTCATGTATCGACGGCGCGACGCTAGCATCAACGTCGCAGGGCGGAATAGCGTAGATTGCCGGTGTAACCGGCTCATATCACGCTCTGATGTGTCTATTATAACGCATGTGCCATTTTGGGCACAGGGCGCCGGGCTGTCCTGCCGGCAATGATCGGACCACCGGTCGAAATTCCCGGCAATCCGGTCGCCAGCCCCGATTCGGTTGCCTATTCCCGCCGCAGCACCTTGTCGGTGAACCAGCTCGCCACCGGTCGCGGCCGGAAGAAGGCGCGCAGCGCCGCCTCGTCGTAATCCGTCGCCAGCCAGGGCTCGAAGGCGAGCCCGCGCGACTCCGCCTCGGCATAGGCGGCGAAGAAGGTGTCGAGGATGCCGGTCTTGGCCGCCGCGACATGGCCGTGGCGCAGCGAGAGCTCGCCGGCCGCGGTCGCCGCGTCGCGCCCCCGGATCAGGTGCCAGACGCCGGCGGCGAGGCCGGTCCGGTCCGCGCCCGACTTGCAGTGGATCAGGATGGGCTCGGGCAGGCTGCGGTAGAGCTGGATCAGCCGCAGCAGCCGGTCCTTGTGCGGGGCGCCGCGGCTTTCGAAGGGCTGGTCGGCGTGGACGAGGCCGAGCCGCGCCGCCTCCGCGCGGCCCAGCGCGTCCGAGCCGCAATCCGTCCGGTGGCCGCGCAGGTTGATGACGCTGCGGATTCCGTGCCGCCGCGCCGCCTCGGCGAGCTGCCAGGGCAGGGGGTGATTGGAGCGGTAGAGGCGCCCGCTCTCGACCACGCCCCAGTTGCGCCAGCCGAGCCGCAGGAAGGCGTGGTCCACGAAGAGCGAGTTGATCCAGGTGGTCATGCGGCGCGATGTGGACGCCCCGGAGGGAGAAGGCAACGGCTCAGGCAAAGGGGCCGCTTCCGGCGGGCAAAACAGGGCCATGACTTGCGCGCCTGCGGAGGATTCGGCCGCAAGGCGGCCGACGCCGCCCAACCAACTTATGGCCCGGCGCTCCAGTGGCGCGGCGAAGCCGCCGCCCGGCGCTTGCGGGCGCTAGAAAACCACCACGCTCCGGATGCTCTCGCCGGCATGCATGAGGTCGAAGCCCTCGTTGATCTTCTCGAGCGGCAGGACATGGGTGATCAGCGGGTCGATCTCGATCTTTCCCTGCATGTACCAGTCGACGATCTTCGGCACGTCCGTCCGGCCGCGGGCGCCGCCGAAAGCCGTGCCGCGCCAGTTCCGCCCGGTGACGAGCTGGAAGGGCCGCGTCGAGATCTCCTGGCCGGAGGCGGCCACGCCGATGATGATGGACGTCCCCCAGCCGCGATGCGTGCATTCCAGCGCCTGGCGCATGATGTTGGTGTTGCCGATGCACTCGAAGCTGAAATCGGCGCCGCCGTCGGTGAGATCCTGGATGGCCTGCACCACCTTGTCGCGCCCGACCTCATCCGGATTCACGAAATGGGTCATGCCGAATCGGCGGGCCATTTCCTGCCGGGCCGGGTTGATGTCGACGCCGATGATCCTGTCCGCGCCCACCATCCGCGCGCCCTGGATCACGTTGAGCCCGATGCCGCCGAGCCCGAAAACCGCGACATTCGCGCCCGGCCAGACCTTCGCCGTGTTGATGACGGCGCCGATGCCCGTCGTCACGCCGCAGCCGATGTAGCAGATCTTCTCGAAGGGCGCGTCCTCGCGGACCTTGGCCAGGGCGATCTCCGGCAGCACCGTGAAGTTCGCGAAGGTCGAGCAGCCCATGTAGTGCATCACCTCCGTGCCCTCGCAGCGGAAGCGGCTGGTGCCGTCGGGCATCACGCCCTTGCCCTGGGTCGCGCGGATCGCCGTGCAGAGGTTGCTGCGCTGGCTGAGGCAGGTTTTGCACTGCCGGCATTCCGGCGTGTAGAGCGGAATCACATGGTCGCCGGGCTTCAGCGAGGTCACGCCCAGGCCCACCTCGCGCACGATGCCCGCGCCCTCATGGCCGAGGATCGCGGGGAAGAGACCTTCCGGATCGGCGCCGGAGAGGGTGTAGGCGTCGGTGTGGCAGATGCCGGTGGCCATGACCTCGACCAGGACCTCGCCGGCCATGGGGCCGGAGATGTCGACCTCTCCGATGGTGAGAGGCTTTCCGGCCTCGAAGGCGATGGCGGCGCGTGACTTCATGAAAATGGACCTCGGAAACAGGCCGCTAAGTTGTCGCGTAAATCGCGCTTTCTCAAGGGTTCGCCGATCGGCCGTCGTCGCGGTTGCCCCACGAGGACGCAGGCCGCAGCAGAGCGCCGGTTACTTCATTAACAAGACTTATAACTGCTGTATAATCGGCGGGAACCCTCGGACGACGGCAATGCTGCAAACGGAAGATCAAGACGAATTCCGCGAGATGACGGCGCGCGAGGATATCAGGCGTTTCAAAGGCGGTCTGAGCGGCCGGTTCACGGCTTGCCTGCCCTATGCCGCCATCGTCCTGGCCTGTGTCCTGTATGCGCTCGCCTTCTCCTGGATTCTCGAATGACGGCCCCCCGCGGGGAGCGAGCCTCGTCGCCTTCGCGACCGGCCTGCTCGGAGGTCGGCTGGCTGAAGCGCGTCAGTCCAGCCGTGCGCCCGCGATCCGCACCATCTCCTGCCAGACCGGCCGCTCGCGCAGCGCGCGCTGCATCACCGCCTCGGGCGGCGAGCCCACCGCCTGGGCGCCGGTGCGCAGGAAGCGCGCCTTCACCTCGGGATCGGCGGCGATCGCCTGCATCGCGGCCGAGGCCTTGTCGATGATCGGCCGCGGCACACCCGCCGGGAAGGCCATGGCGCACCAGGAGGTCACCACGAAGTCCGGCACGCCGGCCTCGGCCATGGTGGGCACGTCAGGCAGTGCGGGGTGGCGCTCGGCGCTGGTCACCGCGAAGGCGCGCATGCGGCCCTCCTGGATCACCGGCACGTAGCTCGCGAGGTTGTCGATCGCGAAGGTCAGGTCGCCGGAGAGCATCGCCGGGATGATCTGGGCCGCGCCGCGGAAGGGCACGTGCTGCCCGTCGAGCTGCTGCCGGTTGCAGAAGAGCGCGCCGCAGAGCTGCGCCGTCGTGCCCACGCCCGGGCTGCCGAAGCTCACGCCCTGGCGGCGGGCGCGGCCCCATTCGATGAACTCGCGCAGGTTGGTGGCCGGCACGAAGGCCGCCGGCGCGACGACGACGTTCGGCAGCTCCCAGTGCATGGAGATCGCCTGGAAGTCCTTGTCCCAGTCGAAGGGCAGCCGGCTGTAGAGGTAGTTAGCGATGGACCAGACGCCGAGCGTCAGCGGGGCCATGGTGTAGCCGTCGGGCGTGCTCTTCGCGAGGGCGTCGGCGCCGATGTTGCCGCCGGCGCCGGGCCGGTTCTCGATCACGAAGGACTGGCCTAGTCGGGTGGACAGCTGCTCGGCGACGAGGCGCGCCAGCACGTCGGTGCTGCCGCCGGGAGGCCAGGGCACGATCATGCGGACGGGACGGTCGGGCCAGGCGGACTGCGCGTGGGCGCCGGAGACGATGGCCGGCGCGAAGAGTCCGGCGGCCAGGAGATTGCGGCGGGTGCTCATGCAGAATTCCTCGGACGTGTTGATCTTGCCGCCGAGGATGAAGCATCACGCGCGCGAGGGCGAGGGGGGATGGCGGTCGTTGCGCCGCCATCCCGGTCGGCGTCAGGCCGCTTTGGCCATCTCGTTGGCGCCCGAATCGGCCAGCGCCGTGAGGTCCGTGTCGGTCTGGCTCTCTTCCTGCAGCGTCTCGTCGAGCAGGGCGACGGCGTCCGTGTAGCCACAGACCTGGGCCCACCGCTTCAGGGTGCCGTAACGGGTGATCTCATAATGCTCGACGGCCTGCGCCGAGGAGATGAGGCCCGCATCGACGGCCGGCGTGCCGCCGTATTCCTCGATGATCTCCTCGCCCTCGGCGACGATGCCCTCGATGGCGTCACAGGTCTTGCCCTGGGCGCGCTTGCCGATGATCTCGAAGACCTGCTGCAGACGCTCGATCTGGCCCTCGGTCTGCATCTTGTGCTTGTCGAAGGCCGCCTTGAGCTCGGAGGACTGCGCGGCGCGGGACATCTTGGGCAGCGTCTTCAGGATCTTGCGCTCGGCGTAGTAGATGTCCTTGAGCGTGTCGTGGAACAGGTCCTCGATGGACTTGGCCTTGGCCATGGGGGTTCTCCGGGTTGGGGGTGGTCGCGCAAGCCAAACGCGCCGCGGGCGCCGGAGTTCCGTGAAAATCCCATGATTCTCGGCGTCTATCCTTTGTTAACCTCGCCTGCCACAAAATCGCCTCGGAGCGGGCCAAGGCCTGCCGCAACGCAGCACCAGAAAGGAGCCCGGCAGACGAAGAGGACTTCCGGCGATGTTCGCAAGTTTCATGAGCAGGCTCCGCCGCTGGCTCGGCTACCGGCCCGAGCGGCGCTATATGCGCGGGACCGTGCGCTGAGCCTGCCAGGCTGCCTCCGGCGGTGAGGGCTATGACCAGGCCGCCTCCGGCGGCAGGGACATGAGGATCGCCTCGACATTGCCGCCTGTCTTCAGCCCGAAGACCGTGCCCCGGTCGTGCAGCAGGTTGAATTCCACGTAGCGGCCGCGGCGCAGGAGCTGGTGCTGCCGCTCTTCCGGCGTCCATTCCTCGTGCATCCGCTTCGTGACGATGGCCGGATAGGCCTCCAGGAAGGCGAGGCCGACATCCCTGGTGAAGGCGAAATCCGCCTCGACGCCGTGCCCTGGCGTCCGGTCCCCCAGCCAGTCGTAGAAGATGCCGCCCAGGCCGCGCGTCTCCTTGCGGTGTGGCAGGTAGAAGTACTCGTCGCACCATTTCTTGAAGCG
The DNA here is from genome assembly GCF_058806835.1 of Roseococcus sp. GW821-FHT12F05. Classification (NCBI taxonomy): domain Bacteria; kingdom Pseudomonadati; phylum Pseudomonadota; class Alphaproteobacteria; order Acetobacterales; family Roseomonadaceae; genus Roseococcus; species Roseococcus sp. GW821-FHT12F05. Next base: position 468,681 of record NZ_JBXAQB010000003.1, read on the forward strand.
TTCGTAGTAGGTCGGGTCATGCGCGTCGCAGGCGCGCTGGAAGGCGGCGTGGAAGAAGGCCGCGTCCTCGAGGCTCTCCGGCGCCGTTACGTTCATCGGCGTGATGTCCCCGCCGCCGCCGAACCATGCCTTTTTCGTCACGATGAAGCGCGTGTTCATGTGCGCCGTCGGCACGCGGGGCGAGCGCGGATGCGCCACCAGCGAGACGCCCGTCGCCAGGAAGCGCGGGTCTTCCTCGGCGCCCGGGATCTGTGCGCGGAACTCGGGCGAGAACTCGCCATGCACGGTCGAGATGTTGACGCCGACCTTCTCGAAGACCCGGCCGCGCATCACGCCCATGGTGCCGCCGCCGCCCTCCGGCCGCTGCCAGGTCGTATAGGTGAAGCGGCCGGCCGGCAGCCCGGCATGCGGGCCGGATTCCAGCGCGTCCTCGTTCGATTCGAAGGCGGCGCAGAGCCGGTCGCGAAGCTGCGTGAACCACGCCTCGGCGGCGCCGGCGAGGGGATGGGCCAGGGGGGGCAGGGGGGGCTTGGTCATGATGTTGCGAGCCTATCGCATCGGGCGCCGACGGAGGCGAGGGGGCGATTGCGCAACGAATCGGCGGCCCCGCCCGGTCAACGGGCAGGATGGCCTTTGCATGACCGTGACAACGCCAAGCCACGGAGCCAATTGCGCGTTCTTAAGCCGCGGCGCGGTTGCCACATTCCCAAACCGACCGTAATAGGCACGGAGGCCTCCGGAGCCAGGGCGACGCGTGCCTAAAGCCCCGGGGATCAAGGGTTTCATCCGCAGTTCGACGGATGGGCAGAGAGGTGACCTGAATGGCTGACGCGCTGGCAACGCCTGGGACGCACGGGGACCACCCGGGCTCGACCAAGCGGGACTTCCTCAAGCTCTCGGCCGCGGCCTTCGCCGCGGTGGGCACCGGCGCCATCATCTGGCCCTTCATCTCCCAGCTCGCCCCGGCCCGCGATGTGCTCGCGCTGGCCAGCACCGAAGTCGATATCGGCCCGATCGCGGTCGGCCAGGCCGTCACCGTCGTGTGGCGCGGCAAGCCGGTCTTCGTGCGCCACCGGACGGAGGAGGAGATCGCCGCCGCCCGCGCCGTGCCGATGAGCGAGCTCAAGGATCCCGCGACCGACGAATCCCGCGTGCAGCGCGCGCCCTGGCTCATCGTCGTCGGTGTCTGCACCCATCTGGGCTGCATCCCGCTCGGCCAGAAGCCGACCGACCCGAAGGGCGACTACGGCGGGTGGTTCTGCCCCTGCCACGGCAGCCACTACGACACCTCGGCGCGCGTCCGGAAGGGTCCGGCTCCGCTGAACCTGCTGGTGCCGGGCTACACCTTCACCTCCGACCGCGCCGTTCGCATCGGCTGATTGAGTCCGGGCGACCGGCATGACGCCGCGCCGCCCACGCCGCAACTTCTAGAGGACGAGCAACATGGCCGGTGGCCTGCACGACTCTCAGTTCACGAACCCCGTCATCCGCTGGGTCGACCAGCGCATGCCGGTGTTCACCATGATGCAGAAGGAATACGGCGTCTTCCCGACGCCGCGGAACTTCAACTACTTCTGGAACTTCGGCGCGCTCGCCATGGTCAACCTGGTGATCATGATCGTGACCGGCATCGTGCTCGCGATGCACTACACGCCGCACGTCACCATGGCCTTCGACAGCGTCGAGCGCATCATGCGCGACGTGAACTACGGCTGGCTGATCCGCTACATCCACGCCAACGGCGCCTCGATGTTCTTCATCGTGGTCTACATCCACATCTGGCGCGGCATGTACTACGGCTCCTTCAAGGCGCCGCGCGAGCTGCTCTGGATGCTGGGCGTGGTGATCTTCCTGCTGATGATGGCCACCGCCTTCATGGGCTACGTGCTGCCCTGGGGCCAGATGTCCTTCTGGGGCGCCACCGTCATCACCAATCTCTTCAGCGCCATCCCGCTGGTCGGCGAGACCATCGTGACCTACCTCTGGGGTGGCTTCTCGGTCGACAACCCGACGCTGAACCGCTTCTTCTCGCTGCACTACCTGTTGCCCTTCGTGATCACGGGCGTGGTGTTCCTGCACATCGCGGCCCTGCACATCACGGGCTCGAACAACCCGCTGGGCATCGAGCCCAAGGGCCCGCAGGACACGCTGCCCTTCCATCCCTACTACACGATCAAGGACAGCGTCGGGATGGTCGTGTACCTGATGGTCTTCGCGGTGCTGGTCTTCTTTGCGCCGAACTACCTGGGGCACGCGGACAACTACATCCCGGCGAACCCGCTGGTGACGCCGCCGCACATCGTGCCGGAGTGGTACTTCCTGCCCTTCTACGCGATCCTCCGCGCGGTGCCGGACAAGCTCGGCGGCGTGGCGCTGATGGGCGGCTCCATCCTGCTGCTCTTCGTGCTGCCTTGGCTCGACAGCTCGAAGGTCCGCTCGCTGCGCTTCCGGCCCTTCACCCGCATCCTGTTCCTGCTCTGGACGATCAACTTCTTCGTCCTGATGTGGTGCGGCGGGAAGCCGGCGGAGCAGCCCTACGTCTTCATCAGCCAGATCGCGACCATGCTCTACTTCGCCTACTTCCTGGTCGCCCTGCCGCTGCTCGGCCGCTTCGAGCGCCCGCTGCCGCTGCCCGAGAGCATCGCCGTGGCGGTGCTCGGCAAGAAGGCCCTGGGGGGCGGCCCCCTCCCGGGCGGTGCCACTGCCAAGCCGATGGAAAAGGCCTGAACCATGCGCAAGATCCAGGCCCTTCTCCTCGGCGCCCTTCTCCTCGGCGCCCTTCTCCTCGGGGCCGGGCTTCTCGGCGCGGCGCCCGCCTTCGCGGCGGATGACTCCCACGCCACGCCGGAGCCGCCCGATGCCGGCTTCAGCTTCAACCGCGTCTTCGGCACCTTCGATCGTGCGGCCGCGCAGCGCGGCTTCCAGGTCTACAAGGAGGTCTGCTCCAACTGCCACTCGATGCGGCAGATGTTCTACCGCAACCTCACCGACCTTGGGCTGAGCGCCGACCAGGTCCGCAACATCGCGGCGAGCTTCCAGATCACCGACGGCCCCAACGACGAGGGCCAGATGTTCGAGCGCCCCGGCCGCATCTCCGACCACTTCCGCCGGCCCTTCCCGAACGACAATGCCGCGCGCTTTGCCAATGGCGGCGCGCTGCCGCCGGACCTCTCGGTGATCACCAAGGCGCGCGAGGGCGGGGCGGACTACATCCACGCGTTGCTGACCGGCTATGTCGACCCGCCGGCAGGCGTCACGGTCATGGAGGGGATGCACTACAACCAGTATTTTCCCGGCCATCAGATCGCGATGGCGCCGCCGCTCAGCGACGGGCAGGTGGATTTCGGCCATGGCGCGTCCAACACCGTGGACGCGATGGCGCGCGACGTCTCCACCTTCCTGGCCTGGGCCGCCGAGCCCGAGCTCGAGGTGCGGCGCGCGCTGGGCGTGAAGATCCTGATCTTCCTCGGCATCCTGGGCGTGCTTGCCTATATGACGAAGCGGAAGATCTGGGCCGACGCGCACTGAAGGCAGGCGGCTGCAAGCCGCTTGAGCGTCATGGCGCTATCATCGACCTGGTGATTTTGCCGGACCGGCATCTGATCTAGACCACAGGGGGACGCTTCCGGCGTCCCCCTTCGCATTTGGAGAATCCCAGCGTGAGCGAGACCCCCAGCGTGAGCGAGACGGTGGAACCCGTGATCGGCCTCATCGGCGGCTCCGGCCTCTATGACATCGACGGCCTGGAGGACCGGGAGTGGCGCCGCGTCTTCACCCCCTGGGGCGAGCCCTCGGACGACCTGCTCTTCGGCCGCCTCGCCGGCATCAAATGCGTCTTCCTGCCGCGCCATGGCCGCGGCCATCCGACGCCGCCCTCCGCGCTCAACTTCCGGGCCAATATCGACGCGCTGAAGCGCTCGGGCGTGACGGACGTGATCTCGCTCTCGGCCGTGGGCTCGCTGCAGGAGAACCTGCCGCCGGGCCATTTCGTGATCGTCGACCAGTTCATCGACCGCACCTTCGCCCGGGAAAAGTCCTTCTTCGGGACGGGCTGCGTGGCGCATGTGAGCGTCGCCCATCCGACCTGCCCGCGCCTGTCGGACGCCATCGAGGAATCCGGCAAGGAGCTCGGCCTGCCCATGACGCGCGGCGGCACCTACCTCGTCATGGAAGGCCCGCAGTTCAGCACCAAGGCGGAGAGCCTGCTCTACCGGCAATGGGGCTGCCATGTGATCGGCATGACCAACATGCCCGAGGCCAAGCTCGCCCGCGAGGCGGAGCTCTGCTACGCGAGCGTCGCCATGGTCACTGACTTCGACTGCTGGCACCCGGACCATGACCACGTCACCGTCGACCAGGTGGTGAAGGTGCTCTTCTCCAATGCCGACAAGGCGAAGGCGCTGGTGAAGTCGCTGATCCCCAGGATCGGCGCGCCGCGCGGGCCTTGCCCCGCGGGATGCGACCGCGCGCTGGACCATGCGATCATCACGGCGCCGGAGAAGCGCGACCCGCAGCTATTGCGCAAGCTGGACGCGGTGGCGGGGCGGATCCTGAAGGCGGGCTGAACGCGGCGGGTCAGCCCTGGTCCTCACGGCGCAGCGGCGCGTCCAGCACGCGCCGGACCGCCTCGCGCGTCAGGCGCTGATTGGCCAGCGCCCATGTGTCCTCGGTGAAGAAGAACGGCTCCGAGCGATCGTAGCCGTTGGTGGTGTAGTTGCTCTGGCGGGCGAAGAAGGCGACGAACTCCTCCTCGTCGTCCCAACTCGCGATCGGCTCCTCGCTGCGCGGCCAGCCGTCATACACGGTGCAGAGCACGACCCGCCGCCCGACCCGCGCGAGACCGTGGCCGCAATAGTCGCGGTGCCCGTTCGGGACGATGCCGTAACCCGTCTCGCTGTCCATCACGCGCTGCCACATGCGGCGGGCCATGGCCTCGCCGAAGGGGCGGCGGTCCTTGGCATGGGCATAGAGGGGAAGCTCGCCGTCCTCGCCTTCCTTCGCGCCGCGTGGCAGGCGGAGGAGCATCGCCGTCGCGAGCAGCCCGAGCCCGCCGGCGATCCAGAGCATCATCGCTTCAGCTCCGTGCCCTCGCTCTTCAGCGGCACGAGGAAGCGCAGGGTGAGGAAGGTCATCACGCTGATCACCACCGCCACGTCGTAGACGCCGAGGCCGACGGAGACGCCGACCGCGCCCGTGGCCCAGAGGCTCGCCGCCGTGGCCGTGCCGAAGACCGAGGTGCCGTGCTTGATGATCGCGCCGCCGCCGATGAAGCCGATGCCGGTGATGATGCCCTCGATGATGCGGGCCGCGCCCTCGGGATGCGTCGCCATCGCGCCCTCGGTCGCCTGGATGAAGCCGCAGGCGGCCAGGGCCACGAGGGGGAAGGTGCGCAGGCCGGCGCTGCGCTCGGCGCGCTCGCGGTCCCAGCCGATCGGGATGGCCAGCGCATAGGCGATGCCCAGCGCGATGAGGTGCGGCACGACGGAAAAATGATCGATCATGGAATGGAGTTTTGTCCATGTTTCGGCCAAGCGCAATTCAGCGCCGCCCGGCGAGCCCCACCAGGACGGCCCGCGCCACGGGTGTCGCGAAGATGCCCTCGGCGTCCAGCGCGACACGGTGGCGCCAGTTGGGGCGCTCGCGATCGGTGCCGGGGAGGTTCACGGCCACCCGCTCGCCGGCGAGATCCTCGGCCTGGACCAGCAGCATGAGCGAGGGCGTGGCCGCGACATAGGCGTGGATGGCGCCGGCCAGCTCCGGCGGCAGGGGGCCGTCGGTGGTCTCCGGGATCTCCATCCCGGCCTCGCGCAGGGCGGTGAAGAGGGCTTCGCGCTCGGCCAGACGGGCGGCGCGCGCCGCATCCGCCTCCGCGGCGCCGAGCAGGCCCAGCGCCTCCCGCTCGGCGATGTCGGCGGATTCCCACCAGCCGGCCAGGGTCGGCAGGTCGTGGGTGGAGACGCAGGCGGCGGCGAGCGGCGGGTAATGCTCCGGCCGGCGGAATTCCTGGCCGTCGCGCTCGAACCAGAGCACCCGGTAGGAAAGGGCGCACGCCTCGTGCAGCGCCTCGCGCAACCCGTGCGGAACGGTGCCGAGATCCTCGCCCACCACGGCGCAGGCGGCGCGATGCGATTCCAGCGCGACCTCGCCAAGCCAGGGATGAAAGGGCTGGTCGAGGTAGCAGCCCTCGGCCGCCGGTGCGCCGTCCGGCACCAGGAAGAGCCGCTTCAGCCCGAGCACATGGTCGATCCGCAGTGCCGCTGCATGGCGCATGTTGGCGCGGATGAGCGCGGCAAAGCCGGCATGGCCGCTGGCCTCGGAGGCGATGGGATCGGGCGGGGGCACGCCCCAGACCTGGCCGAGCGGGCCCAGCGGATCGGGCGGCGCGCCGATGGAGAGGCCGGGCAGGAAATCCGCGTCGCCGGACCAGAACTCCGCCCCGTCCGGCGCGGTGCCGACGGCGAGGTCGCGGTAGAGGCCGGCGCCGGCCGCGGCGGCCTCCGCCATCTGGCGGTCGGCGAGGAACTGCAGCCAGGCGTGGAAGCCGACGGAATCGGCCTCCTGCGCGCAGAATTTTTCCACGCCCGCGTCGCGCCCGTGGCGCAGGCCGGCGGGCCAGCGGCTGATGTCGCTGTGCCCGGCGCGCTCGGCCAGGGCGTTGAAGGCGGCGAAGCGCTCCAGGGCTGGGCCACCCTCGGCGCGGAAGCCGGCAAAGGCCGGATGGGCGCGGTCGAAGCGTGTCCAGGCAGCGTGCAGCACGCGGCGCTTGGCCTGCCAGACGGCGGGGTAGTCCACCCAATCGGGCTTTCGGAGGGCGGAGAAATCCTCCGCACCACCGAGGCGCGACACGTCGATCAGCATCGGCTCCAGGAAACGGCGATCGGAGGGCTGGTAGGGGCTGGCGCGTTCGCGGGTGGTGGGATGCAGCGCATGCGGCGGGCTGATGCCGAGCCAGGCCGCGCCCTCGGCCCCCGCGCGGCGGGCCAACTCGGCGACGGCGGTGAAGTCGCCCATGCCCTGGTCGGCGGCGTGGCGCAGCGCGTAGGTCTGCGCGGTGACGCCGTACCGGCGTTGCCCGGCCTCCATCGAGGGCGGCAGGAAGCAGGAGGGCGGCGCGGCGGTGATGCGGCAGAGCGTGTCGCGGAAGCGCAGCTCGTGACGGCCGAGGGGCAGGGGCGGCAGCGTGGCGCGGCCGCCTTCCGGGGTCAGGACCAGCTCACGCGTGCCGCCGCCCTCCAGCGCCAGCTGCAGTTCCAGCCGGGCGGGAAGCCCGTCACGGAGGGCGAGGCTCGTCGGCATCCCGGCCTGGGTGGCGAGATGCAGGGGCAGCGGCGGACGCCGGCGCCGGCGCGCGAGGCTGTCGCGGGCCTGGGCGGCCGTCTCCGCGGGCAGGCCGAGGGTGCCGAGGATGTGCCGCAGCGTGGCCTCGGGCACCCGGTGCTCGCGCCCCTGCAGGTCTTGCCAGAGGGGCGCGAGGCCGGCGGCCATGGCCAGTTGCGTCAGCAGAGCCGGATCAGCAGCCCCCGCGGGGCGTGTCCGCACCGGCGCCTCGGTCAGCAGGAGGACGGAGCGCGGCGCCAGGTCGCCGATCGCATCGGCCCCGGATCTGGCGCTGTCGGCGAGCAGCGTCCAGCCGAAGCCCCAGCGCGGCGAGGGCAGGTGCAGCGCCAGCGCGTGGTCGCCGCCGTTGCAGGCCAGAAGCACGCGGTCGCCCCCGGCGTAGAGCAGCGCGACGAGACAGCGGGCATGCTCCCATTCGGAGGGGGCGATGGCGCGGCCGTCGGCATGCAGCCAAGCGACGTCGGGCAGGCCGGTCTCGTCCACGGGCCCGCCGGTCAGGGCGACGGGGGCGTGCAGCGCGGGATGCGCCTTGCGGGCCGCGACCAGCCGCGCGGTGAAATCCACGAGGCCCTGATCCATCCCCGCCCAGTCGAACCAGGAGGTCGCGTTGTCCTGCGCATAGGCATTGTTGTTGCCGCCCTGGCTGCGGCCGGCCTCGTCGCCCATGGAGATCATGGGCAGGCCGCGCGCGCCGAGCAGCATGGCTAGCAGGGCGCGCACGTCGCCGACCCGGCGCGCCTGGATGGCGGGATCGTCGCTCGGCCCCTCGACGCCGTGGTTCCAGGAGTTGTTCTCGGCGCTCCCGTCGCGGTTCTCCTCGCCATTCGCGAGGTTGTGGCGGTGCTCGTAGCTGACGAGGTCGCGGAGCGAAAAACCGTCATGCGCGGTGACGAAGTTCAGGCTGTCCGCCACGCGCCCGGAGAAAACATCGGTGGAGCCGGCGAGGCGTGTCGCCAGCGGGCCGAGCCGCCCGCTTTCCGCGCCGCGCCAGAAGCGGCGGACGTCGTCGCGGAACTTGTCGTTCCACTCCGGCCAGCCGTGGGGGAAATGGCCGAGCCGGTAGCCGTCCGGGCCGAGATCCCAGGGCTCGGCGATGATGCGGCGTGTGCGCAGGATCGGGTCCTGCCGCATGGCGGCAAGCAGCGGCGCATGAGGGTCGAACCCCTCCGGTCGGCGCCCGAGCGTGGTCGCGAGGTCCAGGCGAAAGCCGTCCACGCCGGCCTGCTCGGCCCAATGGCGCATGGCGTCCATGGCGAGGCGCAGCGGCCAGGGCTGGTCGAGGGCCATGGTGTTGCCGGTGCCGGTGTCGTCCACATAGCCGCCGGCGTGGAGCCGGTACCAGGCGCCGTTGCCGAGGCCGCGCAGGCTCAGCGTCGGGCCGAGCGCGTCGCCCTCGCCGCTGTGGTTCAGCACGATGTCGAGGATCACGCCGATGCCGGCGGCACGCAGGGCGGCCACGGCCGTGCGGACCTCCGCCATGCCGCCGGGCGCGAGTCGCGGATCGGGCACGAGCCAGCAGACCGTGTTGTAGCCCCAGTAGTTGGTCAGCCCGAGCGGGCCGAGATGCCGCTCATCCACCCAGGAGGCGGTCGGCAGCAGCTCGACCATGGTGACGCCGAGCCGGGTGAGGTGCGCGATCGCGGCCGGATGCGCGAGGCCGGCGAAGGTGCCACGGAGGGGTTCGGGAATGCCGGGGTGCTGCTTCGTGAAGCCGCGGACGTGCAGCTCGTAGACGATGTCCGGGCGGGCGGGCAGGGGGCGCCAGTCCTGCGGCGGCAGCGGGGCCTGCACCATGGCGCGGACCAGATGCGGCCCGCTGTCGGCGGGGTCCGGCGCCTCGCCGGTGTCGAAGGCGGTGGGGTGGGTGCGCAGCACGCCTTCGAGGGCGCGCGCCCAGGGGTCGAGCAGCAGTTTCTGTGGGTTGAAGCGACGCTCCCAGGGCCCTTCGGCGCGCAGGCCGTAGCAGGTGCCGGGCGCGATGCCGGCGATGTGTCCGTAGAAGACGTCGCCGCGCCGGTTCGGCAGCGGATGGCGCGCGGTTTCCCGGCCTTCTTCGAAGACGCAGAAGAGCAGGCGCGTGGCGCCCGGCGCCGGAACGGCGACATCCACCCCGTCGCCGGCCGGCGTGACGCCTAGTGCCAGCATGGATGTGATGAAGGTCCAGGAAACGGTGAACATACATGTTCACCCTGGTGGGGAGAGCGGGGCAAAGCCCCCTCGCATCCGGTCTTCTCAGCCACGCGCCGCCACCATCCCCCGGAACGCCGCCGCATATTTCGTCGCGGATCGCTTCCAGGACACGTCCTGCGCCATGGCATTGGCCTGCACCCGCCGCATCAGCGCGGGATCGCGGTACAGCGCGATCGCCCGTTCGATCGCCGAGGCCAGCATCTCCTGCGAGACCGGCGCGAAGTTGAATCCCGTCCCCACGCCCGAGGCCAGAGCCATCTCGTTCGCGTCCACCACGGTATCAGCCAGCCCGCCCACATGCGCCACGACCGGCGGCGCGCCGTAGCGCAGCGCGCAGAGCTGGCCGAGGCCGCAGGGCTCGAAGCGGGAGGGCATCAGGATGAAGTCCGCGCCGCCGTAGCAGAGGCGCGCGAAGCCCTCGTCGAAGCCGATGAAGCTGCCGACGCGGCCGAGCTGCGCGCCGGTCGCGCCGTGGACGCGCTCCTCCAGCGCGGGCTCGCCGCTGCCGAGGATGGCGAGCTGCCCGCCATGGTCGAGGATGGCCGGCAGCGCCTCCAGGATCAGGTCCACGCCCTTCTGCCAGGCGAGCCGGCCGATGAAGGCGAAGAGCGGTGCGTCGGGCGCGACGGCCAGGCCCATGCGCGCCTGCAGCTCGGCCTTGTTCGCGGCCCGCGCGCCGACCGTCTTCTCCGTATAGCGCACGGGCAGATGGGGATCGGCGGCGGGGTCCCACTCCGAGGTGTCGAGCCCGTTCAGGATGCCGCCGAGCGCCGCGCCGCGGCCGCGCAGCAGCCCGTCGAGCCCCATGCCCCATTGCGGCGTGCGGATCTCGGCCGCGTAGCCGGGCGAGACGGTGGAGACGCGGTCGGCGAACCAGATGCCGGATTTGAGGTAGCCGACCATGCCGAAATACTCGAGACCGGCGGTGCGGAAGGCCTCCGGCGGCAGGCCCAGCAGACCGAAGACATTGGCCGGGAACTGCCCCTGGAAGGCGAGGTTGTGAATGGTGAAGAGCGTGGGCACGCTCGATCCCGCGAAGCGCAGATAGGCCGGCGCCAGCCCCGCCTGCCAGTCATGCGCGTGCACCGCGTCGAAGCCGGCCATCCCGCCGACGCCCTGCGCCGCCTGCGCGGCCGCGCGGCCGAGGGCGGCGAAGCGCATGGCGTTGTCCGGCCAGTCGCCGCCGGTGGGCGCGAGGTAGGGTGAGCCGGAGCGGGCGAAGAAATGCGGGGCGTCGAGCACCAGCAGGTCGCGTCCCGCGGCTCTGGCGCGGACGAGGCGGGCGGGCGCGCCGAAGACATCCGCGACCGGCTCGCTCGCCTCGACGGGGCCGAGCGCGCCCATCACCGCGGGATAGCCGGGCAGCAGCGTGGTGACGGCGATGCCCTCGGAGGCCAGCGCGCCGGGCAGCGCCCCCACCACATCGGCGAGGCCGCCGGTCTTGACGAAGGGGAAGCCCTCGGAGGCGACGGCCAGCACCCGCAGCGGCGCCGCGGGCCTCGCGGTGGCCTTCTTTGCAGCGCCGCTCATGCCAGGCGGTCGAGCATCGCCTGGGTGATGAGGCAGACCCCTTTCTCGGAGACGCGGAAGCGCTGGCGGTCGAGCTCCGGATCCTCGCCGACGACCATGCCTTCAGGGATGCGCACGCCGCGGTCGACCACGACATTCGCCAGCCGCGCGCCACGGCCGACATCGACGTCCGGCAGCAGCACCGCGCCCTCCACCCTGGCATAGGAGTGCAGGTGGACGCCGGTGAAGAGCAGCGAGCGATGCGCCGAGGCGCCGGAGACGATGCAGCCGCCGGACACCAGCGAGGAGATGGCCTCGCCGCGACGGCCGATCTCGTCATGGACGAACTTCGCCGGCGGCACGACCTCGCCATAGGTCCAGATCGGCCAGGCCTTATCGAAGAGATCGAGCGGCGGGATGATGTCGGTGAGGTCGATATTGGCCTCCCAATAGGCGTCCACCGTGCCGACGTCGCGCCAGTAGGGCGCGAATTCCTGGCTGGAGCGCACGCAGCTCCGCTCGAAGCGATGCGCGGCCACCCGGCCGTTCCGCACGAGCCAGGGGATGATGTCCTTGCCGAAGTCGCGGCTGGAGTTCGGGTCCGCCGCGTCGCGCTTCAGCTGCTCGACCAGGAACTTCGTCTCGAAGACGTAGATGCCCATGGAGGCCAGCGCGAGGTCCGGCCGGTCGGGGATGCCGGGCGGATCCTTGGGCTTCTCGACGAAATCCACGACCCAGGCGTCCGAATCCACATGGATCACGCCAAAGCCCGTCGCCTCCATGCGCGGCACCGCCATGCAGGAGACGGTGCAGTCCGCGCCCTGCTCCACATGCTGCTGGAGCATGCGCTCGTAGTCCATCTTGTAGATGTGGTCGCCGGCCAGGATGACCATGTGCTGCGGCGCCAGGTCCTCGATGATGTCGATGTTCTGGAACACCGCATCGGCCGTGCCGAGATACCAGGAATGCTCGGACACGCGCTGGCTGGCCGGCAGGATGTCGAAGCTCTCGTTCCGCTCATGTCGGAGAAAATTCCAGCCGCGCTGGAGATGGCGGATCAGGCTGTGCGCCTTGTACTGCGTCGCGACCGCGACGCGCCGGATACCGGAGTTGATGGCGTTGGACAGCGCGAAGTCCACGATGCGCGACTTGCCGCCGAAGAAGACCGCGGGCTTCGCGCGCTTGTCGGTGAGTTCCATGAGGCGGGAGCCGCGTCCGCCGGCCAGCACGAAGGCCATGGCGGTACGGGCAAGCGGCGCAGGCGCGAGATCATGATGCGTTCGCATTCGCTCACCCATCATGGTTTGGCCGTTTGCCTTGCGTGATTCAGACCTCCGGCGCCTTCGCGCCTTCGGTCATAACGCTGTGATGCGCGGTCAGGCATGCGGTTCCTCCGGGGGCGCGTTCGGCGTCTCCCAAGCTTCAGGCACGAGATAGATGGTGGCGAGTGGGGGCAGAAGCACTTTCGCCGAGGCGGGCTGATTCAGCGCAGGCTCCGCGACGGCGGTCACGAGGCCGAGATTGCCCAGGCCTGATCCGCCGTATTCCTCGGCATCCGTGTTCAGCACCTCCCGCCAGATTCCGGCCCGCGGCAGGCCGATCAGCGTGTCAACCCGCGGAATGGGCGTGAAGTTGCAGAGCACCGCGACCGGCGGCCCCCCCGCGCCGTCGAAGCGCAGCCAGGTGAGGATCGACTGCTGCGCGTCGTTCGCGTCGATCCAGGCGAAGCCCTCGGCTTCCGTGTCCCGCGCGTGCAGCGCGGGGATCGCGCGATGCAGGCGGTTCAGTTCGCGGATGAGGGCCTGCACGCCCTGGTGGTTGCGGAACTCCAGCAGCCACCAGTCGAGCTCGCGCTCCTCGGACCATTCGCGCCACTGGCCGAACTCCTGGCCCATGAAGAGCAGCTTCTTGCCGGGGTGGCCCCACATGAAGCCGTAATAGACGCGCAGATTGGCGAAGCGCCGCCAGTCGTCGCCCTCGTCGCCGGGCATGCGGCCGAGCAGCGTGCCCTTGCCGTGCACCACCTCGTCATGGCTGAGCGGGAGGATGAACCTCTCGTTGAAGGCGTAGATCAGCCCGAAGTTCATGAGCTGGTGGTACCAGCGCCGGTGCAGCGGGTCCTTCTCCACGTAGCGCAGGGTGTCGTTCATCCACCCCATGTTCCACTTGAAGGCGAAGCCGAGGCCGCCCTTCGCCACGGGGGCGGAGACGCCGGTCCAGTCCGTTGCCTCCTCGGCGATCATGAGCGTGCCGGGCGCCTGCTCCGCCAGCATGGCGTTGGTGCGGCGAAGGAAGCCGACGGCGTCGCGGTTGTCGTTGCCGCCGTCGTCGTTGGGCACCCATTCGCCGGGGCCGCGCGAGTAGTCGAGATGGATCATCGAGGAGACGGCGTCCACGCGCAGCCCGTCGGCGTGGAAGCGCTCCAGCCAGAAGAGCGCGTTGGAGGCGAGGAAGGCCTGCACCTCCTTGCGGCCGTAATCGTAGATCGCGGTCTGCCAGTCCGGATGGTAGCCGCGGCGGGGGTCGGGATGCTCGTAGAGGGCGGTTCCGTCGAAATGGGCGAGGCCGTGTGCGTCCTCCGGGAAATGGGCGGGCACCCAGTCGAGGAGGACGCCGATGCCGGCGGCATGCGCAGCATCGATGAAGCGGGCCAGGCCGAGCGGATGGCCGAGGCGCGCGGTGACGGCGTGCAGCCCGATCGGCTGGTAGCCCCAGGAGCCGTCGAAGGGATGCTCCATCACGGGCATGAACTCGATATGCGTGAAGCCGAGATCCTTCACGTAGGGAATGAGGTCGGCGGCGAGCTGGTCCCAGTGCCAGAAGCGCCCGTCCGGATGGCGCTTCCAGGAGGGGGCATGGACCTCGTAGATGCTCATCGGCTCGCGCCGCTGGTCCTTCTTCGCCCGCGCCTCGATCCAGGCGTCGTCAGTCCAGCCGAAGCCGTCGAGGCGGGCGACGACGCTGGCATTGGCCGGCCGCAGCTCGGCCGCGAAGCCGACCGGATCGGCCTTCAGCGGCATCAGCTCGCCCTGGGCACCGAGGATCTCGTATTTGTAGGCCACGCCCTCGCCGAGGCCGGGCAGGAAGATCTCCCACAGCCCGGAATCCACGCGCCGCCGCATGGGATGGAAGCGGCCGTCCCAGCGGTTGAACTCGCCGACCACGGAGACGCGGCGGGCGTTGGGCGCCCAGACGGCGAAGCGCACGCCGCCCACGCCCTCATGCGTCAGGAGATGCGCGCCCAGCCGCTCGTGCAGGCGCTGGTGCGTGCCCTCGATCAGCAGGTGGTCGTCGAGCGGGCCGAGGGATGGGCCGAAGGCATAGGGGTCCAGGATGTCCATCTGGCCGCCGCCCTCGCGGACGCGCAGGCGATAGGGGGCGGGCAGGGTGGCGCCGGACCGAAAACCCTCGAGGAAGGCGGTGGCGCCGCGCCGCTCCAGCGGGATGCAGCGCCCGTCGTCGAAGATCGCCTCGACGGCGTCCGCGCCGGGGCGGATCGCCCGGATCGCAAGGCCGCCCGGCACCTCGTGCGGGCCGAGCACGGCGAAGGGATCCGCATGGCCGGCCTCCAGCAGGGCCGCCACATCCGCGTCGGCCGCGCGCCAGGTCGCGTCCACGCGACTAGCCCGGCACCGGGACCCGCCAGATCTCCTGCGCGTATTCCGCGATGGTGCGATCGGACGAGAACCAGCCCATATTGGCCGTGTTCAGGATGGCGGAGCGGCCCCACTCGGCGGGCTTCGCCCAGCGCTGCGCGACCTTGCGCTGCGTGTCGTAGTAGCTGTCGAAATCGGCGGTGACCAGGAAGTGGTCGTGGGTGCGCAGCATCTGCACGAGGTCGCGGTAGCGGCCGGGGTCGTCGGGCGAGAAGACGCCGGAGGCGATGGCCTCCAGCGCCTGCTGCAGCCGCGGCGACTGGTCGATGGAATCCTGCCCTTTCCAGCCCTCGGCGCGGCGCTGCGCCACCTGCTCGGTGGTCAGGCCGAAGATGAAGATGTTCTCCGCGCCCACATGCTCGTGGATCTCCACATTCGCGCCGTCCATCGTGCCGATGGTGAGCGCGCCGTTGAGCGCCAGCTTCATGTTGCCGGTGCCGGAGGCCTCCATGCCGGCCGTCGAGATCTGCTCGGAGAGGTCGCAGGCCGGCACGATCATCTCGGCCAGCGAGACGTTGTAGTTGGGCAGGAAAGCAACCTTCAGCCGGTCGCGGATCGCGGGGTCGCGGTTCACCGTGCGCGCGATGTCGTGCGCGAGCTTGATGATCAGCTTAGCGCGGTGGTAGCTGGCCGCGGCCTTTCCGGCCATGATCTTCACCCGCGGCGCGTAGTCGCGGTGCGGCTGGGCGCGCATCTCGTTGTAGAGGGCGACGGTCTCCAGCAGGTTCAGCAGCTGGCGCTTGTACTCGTGGATGCGCTTGATCTGCACGTCGAAGATCGAGGCGGGATCGACGCGCAGGTTGATCTCGCGCCGGATGAGCGCGGCCAGCGCCTCCTTGTTGATGCGCTTCACGGTGGCGAAGCGCTGCTGGAAGGCGGCATCGCCGGCCAGCGGCTTCAGCGCCGCCAGCGCTTCGGCCCGGTCGAGGAAGTCGGGGCCGATGCTCTCGATCAGCAGCTCGGTCAGGCAGGGATTGCACTGCTGCAGCCAGCGCCGGAAGGTGACGCCGTTGGTCTTGTTCGTGATGCGCCTGGGAAAGAGGCTGTTGAAGTCTCGGAAGACGGTCTTCTTCAGCAGCTCCGAATGGAGCGCCGAGACGCCGTTCACCTTGTGCGAGCCGACGAAGGCGAGGTTGCCCATGCGCACGCGCCGCCCGTGATCCTCCTCGATGAGCGAGACCGAGGCCAGCAGCCCCGGGTCGCCGGGATGCGCGGCCGCCACGGAATCCAGGTGAATCGCGTTGATCAGGTAGATGATCTGCATGTGGCGCGGCAGCAGCCGCTCCATCAGCGACACTGGCCAGGTCTCCAGCGCCTCGGGCAGCAGGGTGTGGTTGGTGTAGGAGATGGTGGCCTGGGTGGTCTTCCAGGCCTCGGTCCACCCCATGCCGTGGTCGTCCAGCAGGATGCGCATGAGCTCGGCGACCACGATCGCCGGATGGGTGTCGTTGAGCTGGATGGCGACGCGCTCGGGCAGGGTCTCGAGGCTGCCATAGACGCGGATGTGGCGGCGGATGAGGTCCTGCAGGGCGGCGGAGGAGAAGAAGAACTCCTGCCGGAGCCGCAGCTCCTGGCCCGCGGGGCTGTCGTCCGACGGGTAGAGCAGCCGCGAGATGGCCTCGGCCCTGACGCGGTCGGACAGCGCGCCGATGTGGTCGCCGCGGTTGAAGGCCTCGATCTGCAGCGGGTCGGCCGCGCGGGCGGACCAGAGGCGCAGCGTGTTCACATGCTTGCCGCGCCAGCCGACGATGGGCGTGTCGTAGGCGACGGCCAGCACCGTCTCGGCCGGCTTCCAGACCTGCCTGGGCTCTCCGTCCTCGCCGTTGACCTCCTCGACGGTGCCGCCGAAGCCGATGCGATGGGCGATCTCGGGCCGGGCGAATTCCCAGGGGTTGCCGAATTCGAGCCAGTTCTCGGGATACTCCTCCTGCCAGCCCTGGCGGATGACCTGGCGGAACAGCCCGTGATCGTAGCGGATGCCGTAGCCGAAGGCGGGGATCTGCAGGCTGGCCAGGCTCTCCATGAAGCAGGCGGCGAGCCGCCCGAGGCCGCCATTGCCCAGCGCGGCATCCGGCTCGCTGCCGAAGACCTTCTGGGCGTCGACGTCGAGCGAGGCGAGCGCCGCCTTCACCTCCGTCGTCAGCAGGAAGTTGGAGATGTTCTCCCGCAGCAGCCGGCCGATCAGGAACTCCAGCGAGAGGTAGTAGACCTGCTTCTCGCCGCGCTCGTAGGTCGAGCGCATGTCCTTGAGCCAGGGCTCCACCACATGGTCGCGCACCGCGAGCGCGGTCGCGATGAACCAGTCGCGGTCGAGCGCGCCGGCGCGGCTCTTGCCGAGGTCGTAGGTGAGCTTGCGCAGGATGGTGTCGCGCATCGTCTCGCCGTCAGGCGGCGGCAGGACATCACCGTGCTGGGCGGGGATCGGGGGGGTGTCGACTTCGTTCACGCAGGCACCTCGGTTCTCTCCCGGTGATCGGGCGAATGTGGCATGGATCGCGCAGGGCCCGAAGGATTTCAGGCGCTGACATTCTCCGGCGAATTCACTGCGTTTTCCTGAAGGAATTCCTCCAGCTCGGCACGGCGCGCCGTGGCGGCGTCACGGGCGCGCAGCGCGCCGGCGGCGCTGCTGAAGCGGATCGCGGCCTCCATCTCCATCCCCTCGGCCATGGCCAGCGCGAAGGCGCCGTGGAAGACGTCGCCGGCGCCGGTCGTGTCACGCGCGTCCACGCGGAAGACCGGCGTCTCGCGGATCCTGTCCTCTCCGCGGAGAATCCAGAGGGTGCTCTTCTCGCCGCGGGTGACGGCGGCCATCCGGGTCACGCCCTCGGAGACGGCCCTGCGCAGCCCCTCAGGCGCGCGGGCGCCGGAGCCGTAATTCGTCAGGCCCGGCACGGAGAAGATCGCGTAGCGCACCCGCGGCACGAGGTCGAGCAGCAGGCGCGTCTCGCTGCGCTCGCCGTCCAGCACGGTGGGGATGTCGCGCTTCTCGGCCTCCTCCAGCAGGACATGCGCGCCCTCGGGCCAGCGCGGGTCGCAGAGGACGGCCTTCGCGTCGTCCAGCATGTCGACGGGCAGCCAGGAGGGGTCGGTGCCGAGTCCGTCCCCGCGATAGCCCATGATCGCGCGCTCGCCGTAACGGTCCACCAGCACGGCGGAGACGGGGCTGCGCGCGCCGGCCACCTGCTTCATGCCCGTGAGGTCGATGCCTTCCTTCCTCAGCCCGTCGATCAGCAGGCCGGCGTTGGAATCGTCGCCGACGCGCCCCCAGAAGGCGGCCCGGCCGCCGAGGCGCGTCACCGCGATCGCCGCATTGGCCGCCATGCCCCCGACATTGAGCTGGTAACCCTTGGCCTGGGCCTTGGCGGGAGGCTGGGGAACCTCCTCCACCCGGAAGACGTGATCCGCCACGACATTGCCGAGGCAGATCACGAGGGGGGGCTTGGCTGGGGTCATCATCGGGAAGCTAGACCATGTACGGTGCGTGTTGGAACCGCGATGACGCGCTCCAGGCGACGGGATTCGGCTTCAATTTGAAGACACTGGCGGGAATGGAATGCATTGGAGGTGGTAACCCCAGGGGAGCCGTGGAGTTGCCGCGCGCCCGGGGCTGCGGCCATGATGCGCGAAGGGACGAAACAGGAGCTGAGATGGCGTCACCGCTGCACCCCGATTGCGTGGCCTTCCTGAAGCTCGTGGAGGAGATGGGCCGGCCGCGCTTCGAGGACATGGCCTATCCGGACACGCGGACGATGTACGCGAACGGCCGCAAGGTGCTGCAGCCGCCCTCGCCGGAGGTGGCGGAAGTCCGCGAACTCCTGCTGCCCAGCGGCGTGCCGGCCCGGCTCTACCGGCCGCTCGGCAGCTCGGCGGGCGACAGGCTGCCCTGCCTAGTCTTCGCGCATGGCGGCGGCTGGGTGGTGGGCGACCTCGACACGCATGACCATCCCGTGCGGACCATCGCCAACCTTTCGGGCTGCGCGGTGCTGAGCGTGGATTACCGGCTGGCGCCGGAGCACCGCTTCCCGGCCGCGGTCGAGGATTTCTGTGAGGCCGTGCACTACGCCGCGGTGAACGCCAGGGCTCTCGGCATCGATCCGGAGCGGCTGGCCGTCGGCGGCGACAGCGCGGGCGGCAACCTCGCGGCCGTGGCGGCGCTGATGGCGCGAGACGGGACGCTGCCGCCGCTGCGCTTCCAGATGCTCATCTACCCCGTCCTGGAGATGGCGCAGACCCATGACGGCTACGCGCGCTTCACCGAGGGCCTGCCGCTGGTCGCCTCCACCATGCGCTGGTTCCGCATGCACTACGCGCCCGAGCCCGCGAGCTGGGACGACTGGCGGGCCTCGCCGCTGCGGGCCTCCAACCTCGCCGGCGCGGCGCCGGCCTTCGTGCTGACCGTCGGCCATGACCCGCTCTCCGGCGAAGGGCGCGACTACGCCGCCCGGCTGGAGCGCGAGGGGGTGCGCGTCACGCATGTCCATGCGGCCGACATGCTGCATGGGATGATGACCATGAGCGCCATCATCAGGCCGGCGCTCGGCTACATCGACATGGCCGCGCGCGCGCTGCGCGACGCGATGGCCTGAGACTTCAACGGGAGGAAAGACGCATGCGTTTCGAAGGGAAGGTCGCCGTGGTCACCGGCGCCGCGAACGGCATCGGGCTGGAGGCGGCGCAAAGCTTTTGCCGGGAAGGCGCGAAGGTGCTGCTGGTGGACCGCGCCGCGGCCGGCGAGGCCCAGGCCGCGGCGCTGCGGGCGGAGGGCTTCGAGGCCCGGTTCCAGCAGGCCGACGTCACGAAATCCGAGGATGTGCGCGCCTATGTGGACGCCGCCGTGGGCGCCTGGGGCGGCATCCACTGCTTCTTCAACAATGCCGGCATCGAGGGGAAGGTCGCCGCCGTCTACGACCAGGACGAGGCGATGTTCGACCAGGTGATCGCGGTGAACGTCCGCGGCGTCTTCCTGGGCCTGAAATACGTACTGCCGGTGATGATCCGGCAGGGCGGCGGCGCGGTGGTGAACACGGCCTCGACGGCGGCGCTGGTGGGCTCGGCGGGGATCTCGCCCTACACGGCCTCGAAGCACGCGGTGCTGGGGCTGACCCGCAGCGTCTCGGGCGAGGTGGCGCGGCAGGGCATCCGGGTGAACGCGCTCTGCCCGGGGCCGACGGACACGCGGATGATCCATTCGCTGGAGGACCAGGCCACCGCGCACGGGGCGAACGATGCCGCGGGGCGGTACCGTTCGGCGATCCCGCTCGGCCGCTATTCCACCGTCACGGAGGTGGTGGCGATGGTCCTCTTCCTCTGCTCGGACGCGGCGACGGCCATCACCGGCGGGCAGTTCCAGGTGGATGGCGGGCGCACGGCATGCCCGGGCGGCAGCGCCCTCCGATAGATCAGGGCTGCGGCGACACCTTCTCCAGGTAGCTCTGGAAGACGCCGACATGGTTGAACGCCTCGTCGCAGCTGTCCGGCCAGAGCTCGGTCGAACGGAAGCGCACGTCGTAGGTCGGCTCCATCGTGGCCTGCATGTTGTGCGCGGCGGCGTCTGGGAAGGGGTAGGGCGGGGTGATGCCGACCACCACGCCCGTCTTGCCCCTGATGTAGCCGGGCATGCGGTGGTGCCCGGAGACGAACTCGTACTTCACGCGCACCGTCTCGCCGATCGCGAAGCTCTGCGGCGGCGCGGCCATGCGGCCCGGCCCGATCGGCAGCGCCAGCGGGAAGGTGCCTTCGACCAGCGCCTCCAGCTCCTCCTTCGTGGTGATGCCCTTCTCCACGGCGAGCGTGGCCGCCGCCGTCAGCACGCGCTCGTAATAGGGCGCGCTCATGTAGTGGGTCGGTGCCATGCGCTCGATGGCGTGGCGATACTCGTCCATGTTGTAGATGTGGGTCTTCACCGAGATGGCCGAGAGCGCGCGGGCCAGCGGCTCCCAGGTCTCGTCATGCGGAGGCGCGGGGTAGTTGATCTTCCCGAAGCCCTGTTTGCCGCCGAGGTCGTGCATGCTGTCCATGGCGTCAGCCCTTCACCTCGTCGAGGCGCGAGGCGCCGATCATGGAATCCTGCGTCACGATCACGGCCAGCTTCTCGGCGGGCCAGCCGATCGTGGCCGGCGGCTGCACGGGCAGCACCATGTAGCGGGTGTCGGCGGTCGTGTCCCAGACGCGGATTTCCGTCGTTGCCGGCAGGTCGAGCCCCATCTCGCGCAGCGCGGTGCGCGACTGGCGGACAACGCGGGCGCGGTACTCCATGTCCTTGTACCAGTCCGGCGCGGCGCCGATGATCGTATAGGCCGTGCACGAGCACAGCGTGCAGACGATCAGGTTGTGGATATCGGGCGTGTTCTCCAGCACCACGAGGTGGCGGTGGTGCTCCGGGAAGTCGAAGCCCATCTCGCGCGCGGCCGAGGTGCCGTCGGCCAGCATGCGGGCGCGGTAGTCCGGATCGGTCCAGGCGCGGGCGACCATCTGGCCACCGTTGAGGGTGACCCATTGCTCCTCGGCATGCTCGGTGAACTCCTCGACGAAGCCATCGGGGAGGATGCCCTTGCCCTTGAGCACGATCTCGAGGGCGGCGGCGCGCTGCTCGATCGGCGCGGGCTGGTTGGACGCGGCCATGGAAGTTTCTCCTGCTTTATCGATGGTTTGGGGGGAATCCGTGCCCGCCGGATCGCATTGCAATGCGGCCGTCGGCGGCTTCAGCCAGGATAGGCACACCCTGCTCACCTGCCCCGGTGCACCCCGCCCGGATCCCATGGGTTGCGGCGGCCTTCCGGCGCGTCGGCCACGGCAGGTCTCCTGGCTCGCGGGTCACGGAAGCGGGCCCTGCCTTCCCGCGGCTTCCGCCGCAGTGGCCCGCCGCGCCTTGGGCGCGACGGAGGGGCCAGCGTCTCGCCGCTGACAGTTGCGGGGGCAGCTGCCGACTTGCCCGGAGCGGGGGAGCATTCCCCCGGCGGACGCACGGCATTCCCTTTTCACCCGCTCGCGCGGGACCGGTGCAGCGTCATGCTGGCAAGGCGGGCCGCGTGGCGCAAGGGCTCAGAGGGCCGCGCCGTCCCGCAGCACGGCATGGGCGGCGGCGGTGGCGCTGCCGTCGGCCTCGTGCAGTGCGAGGCCGGGGAGCATCTCGTCCGCGCCGCGACCGCCCTTCCGGGCCTGGATGAGGATGCGCTTGGCCGCCGCGCCGGCCCGCGGCCAGAGCGGCAGCAGCCGCACCGAGCCGCAGCCGGCGTCACGGAACCCAGCGGCCGCCTCGGCCAGGCGCGCGGCGGGCAGGACCAGCGACACCGTTCCCTTGTGCCGCAGCGGCCGGGTCAGCGCCGCGATCCAGGCCGAGAGCGGCGCGTCCTCATGCGCCGCCTGTCGGCGCCCGGCGTCCGGCGAGGCGGTGCCCCCGGTCCAGTAGGGCGGGTTGGCCATGGCGTGCTGCATCGGCGCGAGGGCGGGCAGCGCGCAGCAATCCTCGGCGAGGATGGTGGCCTTTGCCCCGTTGAGGGCCACGTTGCGGACGGCGATCGCGGCCAGCTCCGGGTCGCGCTCCACCGCCGTGACCACGATTCCCGGCACCCGCGCCGCCAGGCAGAGGAACGCCGCGCCCGTCCCGCAGCCGATCTCCAGCACCGAATCCCCCGTCCGGGCCGGCACGAAAGCGGCCAGCAGCACCGGGTCGATCGCCGCCCGGAACCCCTGCCGCGGCTGCAGCAGCCGCACCCGGCCGCCGAGCAGCCCGTCCTCGGTCAGGTCCTCAGACACCGGCGTCCCGCAGCAGCCGCCGCGCCCGTGCCGCGTCCGCCGCCGTCACCGCCAGCCGGCGCGGGAAGATCGACAGGCCCAGTCCCGCCAGGTTCTGGTCGAGCTGCACCACCTCGATCCCCGCGCCGCGCAGGAGCGCCGCCAGGAATTGGATTCGAACCGGATCGGCGTCCTCGGCGACCACATCCATCGCGGGAAATCCTTGATTTGCCTCGCCTTGCCGCCATGTCGGCTGCTCGGGTATCCTGCATCGGCCCGGCCGGGGTCAAGGCTGGACGCAACTTCAGGGGTTTGGACGAGTGGCGGGTGCGATTGACGCGAAACGGGATGGCGCCAGGCCGCACAATGCCAACCCGCGCGATGCCAACCCGCGCGATGCCAGCCCGCGCGACCGGGGCGAGGGCGCGCTCGCCCGGCTGATGGACCTCGTGGCCGAGGATCTCGCCGCCTGCAACCGCCTCATCGTCGAGCGCATGCACAGCCAGGTGGCGCTGATCCCGCAACTCGCGGCGCATATCGTGGCGGCCGGCGGCAAGCGGCTGCGGCCGCTGCTGACGCTGGCGGCCTCGAAGCTCTGCGGCTATTCCGGCGCGCGGCACGTGGCGCTCGCCGCCTGCGTGGAGTTCATCCATACCGCCACCCTCCTGCACGACGACGTGGTGGACGAGAGCGAGCTCCGCCGGGGGCAGGCCAGCGCCAATGCGCTCTTCGGCAACAAGCCCTCGGTCCTCGTAGGCGACTTCCTGTTCGCCCGCGCCTTCCAGCTGATGATCGAGGACAGGAGCCTCGAGGTGCTGCGCATCCTGGCCGCCGCCTCGGCCACCCTCGCCGAGGGCGAGGTGCTGCAGCTCATCACCCAGAACGACCTGTCCAGCACCGAGGCGCAGTATCTCGAGGTCATCGAGGGCAAGACCGCCTCGCTCTTCGCCGCCGCCACGCGGATCGGCGCTGTCGTCGCCGACCGCCCGGTGGCCGAGGCCGAGGCCCTGGATGCCTATGGCCACAATCTCGGCATCGCCTTCCAGCTCGTGGACGACGCGCTCGACTACTCGGCCGAGCAGGCGCGGCTCGGGAAGACCGTGGGCGACGACTTCCGGGAGGGGAAGATCACGCTTCCCGTCCTCCTGGCCTTCCATGACGGCGACGATGCGGAAAAGGTCTTCTGGAAACGGACGCTGGAGGACGGCGAGCAGGGAGCCGGCGATCTCGCCGAGGCGCAGCGGCTGCTGGCGCGGTGCCGGGGCATCGAGCGCACCGTCGACCGCGCGGAGACCTACGGGGATGCCGCGATCCGGGCGCTCGACATCTTCCCGCCGAGCGAGGCCAAGCTGGCGCTCATCGACGTGGTCCGGTTCTGCATCGAACGGGCGCGCTGAGCTCGGTTTAGAAAAATTCAACCAGGAGCGAGTTCTTTTGGTTTGACCCGGAGCCCCGCGGCCGCGACCGTTCGGTGACACCGGAGGCTCCTCATGTCCCAAGACATCCCCATCCTCGACCTCGGCCCCTTCCTGGCCGGCGCGCCCGGCGCGCTCGAGGCCACCGCCGCGCAGCTGCGCCAGACCAACGAGACCGTCGGCTTCCTCTACATCGCCAATCACGGCGTGCCGCAGGAGCTGATCGACCGCACCTTTGCCGCCGCGGCCGCCTTCCATGCCCAGCCCATCGAGACCAAGATGGAGCTGAAGGTCGACGCGGCCATGCAGGGCTACCTGCCCATGCGCGGCTCGACCACGCGCAGCTCCACCATCAACGCCAACAACAAGCCCAACGAGAACGAGGCCTTCTTCCTCAAGCGCGAGGACCAGACGGGCGTCGCCAACCGCTGGCCGAGCGTCCCCGGCTTCCGCGAGGCGGCCACGGCCTATTACGACGCGCTGGAAAGCCTCGCCCAGCGCGTGCTCCCGCTCTACGCCCGCGCGCTGGAGCTGCCGGCCGACTACTTCGACGACAAGTGCTCGCGCCCCTTCAGCTCGCTGCGGCTCAGCCACTACCCGCCGGTGAAGGAATACGACGAGAACCAGTTCGGCATCGCGCCGCACACGGACAGCACCTTCATCACGCTGCTCGCGCAGAACAAGGTGCCGGGCCTACAGATCCGCCGCGCCGACGGCGTCTGGATCGACGCGCCGGTGATCGAGGGCACCTTCATCGTCAACACCGGCGACATCCTGCATCGCTGGACCAACGGCCGCTTCCTCTCGACGCCGCACCGCGCCTTCAACATCTCGGACCAGCCGCGCTACGCTATCCCCTATTTCTTCCACCCGAATTCCGAGGCGGTCATCGAGTGCCTGCCGACCTGCAAGGCCGCGGGCGAAGAGCCAAAGTTTCCGACGCAGACCGTCGGCGAATACATGGCCTGGTTCCGCGGCCGGAACTACGATCACATCCGCAAGGCCGCGGCCGAGGCGGAGGCCGCGAAGCTGGCCCAGGCCGCCGCGGCGGAGTAGCCTCCGCTGGACGACGGCGCCCCCGGAGAGGGGCGCCCAACAAGAAACGCGCCGCACATGGTCCCGGAACATTGAAGAAGAGGCCTGCCATGACCTTGCGCCGGACCGCGCTCGCCCTCGTTGCCCTCGCCGCCGGATGGGGCAGCGCAGCCCAAGCGCAGGAGCGCACGCTGCGCGTCTCGCTCAACACCGAGCTGCAGATCCTCGACGGCATCGTCACCACGACCAATGCGACGCGCGTCTTCTCCTACCTCGTCTACGACATGCTCTTCGCCATCGACGACGACGGGAACTACCACCCGCAGATGGTCGAAAGCTTCACCGTCAGCGACGACCGGCTGACCTATACCTTCCGGCTGCGCGAGGGGCTGGAGTTCCATGACGGCCAGCCCGTCACCACCGAGGACGTCGTCGCCTCGATCCGCCGCTGGGCCCAGCGCGAGGCTCTCGGGCAGCAGATCATGCGCGCCGCCGAGAGTTTTCAGGCGATCGACGCCCGGACCTTCGAGCTGAAGCTGCGCGAGCCCTATGCCTACGTCATCGAGGCGCTGGGCAAGCCGGGCAACACGATCCCCGTGATCATGCCCGCTCGTCTCGCCGCCACCACGCCGCACACCACGGCCGTCGCGGACCAGGTGGGCTCCGGCCCCTTCATCTTCGAGCGCTCCACCTGGCGGCCCGGCGAGCGCGCGATCTTCCGCCGCAACCCGCGCTACCGGCCGCGTTCCGAGCCTGCCTCGGGCCTCGCCGGCGGCAAGGTCGCGCATTTCGACCGCATCGACGTGATCAGCGTGCCCGACCAGGCGACGCGCGCCACCGCGCTGCAGGCCGGCGAGCTCGACTTCCTGGAGATCCTGCCTGCCGACTACATCGCGCCGCTGCGCCGCAACCGGAACATCCGCATCGCCAATCCCCGCGGCGCCGGGCAGATCATGAGCATCCTGCAGATCAACCACGAGCAGCCGCCCTTCAACAACCCGGCGATCCGACGCGCGGCGCAGCTCGCGGTCAACCAGGCGGATGTGATGGCCTCGCTCGGCCTGCCCGAGGGGCTCTACATGCAGAGCTGCGAGGCGCTCTACATGTGCGACACGGAGGGCCAGAGCGACGCCGGCACCGGGATCTTCCGCGATGCCGGCCCGGCGCGCGCGCGGCAGCTCCTGCGCGAGGCGGGCTACGCCAACGAGCCCGTTGTCTTCCTGCATTCCGAGAGCTCGGCGCTGCTGAACCCGATGGGCCTCGTCCTGATGGACCAGCTGCGGCAGGCCGGGTTCAACGTGCAGAACGTGACCACGGACTACGCGACGGCGGCGGCGCGGCGGCTCAACCGCTCACCGGTCTCGGCCGGCGGCTGGAACCTGATGAACGTCATCTGGAACGGCGTCGATCTCGTGAATCCCCTGGCCAATCCGGGCGTCGCCTACAACTGCCAGAACATTCCGAGCTGGTTCTGCGACTCCCGCCAGACCGAGCTGCTGCGGCAGGTGGCCACGGCCCGCACGCCGGAGGAACGCCGGCGCCACGCCGAGGAACTGCAGGCGGCCTTCCACGACAACGTGAACGCCATCCTGGCCGGGCAGTTCACGGCGCCGGCGGCCTATCGGGCGGATCTGCAGGGCGTGATCGACTTCCCGATCGCCGTCTTCTGGAACATGTCGCGGCGGCGGTAGCCACCTGTGGGACGGCCCGCCAAGGCGCGGGACACCCGACGCATCCCACCCATGTCATGAGTCGGTAGCCTTTCCGAAAGGGCGGGAGCGGGGTTTCGGCGCGTGAGCGCCGGGGGCAGGCTTCGCGCACACGACCCTCCGGAGGCCCCGCATGTCTGAGCTCGACCAGGTTCTCGCGCATATCGATTCCGACCTCGATGCCGCGCTGGAGCGGCTTTTCGCCACGCTCCGCATCAAGTCCATCTCCACCGATCCCGCCTACAAGGCGGATTGCCAGACCTGCGCCGACTGGCACGTGGCCGATCTTGCCGGCATCGGCTTCGAGGCCAGCGCGCGGCCGACGCCGGGCCATCCCATCGTGGTGGCGCACGACCGCAGCGCCGCCGGCCCCTCGGCGCTGTTCTACGGGCATTACGACGTGCAGCCGGTGGACCCGCTGGAGCTCTGGACGCGCGATCCCTTCGAGCCCGCGATCGAGACGCGCGCGGACGGGACGAAGGTCCTGCGCGGCCGCGGCACCGCCGACGACAAGGGCCAGCTGATGACCTTCGTCGAGGCCTGCCGCGCCTGGAAGGCCGTCACCGGCAAGCTGCCCATCCCCGTCACCATCCTGCTGGAGGGCGAGGAGGAAAGCGGCGGCGTGAACCTGCCGCCCTTCCTGAAGTCCAACGCGGACGAACTGAAGGCCGATATCGGCCTGATCTGCGACACCAACATGTGGGATGCGCAGACCCCGGCCATCACCACCATGCTGCGCGGCCTCTGCGGCGAGGAGGTGATCATCCACGCCGCCGACCGCGACCTGCATTCGGGCTTCTACGGCTCGGCCGCGGCCAATCCCAACCGGGTCCTCGCGAAAGTCCTTGCGGGCCTGCACGACGAGAACGGCCGCGTCACCCTGCCGGGCTTCTACGACGGCGTGCCCGAGCTGCCGAACGCGCTGCGCGAGCAGTGGGACACTCTGGGCTTCGACCCCGCGCACTTCCTCGGCGCCGTGGGCCTTTCGGTGCCGGCCGGCGAGCGGGGACGCTCGGTGCTGGAGATGACCTGGTCCCGCCCGACCTGCGAGATCAACGGCATGGGCGGCGGCTACCAGGGCGCCGGCTTCAAGACCGTGATCCCCTCCATGGCCTCGGCCAAAGTCTCATTCCGCCTCGTCTTCGACCAGGACCCGCACGCCATCCGCAAGGCCTTTCGGGAATATGTGCAAGCCAGCATCCCCGCCGACTGCCGCGCCGAGTTCATCGAGCACGGCTCGGGCCAGGCCATCCGCTTCCCGATCGACGCGCCGGAATTCGAGAAGGCCCGCCAGGCGCTGACCGAGGAGTGGAACAAGCCCGGCGTCTTCATCGGCGGCGGCGGCTCCATCCCGGTGACGCACGAGCTGAAGAAGGCACTGGGGATGGACGTCATCCTCGCCGGCTTCGGCCTGGAGGACGACCGCATCCACAGCCCCAACGAGAAATACGACCTGGAGTGCTTCCGGCGCGGCATCCGCTCCTGGGCGCGCATCCTCGACGCACTGGCACGCTGAACCAGAACACATCCCGAAGAGGATCCGTCCGATGAGCGCAGTGGCGCAGCCCCCCAAGACCTCGATGCAGAAGATGCTCGATGTCGTCGAGAGGGTGGGCAACCGGGTGCCGCACCCCGTCCTCATCTTCGTGATCCTGATCGGGATCGTGGTCGTCCTCTCCGCCATCCTGGGTGGGATGGGCGTCAGCGTCTCCTTCCAGCAGGTGAACATCGAGACCGACAAGGTCGAGCCCATGACGGTGGCGGCGCGCAGCCTGCTCACCGTCGAGGGCATCCGGTTCATGTTCACCGGCGTCGTGCAGAACTTCATGAACTTCAACGCGGTAGGCGTGATCATCATCGCGATGGTGGGCGTGGGCGTCGCGGAGGAGGCGGGGCTCGTCAAGGCGCTGATCCGCAAGCTGGTGGTGGTCGCGCCGCCCAAGGCGCTGACCTACATCCTGGTCTTCGTCGGCATCGTCTCCAGCATCGCGGCCGATGCCGGCTACCTCGTGCTGATCCCGCTGGCGGCGGCGGCTTTCCTCAGCGTCGGGCGGCATCCGCTGGCGGGGCTCGCGGCGGCCTTCGCGGCGGTGGCCTCGGCCTTCCTGGTGAACGTGCTGATCGTGCCGGTGGACGGTATCCTGACGGAGATCACCAACGACGCCATCGCGCTGGTGAATCCGAACATCAGGATCGACCTCGCGGCCAATCTCTGGTTTTCCATCGCCTCGGTGGTGATGCTGACGGTCCTGATCGCCGTCATCACGGAGCGGGTGATCGAGCCGCGCCTGGGCACCTACACCGGCGACTACCGGCTGGAGGGCGACACGGGCCTCTCGGACGACGAGGGGCGGGGCCTGCGCTGGGCGCTCTGGGGGATGATCGGCGTCTTCGCCTTCCTCATGCTGCTGCTGCTGCCGCCGGGGGCGCCGCTGCGCAACCCGGAGACGGGCGCGATCATCGGCAACTCGCCCTTCATGAACAGCCTGATCGTCTCGATCGCTCTGGTCTTCCTGGTCTGCGGCGTGGCCTATGGGCTCGGCGCGCGGACCATGAAGTCCACCAACGACGTGATATCAGCCATGGAGAAGGCGATCCGCAGCCTCGCGGGCCTGATCCTGCTGCTGCTGGTGATCAGCCAGTTCATCGCCTTCTTCAACTACACCAACATGGCGACGCTGGCCGCCGTCTCGCTGGCCGAGGTGCTGACGCGCGCGAACCTCAACGCGGTCTGGCTGCTGGTGGGCTTCGTGGTGGTGGTCTTCCTGCTCGACCTCATCATCACCGCGGCGATCGCCAAATGGGCCATCTTTGCGCCGATCTTCGTGCCGCTGCTGATGCAGCTCGGCATGACGCCGGAGGCGGTGCTGGCGGCCTACCGCGTGGGCGATTCGCCGATGAACGCCATCACCCCGCTCAACGCCTATTTCGCGATGATCGTGACCTTCGCCATCAAGTACCAGAAGGATGCCGGCGTCGGCACGGTGATCGCGCTGATGCTGCCCTATGTGGTGGTGCTGAGCGTCGTCTGGACCGCCTTCCTGGTGCTCTGGTACCTGGCGGGGCTGCCATGGGGTCTGGGCTGAGCGCCATCGCCCGCCGGGCGCGGGGCTCCGCGCCGTGAGCGACATCTCCATCACCTTCGCCGTCATCGGCGTGATGGTGCTGCTCTTCGTCTCCAACCGCGTGCCCATCGCGCCGGTGGCGCTGGCGGCCGCGCTCACCCTCTACTTCACTGGCATCCTCGACCATCGCGAGGCGCTGGCCGGCTTCGGCGACACGACGGTGCTCTTCATCGCCTCGCTCTTCGTGGTGAGCGCGAGCCTGGACGCAACCGGCGTCACCGCCTGGGCGGGCAAGCTGCTGATCGCCCAGGCGGGGAAGAGCCGCCGCCGCCTGCTGGTGCTCGCCATGCTGCTGGTCGCCTTCCTCACGGCGCTGATCGGGTCCAGCGGGGCGGTCTCGGCGCTGCTGCCGGTGCTGGTGCTGGTGGCGGTGCGGCTGGGCTGGTCGCCCTCGCAGCTCATGATGCCGCTGGCCTTCGCCTCCTATTCGGGCTCCATGCTGGTGCTGACCGGCAGCCTCGTGAACGTGCTGGTCTCCGACGCCGCGACGGAGGCGGGGATGGCGCCCTTCGGCTATTTCGAGGTGACAGCGGTCGGCCTTCCGCTGCTGGCGGGCACGATCGTGATCGTCGTCTTCTTCGGCGAGCGGCTGCTGCCGATGCGGGCCGGGCGCGGCATCCCGCAGGACCTCAGCCGGCATTCCGGCACGCTGGCCGAGCAGTACCAGGTCTTCGAGAGCATGCACCGGCTTGTGATCACGCCTGATTCGCCCTTCGTCGGCCAGCCGAGCCCGGCGATCGAGGCGGAGAACCGCCCCGGCCTCAGCCTGATCGCGATCCGGCCCGGCGGCGGGCGGCCGCCCATGGCCAATCCGGTGCTGGCCGCGGGCGACATTCTCTTCATGCGCGGCGAGTCCCAGGCCGTCGCCGATTTCGCCGCGGAAAAGCAGCTCGAGGATGCCGAGCCGGCGAAGCGCGCCGAGCTCAGCGCCTCGCTCTTCAACCAGACCCACGGCTTCACGGAGGTGGTGCTGCCGCCGCGCTCCGGGCTGATCGGCGATACGGTCTTCCCGGGGATGATCACGCCGGAGGGCGACCTCATCATCCTCGGCATCCAGCGGCGCGGCGAGAATCTGGGCCCCGGCAAGGTGAAGCTGGCCGCCGGTGACACGCTGCTGGTCCAGGGCCGCTGGGAGGCGCTGGAGAAGCATTCGGACGATCCGGACGTGCTGGTGGTGGCCTCGCCGGAGGCCATCCGCGGCCAGGCCATCCCGCTCGGCACGGGGGCGGCGCGGGCGGTGGCGATCCTGCTGGCCATGGTCGCGGCGCTGGCGACGGGGGTGGTGCCGAGCGTCATCGCCGGCGTCACGGCGGCCTGCGCGACGGTGCTGCTCGGCGTGCTGAAGGCCGAGCGAGCCTATCGCGCGATCAACTGGACGGCGCTGATCATGATCGCCTCGTTGATCCCGCTCTCCATCGCCATGCGCAAGACGGGGGCCGCCACGCTGATCGCCGACACGCTGGTCGGGCTGCTCGGCGAGGCCAGCCCCTACAAGATGCTGGCCGCGCTCTTCGTGCTGACGGCGCTGCTCGGCCAGCTCATCAGCAGCACGGCGACGGCGCTGATCCTCATCCCGGTCGCGATCGCCACGGCCACCGAGGTCGGCATCTCGCCGCGCACCACGCTGGTCGTGGTCGCCGTCGCGGCAGCCGCATCGTACCTCACTCCCATCGCCGCCTCGGCCAGCCTGATGGTGCAGGGGCCGGGGGGCTACCGCTTCGGCGACTACTGGAAGCTCGGCCTGCCGTTGCTTGGCTGGTCCTTCCTGATCGCGACCTTTCTCGTGCCTGTCTTCTGGCCATTCTGAGGGGCGTCCCCCATGAACATCGACCTGATCCTCGTCCTCCTCCTGCTCGGCACCGCCGTCGTCATGTTCGTGGCGAATCGCCCGCGCATGGACGCCGTCGCCCTCATCATGATCGCGGTGATGCCGCTCACCGGCGTCATCACCATCAACGAGGCGCTGGCGGGCTTCTCGGACGCCAATATCGTGCTGATCGCGGCCCTCTTCGTGATCGGCGAGGGGCTGGTGCGCACCGGCGTCGCGCGGCGCATGGGCGACTGGCTGAACGCCAAGGCCGGCAACAGCGAGACGCGGATGCTGATCCTGCTGATGCTGGCCTCGGGCGGGCTCGGTGCCTTCATGAGCTCGACGGCTGTCGTGGCGATCTTCATCCCGGTCGTGCTGCGGATCTGCCAGAACACCGGCACGGCGCCGAGCCAGCTCATGATGCCGCTCAGCATCGCGGCGCTGATGAGCGGCATGATGACCCTGGTCGCCACCGCGCCGAACCTCGTGGTGAATGCGGAACTGGTGCGGCAGGGGGGCGCGGGCTTCGGCTTCTTCAGCTTCACGCCCTTCGGCCTGCCGATGCTGATCATCGGCACGGCCTACATGTTCTTCGCGCGCCGGCTGCTTCCGAGCGCGCGGCCGGCCATGGCCGGGCAGGGGCGGGCCAACCTGCAGGACTGGGTGGAGCAGTACGGGCTGGCCGAGCGCGCCTATCGCGTGCGGATCATGATGGGCTCGCCGCTGGTCGGGCAGAAGCTGGACGACCTCTCGCTGCGGTCGAGCGGGGTGAACCTGCTGGCCATCGAGATCGGCGGCCGCTTCTCGACCGAGGTGATCCGCCCCTCGGCCCGGACGGTGCTGGAGGCCGGGCAGATCCTGCTGCTTGACGTCATCCTGCCCGATGTCGAGATCGAGGCTCTCCGGGAGAGGTACGGGCTCCAGATCCTCCCGCTCGGCGACGGCAGCTACGTCACCGAGCGCTCGCAGGAGATCGGCATGGCGGAGGTCATCATCCCGGCCGATTCGCCGCTGGTGGGCCAGACGGTGCTGCAGGCGCGGGTGCGCTCCGAATCGGGCCTCACCGTCATCGGGCTGCGGCGGGGGCGGAAGGTGCTGAGCCAGGGGCTGCTGGAGGAGCATCTCAAGGTCGGCGACACGCTGCTGGTGACGGGCTTCTGGTCGGACATCCGGCGGCTTCAGTCCGAGTTCTCCGACATGGTGCTCCTCGGCCTGCCGGCCGAGATGGATGAGGTGCTACCGGCCGCCAGCAAGGCGCCGCAGGCCGTGGCCATCCTGGCGCTGACGGTGGGCCTCATGATCAGCGGTCTCGTGCCCAACGTGCATGCGGCGCTGATCGGCTGCCTGCTGATGGGCGCCTTCGGCTGCATCGACATGAACGCGGCCTACCGCTCCATCAGCTGGAAGAGCCTGATCCTCATCGTCGGCATGCTGCCCTTCTCGCTGGCCCTGCAGCGGACGGGCGGGGTGGAACTGGCGGCCGATGCGGTGACGGCCATCGCCGGCAACGCCTCGCCGCGCATGGTGCTGGGGCTGCTCTTCCTGATCACGGCGATGCTGGGGCTGTTCATCTCCAACACGGCCACCGCCGTGCTGATGGCGCCGGTGGCGCTGGCGGTGGCGCGGGACATGGAGGCCTCGCCCTATCCCTTCGCCATGATCATCGCGCTCGCGGCCTCGACGGCCTTCATGACGCCCATCTCCTCGCCGGTGAACACGCTGGTGGTGGGTCCCGGCAATTACGGATTCGGCGATTTCGTGAAGGTCGGCGTGCCGCTCAGCCTGATCGTGATGGCCGTCAGCCTGCTGCTGGTGCCGATCCTGCTGCCGCTTTGAGGGGAGAGCGCCAGGGGGGAGTGGAGGTCCGAGGCGGAATTGAACCGCCGTAGCAGGTTTTGCAGACCTGTGCCTAACCACTCGGCCATCGGACCCCATGGGCTGCGCTGTATCGGGCCCTGCGGCGCTTCGGTCAAGGCGGGCTGCTTTCCGCGGCGCGCCACCCGGCCTATAAACCGCCCATCAGGATTGGGGTGAGTGGATATGGCGCAGAGCCTGGTGACCGATGTTCTCGCGATCGAAGAGGATTTCTCCCGGGCCCGGCGCTTCATGGTGGACGGCCAGCTCGCCCCCAACGGCATCAACGACCCGCTGCTGCTGGGCGCCATGGGCGAGATTCCGCGCGAGGCCTTCGTGCCGTCCGCGCTCCGCCACCGGGCCTATGCAGACGAGGCGGTGCCGCTTGGCGACGGCCGCTCCATGCTGGCGCCCATGGTGCTGGCCAAGATGATCCAGCTGGCGCTGCCCCAGCCGGGCGAGCGCGCGCTGGTGCTCTCGGCGGGCACCGGCTACGGCGCCGCGGTGCTGGCCCGGATGGGCCTCCAGGTCACGGCCGTCGAATCCGATGCCGCCCTGGCCGGCGCCTCCGAGCAGGCCTTCGGCTTTGGCCTGCACGGCAACCGCCCGGCGGTGATGACGGCCGACCCGAAAGCGGGCCTGCCCTCCGGCGCGCCCTTCCGGCTCATCCTCATCGAGGGCGCGGTCGAATCCGTGCCCTCGGCGCTGGGCTCGCAGCTCGGCGAGGGCGGGCGGCTGCTGGTCATCCGGCGGGAGCCGGGGCAGGTGGGGCGCATCCTCATGCTGCGGAAGCTGGGCGGCGGCCTGACCGAGGTGCCCGGTCCCGACGCGGCCGGCGCCCTGCTGCCGGACTTTGCCCCGGCGCCCGGCTTCGTCTTCTGAGTCACCTTCCCGGTTTGGGTGACTTCAAATTTCCGGCGGTGGTGCGATATGCCGGGAAGCGTCTATAATCGCCCGGCAGCGGGAACGGAGTGGGACATATGCATCTGGGCATGAGGATTGTTCTCCTGTCTGCCACGGCGGCCGGACTTTTCACGACGGGGATTTTTGCAGTCACGCCTGTCTCTGCGCAGACCATGCAGGAGGCGCTTGCCTCCACCTACAACAACAACCCGACCCTGCTCGCGGCCCGCGCCCAGCTCCGTTCGGTGGACGAGGGCGTGCCCCAGGCGCTGTCCGGCTGGCGGCCGACGGTGGTGATCGCCGGCAGCGCCGGCGTGGCCGACGTGCGCACCCGCAGCCAGAGCCAGATCTTCCGGCCCGACGGCAGCTTCTTCTTCCGCGACCCCGTGGGCCCGCTCGTCAACGGCACCACCGGCCCGATCCCGTCCACGCTCCGGCAGGAGCGCACGCCTGCCTCGGCGACGGTCACCCTGACCCAGCCGATCTACCGCGGCGGCCGGACCGTGTCGCAGACCCGGCAGGCGGAGAACACGGTGCTGGCGCAGCGCGCCCGCCTGCTCGCGACCGAGCAGCAGGTGCTGGGCGATGCCATCCAGGCCTATATCAGCATGATCCAGAACACGGAGCTGCTGCGCCTCAACATCAACAACGAGCAGGTGCTGATGCGCCAGCTCCAGGCGACCAACGAGCGGTTCCGGGTCGGCGAGATCACCCGAACTGACGTCGCCCAGGCCGAGAGCCGCCTGGCCGGCGCCCGCGCCACCCGCACCCAGTCCGAGGGCACGCTGCAGATCGCACGCGCCACCTTCGAGCGCGTGATCGGCGCCGCGCCCCAGCGGCTGACCAACCCGCAGCCGCTGAACGTGCCCGTCCGCAGCGCGGCGGAGGCCCAGGCCGTGGCCATCGCGAACAACCCCAACGTGGTGGCGGCCCTCTTCACCGCGGCCTCGGCGCGCGACAACATCGACGTGCAGATGTCGGTCCTGCTGCCGCAGATCTCGGCCAATGCCCAGGCCTTCCGGCAGGACAACCAGACGACGATCCATACCCGCCAGACGGGCGGGCAGGCCACCATCAACCTCTCGGTGCCCATCTTCCAGGGCGGCGCCGAGCATTCGGCGGTGCGCCAGGCGCGGCAGCAGGCGCAGCAGACCATCACCCAGGTGGACGAGCAGCGGCGGCTCGCGGCCCAGAACGCCTCGCAGTCCTGGGAGACGCTGCGCAGCAACCGCTCGCAGGTCGAGAGCGTCCGCGCCCAGATCCGCGCACAGGAGATCGCGCTGGACGGCGTGCAGCGCGAGGCCATCGTCGGCAGCCGCACCACGCTCGACGTGCTGAACGCCGAGCAGGAGCTGCTGAACGCGCGCACCAGCCTGGTGAATGCGCTGTCCTCGGTGATCACTGGCTCCTACGCGCTGGCGGCCTCGATCGGGCGGCTGACGGCGCAGGATCTGGGCCTGCCGGTCGAGCTCTACGACATGACGGCCTACTACAACGCCGTGCGCAACCGCTGGGTGGGCCTGGGCGACTACTCCACCGCCTCCGTCCGGCGCTGATGTCGGCCTCCAGGCCCCCGGGCGGGACGGACCCGTCGATGGACGACATCCTCGCCTCGATCCGCAAGATCCTGAACGAGGATGAGCAGGCCGCGGCGACCATCGTGCCAGCGCCGGCTGCGCCGCCGGCGGCGATCCAGCTCACGCCCGAGATGATGATCGCCCCGCCCGAGAGCCTCGCCGGCCCCGTGGTGCCCGCGACTCCCGCGGCTCCGCCCGCCCCCGAGCCTGTTCCGCCGCCCGTTCCTGCGCCAGCCCCTGTGCATGAACCCGTCCTTGGGGCCGCGCCGCCGCCGCCCCCTCAGCCGGAGCCCTTCCTCATGTCCCTGGAGCCGCAGGAAACCCCGCCGGGCCTGGTCAATCCTTCCGCCGCCGCCGCGGCCGCCTCGGCCTTCGGGCAGCTCTCCCGCCTGGCGCAGGAGCGCGCGGTGACCGTCACGCGGGGCGGCCCCTCCATCGAGGAGGTGGTGCGCGAGGAGCTGCGCCCCATGCTCAAGGCCTGGCTCGACGCCCATCTGCCGGCCACGGTGGAGCGGCTGGTGCGGGCCGAGATCGAACGGGTGATGTCCCGGCAGGGCTGACCTGCCGCTCTAAGCACTTGACGCGCCGCGCGGCGCGTTCGACCTCTGCGCGATGCTCGACAAGGCCTTCGACCCCGCCTCCATGGAATCGCGGCTCTATGCCGCCTCCGAAGCCTCCGGCGCGTTTTCCGCGCATCCGGAGCGCAATGCGCAGCCCTTCACCATCGTCATCCCCCCGCCCAACGTCACGGGCAGCCTGCATATCGGCCACGCGCTGAACAACACGTTGCAGGACGTGCTGATCCGCTACCGCCGCATGCAGGGGCGCGACGCGCTCTGGATGCCGGGCATGGACCACGCGGGCATCGCGACGCAGATGGTGGTGGAGCGCCTCCTCGCCACTCAGGGCAAGACCCGCAAGGAGCTCGGCCGCGAGGCCTTCGTGGACCGGATCTGGGAGTGGAAGGCGGAGAGCGGCGGGTCCATCACGCGCCAGCTTCGCCGGCTCGGCGCCTCGCTCGACTGGCCGCGTGAGCGCTTCACCATGGATGCCGGCCTCTCCAAGGCTGTCATCGAGGTCTTCGTGCGGCTGCACAAGGAAGGCCTGATCTACCGCGACACGCGGCTCGTGAACTGGGACCCGGTCTTCCAGACGGCGATCAGCGACCTCGAGGTCGAGAGCCGCGAGACCAAGGGGCAGATCTGGACCCTGCGCTACCCGATCGAGGGCGAGCCGGGCCGCTTCATCCTGGTGGCGACCACGCGGCCGGAGACCATGCTGGGCGACACGGCCGTGGCCGTGCATCCGGAGGATCCTCGCTTCGCCGACCTCGTGGGGAAGAAGGCCATCCTGCCGCTGGTGGGCCGCGCGATCCCGATCGTGGCGGATACGTACAGCGATCCGGAGAAGGGCACGGGCGCGGTGAAGATCACCCCCGCGCACGACTTCAACGACTACAATGTCGGCCGCCGGCACGACCTGCCGATGCCCTCGGTGCTGGACGCCGAGGCGCGCATCTGGCTCGACGAGATCGCGGGCGACCTGCGCGCGGTGGAGGGCGTGGCCGATCCGGGCTTCGTGCGATCGCTGGCCGGGGTGGACCGCTTCGAGGCGCGCAAGCGCATCGTGGCGGAGCTGGAGCGGCTGGAGCTGTTCGAGAAGGTCGAGCCGCACAGCAACACCGTGCCGCATGGCGACCGCTCGGGCGTGCCGATCGAGCCGCGGCTGACGCTGCAATGGTATTGCGATGCGGCGACGCTGGCGAAGCCGGCCATCGAGGCGGTGGAGACCGGCAGGACCGAGTTCGTTCCCAAGCAGTGGGAGAACACCTTCTTCGCGTGGATGCGCGACATCCAGCCCTGGTGCATCTCGCGCCAGCTCTGGTGGGGGCATCGGATTCCGGCCTGGTACGGGCCGGAGGGTAGCATCTTCGTCGAGAAGGATGAAGAAACGGCGAAGGAAGCCGCGCGGCAAAAGTTCGGCCGCGATGTGGAGCTCACCCGCGACGAGGACGTGCTGGACACCTGGTTCAGCAGCGGGCTCTGGCCCTTCTCCACGCTGGGCTGGCCCGACCAGACCCCGGAGCTCGCCAAGTACTACCCCACCGACGTGCTGGTGACGGGCTTCGACATCATCTTCTTCTGGGTCGCCCGGATGATGATGTTCGGCATCCACATCATGGGCGAGGTTCCCTTCAAGCATGTGGTCATCCATGGCCTCGTGCGCGACGAGAAGGGCGCCAAGATGAGCAAGTCGAAGGGCAATGTCCTCGACCCGCTCGAGCTCATCGATGCCTATGGCGCGGATGCCGTGCGCTTCACCCTGGCCGCGCTGGCCTCGCCGGGGCGCGACATCAAGCTCGCCAAGGCGCGGATGGAGGGCTACCGCGCCTTCGCCACCAAGCTCTGGAACGCCGCGCGCTTCTGCGAGATGAACGGCATCGCGGCGCGGCCGGGCTTCGATCCCTCCGCTGCGACGAGCCCGCTGGCGCGCTGGATCCTGGACGGGTCGAATGCCGCCCTCGCCGAGGCGACCGCCGCGCTCGACGCTTTCCGCTTCGACGACTACGCGAACGCCCTCTACCGCTTCACCTGGAACAGTTTCTGCGACTGGTTTCTGGAGTTTGCGAAGCCCGTCCTGAACGGGCCGGACGGCGCCGAGAAGGAGGAGGTGAGGGGGGCCGCACAGCATGTGCTAGGCGTGATCCTGCGCCTGCTGCATCCGGTGATGCCCTTCATCACCGAGGAGCTATGGACCCGCCTTGGTTATGGCGGCGAGGCGAGCCTGATCACCGCGCCCTGGCCCGAGGCCGTGACCGTGCAGGGGGCCGCCGAAGCCCGCGCAGAGCTGGATGGCGTGGTGCGCCTGATCTCCGAGGTGCGCGCCGTGCGCGCCGAGGTGAACGTGCCGCCCTCCGTCACCACGAAGCTGCTGGTGCAGGGCGCCGCGCCCGAGACGCTCGCCCGCGCCAACCGCTGGATCGACGCCATCCGCCGCCTCGCCCGCGTGACCGAGATCGAGGTGCTGGAGGGCGCGCCGCCCAAGGGCGTCGTGCAGGCCGTGGTCGGCGAGGCGACGCTGCTCCTGCCGCTCGCCGACGTGATCGACCTCGGCGCAGAGCGCGCCCGCCTCGCCAAGGACCGCGCCAAGGCCGAGGGCGAGGTGAAGAAGATCAACGCGAAGCTGGGCAATGCCGAGTTCATCGCCAAGGCAAAGGAGGAGGTGATCGAGGAGAACCGCGAACGCCTCGCCGATGCGGAGGCCGAGATCGCGCGGCTGGACGCGGCCATGGCGCGCATCGCGAGCTAGGTCGGATCGAGGGGCTCCGCCCCTCGGGCACCCCGGCAAGAACCTCATGTTCTTGCATCTCCGTTGAAATGGGGTTTCCTGGCGTCAGCAAAGGGAAACGCCATGACCGCCTGGGACAAGTCGCGCCTGCCGAGCCGCCACGTCAGCATCGGCCCGGAACGCGCCCCGCACCGCAGCTACTACTTCGCCATGGGCATGACCCGCGAGGAGATCGAGAGCCCGCTCGTCGGCGTCGCCTCCTGCTGGAACGAGGCCGCGCCCTGCAACATCGCGCTCAGCCGCCAGGCCCAGGCCGCCAAGCGCGGCGTGGCCGCCGCCGGCGCCGCCCCGCGCGAGTTCACCACCATCACCGTCACCGACGGCATCGCGATGGGCCACCAGGGCATGAAGGCCTCGCTGGTCTCGCGCGAGGTGATCGCGGATTCGGTCGAGCTCACCATGCGCGGCCATTGCTACGACGCGCTTGTCGGCATCGCCGGCTGCGACAAGACGCTGCCCGCCATGATGATGGTCATGCTGCGGCTGAACGTGCCGAGCGTCTTCCTCTACGGCGGCTCCATCATGCCGGGGCGCCACAACAACCGCGACGTCACGGTGCTCGACATCTTCGAGGCCGTCGGCCAGCACGCCGCCGGCA
The DNA here is from genome assembly GCF_058806835.1 of Roseococcus sp. GW821-FHT12F05. Taxonomy (NCBI): domain Bacteria; kingdom Pseudomonadati; phylum Pseudomonadota; class Alphaproteobacteria; order Acetobacterales; family Roseomonadaceae; genus Roseococcus; species Roseococcus sp. GW821-FHT12F05. The sequence continues at coordinate 508,482 of NZ_JBXAQB010000003.1, forward strand.
ACATGTCCGACGCCGAGCTGCAGGAGCTGGAGGAGCATGCCTGCCCCGGCGCCGGCGCTTGCGGCGGGCAGTTCACCGCCAACACCATGGCCTGCATCTCCGAGGTGATCGGCCTTGCGCTGCCCTATTCGGCCGGCGCGCCGGCGCCCGACACGGAGCGCGACGAATACGCCTATCGCAGCGGCTTCGCCGTGGTGGATCTGATCAGAAGCCAGCTCCGCCCGCGCGACATCGTCACGCGCAAGGCGCTGGAGAACGCCGCGGCCATCGTGGGCGCCACAGGCGGCTCCACCAATGCCGGGCTGCACCTGCCGGCCATCGCCAACGAGGTCGGCATCGACTTTCCGCTGGAGGAGGTCGCCGCGATCATGCGGAAGACGCCCCACATCGCCGACCTCAAGCCCGGCGGGAAATACGTGGCGCTGGACGTGCATCGCGTGGGCGGCGTTCCGGTGATCATCAAGGCGCTGCTCGAGGGCGGACTGCTGCACGGCGACTGCATGACCGTGACCGGGAAGACCCTGGCGGAGAACCACCGCGACGTGGTCTTCCCGAAGGGCCAGGACGTGGTGCATCCCGTGTCCAACCCGATCTCGCCGATCGGCGGCGTGGTCGCGCTGAAGGGCAACCTCGCGGAGGAGGGGGCCATCGTGAAGATCGCCGGCCTGGAGAAGCTGCGCTTCGAGGGCACGGCGCTCTGCTTCGACTGCGAGGAGGATGCCTTCGCCGCTGTCGAGGCGCGCGCCTACAAGCCCGGCGATGTGATCGTGATCCGCTACGAGGGGCCGAAGGGCGGCCCCGGCATGCGCGAGATGCTGAGCACCACCAGCGCCATCTACGGCCAGGGCATGGGCGACAAGGTCGCGCTCATCACCGACGGACGCTTCTCGGGCGCCACGCGCGGCTTCTGCATCGGCCATGTCGGGCCGGAGGCGGCGGTGGGCGGCATGATCGGGCTGCTGAAGAATGGCGACCGCATCGTCATAGACGCCGAGGCCGGCACGATCGACGTGGAGCTGGACGGGACGGAGATCGAGCGCCGCCGGGCGGAATGGACGCCGCGTGGGCACAACTTCAACTCGGGCGTGCTCTGGAAATACGCGCAGACCGTGGGCCCGGCGCGAACCGGCGCAGTGACCCAGCCGGGCGCGCGGGCGGAGACGCATATCTATGCGGATATCTGAGCGATTTCCGCCTTGGCTTTAGCGATCCGTTAACCTTCCCGGGCCCATCCTGGCGGCAGACAGGCTTGGACCCGCAAAATGCTGGACACCCCCTCATCCATCGCCGGGCTTCAGCCGGTGATGTCGCACGCCGAGCAGCAGTTGCTGCGCCACGCCGCGGCCGGCGCGGAATCGGCCGTGGAATTCGGCTGCGGCGGCAGCACGCTTCTCCTGCTGGAAGAGCTGGGCGGACCGCTCGTCTCCGTGGAATCCGATCCCCAATGGTTGGCCCGCCTGGGCGCGGAGCCCGGCTGTGTCGCGGCGGCGGCCTCCGGCCGCTGGCGTGGCATCCATGCGGATCTGGGCCCGGTCGCCACCTGGGGCTGGCCGGCGGATTCCGCACGCTACGCCGATGGGCCGCTCTACTGGAATGCGCCCTGGCTGCTCTGCCGGGCGCCGGGCTTCGTGCTCGTCGACGGCCGCTTCCGCGTGGCCTGCGTCCTGGCCGCGCTCGCCCGCCTGGCGCCGGAGGGGGTGGTGGCGATGCATGATTTCTGGGGCCGCGAGTATTACCGGCCACTGCTGGAATTCGCCGACCTGGTCGGCACGGCCGCGAGCCTCGTCCTGCTGGCGCGAAGACCGGGAACGGAGGTCCCCGAGCCGGGACGCTTCGGGGCGGATCCACGATGAGCGGCGAAAATCGAGCCCCGTAAGCCTTTCTTAACTTCCCGACGCCCAACATGCGTCTGCCCCCGGAATTCGGGGGCAGCCAACAGGCAAAGGAAAAAGACCAATGTCGCTCAATTCCGTGAACACCAACATGGGCGCGATGGTCGCGCTCCAGTCGCTCAACAAGACCAGCGCCGAGATGGAGGTCACGCAGAAGCGCATCTCCACCGGCTATCGCGTGGCCGACGCGCGGGACGATGGCGCGGCCTATGCAGTAGCCGAGCGCATCCGCGGCGATCTCGCCTCCACCACCTCGGCCAACCAGCAGCTCGGCGGCATCAAGGGCCTGCTCGACACGACCCGCACGGGCCTGGAGAACATCTCCAACGCCCTGAAGGACGTGAAGTCCACCGTCGTGGCGCTCTCGGACGCGAACATCACGCCGGCGCAGCGCCAGCAGTACATGGCCGCGCTGAAGGAGAAGTTCAGCCAGATCTCGAACTTTGTGACGGACACGACCTATAACGGTCAGTCCATGCTCAACACCGCGGCGGCCGCCACCGCCGTGGGCACGACACTGGGCGAGATCAAGACCGTGCGCAACGGCGAGGGAGCTTCCTACTCCTTCGCCAAGATCGCCTCCAAGGGCATCAACGGCGAGGCCGGCTTCACGGCGCTGACGGCCCTGGGCATGACCACCGGCGGAGTGGCCGCGGGCACCACGCTGGCCAATGCCATCAGCAGCTTCGGCGCGGCCCTGACCACGGGCGGCGCGGTGAACGTCGCGATCAACAACACGCTGACCGCGATGAACAACCTCGGCAGCTACAGCAAGTACGTCGACAGCCAGATCAACTTCAACAAGGCGAAGATGGACGCACAGGAGGCGGGCATGGGCGCGCTGATCGATGCGGACCTGGCGAAGGAATCGGCGCGGCTGCAGTCGCTGCAAATCCGCCAGCAGCTGGGCAGCCAGGCGCTGGGGATCGCGAACCAGGCGCCCCAGGTCCTGCTGTCGCTCTTCCGCTGATCCACGCCTCGCGGGCCGGCAGGAGGCCGCCCGTCCTTCCCTCTCCGGCGCCGCCGGCCGTCGATAGTCCCCCATGATGGAGGAAACCCGTTCCATGTCCTACGCCAGCCATTCCGCCGCCGCCGGAAGCTACCGCCGCCAGCTCACGCCCAAGCAGATGGAGGCCGAAGTATACGGCCGCGCCACGCGTGCCCTGCGGGAGGCGCTGGACAACGAGAATCCCGTCATCCTCGCCCGCGCGCTGGCCGACAATCGCCGTCTCTGGGATGCGGTGCTCAGCGCCGTGATCGACCCGAGCAACCGGCTGCCCGTGCCGCTTCGCGCCCAGCTCGCCTCGCTGGCCCGCTCCGTCCTGCGCGAATGCGACGCGGAGGTTCCCGACACGGACCACATCATCCAGATCAACGAACAGATCGCGGCCGCGCTCTGGGCCTGAGGACAATCGAGATGCACATCCTCCCCGCGGCCAGGACGGCCGTTGATCCCGCTGTCGTGATGCGGCTGCTCGATCGTGGCCGCAGCATGCTGAACGAGCGGCGCACCGCCGAAGCCCTCCTCATGCTGGAGCGCGCGGTCGTGGTGCCGGGCGCACCACCGGAGGCTTTCGGCCTGCTGGCCGAGGCGCTGCTGGAGGCCGGCCGCGGCGAGGAGGCGCTCCTCGCCGCCGATACGGCGATCGCCGCCAAGGAGGCTGACGGCACGCTGCACCTGCTGCGCGCCCGGATCCGGCGTGGACAGGGAGACACCCGGGGCGGCATGGACGACGCCGCGGCCGCCGTGATGGCGCAGCCCGGCAGCCTCGAGGCCCGCACGCTCCTGGCCACCTGCCTGTCCGAGGCTGGCCGGCATGACGAGGCGCTGTTCTTCTTCCATCAGGTCTTCGAGGAGCAGCCCGGCAACGCATTGGCCGCCGCGATGCTGGCCATGGCGTTCATGCGGGCCAGCCGCTACGAGGCGGCCGAAGAGCTCTATGCCCTGGCGGAGAGCCTGTCGGGCAAGCCGCGCGGCCTCGTGGTCCTGCGCGCGCAGAACGCGATCCTGGCCGGCGAGGCCGAGCGCGCCATCACGATGCTGGAGGCGGCGCTCGCCATCTCGCCGCCGGAGAGCGGCGTCTGGTCCATGCTGGGGCAGGCCTGTCATCGGCTCGGCCTCACCGATCGGGCTGGCGAGGCCTATGCCGAAGCCTCGGCACTGGAGCCAGACAACGCCTATCTGCGGCACCTCGCCGCTGCCGTCGGCGCCCGCCCGGCGGAGACCGACCGGGCGAGCGAGCAATATGTGACCGAGGTCTTCGACGGCTTCGCGACACGCTTCGAGGAATCGCTCTTCTCGCTGGGCTATCGGATCCCGGGCGTCATGCTCCGCATGATCGAGGCGCAGCATCCGGATGTGGCACAGGGCCGCGCCATGCTGGGCGACGTGCTCGACCTGGGCTGCGGCACCGGCCTCATGGGGGCCGTCCTGTATGATCTCCTGGGTGGGCGGCTGGTCGGGATCGACCTCTCGCCGCGCATGCTGGAAGCCGCGCAGGCGAAGCAAGTCTATACCGAGCTGCGCTGCGCCGACGTCCTGACCGCGATGCAAGAGGATGGCTCGCAATATGCGGTGATCCTCATGGCCGACCTGCTCTGCTACTTCGGGGCGCTGGAGGAGGTCTTCGCCATGGCGCGGTCGCGCCTGGCGCCGGGCGGCTTCTTTCTGTTCAGCATTGAGGCCGGTGAGCCGGGCACGGGCTGGGTCCTCACCCGCAACGCCCGCTACCAGCAGAGCGCCGAATATGTCCGCTCGGCGCTGGCGCAGGCGGGCCTGGTGGCGAGTGAATTCCGGCAGGAGGTCCTGCGCTTCGAGAATGGCGAGCCGGTGAAGGGCTACATCGTCCTCGCGGCCCTGGGCCACTGACATGACCGGGCTGGCCGAATTCGACGCGGGCCTGGACGAGCTCCGCGCCGGCCGCACGGATTCGGCTGTGCCGCTGCTGATGGCCGCGCTCGACCGGGAGCCGGAATATGCCCTGGCGTCGCTCAACCTCGGCATGGCCCTGATGGATCTGGGCCGGCTCGACGAAGCCGCGTTGCATCTGCACAAGGCCTCGGCGTCGCTGCCGCATCTCGCCGAGGCGCATTTCCGCCTGGGCCGGCTTGCGCATCTGCGCGGCGATCTCGCCGCTGCCCGGATGGGATATGAGGGTGCCCTTGCGCGAGGGACCGACCATGTCGCGGCGTTGTCGGGACTGGCGGTCGTCGAACGGCTCTCGGGTTCGCCGGCGCGCGCAGAGGCGCTGCTGGCCGAGGCCTTGCTGCACGCGCCGGCGGACCACGGCATCGCGCTGGAATATGCCAGGACCCTGCGCGAGAACGGCTCGGCGGACCGTGCCGCCGCCATCGCCGATGAGGTGCTGACGCGCGAACCCGAATTGGGCCCGGCGGGGCTGATCTGGGCCGACGCCCTGGTCTCCCTGCACGGTACCGTCGAGGCGCGGCGGATCGTGGAGGCCGCCATTGCGGCGGACCCGCTCTCTGCCGCGCGGGTGGGCGGGCTCGCCAGCCTGATCGAGGTGGCCGAGGGAGGCGCCGCGGCGCTGCCGCAATGGCGCCTCGCCGAGGCGCTGGCGCCGGAGGACGGACAGATCCTGAGCGGCCTCGGCCACGCCCTCTGGCGTCAGCGCCAGCATAAGGAGGCGCTGGGCGTCTTCGAGCGCGCCGTGCGGCTGCTGCCGAGCGAGCGCAAGCTCCGCGTGGCACTGGGCGAGCAGCTGTTCCGGACGCACCGCTTTGCCGAGGCGGCGGAGATGCTGGAGCGGGCCATGCGCGACCTGGGCTCCGATTATCGCGGCCAGGCGACGCTGGCGCTCGTCCAGGTGTCGCAGGGCCTGCAGGAGGAGGCGATGTCCTCCGCGGAGGCGGCCGGCGGGGAGAATGAGATGCTGCTGCGGCTGTGCAGCGCGGGACCCTACCATCCGGAGCTGGCGGATCCTGCGCTGTTGCACCAGGTCGCACGCCACCTGTACGAAGGCCTGTCGAACAACCTCGAGCCCCATGGTCCGACACCGCGCGTACCGCGTGATCGGTTGAGGGTCGGCTTCCTCTCCCCGCATTTCGGGACGCATCCGGTCGGCTGGTTCACCCTGGCGGGCATCGAGAATCTTCCGCGCGAGCGGTTCGAGGTGGTCCTCTTCTCCCTTGGAGATCGCGGCGGTCCGCTGGCGAAGCGCTATCAGGACAGGGCCGATCGCTGGGTTCCAATCGATCCGGCCATCGGCGAGGTCCCGCTGGTGGAGCGGCTGCGCGCCGAGGCGCTGGACATCCTCGTCGACCTGGGCGGGCACGGGCTTGGGGGGCGGCTGCGCGCCCTGCGGCACCGCTGCGCGCCGGTGCAGATCAAATGGGTCGGATCGCAATCCGCCTCGACCGGCGTGCCGAACATCGACTGGATGCTCACCGACCGCTGGGAAACGCCGGAGGGCTTCGAGCCTTACTACACCGAGCGACTCCTCCGCATGCCGGACGGCTATGTCTGCTACGCCCCGCCCTCCTATGCGCCGGCTGTGACGCCTCCGCCGCTGCTGGAACGCAGCCACGTCACCTTCGGCTGCTACAACAACATGGCGAAGATCACGCCGCGGGTGCTGGCCTGCTGGGCGCGAATCCTGGAGGCGGTGCCGGGCAGCCGGCTGGTCCTGCGCACCCATGCCCTCGGCGACGCACGCACCCGCGACGCCTTCGTCGAGCGCGCCAGGGCGCTGGGCGTGCCGCCCGAGCGGATGGACCTGCACGGCGCGATCCCGCATGCGGAGCTGCTGGCGGCCTATGGCGACATCGACATCTCGCTTGACCCCTTTCCTTACAATGGCGGGCTGACGGTCTGCGAATCGCTGTGGATGGGCGTGCCGGTCCTTACGCTGACGGGGGGCAGCTTTGCCGCGCGTCATGCCTTGTCGCACCTGTCAAATGTCGGCCTGCAGGATTGGGCGGAATTCGACGAGGACGGCTATGTCGCGCAGGCCGTCGCCCGGGCGGCGGATCCGGACGCGCTTGCCGCCCTGCGCGGTACGTTGCGGGGCCGTGTGGCGGCCTCGCCGCTTTGCGATGCGCCGCGCTTCGGGCGGAATCTGGCCGAGGCCTTCCAACGGGCCTTGGAGGCGGCACCGGCTTGACGCCGGCCCACGCGCGGGAAAGAGCTTGCGCATGAGCAGCACCGAGATCGCCAGCCACCGCGGCGGCGCCTTCCTCTGGCCCGAGAACAGTCTCCTGGCCTTCCGCCACGCCCTCGGCTGGGCGGCTGAGCAGGTGGAATTCGATGTCCACGCCAGCCGCGACGGCGAGCCCATCGTGATCCACGACGCCACGCTGGACCGGACCACGGATGGCTCCGGCCCGATCGGTACACTCGATGGGGCGGAGGTGAAGCGCTATCGCCTGCGCGGCACGGGCGGCGAGACCGTGCCCAGCCTCGCGGAAGCCGCGGCTCTGATCGGCCCGTCGCCGCAGCGGCTGAGGATGGAGATCAAGGCGGGCGTCGACGGCCGGCCCTATCCGGGCTTGGCCCTCCGCTGTGCCGAGGTGCTCGCCGGGCTCCGCGCCCGCACCATCCTGATGAGCTTCGAGGCCGCGACCGTGGCCGAGGGCGCGGCGCTCGGCGGCTTCGAGCAGCTCGTCTACCTCGTCGAAACCCGGCCCATGCGCGCCCTGCGCCCGGCCGATGCTGTGGCCCTCTGCCGAAGCTGCGGCGCGACGGAGCTCGGCGTCCACGAGGGCGTCGCCGACGAGGCCCTGCGCGACGCGTTGCGCGAATCGGGCCTGCGACTCTCCGTCTGGGGGGCCAACCACGCGGCCAGCATCACGCGCGCGCTAGCCCTCGGCGTGGACGTGCTGGCGACGGACGATCCGCCGCTGGCCATCGCGATGCGCGCTGCCGCAATTCCGTTGCGCTGACCTCTTCCCCCGCCTAGCCTCCGCTCAACGAATAGAGACCGGGAGGTAAGGGCGTTGCAGGATTCGATCCTGGCCGTGGAGGGCGTGTCGCTGCGCTTCGGCGGCGTTCGCGCGCTCACCGATGTCAGCTTCGAGGTCCGCCGCGGCGAGGTCTTTTCGATCATCGGCCCGAACGGCGCCGGTAAGACCTCCATGGTCAACTGCATCTCCGGCCGCTACCGGCCCACCGAGGGCCGCATCGCCTTCGAGGGCCAGGACATCACGCGCCTGCCGCCCAGCCGGCGTGCGCCGCTCGGGATAGGCCGGACCTTCCAGAACCTGGCGCTGTTCGGCCACATGACGGTGCTCGACAACATCATGGTCGGCCGCCACCACCTGCTGAAGTCGGGCTTTCTCCGGGGGATGGTGCATTGGGTCGGCGGCGCGCGGGCCGAGGAGATCGCGCATCGCCGCGAGGTCGAGGACATCATCGATTTCCTGGAGATCCAGCACGTCCGCAAGGCGCCGGCCGGCACGCTGCCCTATGGCCTGCGCAAGCGCGTGGAGCTGGCGCGCGCGATCGCGCTGAAGCCGAAGCTGATTCTGCTGGATGAGCCCATGGCGGGCATGAACCTCGAGGAGAAGGAGGACATGGCCCGCTTCATCCTGGATCTGAACCAAGAATGGGACATGACGGTGCTCATGATAGAGCACGATATGGGCGTGGTGATGGACATCTCCTCGCGCGTGATGGTGCTCGATTTCGGCAGGAAAATCGCCGACGGCACGCCGACGGAGGTGCTGGCCCACCCGCAGGTCCGCCGCGCCTATCTCGGCGAGGCGGTGGAGGAAGAGGTCGCGTGACGGACACGCTGCCCCGCCTCCTGGCGCACAATGCGGAACGGCATGGCAACGAGGTCGCGCTGCGCGAGAAGCGCTACGGCATCTGGCACAGCCTGACCTGGGCGCAATACCACGCGCGCACGCGCCTCTTCGCGCTTGGGCTCAGGCGCCTGGGCGTGCAGCCGGGCGAGGTGATCGGCCTGATCGGCGATAACCGACCGGACTGGGTGATGGGCGAGATCGCGGCCCATGCGATCGGCTGCCGCAGCCTCGGCCTCTATCGCGATTCCCTGGAGGACGAGGTCGCCTGGCTGCTGGAGCATTCCGGCGCCAGCGTGGTCTTCGCCGAGGACGAGGAGCAGGTAGACAAGCTGCTCGGCGCCTCCGACCGGCTGCCGGCCCTGCGCCGCATCGTCTTCAGCGACCCGCGTGGCATGCGCAAGCTGGACGATATCAGACTGATCTCGGCCGAGGATCTGGTGAAGATCGGCGCCTCCGAGGACCCCGGCGATTATGACGCGCTGCTCGCCGCGCAGGACCCGCAGGCGGTGGCCATTCTCTGCACCACCTCCGGCACTACGGCGCGGCCGAAGCTGGCCATGCTGAGCTCCGCCGCGCTGGTCGGGCATTGCCGTGCCTATCTCCGCGCCGATCCGAAGGGGCCGCAGGACGAGTACGTCTCCGTCCTGCCGCTGCCTTGGATCATGGAGCAGATCTACGCGCTGGGCTGGAACCTCATCGCCCGGATGAAGGTCAACTTCGTCGAGGAGCCCGAGACGATGATGGCCGATTTCCGCGAGATCGGCCCGAGCTTTGTCCTCTTCGCCCCGCGCACCTGGGAGGCTATCGCCGCCGATGTCCGCGCCCGCGTGCTGGATGCGAGCCCGCTGAAGCGCCGGCTCTACGACGCCGGGATGAGGCTGGGCCTGGCCGCGCTGGACAAGGGCGAGCGCAGCGGTGTCGCGGATCAGATCCTCTTCCGCGCGCTGCGCGACCGTCTCGGCTTTTCCAACCTGACCTCCGCCTCCACCGGCGGCGCGGCGCTCGGTCCGGACACCTTCCGGTTCTTCCTCGCGCTCGGCGTGCCGCTGCGCCAGCTCTACGGCCAGACCGAGCTGCTCGGCGCCTATACGCTGCAGGAGCCGGGCAGGGGGGATTTCGACACGGTCGGCGTGCCCTTCGGCCCCGAGATCGAGCTCCGCGTGAACGAGCCGGACGCCAATGGCGTGGGCGAGATCGTCACGCGCCATCCCAACATGTTCCAGGGCTACTTCGGCAACATCGAAGCCGCCGACCTGCGTGACGGATGGCTGCACACGGGCGATGCCGGGTACTTCGACAAATCCAATCGCTTGGTCGTGATTGACCGCATCCGGGACATTGCCAGCACCTCCGGCGGCACGCGCTTCAGCCCGCAATACATCGAGAACAAGCTGAAGTTCAGCCCCTACATCGCCGAGGCCGTCGTGCTGGGCGACGGGCGGCCGCACCTTGCGGCCATGATCTGCATCCGCTTCCCGATCGTCAGCAAATGGGCCGAGCGGCAGCGCATCTCCTTCACCACCTACACCGATCTCGCGGCGCGTCCGCAGGTGCAGGCGCTTCTCGCCGCCGAGGTGGAGCGCGTGAATGCCAGCCTGCCCGAGGCCCAGCGCATCCGCGATTTTCTTCTCCTCTACAAGGAGCTGGACGCCGACGACGACGAGCTGACGCGCACGCGAAAGGTCCGGCGCGGCGTGATCAACCAGAAGTACGGCGACATCATCGAGGCCATCTACCGGGGCGAGGCGCAGATACCCGTGGACACCACCATCAGCTTCCAGGACGGCACGAAAAGCCGCATCCGCACCACGCTCCAGGTGCAGCGGCCCGAGAAGGCGGCCGCCTGATGGAATGGGCGCTGCTGCTGCAACTCGTGCTGAACGGGCTGATCGTGGGCGCGCTCTACGGCGTCGTCGCGATGAGCTTCGTGCTGATCTATAAGGCGAGCCAGGTGGTAAACTTCGCCCAGGGCGAGTTCATGCTGATCGGCGCCTGGGTCTGCTGGTGGCTGCTGACCAAATGGCAGCTGCCCTTCTGGATCGGCTTCCCCATCTGCCTCGCCTTCATGACTCTCTTCGGCATCATCGTGCAGGTCGTGGTGCTGCGGCCGCTGATCGGCGAGCCCGTGATCAGCGTCATCATGGCGACGGTGGGGCTCTCCATCTTCTTCCAGGCGCTGATGAAGTGGATGTTCGGCGTCTTCGCGCAGCCCTTCCCGCCGATCTTCCCGGCCGAGCGGCTGTCGCTCTTCGGGCTGCAGATCCAGAGCGTCTACCTGCTCTCGCTGGCGTTGTCCGCCGTGATCATGCTGGGCTTCTGGTGGTTCTTCACCTTCAGCAAGCACGGGCTCGCCATGCGGGCGACGGCCTTCGACCAGCAGGTGGCACAGTCGCTGGGGGTCTCGGTGCCGAAGGTCTTCGCCATGTCCTGGGCGATCTCGGCGGTGGTGTCGGCCGTCGCCGGCGTGGTGGTGGGCGTGGTGTCCGGCGTCAGTTCGGGGCTGAGCTTCTATGGGATCAAGGTCTTCCCGGCGGTGATCCTGGGCGGGCTCGATTCCATCGTCGGCGGGATGCTGGGCGGGCTGATCGTCGGCGTGCTGGAGAACCTGGCGCAGTACGTCGACGCACAGTGGCTGAACTGGGGGAACATGACGAACATCGCGCCCTTCTACGCGCTGGTGCTGATCCTGCTGATCAAGCCCTACGGGCTCTTCGGCACGAAGAACATCGAGCGCGTCTGATGAGCACGACCCCCTGCGGCGATTTCCGGACCAGCTACGCCGCCGACATGACCATCTTTCCCACGCGCAACTCGCGCCTCGCGATGCTGGTCGGGCTGGCGATCCTGCTCTGCGCGCCGCTGGTCTTCGGCCGCTACGAGCTCTCGCTGCTGATCCAGATCGGCTTTCTCGGCATCGCGGCGCTGGGGCTTAACATCCTGGTGGGCTTCACCGGGCAGATCAGCATCGGCCACGCGGCCTTCTTCGGCTTCGGCGCCTTCGCCTCGGCGGGGCTGGTCGAGCATGGGGTGCCGGTGCCGCTGGCCATCCCTCTGGCGGGCGTGGCGACGGCCCTGGTCGGCCTGGTCTTCGGCCTGCCGGCGGCGCGGCTGAAGGGGCTCTACCTCGCCATCGCGACGCTGGCCGCGCAGTTCATCCTCGAGGACTTTTTCGCCCGCGCGCGGTGGTTCTCCGGCGGCGTGGCGGGGCGCATCACCGAGCCCTTCACCCTCTTCGGCCTGCGCTTCGACCGCGACGAGACCTATTTCTACGTGGTCGTCTTCTGGGTCGTGGTGATGTTCGTGGCCGCCGCCAACCTCATGCGCTCGCGCGACGGCCGCGCGCTCGTCGCCGTGCGCGACCACTATCTCAGCGCCGAGCTGATGGGCATCAACCTCGCCTACTACCGCACGCTCTCCTTCGGCATCGCGAGCTTCTACGCCGGCGTCGGCGGCGCGCTCTACGCCCACTACCTGCTCTTCGTGAGCGTCGAGGCCTTCAACATCCTCTTCTCCATCCAGTTCCTGGCGATGGTCATCATTGGCGGGCTGGGCTCGGTCATGGGCAGCCTGATGGGCGCGGCCTTCATGGTGCTGATGCCGGAGATGGTGCAGAGCGCGGCCCAGGCGCTGGAGGGCGGCGCCATCGACCGGGCGCTGTCGCTCGGCGCCTCGATCAATTTCCTCCGGGAGATGGCGATCGGTGCTGCCATCATCCTCTTCCTGATCTTCGAGCCCGACGGCCTCGCCCGAAGATGGCGGCTGATCAAGGCCTATTGGAAGCTGTATCCTTACTCACACTAGAACAAAAAATTGGAGGCAACGAACATGAAGAAGACGATCCTCGCGGGAGCCCTGGGGCTGCTGATGGCGGCCCCGGCGATGGCTCAGGCGCCCTATCAGATCGGCCATATCGCGGATTACAGCGGCGCGACCTCGGATGTCGGCGTGCCCTACGGCCGCGGCGTGCAGGACGCGCTGGCCTGGGTGAACGCCAACCGCCGCATCGGCGGGCGTACCATGAACGTCATGACGACCGACTACGGCTACCAGGCGCAGCGCGCCATCGCGCAGTACCAGAGCTGGATGGGCCGCGAGCGCCCGGTGGCGATCCAGGGCTGGGGCACGGCGGACACGGAGGCGCTGACCACCTTCGTCACGCGCGACCGCGTGCCCTACATCTCCGCCTCCTATTCGGCCGCGCTGACCGATCCCTCGGGCCGCGCCCCGCGGGCCGAGAAGGCGGCGCCGTTCAACTTCTTCTACGGCCCCTCCTACTCGGACGCGCTACGCGCCATGCTCATCTGGGCGCGGCAGGACTGGACGGCGCGGGGCCAGACGGGGCGTCCGCGCTTCGTCCATATGGGCGCCAACCACCCCTATCCGAACTCGCCCAAGGCGGCCGGCGAGGCGCTGGCGGCGGAGCTCGGCTTCGACGTGATCCCCGCCATCCAGTTCGCGCTGACGCCGGGCGACTACACGGCGCAATGCCTGACCCTGAAGAACCAGGGCGCCAACTACGCCTATCTGGGCAATACGGCGGGCTCCAACATCTCGGTGCTGCGGGCCTGCCAGACGGTGGGCGTGCAGGTCCAGTTCCTGGGCAATGTCTGGGGGATGGATGAGAACGCCATGAAGGCGGCCGGCGCCGCGGCCAATGGCGTTGTCTTCCCGGTGCGCACGGCGACCGTGTGGGGTGGCGACGCGCCGGGCATGGTTAATGTCCGGGCCATCTCGCGCCTGAGCGACACGGCCGGCACCGCCTATCGTCCCGTGCACTACCTGGCCGGCGTCTGCGCGGCCATGCTGATGGTCGAGGCGATGGACACTGCTGCGGCGAACAACGGCGCGGTGGATGGCCCGCGCATTCGCGACGGTTTCTATGCCCGGCAGAACTGGGTCCCGGCCGGCTTCGAGGGCGTCTGCGAGCCGTCGAACTTCACCGCAGAGGACCATCGCGGCACGCTCACCGTCGGCCTCTATCGCGCCGTGGTCTCGGGCGACACGACGCAGGGCAGCGTGGACGACCTGATGCGTGCGGGCACCATGCGCCTCGACCGGGTGACGTCGATCACGCTGGACCGTCGGCGCGACTGGCTGGGCTGGTGAGCTCCAGCCTGCCCGCGACGGCGGCGCCTGCGGCAGCGCGCGAGAAGCTGCTGCAGGTGAACAACATCGAGGTCGTCTACAACGACGTCATCCTCGTGCTGCGCGGGCTCTCGCTGGAGGTGCCGAAGGGCGAGATCGTCGCCCTCCTTGGTGCGAACGGGGCGGGGAAGTCGACCACGCTCAAGGCCATCTCCGGCCTGCTGAAGACGGAGGAGGGCGAGGTCACTCGCGGCGAGATCCGCTTCGGCGGCGAGCGCATCGACGGGATCGACCCGCACCTCATCGTCCGGCGCGGCATCTTCCAGGTGATGGAGGGGCGGCGGATCATCGCCGACATGACCTCCATCGAGAACCTGCGGCTGGGCGCCTTCACACGCTCCGACGGCGAGGTGAAGCGCGACATCGAGATGGTGTTCGAATACTTCCCCCGGCTGAAGGAACGCACCGGCCTCGCCGGCTACCTCTCCGGCGGCGAGCAGCAGATGCTGGCGATCGGCCGCGCGCTGATGGCGCGGCCGAAGCTGATCCTGATGGACGAACCCTCGATGGGCCTCTCGCCGCTGCTGGTGAAGGAGGTGTTCTCGATCATCCGGCGGCTGAACCGCGACCTCGGCATCACCATCCTGCTGGTGGAGCAGAATGCGCGGATGGCGCTCTCCGTCGCGGATTACGGCTACGTTATGGAGCAGGGCAAGGTCGTGCTGGACGGCACGGCCGCGGCGCTGATGGACAATGAGGACGTGAAGGAATTCTACCTCGGCGGCCATGGCACCGAGCGGAAGAGCTTTCGCGATATCAAGAGCTACAAGCGGCGCAAGCGCTGGCTGTAGAAGAGCCAGCGCTCGCTCCCGCTATTCGCGATAGTCCAGCCCGATATCCAGCACCGCCGCGCTGTGCGTCAGCCAGCCGATGGAGATCAGGTCCACGCCCGATGCGGCCACCGCCGGTGCGGCCTCCGGCGTGATCCGGCCCGACGCCTCGGTGATCATGCGGTCGCCGACCAGCGCCACGGCGTCGCGCAGCATGGGCGGGGTCATGTTGTCGAGCAGCACCGCGTCCAGCTTCAGCGACAGCGCCTCTTCAAGCTGCGCCAGGCTGTCCACCTCCAGCTCGATCTTCACCATGTGCCCGACATGCGCGCGGACGCGATCCACCGCGGGGCGGATGCCGCCGGCCATGGCGACGTGGTTGTCCTTGATCAGCACCGCGTCGTCGAGGCCGAAGCGGTGGTTGGAGCCGCCGCCGACGCGCACCGCATATTTCTGCACGGCGCGCAGGCCCGGCATGGTCTTGCGCGTGCAGCAGATGCTGGCCTTGGTGCCCTTCACCGCCGCGACCACGCGGGCCGTGGCGCTGGCGATGCCGCTGAGGTGGCAGAGGAAGTTGAGCGCCGTGCGCTCGGCCGTCAGCAGCCCGCGCGCCGGGCCGGAGAGGGTGGCAATAACGTCGCCCGGGGCGAGGGGGCTGCCGTCGGGACGCTCGACCTGGGCCTCGATGCGCGGATCGACCAGCCGGAAGGCAAGCAGCGCCAGGTCGAGACCGGCGACCACGCCCGGCTGCCGCGCGACGAGCGCCACGGTGGACACGGAATCGGCCGGGATCACCGCGTCGGTCGTGACGTCGCCGGCGCGGCCGAGATCCTCGAGCAGCGCCATGCGGACCAGCGGCTCCAGCATGATCCGGGGCAGGGGAGAGACGGTCATGCTCAGATCTCCAGCATGCGCTCGACGGCGCGGCGAGCGCGGCCGGCGATGTCGGGGGCGATGGTGACCTCGTGCCGCATCTCCTCCAGCGCCACGCGGATGTTGGTGAGATTGATCCGCTTCATGTGCGGGCAGAGGTTGCAGGGCCGCACGAAGCCCACCTCGGGATATTGCGCGGCGAGGTTGTCGCTCATCGAGCATTCGGTGATGAGTGCGACATTGGTCGGACGCTTCTGCGCGACGAAGTCGTTCATCATGGCGGTGGATCCCGAAAAATCCGCCTCGGCGACCACTTCCGGCGGGCATTCCGGATGGGCCAGCACGATCACCCCCGGATATCCCTCGCGCAGCAGGCGGATATCGTCAGCGGTGAAGCGCTCGTGCACCTCGCAATGGCCGTTCCAGGTGATGATCTCCACGCCGGTCTCGCGCGCGACGTTCTGGGCCAGGTACTCGTCCGGCAGCAGGATCACGCGCGGCACGCCGAGCCCCTCCACGATCTTCCGCACGTTGCCCGAGGTGCAGCAGATGTCCGACTCCGCCTTCACCGCGGCCGAGGTGTTCACGTAGGTCACCACGGGCACGCCCGGATGGCGCTCGCGCAGCCCGCGAATGTCGGCGGGCGTGATGCTTTCCGCCAGCGAGCAGCCGGCTTCCAGATCGGGGATCAGCACCGTCCTGCCGGGGTTCAGCAGCTTCGCGGTCTCGGCCATGAAGTGCACCCCGGCGAGGAGGATGACATCGGCCTCCACGCGCATGGCCTCGCGCGCCAGGGCCAGGCTGTCGCCCACGATGTCCGCGACGCAGTGGAAGATCTCCGGCGTCTGGTAGTTGTGCGCGAGGATCACGGCGCGGCGCTTTCGCTTCAGCTCCAGGATTGCGTCGATCTCCTCGGCGAAGGAGGGCCATTCTATGGGTGGGATGACGTGGCGCACGCGCTCGTAGAGCGGCGCCGTGCGCGCCTGCATGGCGTTCATGGACATGACTCCTCATTATGCTCAAAAAGAGCATTTCAGGGCCGAGAAGGCGGCCGGATGGGCGATCGCTGTCGCCTGCCCCTTATGCTAGGAGTGAGCATAAGAATGTCAAGCAGCACCCTTCGGCGCAGCCTGGCGCGTCAGACCATGCGCGAGATCGGCAGCGTCGCCCCGGCGATGGCGCGCTCCTGCAGCACCTGCTCGCGGAAGCGGAAGAGCTTGGCGGGGCGGCCGCCCGTCTCGGTCGCGACATCGCCGGTCTCCTCGACCAGCGCCTGCTGCTCGACCAGCCGCCGGAAATTCTGCTTGTGCAGGATCTGGCCGGCCAGTGCCTCCACGGCCCGCTGGAGCTGGAGCAGGGTGAAGCTCTTAGGCATCAGCTCGAACACGACGGGCCGGTATTTGATCTTCGCCCGCAGCCGCGCGATGCCAGTCGCGAGGATGCGGCGATGGTCGTGCAGCATCTCCTCGCCCGGCAGGGCTGCCGCCATGTCGCCGCCGTGGCGGCGGATCGCCTCGGCGACCAGCCCGGCCTCGAAGAGCAGCTCGTAGCGTTGCAGCACCATCTCCTCGTTCCAGGGCAAGTCGCCGAGGCCGAAGGTGATGCGGATGCGCTGCTGCCGTGCGCGCTTCACGGCGGGCTCCGCGGCCTCGGCGGCCCAGGCGCGCAGCCGGGGCGTGATCACCTTGGCGATCATCGCCGGCGCGCCTTCGCGCCAGTCCTCCCAGGGAAAGTAGCGGTACCAGACGCGCCAGGCCGGATGGTCGCGGCCGGTGGCCCGGGCCTGCCGCGTCAGGCCGAGATAGCTGATCGAGATCACCCGCCGCCCCGCATCCTCGGCGGAGCGGTCGCGGTCCGCGAAGGTGTAGAGCTGTTCGACATAGCCCAGCGGATGGTGCGTCTGCTGCTCCACCCAGCCGCGCAGCCCCGCCTGCAGAGTGCGATGGCCCGAGGCGAAAGGGCCGGAGGGCAGCAGGGTTCCCTCGCGGATGGTCAGCACGCGCGGCTCGCCGTCGGTGACGGCGGCCACCACGGCGGTCAGCTCGGCTTCGATGGCGCCGTCCTGCAAGGGTCCCTCGCTGTGGCCCGCGAATCGCACCCGGCCTTTCCGGTGTCGCAGCCGTCATGGCATGCTCGCCCGACGCCCGCCAATGCCGGAATGCCGGATGCGAGACGGGCGGGAAGGGGAGGTGCCATGCTGCGCAGGGCCGAAAACCGGGGATGGCGCTGGCATTGCCCGTGACCTCCTACGAGCGATGGCGCCGGGAGTTTTCGTGGAACATCCCGGAGCGCTTCAACATCGCCCGGGCCTGCTGCGGCCGCTGGGCGGACGGCAGCGGCCGGCCGGCGTTGCTGCGCGAGGCGGGCGATGGCCTGGAGACGCTGACCTTCGACCAGCTGGAGGAGATGAGCTGCCGCTTCGCCAACCTGCTCCTGGCCCAGGGCGTCCGGGCCGGCGACCGTGTGGCGATCCTGCTGCCGCAATCCTGGGAGGTCGCCGTCGCGCATCTGGCCGTCTACCGGATGGGGGCCATCGCCGTTCCGCTCTTCGCGCTGTTCGGCGCGGATGCCATCGCCTATCGGCTCGCGGATTGCGACGCGCGCGCGGTCGTCACGAATGCGGAGAGCCTGCCGAAGCTGCCGCAGGGGCCGCTCGTCATCCTGACGGAGGGCATGGCACCGGGCGCCGTCGATTTCCACGAGGGGATGTCGCGCGCCAGCCCCGATCATCGCTGCGTCGACACCGCCGCCGAGGATTCGGCGCTCATCATCTACACCAGCGGCACCACGGGCGCGGCCAAGGGCGCGCTGCATGCCCATCGCGTGCTGCTCGGCCATCTGCCGGGCGTGGAGATGCCCCATGACCTCTTCCCCAGGCACGGCGACCGCTTCTGGACCCCGGCCGACTGGGCCTGGATCGGCGGTCTGCTGGACGTGCTGCTGCCCTCGCTCTTCCACGGCGTTCCGGTCCTGGCGCTGCGGATGGAGAAGTTCGACCCGGAGCGCGCCTTCCGCACGATCGCGCGCCACGGCCTGCGCAACCTCTTCCTGCCGCCGACGGCGCTGCGGCTGATGCGGCAGGTGCCGAACGCCAGGGCCCGCCCGCGCTCCATCGGCTCCGGGGGCGAGACGCTCGGCGCGGAGATGCTGGAATGGGGCCGCGAGGCCTTCGGCGTCGGGATCAACGAGTTCTACGGCCAGACCGAATGCAACCTGACCGTCTCCTCCTGCGGCGCGCTCTTCCCGCCGAAGCCGGGCTGGGCGGGACGCGCGGTGCCGGGGCATGAGGTGGCGATCGTCGACGGCGAGATCGCCGTGAGATCGCCCGACCCCGTGATGTTCCTGCGCTACTGGAACCGCCCCGAGGCGACGGCCGAAAAATACCGCGACGGCTGGCTCATGACCGGCGATGCCGGCGAGATGGACGGCGAGGGCTTCATCCGCTTCGTGGGCCGGGCCGACGACGTCATCACCTCGGCCGGCTACCGCATCGGCCCGGCCGAGGTGGAGGACTGCCTGATGCGCCACCCCGCCGTCGCCGCGGCCGCCGTGGTGGGCCTGCCGGACCCGCTCCGCACCGAGGCGGTCGCCGCCGCCATTGTGCTGCGCGCCGGCGAGCAATCCTCCGACGACCTGGCCCGCCGCCTGCAGGACCATGTGAAGACGCGCCTCGCCGGCCATCTTTATCCCCGCCACATCCGCTTCGTGGCAGAATTGCCGCAGACGGCCACCGGCAAGATCATGCGCCGGGTGCTGCGCCAGGATTGGGACACGCTCCAATGATCTCGAATGCCCCTCCGAGCCTCGACTTCGCCCTCGGCGAGGAGATCGACGCGCTGCGCGACATGGCGCGCGGCTTCTCCGCCGATCGTGTTGCGCCCATTGCCGCGGAGATCGACAAAGCCGACGAGTTCCCCCGGTATCTCTGGCCGGAGATGGGCGCGCTCGGCCTGCACGGCATCACCGTGGACGAGGAGTACGGCGGCTCCGGCATGGGCTACCTGGCCCATTGCGTCGCCATGGAGGAGGTGAGCCGCGCCTCGGCCAGCGTGGGGCTGAGCTACGGCGCGCATTCCAACCTCTGCGTGAACCAGCTCATGCGCAACGGCAACGCGGCGCAGCGCGGGAAATACCTGCCGAAGTTGGTCAGCGGCGAGCACCTCGGCGCGCTCGCCATGAGCGAGCCCGGCGCGGGCAGCGACGTGGTGAGCATGAAGCTGCGCGCCGAGAAGCGCGGCGACCGCTACGTGCTGAACGGCACCAAGCTCTGGATCACCAATGCGCATTACGCGGAGACGCTGATCGTCTATGCCAAGACCGATCCGGAGGCCGGGCCGAAGGGCATCACGGCCTTCATCGTCGAGAAGGGGATGAAGGGATTCACGCCGGCGCAGAAGCTGGACAAGCTCGGCATGCGGGGATCGCCGACCTCGGAGCTGGTCTTCGAGGATTGCGAGATTCCGGAAGAAAACGTGCTCGGCGCCGTGAACGGCGGCGTGCGCGTCCTGATGTCGGGCCTCGACTACGAGCGCGCGGTGCTGGCCGCGGGGCCGCTTGGCATCATGCAGGCCTGCCTCGATGTGGTGGTGCCGTATATCCACGAGCGGAAGCAGTTCGGCCAGGCGATCGGCGAGTTCCAGTTCATCCAGGGCAAGGTCGCGGACATGTACACGCAGCTCAATGCAGCCCGCGCCTATGTCTACACGGTGGCGCGGGCCTGCGACGCGGGGAAGACGACGCGCAAGGATGCGGCGGGCGCGATCCTCTTCGCGGCCGAGGCCGCGACGAAGGCGAGCCTGGACGCGATCCAGATCCTCGGCGGCAACGGCTATATCAACGACTATCCGACCGGCCGCCTGCTGCGCGACGCGAAGCTCTACGAGATCGGCGCCGGCACCAGCGAGATCCGGCGGTTGCTGATCGGCCGCGAGCTCTTTCGTGAGACCGCCTGAATGGCGCTGTCGTCGAATGTGAGCCCGCGCAGCGCGGAGTTCCGCGAGAATGCGGCGACGATGCGCGGGCTGCTGGATCAGCTCGCCGAGCGCACGGCTCTGGCTGCGCTGGGCGGAACCGAGCAGGCGCGGTCGAGGCACACGTCCCGCGGAAAACTGCTGCCGCGCCAGCGTGTGGAGCGCCTGCTCGACCCCGGCGCGCCCTTCCTGGAGCTCTCGCCCCTCGCGGCGAACGGCATGTATGGCGACGAGGTGCCCGGCGCCGGCCTCATCACCGGCATCGGCCTGGTGAGTGGCCGCGCCTGCGTCATCGTCGCCAACGACGCCACGGTGAAGGGCGGCAGCTACTACCCGCTCACGGTGAAGAAGCACCTCCGCGCGCAGGAGGTCGCCGCGCAGAACAACCTGCCCTGCCTCTACCTCGTGGACAGCGGCGGCGCGAACCTGCCCAATCAGGACGAGATCTTTCCCGACCGCGAGCATTTCGGCCGCATCTTCTTCAACCAGGCCAACATGTCGGCGGCCGGCATCCCGCAGATCGCCGCCGTGATGGGAAGCTGCACGGCCGGCGGCGCCTATGTGCCGGCCATGTGCGACGAGGCGGTGATCGTCCGCAACCAGGGCACGATCTTCCTCGGCGGCCCGCCGCTGGTGAAGGCGGCGACGGGCGAGGTCGTGACGGCGGAAGACCTCGGCGGCGGCGATGTCCACACGCGGCTCTCGGGCGTGGCCGACCATCTCGCGGCGGACGACATGGACGCGTTGGGACGGCTGCGGCGGATCGTGCGCAATCTCAACGCCGCATCCCCGCCCGCGCCGCCGCATGCGCCGGAAGCGCCGCTCTTCGCGCCGGAGGAACTGGACGGCATCCTCCCGCGCGACGTCCGCCAGCCCTACGACGTGCGCGAGGTGATCGCCCGCATCGTCGACGGCAGCGAGCTCGACGAGTTCAAGCCGCGCTACGGCACCACGCTCGTCACGGGATTTGCGCGGATCTGGGGGCATCCCGTCGGCGTGATCGCGAACAACGGCATCCTCTTCAGCGAGAGCGCGCAGAAGGGCGCGCATTTCATCGAGCTCTGCTGCCAGCGGAAGATCCCGCTGCTCTTCCTGCAGAACATCTCCGGCTTCATGGTGGGGCGGAAGTACGAGACGGGCGGAATCGCCAAGGACGGCGCCAAGCTGGTGACGGCCGTGGCGACGGCGCAGGTGCCCAAGCTCACCGTCATCATCGGCGGCAGCTTCGGCGCAGGGAATTACGGCATGTGCGGCCGCGCCTATTCGCCGCGCTTCCTTTTCACCTGGCCCAATGCGCGCATCAGCGTGATGGGCGGCGAGCAGGCGGCGAGCGTGCTGGCCACGCTCCGGCGCGACAATCTCGAAGGCGCCGGCAAGTCCTGGAGCGCGGAGGAGGAGAACGCCTTCAAGACGCCCATCCGGGAAAAATACGAGCGGGAAGGGGATCCCTACTACGCCACCGCTCGCCTCTGGGACGACGGCATCATCCCGCCGGCCATGACGCGCGACGTGCTGGGGCTTGCGCTCAATGCCGCGCTGCACGCGCCCATCCCTGAAACCAAGTTCGGCCTGTTTCGGATGTGATGGCGATGTTCGACAAGATCCTCATCGCCAATCGCGGCGAGATCGCCTGCCGCGTCATCCGCACCGCCCGTCGCCTCGGCATCGCCACCGTCGCCGTCTTCAGCGAGGCCGATGCCCAGGCGCTCCACGTTCGCGAGGCCGACGAGGCATACCCCATCGGCCCGGCGCCCGCCGCGCAATCCTACCTGCGCGGCGACGCCATCCTCGAGGTCGCGAAGCTGACCGGCGCGCAGGCCGTCCACCCGGGCTACGGCTTTCTCTCGGAGAACGCCGGTTTCGCGGAGGCCTGCGCCGCCGCCGGCATCGCCTTCATCGGCCCCACGCCGTCAGCCATCCGCGCCATGGGCAGCAAGGCCGAGAGCAAGCGCCTCATGGTCGCGGCCGGCGTGCCGACGGTGCCCGGCTATCACGGCGAGGTGCAGCAGGATTCGCTGCTCGCCGCGGAGGCCGCGCGGATCGGCTTTCCCGTGCTCATCAAGGCCAGCGCCGGCGGGGGCGGGAAGGGGATGCGCCCCGTCTTCGCGGCCGAGACCTTCGCCGAGGAGCTGGAAGGCGCGCGGCGCGAGGCGAAGTCGGCCTTCGGCGACGACCGCGTCCTGCTGGAAAAATACCTCCAGCGCCCGCGCCATGTGGAGGTCCAGGTCTTCGGCGACATCAACGGCCACGTCGTCCACCTGCACACGCGCGACTGCTCCATCCAGCGCCGCCACCAGAAGGTCCTGGAGGAAGCCCCGGCGCCCGACCTCCCCGACGCGCTGCGCGCCCGCCTGCACGAGGCCGCGATCGCCGCCGCCCGGGCCGTGGGCTATGTGAACGCCGGCACGGTCGAGTTCATCGTCGAGGGCGGCGAGGCCTATTTCCTGGAGATGAACACCCGCCTCCAGGTGGAGCACCCGGTCACCGAGGCGATCACGGGCCTCGACCTGGTCGAGTGGCAGCTCCGCATCGCCGCCGGCGAGGCCATCCCCGCGTATTGGCCGCCGCCGCCCCGGGGCCATGCGGTCGAGGTCCGCCTCTATGCCGAGGATCCCGCGCAGGAGTTTCGCCCCGCCACCGGCACGCTCCGCCGCCTGATCCTCCCGGAGACGGGCCGTGTCGACGCCGGCGTGGCCCAGGGCGATGCCGTCACGGCCTTCTACGATCCGATGGTCGCGAAGCTCGTCGGCGAGGGCACGGACCGCCCGGCTGCCCTCGCCGCGCTGGAGCGCATGCTGCGCCGGACCGGGGTGGACGGGCTGACGACCAACCTCGCCTTCCTGCGCCGGCTCGCCGCCCATCCCGCGCTGCGGGCCGCCGAGCTCGACACGGGCTTCATCGCCCGCCACGCGGAGGCGCTGCTCGGCCCGCCGGAACCCGCGCCGCCCGCCGCCCTGGTTCGCGCCGCCGCCCCGCCGTCGCCGGGCCCTGCCGCCTGGGAGCGGCGCGATTCCTGGCGGCTGCACGGCGCGGCCGAGCGCGTCGCCCTGCTCGATGACAGCGGAACCCCCCGGCGGATCACGCTGCAGGCCTCGCCGCGCGGCACGCGCCTCGACGACGTCACCCTCCCGCCGGGCCTGGTCGGCACCGACGCCGTTCTGGAGGCCGGCACGCTCTGGCTGCTGCGGACGCTCGATCCCTATGCACCCGCCGGCGACGATGCGGCGAATGAGAGCCGGCTCTCGGCGCCCATCCCCGGGCGCGTCGTGCGCCTCCTCGTCGCAGCCGGCGATGCCGTGAAGAAGGGTCAGCTCCTGGCCGTGCTGGAGGCCATGAAGACCGAGATCAAGATCGTGGCACCGCGCGACGGGGTCATCGATCATCTGGGATGCGCCGAAGGGGAGAGCGTGGAGGAAGGGACGGAGGTGGCGGCGCTGAAGCCGTGACCCGGCTCGCGTCCATGAAATGAAAGCGAATACAACCTTTGGGCGAATGCCCTGGGCCGGCATGCGCGCCACGCGACAGTTGGCCCGCGCATTGCGGAAAACGACGTTTTATTTCGATTCTCGGACGGTTCTTGACTTGACCGGCATGGTCGGAATCATGTCTGGATTGCAGACACTGGCCGCATGCCCAGAACAGCTCACGGGCTGAGACGAGCAGGTCAGCAGAAGGGCAACGCGCATGGCCGATGAACAGGGAGCGCCCACAGGCGCAGTGGCCGCGGACCCGAACCGCGGGACCGTGATCCGGATCGCGAAGGCCGAGGAAGGCTCCGCGAAGGGGGAGTTCTGGGCGGTGCTGCGCGCCGTCATCTTCCTCGTCTGCGGCATCCTCGTGTTGGGCTACATCATCGGCTGACGGGCGGGCGGCCACGCCGTCCTCGCCTCCGCTCCGCGCCCTCCAAAGCGAGCGGCGGGCCCTGTGCCGGCCGGACCTGCCTCCGGCCCCTTGCGAAGTCATTCCGCCCGGTGCTCCATCCTCCCCATCCGGATGAGGAGCGCCGATGGCTGCGCGCAACGCCGATGCGATCGTGGTGGGCGGCGGGCTGGTCGGCTCGGCCATCGCCTGGGGGCTGCAGCGCGCGGGCCTGTCCACCCTGCTGCTCGACGAGGGCGACGTCGCCTTCCGGGCCTCGCGCGGGAATTTCGGATTGGTCTGGGTGCAGTCCAAAGGGCTGGGCGCGCCGCACTACCAGCGCTGGACCCGCGCCTCGGCCGAGGCCTGGCCGGCCCTGGCCGAGGACCTCGCGGCACTCACCGGCATCGACTGCGGGCTGAGCCAGGGCGGCGGCGTCCATCTCTGCCTGGGCGGGGCGGAGCTGGAGCAGCGCGCCGCGCGCATGGCCCGGATGAAGCTCGAGGCCGGCAATCTCGGCTACGAGTACCGCATGCTCGGCCCGGCGGAGCTGCGCGACATGCTGCCCGGTCTCGGCCCGGAGGTGCGTGGCGCCTCCTGGACCCCCTATGACGGCCACGCCAATTCCCTGAACCTCTTCCACGCGCTGCATGCGGGCTTCCGGGCCGCGGGCGGGACCTACTGGAACGACGCCAGGGTGACGGAGGCGCAGGCGGCGCCGAACGACTTCCGCATCCGCACGGCCGCCGGCGACGCTGCGGCCCCGCGCGTGGTGCTCGCCGCCGGGCTGGGAAATGCGGAGCTCGCGCCGCTCTTCGGCCTGAACACGCCCGTCCGGCCGCAGCGCGGGCAGGTGCTGGTCACCGAGCGCACCACCGAGGCGCTGCCCATGCCGACCACGACCATCCGCCAGACCAGCGACGGCACGCTCCTCATCGGCGACAGCCAGGAGGAGGTGGGCTTCGACCTCCGGCAGGATCCGGAGGTGATGGCCGCCATCGCCGACCGCGCCGTGCGCTGCTTCCCCTGGATCGGCCGGCTCAACATCGTCCGCGCCTGGTCGGCTCTGCGCGTCATGGCGCCGGACGGGTTGCCGATCTATGATGAAAGCGAAACATATCCCGGGGCATTCACTGCGAACTGCCATTCGGGCGTGACGCTGGCGGCCGCGCATGCCGCGCTTTTCGCCGGCATGGTGGCGCGCGGGGCGCTGGATCCGGCCCTGGAGGCCTTCTCGGCCCGGCGCTTCCAGGTGACGCGGGCCGCCTGATCCCTTTGCGGAACGGGCGAGAGGCGCTAACTTATCCACATGGACCGTCGCCAGTTTCTCACGGGAGTCGCGGCGCTCGCCGCCCCCGTCGCCTCCGCTCGCGCCCAGGGCCCCGGCCCTGTAGGACGCACCATGGTCGCATCGCCGGAGGCTATGCGCCGCCTGGCGGAGCGCCTCTCGCGCGTCGAGGAGGACGGGCTCGATCCACGCTGGTACGGGCTGACGCCTCAGGCCCTGCAGGACCCGGCGGCGATCGCCCGCGGCACCGGCCTTGTGCTGGCGGATCTGGTGCAGGGGCGCGTCGCCTCGATTCCCGGCCGGATGGACCTGCAGCGCGAGGCCAGCGGCGCCACCCTCAACACCTGGATGCAGCAGGTCGCCGATTCCGCCGAGCCGGCCGAGGTGCTCGACCGTGCCTCCGCGCCGACGCCGCAGCTGGCCACGCTGAAGACGGCGCTCGCCGCCGCGCGGGCGCGGGCCATCATCGGCTGGCCAGGCTTCCCGGTCGGCGGCCGCGTGCTCGAGCCGGGCGCCACTGACGAGACCCGCGTGGGCGCGCTGCGCGCCCGGCTCGTCGCGACCGACGCCGAACTCGCCGCCGATCCGGGGACGGGGCCGGTCTATGACGAGAAGCTGCAGGCGGCCGTGCGCCGCTTCCAGGCGGCGGTGGGCACGGAAACCGACGCGCGCATCGGCCTCTCGACCATGACGGCGCTGAACCGCTCGCCCCAGGCGCTGGTGAACCAGGTCCGCGTGGCGATGGACATGCGCCGCGGCGCGCCCGCCCGCCCGCGCGACCGCCGCGTCGAGGTGAACATCCCCGACTACCGCCTGAAGGTCCACGAGGACGGCCGCGTCATCATGGACATGGCGGTCGTGGTCGGCGGTGTGGCGCGGCAGACGCCGATGATCCAGGCGCGGCTGACCGCGGTGCAGTTCAACCCGCCCTGGGGCGTGCCCGCCCGCAACGCCAAGGAGGACCTGCTGCCGCGCCTGCGCCGGGATCCCTCGGCGGTCGCGGCCCGCGGCTTCCGCATCTTCCAGCGCATCGACGGCGAGATGACGGAGATCGACCCCGCGACGGTCGACTGGCGCGCGGTGAACCCGGACCGCTTCCCCTACATCATCCGCCAGGATGCGGGCGATGCCAGCGCGCTGGGCCGGCTGAAGTTCATCATGCCGAACGGTGACGACATCTACATGCACGACACGCCCGATCGGCAGTATTTCCGGCTCGCGGACCGCGCCCGCTCCTCGGGCTGCATCCGCCTGGAGAGGCCGATGGATTTCCTCATGCTCGTGCTCGACGGCACCCCCGGCTGGGACCGGGCCCGCGCCGACCGCGTCCTCGCGGGGCGCGCCACCTCGGTGAACGCGATCCGGCGGCAGCTGCCGGTGCGGCTGCACTACAACACCGTCACGGTGGACGGCGCGGAGATGCGCATCCGCCAGGACATCTACGGGCTCGACGCCGCCTATGCCCGCGCGATGGACAGCCGCCAACGGGTTCCGGGGGTTCCCATGGCGGCGGCGGCGCTCTGACCATGCGCCTGTTCCAGCATTCCTGCCCCGCCTGCGACGGGCTCGCTTCCCCGCAGGCCTGCTCCGGACGACGCGGCGCGCTGGGCGCGATCGTCGGCCTCGGCTTTGCGGCGATGGCGCCGGAGGCGATCGCGCAGCGGCTCGGCAACGGCGCGGCGCGCAGCATCTCGATCCATCGGGCGCAGACCGGCGAATCCTTCGATGGCGTGTACTGGCGCGACGGCCGCTACGACCGCGAGGCGCTGCAGAGGCTCGACTGGGTGCTGCGCGACCCCCGCATGACCGAGGCGACGCCCATGGATCCACGCCTCTTCGACGTGCTGAACACCGTGCGCTCGCACCTGGAGACCACCGAATCCTGGGAGGTCATCAGCGGCTACCGCGCGCCGGAGACCAATGCGCAGCGTGCACGGGAATCGCGCCGGGTGAGCCGCGCCTCGCTGCACATGTCGGGCATGGCCTGCGACTGCCGGCTGCCGGGGCGCAACTCGCTCGGCATCGCGCGGCTGGCCGCCGACATGCAGACGGGCGGCGTGGGCCTCTACCGGCGCGACGGCTTCGTGCACCTGGATTGCGGTCCTTCGCGGCGCTGGTAGCCGCATGTTCCGCCGGACATCGCCGACGGACTGCACCATCAGCTGGAACGGCGTGGAGATCGCCGCGCGCGAGGGGGAATCCCTTGCGGCGGCGCTGATCGCGGCGGGCATCCTGCATTTCCGCGACACGGCGGTGAGCGGCAGCCCGCGCGGACCGCTCTGCCTGATGGGCGCCTGCTTCGACTGCCTGGTGGAGGTGGCGGGCGAACCGAACCGACAGGCCTGCCTCGTGCCGGTGACGCCGGGGCTTTCGGCGCGCATCCAGGCCGGCGCGAGGGCGCCGCGGTGAGGGAGGTCGCGCTACTTATCCTGGGCGCGGGGCCGGCGGGGCTGGCAGCGGCCGCCGAGGCTCGGGCGCAGGGGCTCGACGTCCTGCTGCTGGACGAGAATGCCGCGCCGGGCGGGCAGGTGCATCGCGGCGTCGACGGGTTCTACCGGCCCTCCGCCGGCACGCCGGGCGCGGCGCAGGCCCGCGAGGGGCTGGCGCTGATCGAGGCGGCCAGGGCCAGCGGCGCGGAGATGCGCTTCGGCGCCACGCTCTGGGCCATCGAGGACGACCTCACGGTGAGCTGGTCCGAGGGCGGCACGGCGCATCGGGCGCGGGCGGGGCGGGTGATCCTCTGCCCGGGCGCGGTCGAGCGGGCGCTGCCGCTTCCCGGCTGGACGCTGCCGGGCGTGATGGGCGTGGGCGCCGCGCAGATCCTGCTGAAGACGGCCGGGCTGGTGCCGGAGGGGCGGGCCTGGATGGCGGGGCAGGGGCCGCTGCTCTGGCTCTATGCCGCCCAGCTGCTCGCCAAGGGCGGAAAGCTCGCGGGCATCCTCGACCTGTCGCCGGCCGGGACATGGCGCGGGGCGGCCCGGCATCTGCCGACGGCGCTGACGAAGCCGGGGCCGCTGCTGCAGGGGCTCGCCTGGATGCGGCGGGTGCGGCGCGCCGTGCCGGTCATCCGGGCGCGCGAGGTGGAGGCGCTCGGCGAGGGGCGGCTCACGGCGCTGCGTTTCGACGGGCGCGAGGAGCCGGCGGATCTCCTGCTGCTGCACGACGGCGTGGTGCCGAACACCCAGGTGACGCGGGCGCTCCAGGGCTGCGGGCACGTGTGGGATGCGACGCAGGCCTGCTTCCGGCCGGTGCTGGATGAATGGGGCAATGCCTCGCTGCCGGGGGTG
Source organism: Roseococcus sp. GW821-FHT12F05 (assembly GCF_058806835.1). Lineage (NCBI taxonomy): Bacteria > Pseudomonadati > Pseudomonadota > Alphaproteobacteria > Acetobacterales > Roseomonadaceae > Roseococcus > Roseococcus sp. GW821-FHT12F05. The sequence goes on from NZ_JBXAQB010000003.1 coordinate 537,330, forward strand.
ATGGTGGCGGGGGATGGGGGCGGCATCGGCGGCGCGCGGGCGGCGGCGCTGTCGGGGCGGATCGCGGCGATCGAGGCTGCCAGGGCGCTGGGGCGGCTGACGATCGAGCAGCGGGATGCGGCGGCGGGGCGGCTGATGCTGCGGCGGCGGTCGGAGCTGGCGCCGCGGGCCTTTCTGGACGCGCTGTTTCCGCCGCTGGGCGTGGATCGCATCGCGGATGGGACGGTGGTGTGCCGGTGCGAGGAGATCTCGGCCGGGCGGGTGCGCGCGGGCGTGTCGCTGGGCGCGCAGGGGCCGAATCAGCTGAAGGCCTTCCTGCGCGCGGGGATGGGGCCCTGCCAGGGCCGCGTATGCGGCCCCGTGGTGCATGCGCTGGTGGCGTCGGCGCGCGGCGTGGACCCTGACGCGTTGCTGCCGCTGCGGACGCGCTTTCCGGTGAAGCCGATCACCGTGGGCGAGTTGGCCGGGCTCAGGTGAGCGGCCGGGCCACCCGCCGCCGCTTCCTCACGGGATCGCGTTCACGAAGGTGGGGGCCGAGGCGAAGCAGTTGCGCACGAACTCCTTGAGGTCCGCCCAGAACGGCGCGTGGGCCGGCAGGTGCAGGGCCCAGGGCACGACGCCGCACAGCGCCAGGTCGAAGTTGAATCCGCCGGACAGGCCTTCGTTGGGCCGGGCGCCGATGCCGGATGCCGTCACATCCACCACGGCGCCTTCGGTCTTCGACACCACCCAGTGGTCACCATTGATGGAGGCCGCGACCTGCCCCCGCAGATGGTCGAAGGAGCAGGCCACGAGAAAGAAGACGTCGACGGGCCGCCGGGAAATCCTGGCGAAGACGGAATGGCCTGCTCCGACGCGGCAGAGGAGATGCTCCCCCAACTTGGGGCTGCGGGCGAGGTCCATCCGGTGCGCGTTGACGCCGTCGCTGCTCCAGAGCGTGGCCACGCTCCGCCCGGCGGCTCCCAGCGAGCCGGCTTTCAGGATCATGACCTTGGTCCAGGAAAGATCCGGCGCGGCGGCCAGATGATAGGGCAGCTGGCAAGGCGGTGCCGACGCCTGTGACGTGAAGCGCAGCGCCGGCTTGCCGCCGAGTTGATCGGGCATCCACAGCGGCTGCGAGGCGGCCGCGTCCTGCGAGAGCGTCGTTCCCCCGATCCTGATGGGCGCCACGGCGGAGACGCGGCCGCCAGCGTCGCAGGTGACCAGGTCCCTGTCGAACAGCCAGAGGTCCTGCGTGAGGTCGATGACCTCCGCTCGAAAATCGATCAGGTCCAGCGCCCCGGTGCCGAACGGCATGGCAAAGCCCGGATTGTTGATGATGATGGACATGTCCGCCGCTTAGCTCAGCAGGACCTGGCTCACGCACAGCCAGTCGTCGAGCGGCAGGCCAGGGATCGCGATCGAGCTTCCGAACGAGTTCGTCGCCTTGAAGTTCCCCCAGGCGGCCGCCCGGTCGACCGTCGACGCGCCGCCGGCGTCGAGATCCGGCTCATAGGCATAGCGCAGCACCGCATCCTGGCCCGAGGCGAACTCATCGAACTCCAGCAGGAGCTCGTAGCCTTCCTCCACGCGCCCCGTCAGCCTGACCTCCACGATGTTCCCGGCACTTCCGGATGCCTTGTGCCATCCCAGATTCGTGGCGGGCGGCAATGTGCGGGTGTCGATCTCGACGCCCGTGCACCCCTGCGGCAGGAGCAGGGGGAGGTGCGCCGTGGTTCCGACGCGATAGGCGGCCTGCACGTCCACGCGCAGGCATGTGCGGAAATCCCGGTTGGTCAGGGCCCAGGGGTCGGCTCCTCGCCTGCGTGCCGCGATCACGGCCTCGCGGACGATGTAGCTGGCCTTGGCCTCATACTCCGCGAGCAGCGCGTCCCCGAGCGAGGTGTAGTGCACCCCGCCCAGGCCGTAATGGCCCTGCAGCAGATAGCTCGGCGCGCTGAATGTCGTGCGTGGCGACAGCCCGTCCGCGTTGACGACCACTTCCTCTTGGCCCAGGGCCGTCCAGGCATTTGGCACAGGGCTGGATCTGGACCACCCCGCGGCCGGCCGCGCGCAGAGCTGGGTGATGACGGCCACCACCGGCTCGGGCTGGCCGGTGATCGCGCGGATGTCGTTCTCGTGGTCGGCACGGACGGTGCGAAAGGTCTGCGCCCAGGCGCTGGGCGGGACTCCCCTCCGCTCGGCTTCGCCCTGTCGCATCTCAAAGGTCGGATACCAGAGACGCCTCTGCCGGTAGGCCCGGGCGAGCTTGGCGGCCTTGTCCCAGAGCATCAGGCCGTTGGCATAGGGGACCGAGCCCTTTGCGAGGGCGGTCAGCGGCTGGCCGGCATAGCCATGCGCTTCGCCGATATAGACATAGGGCTCGCGCCCGTCGGCGATGTCGCGCCGGAACAGCCAGCGCAGCTTGGCCGAGACGGGGCTTTCCGTCTCGACCTCGCGGGCGGGTATGAGATCGTCCACCCTGTCGGGGTCGATCCGTGCCTTCAGGGACGCGAAGATGGGGCTGCCGTATCGGCCGCCCGACAGGGTGAACGCATGGTGCGGCGCGACGGGCTCCGGCGTGACGGGTTCGTCGCTGACGCCCGATCTGCCGCCGAGGCCATTGCTCTGAGCGATCATGGTGCTGCCGATCGCGCAGTTGGCCTCGAGCGACACGGCCGTGGTGGGCTCGATCCGGTCGATGCGGCTGGCGCAGCGGATCCACCGCCCTTCGGCCTTGATCAGCAGGTCGTCCCGGGTCGGGATGCTCTCGAACCGGCCTGCGGGAACCGGCGCCGCAGCCGCGATCCGGGAAGAGAGGAGCCGTGACGGCGCCGCGTTGAAGCCATACTGATCCAGCCAGGCCCATACCTTCGGCCGCGTGCCGTCGCGGCCCTCCATGACCACAAGGGGCGCGTAGCCCAGGAAGTTGGACCCGGGTCCGCCGCGCAGGGCATCGGCGCCGACGGTCAACGGGTTCCCGGAAGGATCGCCGATCTCGGATTCGTCCGGCTGTTCCTCCCCGCCGATATCCGCCGGGTGCGCGCCGGTGGGGTGACGCATCCCGACCTCGGCCGTCACCTGGCGGAAGTCGCTGCCGGGGAGCGCCTCGTCCTCGCAGAACCAACCCCTGGCCGGCGGGGCGTCGCGATAGCGGTAGATCCTGCCGTCCTCGACGACAGTCGCGAGAAGCAGGTTGCGCAGCGGCTGCGGCGGATCGGTGCCGGGAATGGCCGCGAGGGTCAGCAATTCGGCCTTGGTCAGGACGACAATGGCGGCGGCATCCGTCCTTTCGGAGGCGCATGGCAGCGCCGGCGGCCTTGCCGCAAGGGCCATGGCATTCTCGCCCTGCTCGTCGGTGGCCGAAAGCGGCCCTCGTGGCCGGGGAATCATGCGTTCGCCCTATTTTCACCGTGACGGACGTGAGGACGAAGGCTAGCTTTCGGCCGGATTCCGATCCGGCCGATGCGAATCCAGCCCATGTCGCATGGGTTGGGCCAAGCAGATGCCCACGTTCGGCCGAGTTTTCCGGCGATCGCCTTCACGGGCTGGCGATGCTGTCGGGCGATCATTTCGTGGCAAGCGTGGAGGTGGAGTCGTGATCCGGTGCCGCTCTTGCCAGGAACCTGCGCGCTGGATGCCGGTCGCCTGAAGGAAAAATCCCGGCGAGGCCAAAGCTGCGCCATGAGAATGCGAAAATCCCCGTGTCTATGCTTGAGCATATAATTGAGAGGTTTTCCAATGATCGATTTATTGGGTGATACAGCCAGTAAACTGTCCTATGGTCGCCGTACAAGGGAAATCATATACTTTCACGTACTATTGTCTGGTCGATCGGGCGGAGAAAATGACTTATTCAGAGGATTCAGTGACTTACAGGACGGTAAAATGTCTGATCTTGGCGTCGAAAGTTCATGAAAATGAACGATTCCTCGACCCTACTGGGAATACGGCTACGGCAGGCGATGAAGGCCAAGGGGGTCACCTTCGAGGATTTGTCCGAAAGGACGGGAATTTCGGTGTCGGCCCTGAAGAGCTGGGGCGCGCGCGTGACGCCGCGCTCCGACAATCTGCAACGGGTCGCGGAGGTGCTCGGAGTCACCTGGGACCGGCTGCTCGGACTGATCGGGGAAAGGCCGCACGCACCAGGCTTCCGCGAGAGCGTCGAGCCTCCGATGTTTGACAAGGAGAGCCAGAAGGATCTTCCGGGCGAGCCCCGGGCCCGGACCGTGCGCCTGTCCCGATCCGTCGACATCAATCGTCTGATCGACGCCTATGAGGAGGCGAAGGCCCGCATCACCGGCGAGCCTGGCCAGGAGGATACCGCACAGCTCCTGGAGCTGATGCTGCTCCTTTACGACGCCCTGACGATCGCCGATCCCGGCCAGGGATCGAAGGGCGGGGGCGTGCCCAACCCGCCGGTCACAGCCGGATCGTGACTCCAGCCCGCGCGCGACTGGGCTGCGCCCGAATCCGGCCGCGCAGCCGCCGGAGCCGGATCGCACCGCCGGCTGAGAACCGGACAGCGGGCGGGCAGAGCCCGCATCCCCCTTCAGTCCGCCCGGATTCCCGTCCTCTGCAGCACGTCTGTCCACCGCGCCCGGTCGCGCTGGATGATGGTCCGGAACTCGTCCGGCCCGGCCAGCGAGATCTCCATCGAGTTCTCCGTCATCTTGCGCTGGAAGTCCGGATCGGCCGCCACCTGGCGCAATGCCGACGTCCAGCGGTTCAGCACGGGGGCGGGCAGCCCTGCGGGGCCGGCGATGCCGAACCAGGAGATCATCTCGAAGCCCGGCAGCGCGTCCCGAACCATGGGCAGCGGCAGCAGCGGCGAGGGGCGCGGGGCGCCGTAGGCGATCGCGCGCAGGGAGCCGTCGCGGATCTGGCCCATGAATTCCGGCATGTTGCCGAACATCATGTCCACGCGCCCGGCGACCATCTCGAGCACGGCCGGCGCGCCGCCGCGGAAGGGCACGTGCAGCAGGTCGATCCCCGCCATGTTCGCGAAGAGTGCGCCGGAGAGGTGCTGCGAGGAGCCGTTGCCGGTGGAGGCGTAGCTCAGCGCGCCCGGCCGCGAACGGGCGAGGGCGATGAGCGAGGGCACGTCGCGGAAGGGCGCGTTCGGGCCGGTGACGAGGATGTTGTAGATGTTCGCCACCTGCGCGATGGGGGTCAGCTCGCGGTCCACGTCGATGGGCATGCGCGTGCCCGGCAGCACCGGCATGACGGCGAAGTTGGCCATGCCGGGCAGGAAGACCGTGTGGCCGTCGGGCGCCGAGCGCGCGACGAACTCGGCGGCGATGAGGCCGCCGGCGCCCGTGCGGTTCTCGACGACGACGTTCTGACCGAAGACGGGCGCCAGCTTCTCGGCCAGCAGGCGGCTCAGGATGTCGCAGGTGCCGCCGGGGGCGAAGCCGCAGATGAAGCGGATGTCGCGCGAGGGGAAGCTCTGGGCCTGGGCCGGAAGGCCCCATGCCAAGTAGGGCAGGGCCGCCAGCGCGGCCCCCAGGATACGGCGCAGTTTCATCTCCCAGGATACTCCTGTTTTCGGGTTTCAGACGTAGTCGGGGCCCTCGATGGGCGGATGGGCCCGGATGAAGTCCTTGTCGATCTCGACGCCGATGGCGACCTTCGCGCGGATGTCCCGGAGCGCCATGTCGATGCCGTTCATGGCGATCGAAGTCCCCATGCCGATGCTGGCGAGGCGATGCCCGTGCCGGGGAAAAGGCTAGGCGGCGTGGCCTCGATGAGCTTCGCGGTGGCGGTGCGCGCGCGGCCGTGGCGGGATTCGCCCCAGCCCGCGATGCAGTCCTCGGCGGTGACCTTCACCAGCGCGGCATCACGCACCGCGCCTCAGGGCCCGGCCGACGCCGATTCGTGGTCCGTCCGGCGGCAGGGCGAATCTGGCCGGATGGGCGCGAACGTCCACGATTTTCAAAGCAATGTTCCTCCTCATTTTATCGATAATCTGAGCCCGTGGCGGAGGACTGGCAAGCGCAGGAATGTCGCGCCAAACTCCCGGCGCAGCAGGAGCATCCGAATGGCCGACAGCAGGCTCGCCCTTCCCCTCATGGATTCGATCCAGCGCTGGCAGGGCATCTCGGTGCCCAGTGCCGCGGCGCGCTACGGGCTGAAGGATTTCGAGGGCCTGATCGCGGCGCTGGAGAAGCTGCGGGGCGGGCTGGTCTTCGAGGACGAGCCCGCAAGCTTCGAGGCCGCGCTGGCGGCGTGCAAGGAGAAGGAGGCGTGAGTCCCGACGCGCTCGCCGAGCTCTCCATGACCGAGGCCGCCGACGCCTTCGCGCGTGGCGACGTGACGGCGGCCTCGCTGCTCGAGGCGACCTTCCACAGGCTGGAGCAGCACGGCGCGAAGGTGAACGCGGTGATCCGCCTCGACCGCGAGGAGGCGCGGACCGCCGCCGCCGCGATGGACCAGGCCCGGAAATCCGGCGCGAGGCTGGGCCCGCTCGCTGGCGTGCCGATGATGCACAAGGACATGTACTACCGCGCCGGCAAGGTCAGCACCTGCGGCAGCAAGATCCGCCGCGACTTCGTGCCTCCGGTCACGGCGACGGTGCTGCAGCGCCTCGACGCGGCCGGTGCCATCGATTGCGGCACGCTGAACATGGCCGAGTTCGCGCAGAACCCGACGGGCCACAACGCCCATTTCGGCGATGCGATGAACCCGTGGAACGCGGCGCATTGCACGGGCGGCTCCTCCTCCGGCTCGGGCGCCATCGTGGGCGGGCGCATCGTGACGGCGGCGCTGGGCTCGGACACCGGCGGCTCCATCCGCCTGCCGGCGACCATGTGCGGCGTGACCGGCATCAAGCCGACGCAGACGCGCGTGCCGCGGACCGGCGTGATGCCGCTCTCCTTCTCGGCCGACAATGTGGGGCCGCTCTGCCGCACGGCGCGCGACGCGGCGCGGTTCCTGAGCGTGACCGCGGGCGTGTGCCCCGGCGATCCCACCAGCTCGAAGGAGCCCGTCGCCGATTACGAGGCGGCGCTGACCGGCGACATCGGCGGGCTGCGCGTGGCCGTCTGCGAGCCCTGGTTCTTCGACGACATCGATGCGCCCGTGCAGAAGGGCTTCGAGGCCGCGATATCGGTGCTGAAGGGCCTCGGCGCCACGGTCGAGACCGTGCGGCCGGAATCCCTCTTCGCCGTGACCACCTACACGGGCATCGTCTCGCGCGTGGAGGGCGCCACCATCCACCAGCAATGGATGCGCGAGCGCCCTGGCGACTACGCCATCCATCTCTCGGCGCGCATCTACGGCGGCAACGCCATCCCGGCCACTGCCTATCTGGAAGCGCTTTCGCGCCGCGGCCCGCTGCTGCGCCGCTTCTGCGACGAGGCGCTGGGCCGCTTCGACATCGTCGCCACGCCCACCCTGCGCAACCGCGTGCCGACGCGCGCCGAGACCGACATCGACGCCGATCCCGACAACTGGGACCGCTTCATGGATCTCTCGCGCAACACGCGGCCCTTCAACTATCTGGGCCTGCCGACGGTCAGCATCCCCGCGGGCTTCGACGACCGCGGCCTGCCGCTGGGCCTCCAGCTCGCCGCGCGGCCCTTCGCCGAGGCGCGCCTCCTTCGGGTCGCCGACGCCTTCCAGCGCGAGACCGATTGGCACAAGCGAACCCCCTTCTGATGAGCCAGCCCGCGATCGGCCTGATCTGTCGCCCGCCGCGCCTCGCGCGCGTCTGGACGGAGCCGGTGATCGGCGCCGATCGCGCCTTCGCGCTGGCACGGGCCTTCCTGGAGGACAGCGTGGCCCTGGGCCAGGAGGTCGCACGGCGCGAGGCGGGCCGCTTCACCGCCTTCCACACGCCGGCCGGCACGGGCGCCGAGATGGCGGAGCTGCTGCCCGGCGTGACGCTGCATCCGCAGGCGGACGGCGATATCGGCATCCGGCGGGAGCGCGCGGCGGCGCATCTCTTCTCGCGCGGTGCGGCGCCGGTCGTGCTGCTCGGGCTGGACGCGCCGACCCTCCCGCCGGCCCTGGTCGAGCTGCTGCTCGACGCGCTGCGGTCGGGCGCCGATGCCGGCTGCATCCCGACGCTGGACGGCGGCTACTGCGCCATCGGCTTCGCGCGGCCGCTGCCGGTGCTGCTGCGCGACATGCCCGGGCACGGGCCGGAGCTCGTCTCCACGACGCGGGCGCGGGCGAAGGCGGAGGGGCTGGTCTTCCGCGAGCTGCAATTCTGGCACGACGTGGACGACGCGGCGGACCTCAAATGGCTGCGGATCAGCCTGGACGGGCTCGCTCCGCCGAACTGCTCGCCGCTGCCGCCCTTTCCCGCCAACGCGACGCGGGCCGTGCTGCAGGGCTGAGCCCCGCCTTCTTCAATGGATCTCCGGCTCGGGCGTGGGCGCGCCACGCTCGAGGAAATCCATGTCGCAGCCGGTGTCGGCCTGGCGCACGGAGCGCTGGTACAGGGAAGTCCAGCCGCGCTCCTGCACCGGCTTGCGCGGCGCCCAGGCGGCCAGGCGTGCGGCCAGTTCCGCCTCGTCCACCAGCAGGTCGAGGCGGCGGTTGGGCACGTCCAGCCGGATGAGGTCGCCGTCGCGCACCAGGGCGAGCGGACCGCCGAGCGCGGCCTCGGGCGCCACGTGAAGCACGCAGGTGCCGTAGCTCGTGCCGGACATGCGGGCGTCGGAGACGCGCACCATGTCGCGCACGCCCTGGGCCAGCAGCTTCTTCGGGATGGGCAGCATGCCCCATTCGGGGAATCCCGGCGCGCCGACGGGCCCGCCGCCGCGCAGGACGAGCACGCTGTCCGCGGTGACGTCCAGATCGGGATCGTCGAGGCGGGCGTCGAGGTCGTCGTAATCCTCGAAGACGACGGCGGGGCCGGTGTGGACGAGCTTCTCCGGGCTCGCGGCGCTGTGCTTGATCACGGCGCCGTCGGGCGCCAGCGAGCCGCGCAGCACGGCCACGCCGCCCTCGGGCTGGAGGGGATTTTCGAGCGGGCGGATGACGTCGGCGTCGTAGACCTCCCCGCCCCGGATCTGCTCGCCCATGGTGCCGTTCACCGTCACCGCGTCGAGCGCGAGGTGCGGCGCGAGCGTGGCCAGGAAGGCCTTGCTGCCGCCGGCGTAGAAGAAGTCCTCCATGAGGTAGGTATCGCCATTGGGGCGGAGGTTCGCGATGAGCGGCACATCGGCGCTGATCCGGTCGAAGCGCTCCAGGTCCATCTCGATGCCCGCGCGGCGCGCGATGGCGATGAGGTGCGGGATGGCATTGGTCGAGCCGCCGAAGGCCATGGTCGCGGCGACGGCATTGTCCAGGCTGCGCTGGTCCAGCAGCCTGGCGATGGTGAGGTCCTCCCACACCATGCCGACGATGCGCGAGCCCGCGCCCGCGGCCATGCGCGCATGGCCGGAATCCACGGCGGGGATGCTGGCCGCGCCCGGCAGCGTGAGGCCCATCGCCTCGGCCGCGAGCGCCATGGTGCTCGCTGTGCCCGCCGTCATGCAGGTGCCGGCCGAGCGCGACAGGCCTGCCTCCATGTCATTCCAGTCCTGCTGGCTGATCGTGCCCGCGCGCAGCTCCGAATAGTACTTCCAGACGTCGCTGCCCGATCCGAGCTTCCTGCCGCGCCAGTTGCCGCGCAGCATGGGGCCGGCGGGGATGTAGATGGTGGGCAGCCCCATGCTGACGGCGCCCATGATCAGGCCGGGGCCGGTCTTGTCGCAGCCGCCCATCAGCACGAGCCCGTCGATGGGGAGCGAGCGCGCCAGCTCCTCCGTCTCCATCGACAGGAAATTCCGGTAGAGCATCGTCGTGGGCTTCTGGAAGATCTCCGGCAGCGCCATGGCCGGCAGCTCCATCGGCACGCCGCCGGCCTGCCAGACGCCGCGCTTCACGTCCTGCGCGCGCTCGCGGAAGTGGCTGTGGCAATGCATCAGGTCCGACCAGGTGTTGATGATCCCGATCACCGGCTTGCCGCGGAACTCGGGATAGTCGAGGCCCAGCTGCAGCAGGCGCGAGCGGTGATTGGCCGAGCGCATGGTCTCGACACCGAACCAGCGGTGGCTCCGCAGCTCCTCAGGCTTTTTCGTCATGTCAGCGCGGCGCCATCCGGAGCGCGCCGTCGAGACGGATCGTCTCGCCGTTCAGGTAGGGGTTCTCGATGATGCTCATGGCCAGTTGTCCGTATTCGTCGGGGATGCCGAGGCGGTGGGGATTGGGCACGCCCTGCGCCAGCGAGGCCTTCACGGCCTCGGGCAGGCGCTGGAGCATGGGGGTGTCGAAGATGCCGGGCGCGATGGTGCAGACGCGGATGCCCTTGCTCGCGAGGTCGCGCGCCGCCACCACGGTCATGCCGATCACGCCGGCCTTGGAGGTGGCATAGGGGATCTGGCCGATCTGCCCCTCGATGCCGGCGATGGAGGCGGTGAGGACGCAGACGCCGCGCTCGCCCTCGACGGGCTCGTTCCTCGCCATGGCGACGGCGGCGAGCCGCACCGCGTTGAAGGTGCCGGTGAGGTTGACGCGGATCACCTCCTGGAACTGCGCGAGGCTGCCCGCCGATCCGTCCTTCTCGATGAGCCGCAGCGCGCCGCCGCGGCCCGCGCAATGCACCAGCACACGCAGCGGGCCCAGGGATTCCGCCTGCGCGACGGCGGCCTGCATGCTGGCCTCCTCGGCGACGTCGGCGACGGCGAAGCCGCCGCCCAGCTCCTGCGCCACCTCGGCGCCGCGGGAGCCCGCCTGGTCGACGATGAGCACCTTCGCGCCCCCGGCCGCGAGGCGCTTCGCCGTCGCATATCCCAGGCCCGAGGCCCCTCCCGTCACGATCGCGACGGCGCCCTTCACGTTCATGCTGCTCCTCCTGCGCGTCCTCGCGCAGGGCAACATGCAAGGCGCATCGACGCAACCGGGCGGGTCGGAAAGACCTACTCCGGCCGGATGCCCGCGCTCTGGATCGCCTGCCGCCAGGACGCGATGTCGGACTGGATGATGTCGCGGAACGCCGTCGGCGTGGTGCCGGTCGGCAGCAGCCCGATGGTGATCAACCGCTCCCGGTTGCCGGGATCGCGCACGAAGGCGTTGATCTTCTCCGCCAGCAGATCGACCAGCGAAGCGGGCGTCCCGGCAGGGGCGAAGATGCCGCCCCAGCCGACCAGCCGCAGCGCCTCCACCCCGCGCTCGACGAAGGTCGGCACCTCCGGCACCTGCGGCCAGCGCTGCGGCCCGGTCACCGCCAGCGCCCGCAGCATGCCGTCGCGCATCGGCTGCAGGGCGGCGGCGAAATCGATCACCATGGCGTCGATGCGCCCGGCGAGGAGTTCCTGGATCGCCGGCGCCGCGCCGCGGAAGGGCACGTGCAGCAGATCGATCCCGGCCGCGAGCTTCAGCACCTCCCCATTGATGTGGGAGATCGAGCCGCTGCCGATCGAGGCGAAGGTCAGCTTGCCGGGATTGGCCTTGGCATGGGCGACGAACTCCTCCAGCGTCGCCGCCGGCAGCGAGGGCCGCACGAACAGCGCCTGGGGCGAGATGCCCATCTGGGCCACCGGCGCGAAGTCGCGCATCACGTCGACATTCAGCCGCGGGTCGAAGATCGGGTTGATGATCATCACCCCCACCACGCCATAGACCAGCGTATAGCCGTCGGCCGGCTGCCGCGCCGTGTACTCCACGCCGATGATGCCGTTGCCGCCGACCCGGTTGTCCGCCACCACCGGCTGGCCGAGGGCGAGGCGCAACCCCTCGCCCACGAAGCGGGAGGCGAGGTCGCCCTGCCCGCCGGGCGCCGCCGGCACGATGATGCGGATCGGGCGGTCCGGCCAGGCCTGGGCCCGGGCGCCGCGCGGGGCCGCGAGGGCGCCGCCAAGGGCCACAAGACCGGCGCGCCGGGTCAGCGTCGTCGTCATGGATCATTCCTCATATAGGTTTGATCGCATGCTAACGATCCTCCGGCGACTGCCAAGCGTCGCCCGCGCGGCTGCGGCAAAGCCCTGCATTCCGGTCATGCCGCTCCGCCACACGCGGCGCTTCGCGCTCCAATTCGTGCTGCCGGTCTGTGCCTTCGCCCTGGTCCTGTGGGAGGAGACAGCCTGGCGCCGGGGGCGCGCGACGCTGCACGGGGCGAAGGCGGCGGTCACATCCCCGGCCGGCCGCCTCTTCACCGGGCAGGGCAGCCGGCCCGGCCTGCGCCAGACCGACCCGCCGGTGTTTCCAGGCGGCCTCTTACAAATCGACGCGGATGTTCGCCGCGCGGATCACCTCGGTCCATTTCGCTTTCTCGCGCGCCAGCCGGGCGTCGCCGTCCGCCGGCGTGGAGCCGACATAGTCGAAGCCGAGCTCCGTGAAGCGCGCCGCCACGTCGGGCGCCCGCGCCGCGCGCAGCACCGCCTCGTTGAGGCGGTTCACCGGCCCGTCCGGCGTCGCCTTGGGCGCCACCAGCATGGCCCAGGTGTAGACGTCGTAGTCGCGCAGCCGCGGGTCGCTCTCGGCCAGCGTCGGCACGTCCGGCAGCTGCGAGATGCGGTTCGCGACCATGGTGCCGAGCGGCCGGATCGCGCCGGAACGGATATGCTGCGAGGCGCCCGGGACATCGCAGAACAGCACGTCCACCTCGCCGGCGATCAGCGCCACCAGCGCCGGCCCGCTGCCGCGATAGGCGATGTGCGTCATGTCCACGCCCATCTTCAGCTTGTAGAGCTCGGCCCCCAGGTGGAAGGGCGTGCCGCTGCCGGAGGAGCCGTAGTTCAGCGCCGCGCCGCGCTCGCGCACCATCGCGTGGAAGCCGGCGAGGTCGCGCGCGGGGCTGTCGGCGCGGACCACCACGACATAGGGCGAGGTGGAGACCAGGCTCACGCAGCGCAGCGTCTCGACGGGGTCGAAGGGCATGGGCTCGGCGGTGAGCGGCGCGGTCAGGAAGGAGATGGAGCCCATCAGCACGGTGTTACCGTCGGGCCGCGCCTGCACCACGGCGCGCGTGCCGATGGTGGAGCCGGCGCCGGCGCGGTTGTCGATGGTGACCGGCTGGCCCAGGAACTCGCTCATCTTGGGCGCCACGAGCCGCGCGCCGATGTCGGGCGTGCCGCCGGGCGCGAAGGGCACGATCATGTTGACGGCACGGTCGGGCCAGGTGGATTGCGCCAGAGCGGGCGCGGCCAAGCCGGCAAAGGGCAGGGCGAGGGCGGCGCGGCGCGGAACACGGATCATGGACTTTTCTCCCGGATGTTGCCCGGAGGTTAAACCGGTTCCCGCCCGCCGCGCGAGATGACAGCCGCCGGAAGCCCCGCCTAGACTGCTGGCACAGGAGTTGCTGGCTCCATGCCGGCAATCGAGGAGAGATCGGGAAAATGGCTCTGCGACGTCGTGGTCTGCTCGGGGGAGCCATGGCTGCTCCCGTCCTCATGCGCGCTTCCGAGGCCCTGGCCCAGGGCGTGCAGCCCCGCCGCGGCGGTACGCTGCAATCCATCCTGGTGCCTGAGCCGCCGGTGCTGCAGATCGGCGTGAACAACCAGGGCCCGACGCTGGTGGTCGCCTCGAAGATCTTCGAGGGGCTGCTGACCTTCTCGCAGACGCTGGAGCCCATCCCCGTGCTGGCCAAGAGCTGGACGGTGAGCCCGGACAACAAGGAGTTCGTCTTCAAGCTCCAGGAGAACGTCACCTTCCACGACGGCCATCCGATGACGGCCGACGACGTGATCTTCTCCATCATGAAGTTCCACATGGAGGTGGCGCCCCGCGCGCGCGGCATCTTCTCGCTGATCGAGACCTGCGAGGCGCCCGATCCGCACACCGTGCGCATCGTGCTCAAGCAGTCCTTCCAGCCCTTCCTGCTGATGTTCGACGCCACCGCCTGCGCCATCGTGCCCAAGCACCTCTTCGATGGACTGGACTACCGCACCGCGCCCGCCGTGCAGCGGCCCATCGGCACGGGCCCCTTCCGCTTCGCCGAATGGCAGCGCGGGAACTTCGTGCGGCTGGAGCGCTATGCCGGCTACTGGAAGCCCGAGCGGCCCTATCTTGACGCCCTCATCTATCGCATCGTGCCCGACAGCCAGAGCCGGCGCCTCGCGCTGGAGACCGGGCAGGTGCAGCTCACCCAGGCCGGCGACATCGAGCCCTTCGACGTGCCGGCGATGCGCGCGCGGCCGAACCTGGAGGTCAGCACGGCCGGCTGGGAATACTTCTCGCCGCTCTCCTGGGTCGAGCTGAACCACCGCGTGGCGCCGCTCGGCGATGTGCGCGTCCGGCAGGCCATGAGCCTCGCGATCGACCGGAATTTCATCACCCAGCGTCTGTGGTTCGGCGTCGGCAAGCCCGCGACCAACCCGATCGCCTCCACCACCCGCTTCTTCGACCGCAACGTGGCGCTGCCCGCGCACAACCCGCGGCAGGCGATGCAGCTGCTCGACGCGGCGGGGCTGCGGCCCAATGCGCAGGGCATCCGCTTCACGGTGAAGCACCTGGTCCTGCCCTATGGCGAGGTGTGGTCGCGCCTCGCGGAATATCTGCGCCAGTCGCTGCGGCAGGTCGGCATCGCGCTGGAGCTGGAGAGCACGGATGCCGGCGGCTGGGCGCGGCGCATCGGCAACTGGGAGTACGAGACGAGCGTAAACTTCGTCTACCAGTTCGGCGACCCCACGCTGGGCGTGGAGCGCACCTACGTCACCTCCAACATCCAGAAGGTCACCTTCACCAACACGGGTGGCTACTCCAACCCGCAGGTGGACGAGCTCTTCCTCAAGGCCCGCACCGGCGCAACCGTCGCGGACCGGCAGGCCGCCTTCACGGACGTGCAAAAAATCCTGGTGAACGACGTGCCGCAGCTCTGGCTGATGGAGATGGCCTTCCCGACCATCCACGACAAGCGCGTGCACAACGTGATCACCAATGGGCTGGGTGTGCACGACAACTTCGACGACGTGTTCATCGCCTCCTGATGGAGGCCGCGAAGCTCCCCGGCTTCCTCGCGCGCCGGGTGGTCAAGGCGGCGATCGTCGTGCTGGCGATCGTCGTCTGCAACTTCTTCCTCGTGCATGCGGCGCCGGGCGATCCCGCCAGCGTGATGGCGGGTCAGTCGGGCGCGGCGGACCCGATCTTCCTGGAGCAGCTGCGGCGGCAGTTCGGGCTGGACCAGCCGCTGCACGTGCAGCTCTGGGTCTATCTGAAGAGCGTGCTGACGCTCGACCTCGGCTTCAGCCACCGGCAGCAGATGCCCGTCGCGACGCTGATCCTCGAGCGGCTGCCGGCGACGCTGCTGCTCACCGGCGCGGCCTTCGCCTTCGCGGTGATCGGCGGCGTGTCGCTGGGGGCGCTGGCGGCGCGGCGCGTGGGCACCTGGGCGGACAGCGCGATCACCGTGCTGGCGCTGACCTTCTACGCGACGCCGCTCTTCTGGGTGGGGCTGATGCTGGTGCTGGTCTTCTCCGTCTGGCTCGACTGGCTCCCGAGCTTCGGCATGACCAGCGTGGGCGTGGAGATGCAGGGCTTCCAGGTCGTCTGGGACGTGGCGCAGCACCTGCTGCTGCCGGCGCTGACGCTCGGCCTCTTCTATCTCGCCGTCTATGCGCGGCTGACGCGCGCCACGATGCTGGAGGTGGCCGACCAGGACTTCGTGAAGACGGCGCGCGCCAAGGGCGTGCCGGAGGGCCGCGTGATCCGCGCGCATGTGCTGCGCAACGCGCTGCTGCCGGTGATCACCTTCGCGGGCATCCAGGCGGGGCAGCTCGTCGGCGGCTCCATCCTGGTGGAGACGGTCTTCGCCTGGCCGGGCATCGGGCGGCTGGCCTTCGAGGCGCTGCTCTCTCGCGACTATCCCGTGCTGCTCGGCGTCTTCTTCTGCACGAGCGTGATCGTGGTGCTCTTCAACCTCGCGACGGACCTGCTCTATGCGGTCATCGACCCGCGCGTGGAGGTCGGCTGATGCGCGACTTTTGGGGCCGCTACCGGCGCAACAAGGGTGCCGTGGTGGGGCTGGTGCTCCTGCTGCTCGTCTTCGCGATGGCGGCCACCGCGCCGATCCTCTTCCCCGGTGATCCCTGGGACATGGCGGCCGCGCCCTTCCTGCCGCCGGGCGAGATGGGGATGCTCCTCGGCAGCGACAGCCTGGGGCGCGACGTGGCCTCGGGCATCGCGCATGGCGCGCGCATCTCGCTGATGGTGGGCGCGGTCTCGACCGTCTGCGCGCTCTTCGTGGGCGTCTCGCTGGGCGCGATCGCCGGCTATCTTGGCGGCATCGCCGACGACGCGGTCATGCGCTTCACCGAGTTCTTCCAGACCATCCCGAGCTTCGTGCTGGCCATCCTGCTGGTGGCGATCTTCACGCCCTCCATCACCAGCGTGGTGGCGGCCATCGCCATCGTCTCCTGGCCGCCCGTGGCGCGCGTGGTCAGGGCGGAGTTCCTCTCGCTGCGCGGGCGGGAATTCGTGCAGGCGGCGGAAGTGCTCGGAAAGTCGCGGCTGTCGATTGTGGTGGGCGACATCCTGCCCAACGCGCTCTCGCCGATCATCGTGCTGGCCTCGCTGATGGTGGCCTCGGCGATCCTGCTGGAGAGCGCGCTGTCCTTCCTCGGCCTGGGCGATCCGAACCTGATGACCTGGGGCTTCCTCATCGGCTCGGGGCGCAGCGTGATCCGGCTGGCCTGGTGGATGAGCGTCTTTCCGGGCATCGCGATCTTCGTGACGGTGCTCTCGCTGAACCTGGTGGGCGAGGGGCTGTCGGACGCACTGAATCCCCGCCTCGCCCGGCAGCGGGGTGCGTCGTGAGCCTGCTCTCCGTCGAGAACCTGACCGTCGCCCTGCCGCCGGGTGCGGACCGGCCGAATGCCGTCGAGGAGATTTCCCTCACCGTCGAGGCGGGCGAGATCCTCTGCGTGGTGGGCGAGAGCGGCTCCGGAAAATCCATCACAGCGAATGCCGTGATGGGGCTCCTGCCGAAGGGGCTGCCGATCACCTCTGGCCGCCTGCTCTTCGAGGGGCGGGACCTGCGCGCCGAAAGCCCGGAGGCCATGCGCCAGCTCCGTGGCCGGCGGCTGGCGATGATTTTCCAGGAGCCGATGACGGCACTGAACCCGTTGATGCGCGTGGGTGACCAGATCGCCGAGGCCATGCAGGTTCACGGCGCAGGAGCGAATGCCGACCGGCGTGTGCAGGAACTGCTGGCCGCGGTGAACCTGCCGGACCCGGCGGCCATCTCGCGCAGCCATCCGTTCCGGCTCTCGGGCGGCCAGCGGCAGCGCGTCATGATCGCCATGGCCCTGGCGCTGGAGCCCGCGCTGCTGATCGCCGACGAGCCGACCACGGCGCTCGACGTCACCACGCAGATGCAGATCCTGCAGCTGATCCGCGAGATCCAGTCGCGGCGCGGCACGGGCGTGATGTTCATCACCCACGACTTCGGCGTGGTGGCGGAGATCGCCGATCGCGTGGCGGTCATGCAGCGCGGCCGTATCGTCGAGCAGGGGAATGCGGCCGAGGTGCTGAACCGCCCGCAGCACCCCTACACAAAGGCGCTGATCGCGGCCGTGCCGCATGGCGGCGCGAGCGCTCCGGCCACCGAGGTCGGCCAGACGGTGCTGGAGGTGAAGGGCGTCAAGAAGACCTATCGGCGCGGCGGCTGGTTCGGCAAGGGCGTGACCATCCCGGCGGTGAAGGCCGCCGATTTCACCCTGGCCAAGGGCGAGACGCTGGGCCTCGTCGGCGAGAGCGGTTCGGGGAAGTCGACGCTGGCGCGCTGCGTGGTGAACCTGGTGGAGCCCGAGACGGGCGAGATCATCTTCCACGGGATCGACCTGCGGCCGCTCACGCGTTCGCAGCGCAAGCCCTACCGCCAGCGCGTGCAGATGATCTTCCAGGACCCCTACGCCTCGCTGAATCCGCGCCGGATGGTCGGCGACGCGATCGCGGAAGGCCCTATCACGCACGGCACGCCGCGCGCCGAGGCGCTGTCCCGCGCCCGCGACCTGTTGGCGCTGGTGCAGCTCGATCCCGGTGCGATGAACCGCTATCCGCACGAGTTCTCCGGCGGGCAGCGGCAGCGCATCGGCATCGCCCGCGCGCTGGCCATGCAGCCGGAGCTGCTGATCGCCGACGAGCCCGTCTCCGCGCTCGACGTCTCGGTGCAGGCGCAGGTGCTGGCGCTGCTGGCGGACCTGCGCGCGCGGCTGGGGCTGACGATGCTCTTCATCACGCACGACCTGCGCGTGGCGGCGCAGATCTGCGATCGCGTCGCGGTGATGCAGCGCGGCGCCATCGTGGAGATGGGGCCGACGGGGAAGATCTTCGGTGCGCCCACGCACAGCTACACGCGCGAGCTGCTGGAGAGCATTCCGGGCCGGGGATGGACGCCGCCGGTTGGGTAGCGAGAGGGCTTCGCCCCCTCGCGCTCCCCCACCAGGGCTTTTGGCCCTGGACCCTTTAACTGATCGAAGGTGCAGGAAACTGAGTTTCCTGCTGGGGGGAGTTTGAGAGGGGCGAAGCCCTCCTCAAGACCTCACGGAAACATCGGATTGACCGGCCGTTCCAGCCCGAGATGGTCGCGCAGCGTGGTGCCCGTGTACTCCTCGCGGAACAGCCCGCGCTTCTGCAGGATGGGCACCACCTCGTCCACGAACTCGTCGAAGGACTGCGGAAAATAGGGCGGCAGGATGTTGAAGCCGTCGGCCGCGCCGCCCTCGAACCACTCCTGCAGCGTGTCCGCGATCATCTCCGGCGTGCCGCAGGTCACCCAGTGCCCGCGCGCCGCGCCGGTGAGGTTGTTGAGGTCGCGCCAGGTCATCTTCTCGCGCCGCGCCTTGGAGAGCATGGCGCGCGCGAAGCCGTGCGAGGTGTCGGGCAGGGGGAGGTCGGGCACCAGCTCGTCCAGCGGGAAGCCCGAGACATCCATGCCCATCCGCCCCGACAGCATGGTCAGCGCATTGGTGCCGGTGACGAAGCCCTGGAGCGTGTCGAGCTTCTGCCGCGCCTCCTCCAGCGTGGCGCCGATCACGGGCATGACGCCGGGCAGGATGGCGAGTTCCTCGGGACGCCGCCCGAAGGCGGCGAGGCGACCCTTCAGGTCGGCATAGACGAGCTTCGCTTCGTCGAGATCCTGCACCACGGAGAAGACGACATCCGCCGTCCGTGCGGCCAGCTTGAGCCCCGGCTCCGACGATCCCGCCTGCAGGATGATCGGCCGCCCCTGCGGCGTGCGGGCGGTGTTGAGCGGCCCCTTCACCTCGAAGAAGCGGCCCTTGTGGTTCAGCGCCTTGACCTTGCTGCCGTCGATGTACTGGCCGGTCCGATGGTTCGCGACGACGGCGCCGTCGTCCCAGCAATCCCAGAGGCCGAGTACGACGTCCACGAATTCCTCCGCCACCTCGTAGCGGGAATCATGGTCGGGGTGCTGCCGGCCGAAATTGGCACCCGCGCTGGCGCCGGAGCTCGTCACGGCATTCCAGGCTGCGCGGCCGCTGCTCAGATGGTCCAGCGAGGCGAAGGCGCGGGCGACCGTATAGGGCTCGCCATAGGTGGTGGAGGAGGTGGCGCCCAGGCCGAGATGCGTCGTCGTTGCGGCCAGGGCCGAGAGCATGGTGATGGGCTCGAAGCGCACGACGAAGGAGGGATGGTCGTTGATGTTGGCGCTGAGCCCGTCGCCGAGGAACAGCAGGTCGAATTTCCCGCGCTCGGCGGTCGCGGCGATGGTCTGGATGCCCTTGAGGCTCAGAAAGCTGTCGGCGGCGCCGGGGTAGCGCCAGCCCGCCACATGGTTGCCGGTCCCGAGCACGAAGACCCCGAGATGCATCTGACGTTTCGGCACGCGGCGCCTCCTTGACGGGCCAGGGATAGTCCTGCCCGGAATTCAGCGGCAGCGCCGCACGGCGCGCAATCCTCCGGCGGCCTGCGCCCCCGCGCACGGTTTCGCGGCAAGGTTGCAGAGCGCTGCCCAATGCGACGGCAAGGCAGGCGAGGGCGCGTCAGTCGGTCCGTGAAGCCGCGTTGCGCGTGGGAGTTGCAGGCGCCCACATTCCGCCAACCGTTCCGGAGGGCTCGTCGCCATGATCTCCCGCCTTCTCGCCGTCGTTGCGCTCGCCCTTTCGCTGGTGCTGCCGGCCCAGGCGCAGCAGCGCCCGCTGGTCTGGGGCGACACGCTGCCCGCGACGCTCGACCCGCATGCGATCTTCGACGTGCCGAGCCAGTTCATCCTGCTCAACGTCTATGACGGGCTCTACCGCTACCAGGGCAATCCGCCGGAGCTGGTGCCCTGGCTGGCGGAATCCCACACCGTGTCCGCCGACGGCCTCACCTGGGACTTTCGGCTGCGCCCCGGCGTGAAGTTCCAGGACGGCAGCGACCTCACCGCCGAGGACGTGGTCTATTCCTTCCGCCGGCTGCTCGCGATGCGCCGCGGACCCGCCTCCGCCTTCCTGCCCATCCTGAAGCCCGAGAACGTGACGGCCACCGGTCCGCTCGCGATGCGCTTCGTGCTGAATGAGGCCTATGCGCCCTTCCTGTCCGCCATCCCGCTGGTGGCCATCGTGAACCCGCGCGCCATCGCGCCGAACGTCGTGAACGACGACTGGGGCGCCGCCTGGCTCGCCGTGAACTCTGCGGGCTCGGGCGCCTACAAGGTGAACGCTTCCAACTACCAGGTGCGCGTTTCGCTCGACCTCGAGCGCTTCCCCGGCCACTTCCTCGGCTTCGCGGGCAATGCCAGGCCCATCGAATCCGTGCGCGTGCGGCCGGTGATGGAGACCTCCACCCGCGTGCTGGCCCTGCTGCGCGGCGAGATCGACGGCACCGATTCCTACCTGCCGACCGACCAGGTGGAGCGCGTCGAGCGCAACCCGCGCACCCGCGTCGCCCGTGACGAAAGCATGCGCGTCTTCACGATACGCCTGCACAACGGCCGCGCCCCCTTCAACAACCGCGACGCGCGGCTCTGCTTCGCCCATGCCTTCAACTACGAGGGCTTCAACAACGTCGTGCTGCGCGGCTTCGTGGTGCGCAATGCCGGGCCGAACCCCAACAACCTCTGGGGCAACCCGGCCGAGCTGCCGCCCTATACCTTCGACCTCGCGCTGGCCCGACGTCACTGCGACGCCGCGCGGGCCGCGGGCGTGGACCTTTCGCGCCCCATCGAGATCCACATCCAGAACGAGCTGGAGCAGACGGTGCAGGCCGCCCAGATGTTCCAGGCGGACCTGCGGCGCGTCGGCATCACGCTGCGCATCGTGCCCAACACCTGGCCGAACATCACCGCCGCCACGGGCCGCTCCGAGACCTCGCCGGATTCCTGGATTCACTGGGTCTCGACCTATTTCGTCGATCCCGAGAACTGGATCGGCCAGATGTACGACAGCCAGTTCCACGGCACCTGGAAGGCGTCGTCCTGGTACTCCAACCCCGAGGTGGACCGCCTGCTGCGCGCGGCGCGGACCAGCCTGGACCAGGCGGAGCGCGCGCGGCTCTATGCGGATGCCACGCGGATCGTCGTCCAGGACAGCCCGGACATCTGGGTCTATAACACGGTCAACCTGCGCGGGCTCTCGCGGAGGGTGCAGGGCTACAGCTTCTCGCCGGTGGGCTCGGGCGGCGAGATCCGGCTGATGTCGCTGGAGAACTGAGGCCGGAACCATGCTCCGCTACATCCTGCGGCGGGCGCTGCTGGCGCTCCCCGCGCTGTTCGGCCTCATCGTGCTGACCTTCGTGCTCTCACGCGTCATTCCCGGCGATCCGGCGGCGACCCTCGCCGGCGACGCCGCAACGCCCGCGCAGATCGCCGATATCCGCGAGCGCTACGGGCTCGACCGGCCTATCCTGGAGCAGGCGGTGCGGCATGTGCGCCAGGTGCTCTCCGGCGACCTCGGCAATTCCATCTTCTCCGGCCGCCCGGTCTCGGAGGAGATTCTCCAGCGCCTGCCCGCGACGCTGGAGCTGACCTTCCTGTCGCTGTTCTTCTCCTCGGTGATCGGCATCGCCCTCGGACTGGTCGCCGCCCTCGACCACAACGGGCCGCTGGACCATGTGATCCGTGTGGTCTCGGTCGGCGGACTGGCCATCGCCTCCTTCTGGCTCGCCATCATGCTGCAGCTGCAATTCGCCATGGACTGGAACCTGCTGCCGCTGCGCGGCCGGCTCGACGTGGCGCTGGGCGCGCCCGTCCGCGTCACCGGATTCCTGCTGATCGACACGCTGCTGGCCGGCCGACCGGACATGTTCGTCAGCGCGCTGCGCCACATGGTGCTGCCGGCGATCACGCTGTCGCTGCCTGGGCTCGCGACCATCGCGCGCTTCACGCGCAGCGGCGTGCTGGAGACCCTGCAGAAGGACTTTGTCCTGTATGCGAAGGCCGCCGGATACGGGCGCGTCCGCCTCGCCTGCGTCTATGTGCTGCGCAACGCCGTCACCGTCACGGTCACGCAGATCGGCCTGCTCTTCGGCACGCTGATCTCGGGCGCCGTCGTGGTGGAGGCGGTCTTCGACTGGCCCGGCCTCGGCACCTATGCCGTGCAGGCCATCCTGTCGGCCGACTACAAGGCACTGCTCGCCGTGACGCTGGTGGTCGGCGTCGTCTATGCTGTCGTGAACGTGCTGGTGGACGTGGCGCAGGCCCTCATCGACCCCCGCGTCGCGGAGCAGATGCGATGAGCGCGCTGCGCCAATTGCTCCGTGATCCCGTGGCCGCGCTCGGCCTCTTCATCGTGCTCTTCGCCGTCGGGGTCGCGATCCTCGCCCCCTGGATCGCGCCCTATCCGGACGATGCCTTCGAGAGCCACATCCTCCAGCGCCTGCGCGAGCCCTCCGCGGAATTCCCCTTCGGCACCGACAACCTCGGCCGCGACATCCTCTCCCGCGTCATCCTCGGCACCCAGAACGCCATCCTGATCGCCGTCGCGGTGATCGGTTCCTCAATGCTGATCGGCGTGCCCATCGGCCTCGCCGCCGGATGGCGCGACGGCTGGCTCTCCGAGGGGCTGATGCGGATCACCGACGTCTTCCTCGCGGTCCCGCAGCTCATCCTGGCCCTCGCGCTCGGGCAATTGCTGGTGCCCGGGATCGGTACGGCCATGGTCTCGCTGGCGCTGACCTACTGGCCCTTCTTCGCCCGCACCGTCTTCGCCGAGACGCGGCGGCTGCGCAGCTCGCTCTTCGTGGACGCGCTGGCCGGCATCGGCGCGCATCCCGTCCGCATCCTGCTGCTCCATGTGCTGCCCAACGCCGCGCCGGCCGTGCTGGTGCGCGCGACCATCGGCATGGGCTTCACCATCCTGACGGCGGCGATCCTGGGCTTCCTCGGCGTCGGCGCCGCGCCGCCCGCGCCCGACTGGGGCCTCGCCGTCGCCGAGGCGAGGCAGCACCTGCCCGAGGCCTGGTGGTTCGCGACCTTCCCCGGCCTCGCGATCATGATCCTGGTGCTGGGCTTCAACCTCCTCGGCGACGGGCTGCGCGACGCCGCGGATCCTCGCCTGCGCCGCAGCCGCCGATGAGCGCGCTGCTGAGCGTGGAAGGGCTTTCCGTCCGCCTGGGCGGGCGCGGGCAGGTGGCCGAGATCCTGGACGACATCACGCTCTCGGTGCCGAAGGGCAGCGTGACCGGCGTCGTCGGCGAGAGCGGCTGCGGCAAGTCCACGCTGCTGCGCGCCATCCTCGGCATCCTGCCGAAGGGCGCGCGGACGCCGAAGGGCAGCATCCTCTTCGAGGGCGAGGACATCCTGACCGACAAGGCCGCCTCCGTGCGCGGCCGCATCGGCTTCGTGCCGCAGGATCCGTATCTCTCGCTGAATCCCGTCTTCCGCGCCGGTGACCAGATCCTCGAGATCATGCGACGCCACGCGCCCGGGACGCGCCGCATGCATCGCGCGCGGCTGGTCGAGCTGCTGCGCGCGGTGCAGCTCCCCGATCCGGAAGCGGCGCTGCGAAAGTATCCGCACGAATTCTCGGGCGGGCAGCGCCAGCGCCTGCTCATCGCCGCCGCGCTCTCCTGCGGGCCCGCGCTGGTCGTGGCCGACGAGCCGACCACCGCGCTCGACGTCACCACGCAGCGGGAGATCCTGGGCCTGCTCAACCAGCTCACCCGCGAGCGCGGCCTCTCCATGCTCTTCGTCACCCACGACTTCGGCGTGCTGGCGAGCCTCTGCGACCGCGTGGCGGTCCTCTATGCCGGCCGCGTCGTCGAGACCGGCCCGACGCGGGAGGTCCTGGACCACCCCGAGCACCCCTACACGCGCATGCTCCTTGCCTGCCATCCGGATCGCGCGCTGACGCTGGCGGGCATCCCCGGCTCCGTGCCGCCGGCGACGGCGCAGCCCTCCGGCTGCCGCTTCCACCCGCGCTGCCCGCTCGCGCGGGCCAGCTGCGCCGAGGTCCCACCGCCGATGGAGGCCATCGGCGAGGGCAGGGCGGTCGCCTGCCCCTATCACGCCGAGGCGCTGCCGGAGCCCGCCCTTGCCTGAGCTGCTGGGGGCCACGGAGCTCGTCACCGATCTCGGCCGTCCTGCGGGCTTCCTGCGCCGCGGCACCTCGCTGCGCGCGGTGGACGGCGTCACCCTCTCCATTGCCGCCGGCGAGGCCTATGGCGTCGTCGGCGAGAGCGGCTGTGGCAAGACCACGCTGGCCCGCACGCTGCTCGGCCTCCAGCGCGAGGCGTCCGGCGAGATCCGGCTGCAGGGCCACCCCGTCTCCGGCCTGAGGCCCGCCGAGGCGCGGCGGGTCCGCAGCGCCATCCAGTACGTCCATCAGGATCCGGGTGCCGCGCTCGATCCCTGGTGGCGCGTCGGCGCGACCCTGGCCGAGGGCCTCGCCATCCACGGCGTCCGCGCCGAGGAGCGCGCGCCCCGCATCGCGGAGATGCTGGCCGCCGTCGGCCTCGACCCGGCCATGGCCGAGCGCTACCCGCATGAGCTCTCCGGCGGCCAGCAGCGGCGCATCGGCCTCGCGCGCATCCTGCTGCTGCGGCCGAAGCTGGTCATCCTGGACGAGCCCACGGCCGGCCTCGATCTCTCCGTGCAGGCCTCCGTGCTGCGGCTGCTCGGCGATCTGCGCGGGCGGTTCGGCCTCACCTACCTCTTCATCTCGCACGACCTTTCCGTCGTGCGCCGGGTCTGCGACCGGGTGGGCGTCATGTATCTCGGACGGATCGTGGAGGAGGGCAGGGCCGAGGACGTCTTCTCCACGCCGCGCCACCCCTACACGCGCGCGCTGACGCGGGCGGCACCGCATCTCGACGGGCGGCTGGCCGGTCCCTCCCTGCCGGGCGAGCCGCCGAGCCTGCGGCGCATCCCGCAAGGCTGCCGCTTCCATCCGCGCTGCGCACTGGCCACCTCCGAATGCGCCACGGCCGAGCCGTTCCGGCAGCCCGTCGGCGAGGCACATGCCGTGGCCTGCCATCATTGGCGCGAGGCCGAGTCCGTCTAGCCGCCCCTGCCTGTCCCGGTTTTCGAGACAAAAATGACGCCCGGCATTGATCGGGGATGAATTTCTCGTCATCGCATCCGAGGGGCCGCATTCCGGGGAAGGACGGCGCCCGGCCTTGCCGAATCGGGCCAGAATAAAGTGCAGACAATTCCGGACCGCGGGTTTCCAGCATAGCTGCTATCGCGGATCCGATCGTCTTTCGCCAGGGGATTTGGCGGCCTCCGGCTCCTCGGAGGAATGTTCGCGATTGATCCCGATGCTCCGCGGAACTGTCCCCGCATCGCCGTTGCATGGCGGAATTTCCGAATTGTCCGACCAGCCCATGAAGGCCCGAGCCCGCTTCACACAACGGGCCAGGGCCGGGGGCCGGTTGTATTGCCGCTTGTGCGCTCGCCGAATCCGGGAAACAAAGTACAGGAACATTCCGGGAATCGGCGTGCGTAAGTTCTTCAACCCCTATCCCAAATATCTCCATGTGCGCCGCATCCTGCTCGACCGCATCGAGGGAACCATGCGGCCAGGCGACCAGCTGCCCACGGAGCATGCGCTCTGCGCGGAATTCTCCGTGAGCCGGGAGACCATCCGCTCGGCGCTGGCGGCCCTGGAGCAGGACGGCATCATCGAGCGCACGCGCGGCCGCGGCACCTTCATCGCGCGCCTGCCCCGCCGCCGCCCCGAGCGCCGGCTGACCGGCATGGCCGAGGACTTCTACGCGCTCAACCTCGACACGGAGTCCAAGGTCCTGTCGGCGGCGCCGGCGCGCATGCCGGCCTCGCTCGCCGAGCAGCTCGGCCTCGATCCGGAGACGCCGCTCTTCCGCATCACGCGGCTGCGCTTCTTCGAGCGGCGGCCCTTCGCCTGGCACGACGGCTGGATGCTTCCCGAGATCGGCGAGCGCATCGCCGCCATCGACCTCACCCGGACCTCGATCGACCGCGAGCTGCGCGAAACGCTGAAGCTGCCGACCTGGGAGGACCAGCAGTCCATCGAGGCCGTCGCTGCCGACATCCAGTCGGCTGAGCTGCTGGACGTGCCGATCGGCGCGCCGCTGCTGTGCCTGACCCGGCTCTACTTGCTCGAGGGCGAGAAGTTCGCGGTCTACTTCCGCTCGCTCTACCGCTCGGACCGCTACTACTACACGGTCAAGCTGGCGCAGCCGCCGGGCGTCGGCGGCCGTCCGCCGGCGCGGGTCGCGGCGCCGCGCAAGCCCGCCGGCCCGCGGAAGCCCACGACGACGGAAGACTGAGGCGGGGGCCTTGCCTGTGAGGCCGCTGCCTCATAGGGTCCGCCGGATTTGTCTGTTCCCTTAGACAAAGGATGCCCCCGAATGCCCGACCGCATCTGCCACACCGCGCCCGCCGCGCCGCCCAAGGGCCCGCTGCACGGGCTCCGCGTCATCGACGCCGGGCAGATGATCGCGGCCCCGCTCGCCTGCACCATGATGGCGGACTTCGGCGCCGAGGTGATCAAGATCGAGCATCCCACGCAGGGCGACGCCATGCGCACGCGGCCGCCGGAGAAGGACGGAAAGTCCCTCTGGTGGAAGGTGATTGGCCGGAACAAGCGCAACGTCACGTTGAATCTCTCGAGACCCGAGGGCCAGGCGCTGCTGAAGCGGCTCGTCGAGCGCGCCGACATCCTGGTCGAGAACTACCGTCCCGGCACCTTCGAGCGCTGGGGGCTCGGCTATGAGGAGCTTGCGAAGATCAATCCGCGCCTCGTGATGGTGCGCGTCTCCGGCTACGGCCAGACTGGCCCCTACGCCCAGCGCGGCGGCTACGGCACGGTGGCCGAGGCCTTCACGGGGCTGCCCTCCTTCACCGGCTTCCCGGACGGTGCGCCGACGCTCAGCTCCTCCTACGCGCAGGCGGACAGCGTGGCCTCCACCTTCGCCGTGATGGGCGCGATGTTCGGCGTCTACGAGCGGCTGCGCTCGGGCAAGGGACAGGAGGTGGATGTCAGCCTCTACGAGCCGCTGTTCCGGCTGATCGAGTTCCAGGCCATCGCCTACGACCAGATCGGCATGGTGCGCGAGCGCATCGGCAACCGCTCCACCACCGACAGTCCGCGCAACGCCTACCGCACGCGCGACGACCGCTACATCACCATCTCCGCCTCGACGCAGAAGAGCTTCGACCGGCTGGCGGACGCGATGGGCATGGCGGAGCTCTCGACCGATCCGCGCTTCACCGACGGGCTGCTGCGCCAGCGCAACGCCGACGTGCTGGACCAGATCATGGCCGGCTGGTTCCTACGGCATGATTTCGACCATGCCCTGAAGATCCTGGAGGAGGGTGAGGTGGTCGCGGGGCCGATCCTCACCATCGCCGATATCTTCCAGGATCCGCACTACGCGGCGCGGGAGACGATCGTCCCGGTGCCGGACGCGGATTTCGGCACGGTGCGCATGCAGAACGCGATCCCGCGCATGTCGCGCACGCCGGGCCAGGTGCGCCATAGCGGCGGCGCGCTCGGCGAGGAGAACGAAGCGATCTGGCTCGATGAGATCGGGCTGTCGCGCGAGCAGTACGACAGCCTGCGCGCGGCGAAGGTGATCTGAGAAGGAAGCTCGAATGGGTCCCGGCTATGAGGGCGTCTATGTCGTCGGCACTGGCCAGACGAAATACGAGAAGAAGACCGACAAGCCGGTCCAGCGGCTGATCTGGGAGGCCTCGGACCTCGCGCTTCGCTCCGCCGGCCTTGGCTTTCGCGACGTGGATGGGCTGGGCATCACCTGCTTCACCCTCGGCCCTGACAACGTCACCACCATGACGGAGCATATGGGGCTGACCTGCCGCTGGCTCTTCCAGGGGCTGTACGGCGGCGCCTCCGGCGTCTCGGGCATGCTGCAGGCGGCGCGGGCCATCCAGCACGGCGATGCCGAGGTGGTGATCATCCTCGCCGCCGACGCCTTCGACGTCACCTCGCACATGAACATGTCGCGCAACCCCGGCCAGCACGACTACATGGGCCCCTGGGGCTATGGGGCGGCCAACGGCATCTTCGCCATGCACACGCGGCTCTACATGAAGGAGTTCGGCGCTGTCAGGGAGGATTTCGGGCGCCTCTGCATCGCCCAGCGCGAGAACGCCATGCTCAACCCGAACGCGCTGCTGCGCACGCGGATGAGCATGGAGGACTACCTCAACGCCCGGCCGGTGGCGGACCCGCTGCGTCTCTTCGACTGCGTGCTGCCCTGCTGCGGCGCCGACGCGGTCGTGCTGGCGAGCGAGGCGGTGGCGAAGCGGCTCGACGTGCCGCTGATCCGCATCCTCGGGGGCGGCGAGGTGCACAACCATCCGGCCCAGGAGATCTACGGCTTCAGCGCCGGCTGGGAGACTTTTTCCGAGCGCATGTGGACCACCGCCGGCCTCGGGCCCAAGGACATGGACTTCGTGCAGCTCTACGACGACTACCCGCTGATGGAGTTCGTGCAGCTGGAAGGCATGGGCTTCGCCCCGCGCGGCGGCGCCGGCGCGCTCATCCGCGACAACGACTGCACGGTGCGCGGCACGCTACCCATCAACACCGGCGGCGGTCAGCTCTCGGCGGGCCAGTGCGGCGCGAGCGGCGGCATGATCGGCGTGTACGAGGCGGTCACGCAGCTCCGCCACGAGGCCGGCGATCGCCAGGTGCCGGACGCGAAGCGCGGTGTCGTGGCCGGCTACGGGCAGGTCTCCTACGGGCGCGGGCTTTCGGCCAGCGCCTGCGTGCTGGAGCGGGAGTGACGGCGATGGCGAACGACCTCAAGCCCATGCCGCGGATCACCCCGATCAACCGGCCTTTCTTCGAAGCCTGCAACGCCGGCGAGCTGAAGCTGCAGCGCTGCGTGGCCTGCGCGAAGCACGTCTACTTCCCGCGCGTCTGCTGCCCCCATTGCGGCGGCGGCGAGCTGGAATGGGTGGCGGTGTCCGGGCGCGGCATCATCCGCACGCACACGCTGGTGCGCCGGCCGCAGCACCCGTCCTTCTTTCCGGAAGCGCCCTACCACGTGCTTGCGGTGACGCTGGAGGAAGGGCCGCTGATGTACAGCCGTCTCGCGGGCCAAGCACCAGAGGATGCGGATCTCATCGGTCGGAAGGTGAGGGTGGTGTTCGCGCAGGAAGCACCCAACCAGAAGCTGCCGTTCTTCGAACTGGCGTAGCGAGGGCTCTGCCCGTTGTCTCCGCTTCGCGGCCAACCCCGTCGGGCTTTCGGCCCTGGACCCTAAAACTGATCGGAGATGCAAGAACCTGAGGTTCTTGCTGGGGTGCTCGAGGGGCAAAGCCCCTCGAATTCAGAACCCCGGCGCGCTGTCCGCGTTCACGGCCCGCGCGACATAGGCCGCCTGCTGCGGCTCATACCGCGCCCAGAGTCGGCGCAGCTCCGCCACCGGCTCGTCGTGCCAGTCCACGCGCAGATCCACCACCGGCCAGTCGAAGCGATCCGCCACCAGCAGCCCCGCGCCGCGCTCGTCGTCGAACTCGCCGCCCGCTTCCAGCCCGGCCTCCAGCGCGCGCATCAGCCGCTCCGCCAGCGGTGCGCCAGCGCTCGACGCGAAGGAATCCACCATCGCCTGCGGCACGCCGGTATTGGCAAGCAGGTTGCCCATCGACACGCAGTCCGGCCCCGTCGCGACGGCGTGCTCCGGCATCGCCTTGCCGCCGGAGAACCAAGCCACCCCGCCCATCCGGTCCACCACCGCGACCTGCCGATGCTCCACGCCCCGCGTCGAGCGCAGCAGCAGGTCCACCACGGCCTGCGCGCCGAGCCCCTGCCGCAGCAGCACGAGCCCCTGCGGCCCCAGCGCGGGATCGGAGAGGTTCTGGGTGGACACCGCTCCCATCGGCCCGGCCCAGGCGCAGCGCGCGGCCGTCGCGATGGAGGAGGAGGTGACGATGGTCCCGAAGGCCCCGGTCTCGGCGCAGCGCGCGGTCAGCGAATAGGTCATGCCAGAAGAGTCACCTCGCCAAGAGAATCCGGCCGCAAGCCGGCCGGCACCGCCCACTCCACCTTCGGGCCCGGCGCGACAGCGGCGCGGCGAAGCCAAGCCGCCATAGGCGGCGCCCGGCGTTTGAGGGCGGCAATCAAGGCCGCAGAACCTGCCGGCTCTGCGCTTCCGCCTCAAGCCCATCCCAGCCGTAGCGCATCGGCGTCATCTTCGCGGCTGCCCAGGTCTTGTGCTGGTCGGCGTAATGCGGGCTGCCCGGATGGCCGGAGGTTCCGTGGAACACGGTCCAGAGGCTGTTCTCCCAATCGCCCACATCGAAGGCATAGCGCGACAGCGCACCATAGGCCGTGCGCGGCCCGGCCGGGGCGATCATGCCGTTGGCCATGACGCAGTCGCCGTCGCCGCCCAGCGGCTCGGCCACCGGATCGAGCACCGGGGCCGCTTCGGGAAACAGCGGCGAGAGCGGATGCGCCAGCTTCGGCCGATGCACCTCGCCCCAGTTCTCCGGAATGGGCGTCGCGGCCACCTCGTCGAGCGCGGCCTGCATCAGCCCGTCCCAGCTCTCGCCCTGGAGCAGGCTGGCGTCGTCGGCGCGCAGCAGCGCCGGCAGTGCCCACCAGAGCTGCATCAGCGGCGCCACGCCCGGCGAGGGCTGGAGGTAGGGGTGCGAGGCCAGCGCCCCGAGCCCGCTCACCGCTGCGAGCCGTTTCGTCAGCGCGACGCGGAAGGCGATGTAGCGCGACGCCGTGACGGAGGACGCCTCCATCCGTGCATCCCATCCGGCGATCTGTGTGCGCAGCGCCTCGGCCGCGCCGGTGCAGCTCTTCAGCGCCTTGAGCCTCGTGAGAAAATCGCCCGCCGGCTGCGACAGCACGTCGCCATGGATGGCCGCCGATCCCGCCGGGCTGCGCGTCGCCGGATCTGTGGTGAGCAACGCCGCCACGCGCCGCGCACGATAGGGTGGATGGCAATCCGTCAGCAGATAGTCCGGATGGTCGTCCGCCGCGATGCGGTTGTTGGCGGTGACGATGATCCCGCCCTCGGGGTCATGCAGCACCGGCATCTCCTCATGCGGGATCCAGCCCTGCCATTCGTGCGCGCCGGTCCAGCCGGGCATGGGCAGCCAGCCGCATTCCCGCCCGCGCCGCGGCAGCCGCGCGCGCAGCAGCCAGCCGATATGCCCCTCGATGTCGCCGGCCACGAGGTTGTGGTCGATCAGCCCCCAGCCGCGCGTGGCCGCATAGAGCGACTTCACGTCGCCGGCGCGGAGCATGCGCGGGAGGCAGTCGAAGGAGAGGTCGGTCTCCGCGAACTGCACGCTCTTCAGCGTCAGCGCATGGCCCGAGGCCGGATC
Source organism: Roseococcus sp. GW821-FHT12F05 (assembly GCF_058806835.1). Classification (NCBI taxonomy): domain Bacteria; kingdom Pseudomonadati; phylum Pseudomonadota; class Alphaproteobacteria; order Acetobacterales; family Roseomonadaceae; genus Roseococcus; species Roseococcus sp. GW821-FHT12F05. The sequence continues at coordinate 568,963 of NZ_JBXAQB010000003.1, forward strand.
GCCCGCGATGACCGGCCCGTGCCGCGTCTCCACGATCTCCACCTCGCGCGGCGCCGCGCCGCGGATGGCGACGGTCTCGACGCGCCGTTGCACCGGCTCCCACATCTCCTGGAACATCGCGTGCTCCGCGCCCTCGTCGAAGCGCTCGACATAGAGGTCGTGGATATCCGCGAAGCCGTGCGTGACGCAGTAGGCGACCTTTCCATTATGGGCGAAGTGCGGGAAGCCTGGCACGCCCGGCACGGTGAGCCCGATCACGTCGAACTCCGGGCAGGCCAGATGCCCCTGCGCGTACATGTTCGGCAGTTCGAGCACGCGGTGGGGATCGCCCGCCAGCAGGGGCCGTCCCGTCGCGCTGAGTCCCGCCGAGACCGCCCAGTTGTTGCTCCCGCCGCCCGTCGCGTCAGGCTCCGCGGCTTCCATCAGCGCGGCCACGGCCGGCGCGAGGTCGGCGAGGCTCGCCCGCCAGCGATCGGCCTCCGCACCCTGCGGAAGCAGCAAAAGGTCGCGGCCGCCGTCGTCGTAGCGCAGGCTGGTCACGGCCTCGCCCGCCACCGGCAGCGCCGCCGCGCGCCAGAGCTTGAACCAGACCGAGCCCATCAGCAGCCCAAGCCGCCGCATCACCGCGATGGTGTGCCAGCCCTCCCAGGGCTCGGGCGTGGCGCCGAGCAGCCGGTACTCGATCGGCACCGGCGCGCCCGAGGCGAGGAAGGCGTTCACGCCAGCCGCGTAGGCCTCGATCATCATCTTCGCCTCGTCGCCGAGGGCCGCCGCGTCGCGCCGGCTGGCGCCCTCCACGCCGAGCCGCCGCGACAGCGCATCCGCCGCGAAGGCCGAGGGCCCGAGCCATTCCGCGCTGCGCCCCAGCGCGCGGCGGCGGTTGAGCTCCATCTGGAAGAGCCGGTCCTGCGCATGACAGAAGCCTTGCGCGAAGAAGGCGTCCTGCATGGACCCGGCGCGGATGTGCGGGACGCCCAGATGGTCGCGCAGCACGATCACCTCGGCCTCCAGCCCGGGCAGGGTGATCTCGCCCGCGAGGTCCGGCACGGCGCGCCGCGCGGCCTCTCGCAGCTCTTCCTGGTTCATCCGGATCCTGTCCTCCCTGCTGGACGCGCGTCGCCCATAGGAAATACCCTCCCGCACACAGCGAACAGGGATGCTCGGCCATGACACCGACGAAAATCACCCGGCGTGGTGCGATGCTCGCTTCCGGCGGGATCTCCTTGCCCTGGATCGCGCCGCCCGCAAGGGCCGCCGGCACCGCCAATCTCGTGCTGGAGAGCGAGGTCGTGATCCTCGATCCGCACGCCACCACGGCCGCCATCACGCGCACCTTTGGCTACCACGTCTTCGACACGCTCTTCGCCATGGACGGGCAGGGCATGATCCGCCCGCAGATGGTGGCGGCCTGGGAGACCAGCCCTGACGGCCTCGCCTGGAACTTCCGGCTGCGCGACGGCCTGCTCTGGCACGACGGCGCGCCCGTCACGGCGGCCGATTGCGTGGCGAGCCTGGAACGCTGGGCGCCGCGCGACGCCCAGGGCCGCATGCTCTGGGCCGCCAAGGCCGAGCTCGTCGCGGTGGATGCGAAGACCTTCCGGCTGACCCTGACCCGGCCTTTCCCGCTGGTGCTCGACGTGCTGGGCAAGCCCAATGCGCCGCTGCCGGTCATGCTGCCTGAGCGGCTGGCCCGCGTGCCCGTCGAGACCCGCATCCGCGAGATCGTCGGCAGCGGTCCCTTCAAGTTCCGCCCAGGCGACTGGCGCCCCGGCAACTACATGATCCTGGAGCGCTTCGCCGGCTATGTGCCCCGCGAGGAGCCCAATGACTTCCTCGCCGGCGGCAAGCGCGTGCATCTCGACACGATCAACCTGCGCGTCATGCCCGACCAGGCGACCGGCGCCTATGCGCTGATGGCCGGCGAGATCGACTACATGCAGTACCTGCCCTTCGACCTGCTGCCGCGGCTGGAGCGCGCGCGCGGCGTGAAGCTGCTGGGCCTCGGCGGCATCCATATGTTCCAGGGCAATTTCCGGCTCAACCACGCCGCCGCGCCGATGGACGACCCCGCCATCCGCCGCGTGCTCTGGCACTGCGCCGACCAGGCCTCGGTGCTGACCGCCATCGGCGTGCCCGAGCGCTTCCGCGCGCCGCCATGCCCCTCCTTCTTCATGTGCGACGGGCCCTTCGACAGCCGCGCCGGCGCAGAGGCCGTCGGCGTGGACGTGGAGGTGGCGAAGCGCATGCTCGCCCAGACCTCCTATCGCGGCCAGAACCTCATCTTCATGACGGTGGCCGGCAGCATCAGCCAGACCGCGGCCCAGGTGATGATCCAGAACATGAAGCTCGCCGGCTTCAACGTCGAGGAGCAGCAGATGGACTGGGGCACGGTGCTCGCCCGCCGCGCGCGGCGCGAGGGCTGGCATGCCTTCGGCGTCTACTCCAACGGCACGGACATGTTCTCGCCGCTCACCCATTTCTACGTGTCCAACACCTGCGCCGACTATCCCGGCTGGGACTGCGACCGCGACGTGGAGCGGCTGCTCGGCGCGTTCGCGCTGGCGCCCACGCCGGAGGAGCGCAAGCGCATCGCAGGCGAGATCCAGGCCGCCTCGGTGCGCAACGTGCCCTCGGTGATGTGGGGCCAGTTCACCATTCCCGCGGGCTACCGCGACCGCCTGCGCGACGTGCCGCAGGCGGCCTATCCGATGTTCTGGGGAGTCCAGGCTTGAGCACCGATTCCGCGCTGCGCGAGCGCGCCGCCCGCGTCATCCCCGGCGGGATGTGGGGCCATCTCGACGCGAAGAAGCTGCCGGAGGGCTATCCGCAGTTCTTCGCACGCGGGGAGGGCGGCCATGTCTGGGACGTGGACGGCCGCCGCTACGTGGACCTCATGTGCAGCTGGGGCCCGATCGTGCTCGGGCACCACGATCCCGCGGTGGACGCGGCCGCGCGCCGGCAGGCCGATCTCGGCGACACGCTGAACGGCCCGGCGCCGGTGCTGGTCGAGCTCGCGGAGCGTCTGGTGGACCGCATCCCCGCCGCCGATTGGGCCATGTTCCAGAAGAACGGCACGGACGCGACCACGACCTGCGTCACCATCGCCCGCGCCGCCACGGGCCGCGGCACCATCCTGATGGCGCGCGGCTCCTATCACGGCGCGGCGCCCTGGTGCACGCCGGTGCCGGCCGGCACGACGGAATCCGACAAGGCCCACCAGCTCCGCTTCGAGTACAACGACGTGGCCAGCCTGGAGGCCGCGGCCGATGCCGCCGGCAGCGACCTCGCCGCCATCCTCGTCACCGGATTCCGGCACGACAACGTCGTGGACCAGGAGCTGCCGAAGCCGGAATTCGCCGCCGCCGCGCGCGCCATCTGCGACCGCAAGGGCGCGGCGCTCATCGTGGATGACGTGCGCGCGGGCTTCCGCCTGCATGCGGGTGGCTCCTGGGAGACGGTGGGCGTGCGGCCCGACCTCTCGGCCTGGAGCAAGGCCATCGCCAACGGCCACACGCTGGCCGCCGTCACCGGCAAGGATTCCCTGCGCGAGGCGGCGGCGCGCATCTTCGTCACCGGCTCCTTCTGGTGCTCCTCGGTCGCCATGGCGGCCGCCGTCGCCACGCTGGAGGAGCTGGAGCGGCGCGACGTGGTGGGCCACATCGCGACCCTCGGCCGGCGCCTGCGCGACGGGCTCGCCGAGCGCGCGCGCGGCGCCAATGTGGGGCTGCGGCAATCCGGCCCGGTCTCGATGCCGCTCTTCCTCTTTGACGGCGATGAGGATTTTGCGATGGGCCGCGCCTTCTGCCGGGCCGCGCTCGCCGAGGGGGCCTTCCTGCATCCGCGGCACAACATGTTCCTCTGCGCAGCCCATACCGAGGCCGACATCGACGCGGTGCTCACGGCCTCCGAGGCCGGCTTCGCCGCCATCCGGGAGATGCGATAGATGCACCGCCGCGCCGTCCTTGCCGCCCCCTTCCTCGCCGCCGCCGCCGTCCCGGCCCTGGCGCAGGATGCGCGCACCCTGACCATCGGCCAGAGCGCCAACCCCTCCTCGGTCGATCCGCATTTCTTCAACGGCACCCCGACCAAGGCGCTCTCCGCGCATCTCTTCGACCGCCTCGTGGAGCAGACGCCGGACACCAAGCTGGTGCCGGGCCTGGCGCTGACCTGGAGCACGCTCTCCGACACGGTCTGGGAGTTCCGGCTGCGCCCGGGCGTCACCTTCACCGACGGCCAGCCCCTCACCACCGACGACGTCGCCTTCACCATCGAGCGCGCGCCCAACGTGCCGAACTCGCCCGGCGGCTTCGGCGGCGTGGTGCGCTCCATCAAGCGCGTCGAGGTCGTGGACCCGCTCACCATCCGCTTCCACACCGGGGCGCCGGCGCCGAACCTGCCGAACGACCTCTCCAACCTCGCCATCATCTCGCGCCACGCCGGTACGGGCGCCGCAACGGAGGACTACAATTCCGGCCGCGCCGCGATCGGCACCGGCCCCTACAAGCTCGTCCGCTTCGTGCCCAACGACCGCTGCGAGATGGAGCGCAACGAGGCCTGGTGGGGCCCGAAGCCGGCCTGGGAGCGCGTGACGCTGCGCTTCATCCCCAATGCCGCGGCCCGCAGCGCGGCGCTGCTCTCGGGCAGCGTGGACATGATCGACGTGCCGTCGCCCAACGACCTGCCGGTCTTCCGGCGCGACCCGCGCTTCTCCGTCGTCTCGCGCGAGAGCACGCGCATGGTCTACATCGCGCTCGACCAGGGCCGCGCCGAGGCCTCGCCCTTCGTCACCGACAATGCCGGGCGCGTGCTGCCGCAAAACCCGCTGCGCGACCTGAAGGTTCGGCAGGCGCTCTCGCTGGCGGTGAACCGCGCGGCGCTGGCCGAACGCATCATGCAGGGCACCGCGGTCGCGACTGGCCAGTGGATGCAGCGCGGCGCCTGGTCCTACAACCCGTCCATCGGCGTGCCGCCCTACGATCCTGACGGCGCGAGGCGCCTGCTCGCCGAGGCCGGCTTCCCGCAGGGCTTCCGGCTCACCCTGCACGCCGCCGTGGACGGTCGCCCGACTGACCCTGCGACGGCCCAGGCGGTCGCGCAGATGTGGACCCGCATCGGCATCCAGACCGCCGTCGAGACCATGCCCGGCAACTCCTACAACGCGCGCGGCGCGCGGCAGGAGTTTTCCGCCGGCATCTGGGCCTGGGGCAGCAATTCCGGCGAGGCGGGCTACGCGCTGGTCAACGTCTTCGGCACGCCCGACCGCGCGAAGGGCACCGGCGGCTACAACCGCTCCGCCTATTCCAATCCCGCGATCGACCGGCTGCGCGACCAGGCGCTCGCCACGCTGGACGACAGCAGGCGCGAGCAGCTGCTCATGCAGGCTATGGCGGAGACCATGGCGGATGTGGCGGTGGTGCCGCTCTACCAGATGGTGAACTTCTGGGTGACGAAGCGCGGCATCGCCTATGAGGCGAGCGGCCATGAGCGGAACATGGCCATGCTCGCGCGGCCCTCGGCCTGATCGGGCCTCGCCGCGCATTGGACGGTCGCCGCCCCGCTGGCTAGCCTCGCGGGATGAGGGATGCCCGGAAAGACCTGCTGCTCACCAACCTCCGCCTCGCGGACGGGGGGCCGCCCGGGCGGCGGATCCTGATCCGCCAGGGCCGCATCGGGGAGATCCTGCCGGCCGGCGTGCCAACTCCCGCCGCGGCGGCCATGGATCTGGGCGGCGAGCTCCTGCTGCCCAGCCTGGTCGACGGGCACGTGCATCTCGACAAGACCCTGTTCGGCCTGCCCTGGATCCCGCACCGGGCAGAACCCTTCCGCATGAGCCGCATCGAGACGGACCAGCGCCTGCTGCCGTCGCTTCCGCTGGGCACCGCCGCCCGCGCGGGCGAGCTGCTGCGCCGCTGCGTGATCCACGGCACCGCGCATGTCCGGTCCCATGTCGACATCACCCCCACCTTCGGCCTTTCTGCCCTTGAGGGGGTGCTGGAGGCGAAGCAGGCGCACGCGCATGCCATCACCATGCAGACGGTCGCGTTCCCGCAGGCGGGTGTGATGCGATCCGGCGGCCAGAAGATGCTGGACCTGCTGGAGGCCGCCATCCGTGCCGGCGCCGATCTCGTGGGCGGCATCGACCCCTGCGAGGTGGACCGCGACCCCAAGGGCCAGCTCGACGGCATCTTCGGCATTGCGGAGCGCCATGGCGTCGGCCTCGACATCCACCTGCACGAGCCCGGCGAGATGGGCCTGTTCAGCCTCCAGGAGATCTGCGCCCGCGCGAAGGCCCTGGGCATGCAGGGCCGCGTGACGGTCAGCCACGGCTTCTGCCTGGGCGCCGCGAAGGAATCGAAGCAGGCGGCCGCGGCCGACATGATGGCGGAGGCCGGCGTGGCGCTGGCCACCCACGGCGCCGGCGGCGCGACGCTGCCGCCGCTGATGCTGCTGCGCCGGGCGGGCGTGCGGGTCTTCTGCGGCAACGACGACATCCGCGACACCTGGAGCCCCTACGGCAATGCCGACATGCTGGAGCGCGCCGCCGTCATCGGCTGGCGCGAGGACATCCGGCACGACGATCTGCTGGAGGAGCTGTTCCGGATGGCCAGCTCCGGCGGCGCCGAGGTGCTGGGGATCGCGGATCACGGGATCGGCACGGGCAACCCGGCCCACTTCTTCACCATCGCGGCGGAGAACGTGGCCGACGCCATCGGGCGGCACCCCGCGCGCGGGAAGGTGTTCCATGGCGGCCGGCTGGTCGCCTCGGGCGGGGAATGGATGGGTTAGAAGCGGAAGGCCACCGCAATGGATCCGTATTGCAGCCCGTTCCCCTGCGTCGAGAACTCGCGGCTGCGGACGGTGTAGGTGGCCGTCAGGCGCGTCCGCTTCCACATCAGCGCGAAGCCCAGGTTGACGTCGCCGACCAGCGTCTCGCGGTCGACATGCGGGCCGTCGCGCCAGGTGTTGCCGTCGAGGAAGATGTTGCGCGCCACCGCGCGCCCCTCGACGCCGGCGAAGACGTACCAGCCGAACCCATCCCCCTCCGGCTGGAAGAAGGCCGAGCCCGACTGCGCCGGGCGCGTGCGCGGCGGGCCGAAGTCGGAATTGAGGTTGCTGCCGAGCCGCACCATCAGCCCGCCGCTGGCATAGGTGTAGACATTGCCGAGGCTCGCCGTGATGGCCGGCACGAAGCCGTATTGCAGCCCCTCGATGCCGGTCTCGTAGTTCCAGCGCCATTGCCGCGCGAGGATCGCGTTGATGCCGAACTCGTCCTTGAGCTGGTAGGCCCAGCCATGGGCGATGTCGATGTTCAGCGCGCGGTGCACGCCGTTCTGCACCTGCCGGCCCCAGGCCCCGGGGCCCACGATGCCCATCTGCAGCTCCATGCTGCCGTAGGAGGTCGCGGTGTAGGAGGCGAGCGAGAGGGAGCCGAAGAGAAAGCCGGCATAGGGCCGGTCGCGCGGGTCGGGCGTGGTGCGCAGCGTGTCGGACGGGGTGAAGACGTTCTGGCCGAAGGACACGCCCCAGCGCGGCGTACCGCCCCGGGGGAAGATCAGGCCCAGACGGTCGGTGACCGCGGACATCCAGGCCGGCTGGTCGTAGGAGGGCGAGCGCCAGTCGAGCTGGAAGCCGCTCGTGTAGTTCTTGTCCGTGCCCGCGAAGAGGTCGTTGTCGACCATGAGGGAGAAGGTACCCCGCGGGTCCGGGACCTGCACGGCCTGCACGCGCTCGCCCCGCGTCGGGCCCTCGCCTGTCTGGGCGAGGGCGGGGAGCGCCAGGACGGTGCCGAGAAGGGCGGCCGAGGTGGCAATGCCGAAGCGCATGCGGGGCACCTCTCCGATCAGGCGGAGGGCGTTGCCACGGCGGCCTGCGCGCCGGCCAGCGCCTCGCGCAGCGCCTCTTCCTTCGTCTCGTCGAAGGAGCTGCGCAGGATGGTGCCACCGGTGCCGTGGAGCTCGGCCATCACCTTGTCCGTGGTCATCTTGCGGATCAGCAGGAACAGCGCCGCATGCCCGGATTCCAGCGTCTTCGCCGCCTCCTTCATGAAGTTGTCGTTGATGCCGAGGTCGGTGAGCTTGCCGCCCAGCGCGCCCGAGGCCGCGCCGAGCGCGGCACCCGCCAGCGGCATCAGGAAGATCAGCCCGATCAGCGAGCCCCAGAGCGCGCCGGAGGCAGCGCCCGCCGCGACCGGCTGGAAGATCTGGTTCAGCTTCACCTGGCCGTCGGGCCCTTTCACGGCCACGACCGCGTCGCCGAGCTCGATCAGGTATTCGCGCTGGAGGCCGAGTAGCTTCGCGCGGACCTCTTCGGCCTGGGCTTCGGTCGGGAAGGCGATGACGAGAAGGTCGGACATGTGAAAGGTTCCTTGAGGGATTACTGGTAGTTGGCGAAGGCTGCGGCGGCGGTGCTCTGCCCGCCCCCCGCGCGCAGGACGAGGCCGAGCAGCAGCCGCGCCTTGAGCCCGGAGAGAAAGCCCGCTGGGATGAGCCCGCGGCCCAGCAGGTCGATCTCCGAGCCGGCATAGCCGTAGGTGCGGGTGAAGACCGGCCCGGCCATGGCGCGCGTCGCCAGCACCACGGGCATGCGCAGCGCGAGCTCGCCCAGCAGCGGCGCGGCCTCGGCGGGGACATGGCCTGCGCCCATCGCCTCGATGACGGCGCCGGCATAGCCGAGGCCGGGCAGGGCGCCGAGCAGGCGGCCGTCGTCCCCCATGGCCCATTTCAGCAGGGCCACGGGGCGCGGCGGGCCGCCGTAGCTCGGCAGGCCCGCGATCCGTGGCACGCGGGCATAGAAGCGCGGCCGGCCCTCGGCCACCACGCCGATCGCGCCCAGCAGCGGCGAGGCGAAGGCGGAGGGCAGGGCGGTGTGCGACTTCTGGACGAAGCGCGCCGCATGGATGTCGTAGTTCAGCACGGCGAGCGTGCCGAGGCCGCGCGCCTCGGGCGAGGCCGCGACGCGCGCCGCGGCCAGCAGGTTGGCGGGCCCGTCGGCGCCCGGCGCATCCGCGCCGCGCATGGCGCCGGTGACGACGACCGGCTTGTCGCAGCCGATCAGCAGGTCGAGGACGAAGGCCGATTCCTCGATCGTGTCGGTGCCCTGGATGACCACGGCGCCGTCGAAGCCCGCGGCGAAGCCGTCCTCGATGCGCTTCGCGACCTCGACGAGCTGTCCCGGCTCCAGCGAGGGGCTCGGCAGCCGGTAGGGCGAATGCGCCTCGATCTCCGCGACCTGGGCGAGCTCGGGCACCGAGGCCACGAGCTCGGCCGCGCCCAGCTTCGGCGCGATGCCGCCGCCGGCAGCCGGCACCATGGTGATGGTGCCGCCGAGCGAGAGGAAGAGGAGCCGCGGCCGTTTCATGCGGCGGCCCCGCTTTCCTCCTCGCGCTTCGCCGTGTTCCGCGGCGCGGGAGCATCCGGAATCTCGCCGGGGCGATAGTTGGGCAGGCGGCTGGCCGGGATCATCGCGAGAGCGGCCACGGCGGCCATGATCAGCAGACCGATCTTCAGCGCCTGGAGGCGGGCTTCGGTGTTCACCCTGACGGCCTCGGTCACCACCTCGGGCGCAGCGCCGGTGCGCTGCATGATGGCGAGCAGCTGGGTGTTGTTCACGAAGTTGATGCTCTCGAGGTCGATCTGGCCGATCACCTCCACCGGCAGGCGCGGGTTTTCCGCGATGCGGTACATGATGCCGGCCGAGAGCAGCCCCACCAGCAGCGCGCCCGAGATGGCCGTTCCGACGCCGGCCGCGAGATTCTGCGTGGTGCCGCGCAGCGCGCCGACATCGCCTGCCAGCTCCTTCGGCGCCGCCGTTACCAGCACGTTGAAGACCAGCGTGACCAGCGCCCCCTGGCCGATGCCGAAGGTGATGAGGCCGAGCATGACCGGCACCGCCGACCAGTCGTTGCGCACCACCCAGGCGAGCCAGAGCAGACCCAGGATGCAGAGCGCGAAGCCGCCCTGCGCGATGCGCCGCGGCGTCACCTTGTCGTAGAGCTTCACCACCAGCATCGCCGTGAAGAAGACGGTGAGGTTGAAGGGCATCATGGCGATCGTCGTCTCGAGCGGCGTGCGGCCCTGCACGATCTGGATGTAGAGCGGCACGGTGAAGTTCAGCATGGATTCGAGGCCGACCACGGTGAACATTGCATAGATCGCCGCCCGCTCCTGGCCGGAGGTGATGATGCTGAGGTCGAGCAGCGGCGTGCCACCCCGGGCCTGGACGCGCCGGGTCCAGGCGAGGAAGATCTGCAGCAGGATGATGCCGATCACGATCATGATCGGCGCCGGAGACATGCCGAGGATGTCGAAGGGCGCGGCGGGCCGCGCCACGCCGAGGCCGAAGCGGTTCAGATTGTTGAAGCCGAAGACGATCATGATGATCGCGGCGGCGGCCAGCACCACGCCCACCAGATCGATCTTCACCTCCGGCCGCGCGGCCTGCGGCTTCAGCTTGAAGCTCAGGAAGAAGACGAGGGCCGCCACCACCACCAGGATGCCGAAGACCGGCCGCCAGCCGATGAAGGTGCCGAGCAGCCCGCCGATCAGGAAGGCCGCGACGCCGGCCGCGGCGCGGGCCGAGCCCAGCGCGCCTACCGCCGTCGCCTGCTGCTGCCCGTGATAGTGGTGCGCGATGAGCGCCACCAGCGCGGGAACGATCACCGCCGCCGCGAGGCCGGCCAGGAGCTGCGCCGAGAGCATCACCGTCGCGGCCGGCGCGATCACCATCAGCACCTGGGCGATGGCGAAGACGCCGATCACCACGCGGAACACCTGGGTGGAGCCGAAGCGCTGCACCAGCTTGCCGCCCAGCATCACGAAGCCGGCCACGGCCAGCGAGTACATCACGATGCCGGTCGCGACCGTGGTGGGCGGCACGCCGAAGCTCGCCACCATGCCCGAGAGCGAGACGGGCAGGGCGGCCACGTTGAAGGACATCAGCATCTGCGCCAGGGCGATGGCGATCATGGGGATCCAGGATTCCCGGACCTCGGAGGCTGTCGTGCTCATGGGGTGGGCTCCCTCATTGTTCTGGTTTGGAGGCGAAGAGGTTCAGCCCGAGCCGCTCGGACAGGAATTTCGTCACGAGCTGGCCGCGCACGCTGTTTCCCGCAATGTCCAGCGGCGGCGAAAAGGTGCCGAGGCCGCCCTTGCCGGGCGCGATGGTGACGATCCCGCCGGCGACGCCGCTCTTGCCCGGCAGGCCCACCTCGTAGAGCCAGTCGCCCGACTCCTCGTAGAGCCCGGCCGTGGCCATGACGGCGAGCACGCGCGCGCAGCGGTCGGCGTCCATGACGCGCTCCCGGGTCACGGGGTTCACGCCGCCGTCGGCCAGCGTGGCGCCCATGATTGCCATGTCCCTGGCGGTGACGTTCAGCGCGCATTGCCTGGTGTAGATGTCGGTCGCCTCGTCGGGGTCCGAGTACATGCGGCCGTAGCCGAGCAGCAGCCGCGCGATGCCCTGGTTGCGCTGGTTGGTCGCGGCCTCGGAGACGTAGACCTCCTCGTCCAACTCCAGCTCGCGGCCGGCGAAGCGGGACAGGCCCTCGCGGATGAATTGCCACTTTTGCTCGGCATTGGCGCCGGGGGCGAGGCTGGTGGTCGCGATGGCGCCGGCATTCACCATGGGGTTCACGGTGCGCTCGGGGTTGAGCTCGATCGCCATCACCGAGTTGAAGGCAAGGCCCGTGGCGTTCACGCCGATCTTCTCGCGGGCCTGGCCGCCGCCCAGCGCCTGGCAGACCAGGGCGAAGACGAAGGGCTTGGACATGCTCTGGATGGAGAAGGGGCGCTCCGCGTCACCCACCGCGAAGACCCCGCCGTCGACGCCCGCCACGCAGATGCCGAAGAGCTCCGGCGCGGCCTTGGCGAGGGCGGGGATGTAGTCGGCGACTTTTCCCTCGGCGATATCGGCGTAACGGCGATAGGCCTCCTCGACCAGGGCCGTGACGGCCCCGGCCTCGGGCATGCGTCCCGTCGAGACCGGCCCGGGTGCCGGAATCTCGTCAAGGTGAAGCCGATAATCCATTGAACAAAGGCCTTTCTGCTCCCGAAGTCCTTCCCTGGCATCCAAATTTCATGGACGCGGTCCGCCGGACTGGGTCAGCATTCCCCAGGGATCGCGGCGACATGGTCAGGCTAGGCATTTGCAGGGAGGCGCAGATGGGCCAACAATCCAGCCAGTATCCCTCCTGTCCCGATATCATGCTGATTCGGCGGAAAACGCTGGCGGCCGGGGCGGGGACCTGAGAGGTCTTCTGGCACTCAAATCATTGTCCCGGCATGAGAAGGACGGTCAGAAGCATGCGAGACACCGAAGTCCTTCCGCACGACGACGCCCCTGCACCGGTCGCCGAGCCCAACCGCGGCCTGCTGAAGCCGGTCGGCTTCTCGACCATGGACCTGCCGGTCGGGCAGCAGTTCGAGGCCTGGCGCGACCATTGCCGCTCCGTCGTCGAGATCACGGAATCGCTGGATCCCCGGCCCGGCTATGCCGCGCGCTTCCGCATGTGGAGCTTCGGCCATTTCGCGCTCAGCGCGGTCGAGGCGCCGGCCTGCCGCTTCCAGCGCACCCGCACCCAGATCCGCCGGGATTCGCTGGATCTCTGGCAGATCCACGTGCCGCGCACCGGCTCGCTGCGGCTGCACACGGAGACGGCCCATGTCGCGGTGCCGACGGGCGTGCCCCACATCCTCTCCCTTGACCAGGTCTTCGACGGCGACCGCACGGAGCTGGACTGGCTCTGCCTCTTCGTCTCGCGCGATGCCTTCCCGGGCCTCGGCCCCACCATCGACGCCTGCCGCGACGCGCCGATGACCAGCGCCATGGGCGGGCTGCTGGGCCATTACGTGGAAAGCCTCGCCGACAGCCTGGAGACCATGACGGAGGCGGAGCTGCCGCGCGCCGCCGAGGCCACGCGGGCGCTGATCGCGGCCTGCATCGCGCCCTCCTCGCCCACCGGCTTCGACGCCGAAGCCCATGTGGAGCGCGCCCGGCTCGGCCGCATCCGGCAGATCATCCGGCAGAACCTGCGCTCCACGCGGCTCGGGCCGGAGCGGCTGTGCAAGCTCGCGGGCGTGTCGCGCTCGCAGCTCTACCGGCTCTTCGAGCCCTTCGGGGGTGTCGCGCGCTACATCCAGAGCGAGCGGCTGCGCCAGGCGCACCAGGCGCTCTCGGACCCCTCGAACACGCGCGAGATCATCAAGGTGGCCGAGGATTTCGGCTTCTTCGACCCCTCCGCCTTCAGCCGCGCCTTCCGTCGCGAGTTCGACTACTCGCCGACGCAGCTGCGCCAGACGGCGCAGAGCGGCTGGGTCGCCGCTCCCATCCGCAAGGGCTCCGGCCAGCCGGGCGGGCGCGATTTCGCGAGCGCCCTGCGCCAGATCTGATGCGTCCCGGGGCGCGTTTGGGACGCACGGCACGGGATGGGCATGTCCGGACTATGGCTGCGCCCCCCGCCCGGACCTAGCGTCCCATTGGCGGAATGTGGTCCCATGGGCCACCGCCGCATCCGAAGGCCGGTGCGCGACCTCGCGGAACGCCGGCGGGAGAGGGGAGTTCCTGCTCATGCGTTTCGTCACGACCTTGGCCGGCAGCCTGGCGCTGCTGGCCGCCACCATCGGAGGGGCGCCGGCCCAGACCGGGGCGACTCAGACGGGGGCGACTCCGGCGCAAGCCGGCCCGGTGACCACCGGCAACCTCGCGAGCCTCTGCGGTGCCTCGCTGAGCGAGGAGGTGGGCCATGTCTCGCAGGCCTTCTGCCGCGGCTTCATCATCGGCGCTGGCCAGTATCACTCCCAGATCACGCAGCCGGGCGGGCGCGCGCGGATTTTCTGCCTGCCGACGCCGACGCCGACGCTCGAGGCCGCGCAGGCATCCTTCGTCGCCTGGGCCGCCGCCAATCCGCAATACGCCAGCGAGCTCGCCGTGGACGGCCTGCTGCGCTGGGCGGCCGCCAGCTATCCTTGCCCGACCGCGCCGGCGCGCGGCTCGCGGCGCTGATCCGGAGGGACCAAGACATGCGCAAGACGCTCATCCTTCCCGTGGCCCTCATGCTCGGTCTCGGCGCCTGTGCCGACGAGACGCTCAACGTGCCGCTCAGCCCGACCACGCAGCGCGTCGGCGGCGGCGCGGCCCTGGGTGCCCTGACGGGCCTGGCCATCGGCTCCTTCTCCGGCAATGCGGGCGTCGGCGCGCTGATCGGCGCGGGCGTCGGTGCCGGCGGCGGCTTCCTCTACGACCAGCATCGCCGCAGCAACCAGCGCGCCTTCAACGAGGGCGTCGCGGCCGGCCGCTCCTCCCCGCAGTAGCCGCGCCGGGCCACGCCGTCACCAGGGAGGGGCGGCGCGGCCCGCGATGCTTGTCACGCGGATTTCACGGCGACCCGGGCAGGGCATCTTGCCCCGCCTGCGCGGATGGCCGAGCTTCGGCCGCCGTCAGATCCCGTCGGCCCGGATCTCAGCAAGGAGCACAGGGCGCGTGACGGCCAGGACAGCGACGCCCAGATCCTTCGCCCGGCTGCCGGTGCTGCTCCTGCTCGCGCTTCTGGCCGGCTGCAGCAGCATCACCCGCCTGCCGGCGCCACCGCCCGAATCCACCGAGGGGCTCGCGGTCCTCGGCATCCCCAACGCCCGCTTCTGGATCGACGGCAGCCCGGAGGCCCTTCTCCGCGAGGGCCGGGCGATGGTGGAGCGCGAGGCCGCGACCCTGCCGCCAGGCGCGCCCCGGCCGCCGACCACCTTCCTCGCCATCTCCGGCGGCGCCGACAACGGCGCCTTCGGCGCGGGGCTGCTCAACGGCTGGACCGCGGCGGGCGACCGGCCCTCCTTCACCGTCGTCACCGGCATCTCGGCCGGGGCGCTGATCGCGCCCTTCGCCTTCCTCGGGCCGGACTATGACGGGCAGCTGCGCGAGGTCTTCACCGAGGTCGCGCCCCGCGACATCCTGCTGCTGCCGCGGCAGGTCTTCGCCGTCGTCCCGCTGCTCTTCGGCGAGGCGCTGGCCGACACCTCGCCGCTCGCGCGCCTGATCAGCCGCCACACCGACGAGGCCATGCTCGCCGCCATCGCCCGCGAGTACCAGCGCGGGCGGCTGCTGCTGGTCGGCACCACCAACCTAGATCTGCAGCGGCCCGTGGTGTGGAACATCGGTGCCATCGCGGCCAGCGGCCATCCGGATGCGCTGACGCTGTTCCGCAGCATCCTGCTCGCCTCGGCCTCCATTCCCGGGGCCTTCCCGCCGGTGCTGGTGCCGGTCGAATACGGCGGGCAGGCCTTTGAGGAGATGCATGTGGACGGGGGCGCGGCCATGCAGGTCTTCCTCTATCCACCCTCGGTGAACCTCCGCGAGCGCGGCAGCCGGCGCGAGCGTATCGCCTATGTGATCCGCAACGGCCGGGTGGACGTGGAGGGGAGCGTCACGCCCCGAGGGCTGTTCAGCATCGCCCGGCGCTCGGCGGCGACGCTGCTGCATTTCAGCGGGATCAGCGACATCAACCGCATCTACCTGACCACGCTGCGCGACGGGGTGGCGTTCCGGCTGGCGTTCATCGGCGCGGATTTCCAGGCGGACCGGCGCGAGCCCTTCGACCCGCCCTTCATGCGGGCGCTGTTCGACTACGGCTATGGCCAGGCGCGGCAGCCCTGGCACACCGTGCCGCCGGGCGTCAGCACGACGGTGGTGCCCCCGCGGCGATGACGGCTCAGGCCTCCGAGAGGAGCCAGTCGCGCAGGAGCATCGTCGCCCGTTCCCGCTCCGGCGCCGGGGTCGCGTAGACCAGCCAGTCCGGCTCCTCCGTCAGCGCCAGGTCGAAGAGCATCACCAGCCGCCCCGCGCGCAGGTCGTCGGCGACGAGGTTCGCGAAGAACAGCATCACCCCCATCCCCGAGACCGTCGCGAGATAGGCGAGATTCATGTCCTCGAACTTGACTCCGCGCCCGGCGTCGATGCCGGGCTCCTTCGCCAGCTTCAGCCAGCGCCGCCAGTCGCCCTTGCGCTTGCGGGCGTGGATCAGGCGGTCCGGGTCGAGCTGCGAGGGGTGGGTGATCGGCGCGCGTCCGGCGAGGTAGCCGGGGCTGCACACCGGCACGAGCCGCCCGTCGAAGAGGCGCGACGGTTCCACCTTGGCCAGCGGCGCCACGCCATGGGTGATGGCGAGGTCGAAGCGGCGCGGCGTCAGGGATGGAGGCGGCCCGCTCTCGGCGGCGATGTCGAGCGCGATGGTCGGGTGGCGGGCCACGAAGCGCGGCAGCCGCGGCACCAGCCAGCGCTGGGCCAGGTTCACCGAGGCGTAGATGCGCAGGCTGGTCGGGTCGTTGGCGGAGAAGAGGACCCGCGTGTCCTCCTCGATGCGCCGGAAGGCGTCGGCGATCGAGCGGAGATAGGCCTGGCCCTGCGGCGTGAGGACGACCTCGCGGTGCTGCCGGTCGAAGAGCCGCGCGCCGAGATGCTCCTCCAATTGCCGGATCTGATGGCTGACGGCGCCGGGCGTGACGCCGAGCTCGGTGGCCGCGGCCGAGAAGCTCAGCAGACGGCCGGCGGCCTCGAAGGCGCGCAGGCTGCGCAGCGGGGGCAGGCGGGTGCTGATGACGCGGTCCCTGGGTGATGCGCCGCGAGCCTAGGCCCGCAGATGCCGCTGCAGGAAGGCGCCCGCGCTGCCCAGCGCCCGGCGGCCCTGCTCCAGATGGGCGTTCCACATGGGCCAGGCATGGATCATGTGAGGCCAGATCTCGAGGGAGGCCCGGACGTCGGCGCAGCCCGCCGCGCGCACGAAGCGCGTGGAATCGTCGATCAGGGTCTCGGCCGATCCGACCTGGACCAGGATCGGCGGGAGGCCCGCGAGATCGGACCAGAGGACTGAGATCCGCGGGTCCCTGGCCTCCAGGCCGGCCGGGACGAAGGCCGCGGCCAGCTCGTCCAGATAGCCGCGATGGATGAGCGGATCGACGACGTCCTTGGTCGCCAGGGTCTCGCCGGACTGGGTGAGGTCGGTCCAGGGCGACATCAGCCAGGCGCAGGCGGGCAGCGCCTCGCCGGCGTCGCGCAGCCGGTTCATGAGCGCCACGGCGAGATTGCCGCCGGCGCTGTCGCCGCCGATGGCGATACGGTCGGCGGCCATGCCCTGCCGGTACCGGAGGAACTGCCAGGCGGTCCAGGCATCGTCGAGCGCGGCGGGGTAGGGGTGCTCCGGGGCCAGCCGGTACTGGACGGCGAGGGTTCGCACCCCGCCGGCCCGCCCGGCTTCGGTGACCAGCCGGCGGTGGCTGCGGATCGATCCCGAGCAGTAGCCGCCGCCATGGAAATAGAGAAGGACGCGCGAGGCATCGCCGCCGGGGGCGATGGAGAATTCGCCGGGCACCCCGTCCAGGTCGAAGGCCTCCAGCGCGATGTCCTCGGCCGGCGGCCAGGTGGAGCCGACCTCGTCGATGCGCTGCCGCCGCTCCGACCAGCCGATCGGCCGCGGCTTCGAGGTCAGCAACTGGCGGATCGCATCGATCTCGCTCGTGTCCATGGGCGTTCCTCCGCTTCCCGGGGGAGGATTACACGGTCAGGAGCTTGCGCACCTCTTCCTCATCCAGCTCCTTCGTGGGGCCAGCGAGCGCCACCTCGCCGCGGACCATCACGGTGATGGTGTCGGCGAGGTCGCGGGCGAACTCGAAATACTGCTCGACCAGGACCACGGCGAAGTTCCGGTCCTTCGCGAGATGATGGATCACCTTGGCGATGTCCTTGATGACGTTGGGCTGGATGCCCTCGGTCGGCTCGTCGAGGATGAGCAGGCGCGGGCGCGCGGTGAGCGCGCGGCCGATGGCGAGCTGCTGCTGCTGCCCGCCCGAGAGGTCGCCGCCGCGCCGGCGCAGGAACTGGCGCAGGATGGGAAACAGGTCGAAGACCTCCGCCGGCACGCTACTGCCGCGCGGGGCGGCGGCCAGCGCCGTCTCCAGGTTCTCCTGCACGGTAAGGAACGGAAAGATCTCGCGGCCCTGCGGCACGTAGCCGATGCCGGCGCGGGCGCGCTCGGCGGGGCCGAGGTCGCGGATCTCCTTGCCCTCCCACATCACGCTGCCGCCCTGGATGCGCTCCAGCCCCATGATGGAGCGCAGCAGCGAAGACTTGCCGACGCCGTTGCGGCCGAGGACGGCGGCGATCTGGCCGGGGCCGACGGAGAGCGAGACGCCGCGCAGGCAGCGGCTGGCGCCGTAGGAGAGGTCGATGTCGGTGGCGACTAGCATGGCGACCGGTCCGATCGTGGCCGCGCGGCGGCCGCGTGAATCGGCCCGGCAGCAAAGAAGCTGATGGTGCGCGCGTTGGTCTTGAGTTCGGTGGGACAGAGCCGTCGCATCATCAGCGTCCCAGGTACACTTCGATGACCCGGGGGTCGCTCTGCACGTGGGTGATCGAGCCCTCCGAGAGCACGCTGCCCTCGCACAGCACCGTCACCTTGCTGTTCAGCGCCTTCACGAATTCCAGGTCGTGCTCGACCACCACCACGCTGCGCTCGCCGGCGATGCCGGTCAGCAGCGCCGCCGTCTGCTCCGTCTCGTGGTCGGTCATCCCCGCGACGGGCTCGTCCACCAGCAGCAGCTGCGGGTCCTGCATGAGCAGCATGCCGATCTCCAGCCATTGCTTCTGTCCATGGCTCAGCAGGCCCGCAAGGTCGAAGGCGCGGGCAGTGAGGCCGATCTCCTGCATGGTCTTCTCGATGCGCGTACGCGCATCGCCCCGCAGCACCCAGCGGATGCAGGCGATGGGGTTGCGCGGCGCCTTCAGCGCGAGTTCCAGATTCTCGAAGACGGTCAGCGCATCGAAGACCGTCGGCTTCTGGAATTTTCGTCCGACGCCGAGATTGGCGATGGAGGCCTCGTCCATCCGGGTGAGGTCGCGGTCGCCGAACTTCACGATGCCCGAGCCAGGACGCGTCTTGCCGGTGATGCAGTCCATCATCGTCGTCTTGCCGGCGCCGTTCGGGCCGATGACGGCGCGCAGCTCGCCCGGCTCGACGATGAGCGATAGGCTGTTCAGCGCCCGGAAGCCGTCGAAGACGACGGTGACGCCGTCCAGGTAGAGCCCCTGGGTGGAGACCGCGTGCGGGATGGCCGCCAGCGCCTCGGGATGGGATTCGCTCATGGCTTCACCTTCCGGCGCCGGATCAGGCCGATGAGACCCTTCGGCAGCAGCAGCGGCACCGCCACGAAGAGGCAGCCCAGCGCGATCAGCCAGAGGTCGGGCGCCACCGAGGTCAGCCAGGTCTTCAGCGCATTCACCGAGAAAGCGCCGAGCACCGCCCCCACCAGCGTGCCGCGCCCGCCGAAGGCGACCCAGACCACCGCCTCGATGGAGTTGCCCGGGCTGAACTCGCCCGGGTTGATGATGCCGACCAGCGGCACGTAGAGCGCGCCGGCCAGCCCCGCGATCATCGCCGAGAGCACGAAGACGAAGAGCTTGTGCTGCGTCACGCTGTAGCCGAGGAAGCGCACGCGGCTCTCCGCGTCGCGGATTGCGGTGAGCACGCGGCCGTACTTGGTCTTCGTCAGCGCCGAGCAGAGCAGGAAGACCACCACCAGCGAGACCAGCGCGGCGTAGAAGAGGATGGCCCGGGTGGAGCTGCTGTTGAGCGGCATGCCCAGCAGCTCCTTGAAGTCGGTGAAGCCGTTGTTGCCGCCGAAGCCCATGTCGTTGCGGAAGAAGGCGAGCATCAGCGCATAGGTCAGTGCTTGCGTGATGATCGAGAGATAGACGCCCGTGATGCGGCTGCGGAAGGCGAGATAGCCCACCACCAGAGCCAGCACGCCCGGCACGACGAGCGCCATCAGGAAAGCAAAAGGAAACCAGTTGAAGCCCAGCCAGAACCAGGGGAGCTGCTGGTAGCCGAGGAAGACCATGAAGTCCGGCAGGATCGGATGGCCATAGACGCCGCGCGGCCCGATCAGCCGCATCAGATGCATGCCGATGGCATAGCCGCCCAGCGCGAAGAAGGCGCCATGGCCGAGCGAGAGGATGCCGGCGTAGCCCCAGGCTAGGTCGAGCGCGAGGGCGAGGATCGCGTAGCAGATCCACTTGCCGATGATGCTGACCAGGAAGTCCGAGACATAGAAGGGGCTGGAGCTCGGCAGCAGGTTGAGCAGCGGCAGGACGGCCAGGATCGCGACCGCCAGCAGCAGGACGATGCGACGGGTCATGCGGACCATCCTTGCGGATGGCCCGCATGAGTCTTTGCTTGGCGCGCCGCCGCCCGCCAACCCGGCGCGCGAACTCCGCATTCTTCGAATGCTCCGTTCATTGGTCGGCCGCGCGTCCCTTGAGCGCGAAGAGGCCTTTGGGCCGTCGCTGGATGAAGAGCATGATGCCCACCAGCAGCAGCACCTTGGCCAGTACCACGCCCGCATAGGGCTCGAGGATCTTGTTCACGAGGCCGAGGGTGAAGGCCCCGATCAGTGTCCCCATCAGCGAGCCCACGCCGCCGAAGACCACCACCATGAAGCTGTCGATGATGTAGCCCGTGCCGAGGTTGGGCGAGACGTTGTCGATCTGGCTCAGCGCCACGCCGGCGAGGCCCGCGATGCCCGAGCCGAAGGCGAAGGTCATGGCGTCCACGCGCCCCGTGCGGATGCCCATCGTCGCCGCGATGCGCCGGTTCTGCACCACGGCTCGCATTTCCAGCCCGAAGCGGGTGAGCCGGATGGCGGCGAGCGTCGCCAGCAGCACGGCGATGGCGAAGAGGATGATCCAGGCCCGGTTCTGCGTGACCGAGATGCCGCCGGGCAGGACCAGTGTGCCCATCATCCAGGGCGGGCTGATCACCTCGCGGTTCTGCGCGCCGAAGACGAGGCGCACGACCTGCTGCAGCACCATGCCCACGCCGAAGGTGAGCAGCAGCGTCTCCAGCGGGCGGCCGTAGAGGTGGCGGATCAGACCGCGCTCCATCGCCGCGCCGATCGCGGCCGTGACGAGGAAGGCGGCCGGGATCGCCAACGGCAGGGACCAGGGCTGCAGCGCCGGGATGTTGCGGCAGGCCTCCTGCACGACGACGGTCGCATAGGCGCCGATCATCACGAACTCGCCATGGGCCATGTTGATCACGCCCATGACGCCGAAGGTCACGGCGAGGCCGAGCGCGGCCAGCAGCAGCACCGAGCCGAGCGAGAGGCCTTGGAAGAAGGTCTCCGCCGCCTGGCGCAATTGCAGCTTGCGGTCGATCGCGGCGATGGCGGCGTCGATCTCGGCGGAAAGCTCGGCATTGGCGGCGCGGGAGGCCAGCAACAGGTTGCGCGCCTCGGGCGAGGAGGAGCCGCCCAGCGTCGCGATGCCGGCGCGCTTCGCGGCCGCGTCGGAGGAGGCGAGGCGCGCTCCACCCAGCGCGAGCTCCATGCGCTCGCGCACCTGCGCGTTCTGCTCGCGGCCGAGCGCGGTCTCCAGCGCGGGGATGTCCTCGGCGCTGCGGTTGCGCAGGATGGCCTCGGCCGCGCTCAGGCGCTGCGCCACGACGGGCGAGGCCAGCTGCAGCCGGCCCAGCGCGCCGCGCAGCGCCACACGGACGCGGTTGTTGATGCGGACGAGTGCGGCGCCCTCGGGCATGGCCGTGCCCTGCATGATCGCAACGGAGCCGTCGGCCAGCTTCACCAGCCGCGCATCCGACAGGGCCTGGAGGAGGGGCAGGGCGCGGGCGTCGCCCAGCGAGCCCAGTTGCTCCACGGCCTCGGCCTGCTCGCCGAAGCTGCCGCCGAGGCGAGGGACGAGGCTGTCGAAATCCTGCGCGCGGGCAGGACCGAGCCAAAGGAGCAGGCCAAGCAGGAGCAGGCCAACTCCGCGCCCAGATCTCACCAGCAGGAACGGCAACGCCAACTCAACACATCCCTTCGAGCATCCGGCCGCAAAGCGGCCGGCGCGCCCAGACTTAGCCACTCGCTGGGCGCGCCAGTTGCGGCGCGAAGCCAAGCGCGCGGAGCGCGCGCCTGGCGTTTGAGGCACGGAAAATCAAATCGTCGTCAGCGACGACGATTTGCGTTTTCGGGGATGAACGGCGACCAGTTCTCGGCGGGGATCGCGGTCGGCGTCTTGTAGACGATGTTGAACTGCCCATCGGCCTGGATCTCGCCGATCATCACGGGCTTGGAGAGGTGATGGTTGCGATGCATCTCCTCCTCGAAGCCGCAGGGCGCCATCACCTTCTGGCCGTAGAGCTTCTCGCGCACGGCATCGACGCCGGTGGAGCCGGCGGCGGCCACGGCCTGCGCCCACATGCGGAAGCCCGTGTAGGTGGCCTCCATGGGGTCGTTGGTCACGCGGCGCGGGTTGTTGATATAGGCGCGCCACATCGCCAGGAACTCGGCATTGGCCGGGCCGGGCACGGACATGAAGTAGTTCCAGGCGGCGAGGTGGCCGACCAGCGGACGGGCGTCGATGCCGGCCAGCTCCTCCTCGCCGACCGAGAAGGCGACGGAGGGGATGTCCTCGGCCTTGATGCCCTGGTTGCCCAGCTCGCGGTAGAAGGGGACGTTCGCGTCGCCGTTGATGGTCGAGACGATCGCGGTCTTCTTGCCCTGCGCGGCGAACTGCTTCACCCGCGTGACGATGCCCTGCCAGTCGCTGTGACCGAAGGGCGTGTACTCCTCCATGATGTCGGCATCGGTGATGCCCTTGGAGTTCAGGAAGCCGCGCAGGATGCGGTTCGTCGTGCGCGGATAGACGTAGTCCGTGCCGAGCAGCGCGATGCGCTTGGCCGAGCCGCCATCCGGTCCGAGCAGGTACTCGACCGCCGGGATCGCCTGCTGGTTCGGCGCGGCGCCGGTGTAGAAGATGTTCCGGCTCTGCTCCTCGCCCTCGTACTGGACGGGGTAGAAGAGCAGGCCGTTCAGCTCCTCGAAGACCGGCAGCACGGACTTGCGCGAGACCGAGGTCCAGCAGCCGAAGGTCACGTCCACCTTGGAGACGGCCAGCAGCTCGCGCGCCTTCTCGGCGAAGAGCGGCCAGTTGGAGGCGGGGTCGACCACCACGGCCTCGAGCTGGCGGCCGAGCAGGCCGCCGCGGGCGTTCTGCCACTGGATCATCATGAGGGCGGTGTCGCGCAGCGCCGTCTCGCTGATGGCCATGGTGCCGGAGAGCGAGTGCAGCACGCCCACCTTGATGGTGGCGGTCTGGCCGATGGCGGGCGCCGCGAGCGCTCCGGCCATGGGCGTGGCGAGCAGGGCTCGCCGCGAAACGGGGAACAGGTTCTTGCGCACGGCATCCTCCGGAAGTGCAACGGAAGGGAGGCTACCGATCGTCGCGGGGCTCCGGCATGACGGCGTGGAGAGAATCTGGCACGGCGCGACGCGGATCGGAATTTGTCCGCACGTTCTTGAAGCAACTGCCTAAACCACGATCATGGCCCCGGCCATATCCGGCGCGCCCAACAAAAAACCCGGCCTCCTTTCGAAAGCCGGGTCTTATGAAATCGAATGTATTTGGGATCAGCGCTTGTCGAGCGCCACGTAGTCGCGCGTGTCGGCACCCGTGTAGATCTGCCGGGGACGGCCGATGCGCTGGCTCGGATCCTCGATCATCTCCTTCCACTGGCTCACCCAGCCGACCGTGCGGGCGACGGCGAAGATGACCGTGAACATGGAGGTCGGGATGCCCATCGCCTTGAGGATGATGCCCGAGTAGAAATCGACGTTCGGATAGAGCTTGCGCGAGACGAAGTAGTCGTCCGTCAGCGCGATCTTCTCCATCTCCATCGCCATGTCGAGCAGCGGCTCGTCCTTGATACCGAGCTCGGCCAGCACCTCGTGGCAGGTCTCCTTCATGATCTTCGCGCGCGGGTCGAAGTTCTTGTAGACCCGGTGGCCGAAGCCCATGAGCTTCACGCCGCTGTTCTTGTCCTTCACCTGCTCGATGAAGGCCGGGATCTTGTCGGGGGTGCCGATCTCGCCCAGCATCTTCAGCACCGCCTCGTTGGCGCCGCCATGGGCGGGGCCCCAGAGCGCCGCGATGCCGGCCGCGATGCAGGCGAAGGGATTGGCGCCCGTCGAGCCCGCGAGCCGCACCGTCGAGGTCGAGGCGTTCTGCTCGTGGTCGGCGTGCAGGATCAGGATCAGGTCCATCGCCCGCGAGAGGACGGGCGAGACCTCGTAAGGCTCGGCCGGGACCGAGTTCAGCATGTAGAGGAAGTTGGCCGCGTAGCTCAGGTCGTTGCGCGGATACACGAAGGGCTGGCCGAGGGCGTACTTGTACGCCATCGCCGCGATGGTCGGCACCTTGGCAATCAGGCGGAAGGCCGCGACCTCGCGCTGGCGCTCGTCGTTGATGTCGAGGTTGTCGTGGTAGAAGGCGGCCAGCGCGCCGACCACGCCGCACATGATCGCCATCGGATGGGCGTCGCGGCGGAAGCCGTCGAAGAAGCGGCGGATCTGCTCGTGCACCATCGTGTGGTGCGTGACGTCGCGGCGGTACTTGTCGAGCTGCTCCTTGGTCGGCAGCTCGCCATGCATCAGCAGGTAGCAGATCTCGATGAAGTCGCTCTTCTCGGCGAGCTGCTCGATCGGGTAGCCGCGGTAGAGCAGGATGCCCTGGTCGCCGTCGATATAGGTGATCTTGCTCTCGCAGCTCGCGGTCTCGCCGTAGCCGGGGTCGTAGGTGAAGATGCCGAGGCTCGAATAGAGCTTGCGGATATCCGCGACCTGCGGGCCGAGAGTGCCGCCGAGCAGCGGCATCGAGGCGCTGGCATTGCTGCCCTCGAGCGTGATGGTGATCGAGCCGTTCTTGCTCATGTCAGCAGCCTTCCTCACAAACTGTTTCGCGCACCCGGTTGTCCCAGGGCCTATGCTGCAATGCAGGATAGGCGCAATGGCGGCCTTGTCTATCGGGGCGATCCTTACCCCTCCGCGAACCGGGTGTAATGCAGGGTCAGTAGCCGCGGCGCCAATGGGCGGGCGGCTCGAAGCCGCCGGTCCAGAGGCCGCGCTGCGCTGTGCGGGCCGCGGCCTCGACCGGGACCAAGGCGGGCAGGGACCCGCCGTCGGCCAGCGCCCAGCCCGAGGTGACGAGGGCCGTGTTCAGCTCCACCCCGCCGGCCCGGCAGACGCCGAGCGCGCGCCCGAAGCGGTCGCGGCCCTGCACGCGGCACTCGACGCCCCGCTCGCCGACCAGGCGGGCGAGCTCGGCCGCGGCGGCGGTGCCGCAATCGTAGAGGGCGCCCTGCTCGTTGGTGCAGAACTGGCCGCGCTCCGGCGCCTCGACGCCGTAGAGGCGGAGCGTGCGGTCGCCGAGGCGGATCGTGTCGCCGTCGACGATGCGGATCTGCGCGGCGGGCGAGGACCATTCCTGGTTGCGCGGCGCCGAGCCCATCAGCTCCGACGGCAGGCCCAGGATGACGAGGCCCCCACCCAGCAGCGCGGCGCAGGTGACGACGAAGGCGCGCCCCAGGCGGTGCGGCGTTCGGGCGGACTGGAAGAGACGTCGGCGTCGCATGGGCGCATTGGTTAACCTACCCCGAAGGGGGCTGGCAACCCGGTTGTTTCCGGATGTTACGTATCTGCCACAGCTTGCATTTTCCAGAATGGACCTGCCTTCTTCAGCGCCTTCCAGGCGACGATCGAGGCCAGCCGGCTGCCTTCCGCTCGGCCGGCGGCGAAGCCCGTCACGGTGCCGATGGCGAAGCCGCCGGCGCCGCGCCCGGCCAGCCGCGCGGCCAGGATGCGCGCCACCGTCGCGTCGTTGGCGAGGCCCAACGCCTCCTGCAGGCCGGCCAGCCGCTTGGTGAAGCGCCGGGAGGCGCGGCCGGGCCAGAGCGCGGAGAAGGGCTCGGCGGCGTAGCGCAGCCGCTTGGCGTCGAGCCGCATCTCGTGCAGCGCCGTCGCGTCGAGGCCGGTCATGGCGTCGCCGGCGCGCTTGAGGCGGCGCCAGCGCTTGCGCAGCAGCTCGGCCGCAAAGGGCGCCAGCGGCTGCTCGGGCACGTCGCTCGGGCGGATCAGGGCGAGCTGCAGGCCGAGCCAGACGGTGCCCCGGAAGCCCTCGCCTGCCAGCAGCTGGCTCAGCGCCGCATAGGCCGAGTCGCGCTCGCGCATGGCGGCCCGCAGCAGCCGCTTCAGCCGGACGTCGCCGTCCAACGCCACCAGCGTGCCGGCGCCGATTCCCCCCAGGAACACGTCCCAGTCGCGGGCCGAGCCCAGCGCCCGGGCGAGATCGCCCAGCTGCGCGTCCCAGGCGCGCCAGTCGGGCCCGTCCACCACGGGGCGGAACAGCTTCAGGATGGAGCGCAGCCGGCGGATGGCGACGCGCGACTGGTGCACGCCGCGCGGCCCCATCTCCAGCCGGCACTGCGGCGTCTCGGCCAGCAGCACGTCCTGCAGATGGGCCAGCGCCGCCAGGAAGGCGGGCTCGACGGCCTCGGCGCCGGCCATGCTCGGCGGGCCGGACCGGCGCGGACGGGGCGCGCGGCCCTCGGCCAGGGCCAGTGCCTCCTCGGCCAGCGAGGTGCAGGCCGGTAGCAGCGGCAGGGTGCGGGCCAGATCGGCGGCGAGGCGGAGCATGTCGGGCGCCTCGCCCTCCAGCACCAGCCGGCCGACGCGGCGTCGCAGGCCGACTGCCTCGATGCGGCCCTCGATCCAGGTGACACCTTCGGCCAGCTTCGCGCGGCGACCGACGAAGCGCGCGACGGGCAGGGCGGCCGGGTCCGGCTCGGCGGGCTCCGGGGCAGGCCAGGTGCCGGGCCACCAGCACCCCTCCTCCGGCGGCAGGGGCTGCACGGTCTCCCAGGTCCGGCGGCGGCGCTGCAGCAGCGGCGCGTCGTCGCCTTCCTCTCGGCCCTCCGGCCGGAACCAGGTCACGGTCTCCGCCTGCCAGGCCAGCGTCGCGGAGAGCCGCGGATGGACGGGGCAGCGCGGCGGGGAGACGCCGAGGGCGAGTTCGAGGATCAGGCGGCAACCTCCGGCAGGTCGCGCGGAGCGAGGAAGCGCACGAGCCTTCCGCCGCCTTCGGCGAGCTGGCTCCATGGTCCGGCGACGGTGAATTCGGCCAGCGCCCCGGTCGGGTAGCCCTCGGCGAGGCGGCGCGCATGGGGCCCGCCCATCGCCGCGCCCGCCGGGCCCATCAGCGCCAGGCCCAGCTCGTGCATGCCGGGATTGTGCCCGAGCAGCAACACGGAGCGCGCCGTCTCCGGCACGCGCTGCAGCGCCTCCAGCAGCCGCGGCCAGGGGGCGAGGTAGAGGTCGTCCATCACCTCGATCAGCGGCCCTCCCTCGATGGGCTGCAGCGCCTCCAGCGTCTGGAGGGTGCGGCGCGAGGAGGAGACGAGCACGATGTCCGGCACGAGGCCGAGCTCGCGCATCTGCTCGGCCATGGCGGCGGCCGCCATGCGGCCCCGGGCGTTGAGCGGCCGGGAGTGGTCGGAGAGGCTCGCATCGTCCCAGGAGGACTTGGCGTGGCGAAGCAGCAGGAGCTGGCGCATGACGGAGGCGATCATGCCACGCCCCGGGCGTTCTGTCCCGCCCCTGCGCCCGCCCTTGGGCCCATGCTGGTATGACCTGGTATGACAGGTTGCGGGAAGGGCCAGGCGGGCCGATCTAGGGCGGCATGAGGACCCTGATTCCGGCCGTTCCGCGCCGTCTCCTTCCCCTGCTGGCCGCCTCGCTGGCGACGACGCCCGCGCTCGCCCAGGAGCGTCCGACCCCGCGGGACTACCGCTGGCGCGTCATGCGCAACGGCACGCATATCGGCAGCCACGACGTCAGCTTCTCCCGCCGCGGCGAGGACCTCCTCGCGCTCTCCGAGGTGGTGGTGACGCCGCGGGTGCTGGGCGTCGTCGTCTACCGCTTCGAGCATCGTTATACGGAGGTCACGCGGGGCGGCCGCTTCCTCTCCGTGACCTCGCGGCAGAACCGCAACGGCCGCATCGTCGAGGTGGAGGCCGAGGCGACGCCCCAAGGCGTCGCCATCCGCGGCAGCGAGGGCGAGCGCCTGCTGCCGCCCGGCGCGGCCCCGCTCTCCTGGTGGGAGCCGCAGCGCTTCGGCGGCGCCGTGCCCATCTTCGGCACCACGACCGGCAAGCTGATGGACCTCCGCTGGACGCGCGAGGCCATCGCCGGCGGCACGCGCTGGCGCTGCGCCGGCGAGGTGGATGCGGTGCTGGACTTCGCCGCCGACGGCCGCTGGACCGCCTACCAGGTGCTCGGCGACGACGGCAGCACGGTGATCTACGAGCCGGCTTGACGCCTTCGGGTCCGCGGCGCAATTCGCGGCCGCATGGCCGGTCCGGCCTTCGGGCCGAGCGCCTGCGCGGCCGATCTCATGCCATTCCCACTATCTCCGGCGCATAGCCTGAAGACCCAGGAGCCCACCCGATGATGTCGACCCCTCGCCGAAGCCTGCTTCTCGGCAGCCTCGCTGCGCCTCTGCTGGCGACGCCGGCCCTTGCCCAGGGCTGGCAGCCCGCGCGCCCTGTGCGGATGATCGTGCCGATCGCGCCCGGCGGCGCCAACGACATCATCGCCCGCATGATCGGCGAGCGGCTCTCGTCCGTCATCGGCCAGCCCGTGATCATCGAGAACCGGCCGGGCGCCGGCGGCAACATCGGCGCGCAGGCCGCGCTGCAGGCGGAGAAAGACGGGCTCACCTGGCTCTTCACCTCCGCGAACGTGCTGACGGCCAACACCTTCCTCTACGGCAACCGCATGCCCTTCGTGCCGCTGCGCGACTTCGCGCCGGTGACGCGCGTGGGCGTCGGCACGCTGCTCTGGGTGGTGAACGCCCAGCGCCCCTGGCGGAGTTTTCAGGAGCAGATCGACTACGCGAAGCGGAACCCCGGCCGCGTGACCATGGGCAGCAGCGGCACCGGCGCCATCAGCCATCTCTACTTCGAGAAGGTGAAGCGCGAGACCGGCACCGACATGACCCATGTGCCCTATCGCGGCGGCGGCCCCGCCATCCAGGACCTGCTCTCCGGCAACATCGACATGATGTTCGACGTGATCCCGGCGCTGCTGCCGCATGTGCGCGAGGGCCGCTTCCGTGCGCTCGCCGCGGGTTCCGCCAGGCGCATCGACTATGTGCCGGAGCTGGCGGATATCCCCGGCATGGACGAGCTGCTGCCGGGCAAGGGCATCGACGCGCTGAACTGGTGGTCGGTCGTCTGCGCGACGGGCACGCCGGCGCCGGCCATCGCCGGCATGCACGCCGCCCTTCAGCGGGTGCTCGCGCAGGAGGAGGTGAAGCAGCGCCTGCTCGGCCTCACCGTCTTCCCGCTGGTGGACGAGAG
The DNA here is from genome assembly GCF_058806835.1 of Roseococcus sp. GW821-FHT12F05. Classification (NCBI taxonomy): domain Bacteria; kingdom Pseudomonadati; phylum Pseudomonadota; class Alphaproteobacteria; order Acetobacterales; family Roseomonadaceae; genus Roseococcus; species Roseococcus sp. GW821-FHT12F05. Next base: position 598,190 of record NZ_JBXAQB010000003.1, read on the forward strand.
CCCCGCCGCCTTCGGCGCCTTCTGGCGGTCGCAGATCCCCGTCTGGCAGGAGCTGGTCGAGGCCTCGGGCGCCACGGCGGAATAGGGCGCGGCCGGCTTCGGTGGAATCGCCGAAGCCGTGAATCCCCTCCCGGCAAAGCCTGGAGCGCGCATCGGCTTCCGTCGGTCCCGCCCCGGGCCTTCGCCTCATGGTGGAATAATGTTCCCCACCATTGACCTTGCCGTGTCCGGTGGATGATCCTCCGCGCCGCTGGACCAGACTGAGCTCGCTTCCGCTCACCCGTCCTGGTCCAGCCTTTGTCTGTCGCGGGATTCAGACCTACGGCGCCTTCGCGCCTCCGGCCATCCCGCTTTGAAGCGCGGAGGCGAATGCAGTGGTGATCACGCGACGGAACATCCTGGCCGGCGCCGCCGCACTGGTCGCCCTCCCGGCCGCTGCGCAGGAGTGGCGGCCGAGCCGGCCGGTCCGCTTCGTCATCCCCTACAGCCGCGGCGGCTCGACCAGCGCGGTGGCGGGGGCGATCCAGCCCTACCTCCAGGCGGCGCTGGGCCAGCCGGTGCAGCTCGCCTGGATCCCGGGCAACAGCGGCATCACCGGCGCGTCAGCCGTGCTGGGCGCCGAGCCCGACGGCCACACGGTGATGCTGGCCTCCTCGAGCCTGCTCACGGCGCACGAGTACCTCTTCGGCGACCAGCTCCCCTTCAAGCCGCGCCAGGATTTTTCCCCCATCACCCGCGTGGGCGAGACCGCCGTGCTGCTCGCCATCCCCGCCGGCCGCCCCTGGCAGACCCTGCCGGAGCTGGTCGACGCGATCCGCGCGCGGCCCCGCACGCTCAAGGCGGCGACCAGCGGCGAGGGCTCCATCGGCCACCTGCTAATGGCCGTGCTGCTGGACAAGCTCGGCCTCAAGGACGCGGTCGAGTTCTTGCATTTCGACGGCGGCGGCCGGTTCCAGGCGCAGGCGCTGGTCACGGGCCAGGTCGACATGGCCATCGCCGCCGCCACCGGCCTGCTGCCGCTGATGCGCGTCGGCACGGCCCGCGCGCTGGCCACGACCGGCGAGTACCGCGCGGTCTGGACGCCGGAGCTGGAGATGGTCCCGGCCGTGGTGGAGAGCTTTCCGCAGACGCAGCTGGACGTGGCCGACTGGTGGGGCCTCGTCGCCCGCTCCGGCACACCGGCCCCGGCGCTGGCCGCCGTCGGCGCCGCCATGGGCCGGGCCCTGGAGGAGCCGGAGGTGCGCAGCGCCATGACCGAGATGGGCACCTTGCCGCATCCGGATCCGACCCCGGCGGACTTCGCGAAATTCCTCGAGGAGGAGAGGCCACTGCGGCAGCGCCTCGTCGAGATCTCCGGCGCGCGGCTGAACTGAGATGGCAAGGAAGCCCAAGACCGCGGCCCGCAGCCTCGAATGGATGAAGCTCACCGCCGCCGAGGTCCAGGCCGAGGCGGCGGCCGATGCGCTGGTCATCGTGCCCGTCGCCTCGATGGAGCAGCACGGCCCGCACCTCGCGACCGGCGTGGACACCGTGCTCGGCGGCACCGTCGCGCTGGAGACGGCGCGGCGCATGGTCGAGGCTGGCCATCGCGTGATCGTGACGCCGGTCTGCTGGGCCGGCCTCGCCGAGCACCACATGGCCTTCGGCGGCACCGTGACGCTCGACCACGCGACCTTCCAGGCCGTGCTGCGTCATGTCGTGGGCTCGGCCGCGCGGCACGGCTTCAAGCGCGTCTTCCTGATGAACGGCCATGGCGGCAATGCCGAGGCCATCGGCACGGCGGCGACCGACCTCGCGGTGGAGTTCGGCATCCGCGTCGGCGGCGCGACCTATTGGCACATGGTGCCCGAGGTGATCCAGCCGCTGCTGGAGCGGCAGCAGACCCTCATGCACGCCTGCGAGGCCGAGACCTCGATGATGATGCACCTGGCCCCCGGCAGCGTGCGGCCGGAGCAGCTCTCCAAGGCGCATGGGCCGGCCTCCTCGCGCGTGCCGGGGCAGCCGCCCGGCCTGCTCATGCGGCGCTCCTTCCGCGAGATCACGAAGAGCGGCGTGGTCGGCGACGCGCGGGTGGCGAGCGCGGAGAAGGGGGCGAAGCTGCTCGACGCCATCACCGCGAAATGCGCGGAACTCCTCGCCAATCCGGAGCTTTGGAAGGCGCGCTGACCCGGCTCACGCGCCCGCGATGGGGGCCAGGGCGCGCGGATTCCGATCACGGTGGCATCACGCTCCCGGACTAGGTTCTCCTCAAGGGTTGCGGAGAACTTGCCATGGCATCGGTGCACGGCGGAAACGTATGGGCCATGCGACCCATGGCGGAGGAGAGCATCTTCGCGCCGGCCGATGTGGACCGTGTGCCCCAGGGCTGCCGCCACTTCCTGCGCCCGCCCGCGGAGACCGAGCGCAGCCGCCTCTTCCGCACGGAGTCGGAGCGCAAGGCGCAGGTGGCCATGCTCTGCCGCCTCTCAAAGGCGATGCTGCCGACGGACGACAGGCTCCACGAGAACCCCTGCATCCCCTCGGGCTACACTTATCTCCTGCAGCTCGTGGCGCATGACTGCTTGCCCACGCCCTTCCGGCCAATTCCCCCGGCGCGCGCCGAGGCGCTGAACCAGCACAACGCACGGCTGCGGCTCGACACGATCTACGGCAACGGTCCCTTCGGCTGCCCGCTTGTCCATGCGTCGGGCGATGATTCCGACGTCGCCCGCACCCGGCCGCGCCTCGGCCCGATCGCGTCCGCCAACCTGCGCGACCTCGCCCGCATCCCGGGCGAGGATGTGAAGGGCAACGCCGTCTTCGCCGACCCAGTGATCCACGACCCGCGCAGCGAGGAGCACCCTTTCGTCGTGCAGATGACCACGCTCTGGCACATGCTGCACAACTCGCTGGTGGAGATCGCGGGCCTGCCCGCCGGCCCCGTCGCGCAGGAGCATGCGCGCGAGCCGGTCTTCGCCTGGGCGCGCACCGCGACGACGCTGATCTACCGCCGCATCCTGCGCAGGGACGTGCTGCGCCGCCTGCTCGATCCCGCGATCTACGAGCGCTACCTGAAGGCCGGCCCCGCCGACCTGCTGGACTGCGACCGGGATCCGGACCGTGCCAGCCTCTCCGTGCCGTTCGAATTCCGGAACGGGGCGATGCGCTTCGTCCATGCGATGATCCGCCCGAGCTACGACACCACCAGCGACTTCAGCCGCGGCATCGACGAGACGCTGCGCGGCCCGCGCACCATGCCGCTCACGCGCGACTGGATCGTGCAGTGGGGCAGGTTCTTCGAGGTGCCGGGCGAGGATGGCGCGGCCGCGACGCTGCCGAAGAACCTCAGCCTGCGCATCCGGCCGAGCTATGTCCCGCCGCTGCACGGCGGCGCGCTCTTCCCGGGGCCGGTCGCCGGCACCTCGGGCCTCCCGCTGCAGGACATGATGAGCGCGGGGGCCGCGCAGATGTGGTCGGTTCCCGCGCTGCACGCCGCGATCGTGGCGCGCGCCCGCGAGCTGGAGCGCCCCTGGGTCGCGCCCTTCGGCGATCTGGACCTCGCGCGCGACCCGGTCCGGACCAGGGCCATTGCCGCCTGGCTGGCGGAGAATGCCAATCCGCTCGACCCCTTCACCAAGGCGGAGATCAAAGAGCTCTCGGGCGATCCGCCGCTGCCCTTCTACATCCAGTTCGAGGCCTGGAAGCGGCACGAGGGATACCAGCTGGGCCCGCTCGGCTCGATCCTCATCGCCGAGGCGCTGTTCGGCGTCATGCTGGCCGATCCGCTGCCGGGCGAGACCGTCGACGGCCCGCTCGTCGGAAGCCTCATCGACCTCGCCGCGCCGCTCGGCCTGACGATCCGGCGCCCGGCCGACCTGCCGGAGCTCGACGACATGGGCGGGCTCGTCCGCTTCGTCGCGCGTATTCACGGCGTTGGCGCCGCGTGCGCGGCAAGCTCGTGAAGGGCCGTGCCGACCGCTTTGCGGCCGGGTCATCCCGAAGGCTGATGCATCTCCGGCAAGGCGACGCTGGCTGTTCTTCCCCGGACGCGGGAGTGCCGGCCCCTACCAGTTGCCGAAGGTGAGTCCATCCGCAGGGATGCCCGCACCGGCCACGCCACGGCGGAGGCGATTCCAGTTCTCCTCCGTGCTGAACGGGTACTGGTGCAGCAGCCACCGCCCCATCTCCGCTTCCGTGGCCGGTCCGGGACCGACCCAGGCGGCACGCACCAGCTCGAAGAAGCGCGCGGCACTGCGCCGCGCGCCCTCCGCATCGCCGAGATTGTGCAGCGCCGCCGCGCGCCAGGCGGGCAGCGTGCGGATCACGTCCTGCGCGCGGTCGCAGGCCTCCAGGGTCGCCTCGTCGTCGCCGCGCAGATAGGCCACCACCACCTGATAGCCCCAGAGCGTGGGCGAGGCGGCCAGCGTCATCTCCAGCGCCTCGTCGGCGAGGCGCCTGGCTTCCTCGTGCCGCGCCGAGAAGGCATGGAACAGCGCCGAGGAGATCAGCGTCCAGCTGTCGTTCGGGTTGAGCTGCGTCGCCCGGCGCATGTGCGGAGCGGCCATGCTCCCCTCTCCGGACATGGCCAGCGACCAGCCCAGCACCAGATGGGCACGGGAATCCATGGGGTCGAGCTGCACGGCCTTGCGGGCGAGCTCGAGGGCCCTGGCCTCCGTCGCGCGGCTGCGCCACGAGCCTGGATTGGCGATGTGCCCGCCGTTGTGGGACTGCGCGAGGCTGCTGTAGGCGGGCGAGAAGGAGGGATCCGCGGCGATGGATTCCTCGAAGAGCTGGCGCACGCGCGCATAGCTGTCGCCCCGGAAGCCGCGCATCACGGACTGCCCGAGCAGCCAGCGGTCGTGCGCGGCCATCACCACCTCCTTCTGGAGCGGCAGGCTCGCCAGCCGCGCCGCCGAGACCTGGCCCTTCAGCGAGGTCGCGATGCGGCGGACCAGCTTCTGCTGCGCCTCGAACCAGGTCGCGAGGTCGAGGTCGGAGCGCTCGCTCCAGATGACGAGCCCATGGTCGGCGTCGCGGATCGTCACCACGAGGCTGATACGCGAGCCCGCCTGATAGGCCGTGGCGCCGACGGCGTAGCGGCCGGAGACGCGGCCGAGGGTGGCGGAGACGGCCGGGATCTGCCCGCCATCCAGCACGAACCACTCGCGGAAGCGCACCAGCGAGGCGAGCAGGTCGTGGCGGAAGCCATGGACGAGGTGGGCCTGGTCCTCCGGCACGCCATGCGCGGCGAAGGGCTCGACGAGCAGCGCCATGCGGGCGGCCTTGCCGACGGCAAGCGGCGGCCCGGCGGGCAGGATCCGGCCGGACTTGATCGCGGCCACCACCTCCTGCGTCGCGTCCGAGGGCTCCATGTCGAAGTCCTCGTCCAGCACGTTCCACAGCGCTTCGTAGGCGCGCAGCGCGGCGGGGACGTCGCCCTCCTCGGCGGCGGCGAGCATGAACCGCCGGCAGGCCTCCTCATGCGTGGCATCCAGGTTGAGCAGGGCACGCGCGACCCCGCGCCGCGCCGGGCCCTCGGCGCCGGCGAGCAGGGTCTCGAGCCCGGCGGTCATCCGCTCGTGCAGGGCGATCCGCCTTGGGCGCAGCCAGGCGGAGAAGGCGGGGTCGAGGTCGTCGAGCCCTTCGAAGAGCGTTTCGGCGATGCGGGGAATCTCGAGCAGCGCGGTCTCCAGCTCGCCGGCCTCGATGCCGCGCAGCAGCCGCTCCGTGTCGAGGCCGAGCGCCCCGCGCTCCAGCGCGATGTCGATGCGCCCCGTGTGCAGCAGCTCTTCCGGCAGCGCCTCGCGCAGTTCGTGCACCACCTGGCGCAGCGAGGCCCGGGCCTTGTCCTCCGGGGATTCGCTCCAGAGCAGGCCGACCAGCCGCTCGCGGCTCGCCGCGCCGGTTTCGGACAGGGCAAGGCAGCCCAGTACGGCGCGCGCCTTGCGGTTGCGCAGGCGGAGCTGCGTGCCGCCGAGGACGGCGCGGAAAGGGCCCAGGAGCGAGAGCGACAGAGGGGAACCGCCCTCGGTGCTGCCGACGCCACCTGTGATCTCTGCCAAAGCCTGGCTCATGCCAAATCATTTATTTCTTTGGAAGGTTGAAGAATAGGTCCTGTCACGCGAATAGCAAAATGCCCGGGTCGATTCCGGGGCCGCCGCCATGGCGCGCAATCGCCCCGGCGAGGCGCGGGGGCAGCTCCGCCGAGGGTTCGCAGGCCAGCCCGGGAACCAGCGCGCGCAGCACGGGCAGGCCGGTCCCGGAGCGCGTGTGGTCGAGGAAGAGCAGCTCCATCCCGGCCTCGCCGAGTCGCGCGGCCAGCGCATCCAGCCGTGCCGCCGCGTCGTCGCCCGGCAGGGAAGGCGCGCCGGGCCCGCCCTCGGGATGGAGGATCGGGACGGCGGCATCGCGGACCGCCGCATGGCGCCGCAGATGGGTCCGGTCGCGCGGGTTCAGCGCGGCCTCGCCGAGCGCGGAGCGCTTGGCCTCCACCAGCAGGATCGCGAGCTCGTTCTGGCAGAGCTCGACCAGCGCCGCGCGGGCCGCCGCCGCGAGGTCCGGCCGCGCCGCGGTGCCGCAGCAGAATCCCGCGCCGTCCCCGCGAAAGGAGATGGCGGCGACGGCGGGAACGCCGTTCTCCGTGGTGATGTCGAGCAGGCGCGCGCCGGCCTGGAGCCTGGCCCGCAGCGGCGCCTCCACCGCGACGTCGCCCATCGGCCGCGGACGGCGCCCGCCGCGCCACCAGAGCGCCACCGCGTCGCGCTCGACCAGCTCCATGGCGGCGGCGAGGCGGGCCTCCACGGAGCTGCGCGCGGTCGCGCAGCCGATGCTGAGCGGCGAGCCCGGCGGCGGCGCCCCGGCCCGGCGCAGGCAGCGCCCGCGCGGGACCTCGCGCGGCGCGCCGTCGGGCCAGCGATGCGCCGTCAGCGGCCCGCGGCCGGCGGCCCGGTCCTCGGGCGTCTCGACCTGCGCCATCAGCTCCGCGGCCTCGCCCAGGCAGGCCGCGAAGGCGCGGCCCGGATCGAGGCCGACTCCGGAGCTGCCGAGGACGCCGAGCCCGGCCTCCCCGGCGAGGGCCGTGGGATCGAACTCCGCGCCGAAGGCATGCAGGCCCGGCGCGTTGGGGACGGGCAGGGGAAAGACGCGGCGGCAGGTCGTTCCCACGCGCAGCAGGGCGCGGCGATCGGCCGTCAGCTCCGGCGCCGCCGGCGCCGCCCAGCCGAGATGATCGAGGAGGGGCGAGGTCCCGCCCTCCAGCGCCTGCAGCGCGCCGCGCAGCAGCTCTTCCGTGATCGCCATGAAGCCTCGCCCGGTCCGCCGGCAGCCTAGAGCGGGACCCGGCGGACCGGAACGCCGGAGCCGTGACCGCCCCCAATTCACGCAGAGCTCACGCAGGGGGGCGCATTCAGGGCTTCGAAAGGAACCCACCATCCCATGCCGGAAAACGGCTTCGTCATCGCCATGCAGGGCGACCTGCTGCTCACCACCCGGATGCGGGAGCGTGCCTGGCACGGAATATGGCTCATCGTCTCGCGCTTCGGCCCGGGCGGCAGCGTGGTCGCGGTCAGCGCGACGGGAAGCGCCGGCGGCACCGCTCCGCCCGCCGGGCTCGTGCCGCGGAGCACGCTGATCGGCCGGCTGATGGATGGGCCGAGCGCGCATTTCGAGCTCCTGGGCCAGCCGCCGCCCGGTGTCTCGGTGGCCGGATCCTTCCGGCCCGGCCCTGGCGCCATCTGGCTGATGGGCGAGCCGCCGCAGCTCCGTCTCTTCGCCGCCGGCGAGCTGGCCTCCGGCGTGCGGTGGCGCCTGGGCGCCGAGCGCCGGCCATGGATCGGCGAAACCGTCGCAGGCGCGGAGCAGCGCTTAACGATGGGATCACGCGCATCCTTGTAAGGACGTGCTCATCGTCAAAAAGACGAGGGTTGGGAGTAGTGGGAATGGTCTTTGGGCAGCTCCGGGCGGGCTCACGATGAGACTCGCCATGACCGCGGCGGATCGCCGCATCGCCAAGCGCCGGAAGGACATCCGCGCGCAGGACAATCGCTACCGCCTCGCCGGGCGCAGCGTGCGGCTGGAACGGGACGAGGGCTTCGTCGCCGTCCGCTTCCGCAACGACGTGCCGCGCGACGAATGGGCGCTGGCCGCCGAGTCCGTGGCCGGGCTGCTCCCCTTCGAAACGCGCCGCGAGGTGCCGGGCGAGCGGATCACCCTCCTGGCCGTGACGCCGCCCGGGCTGGGCGGGTCCGGCGCGGCCGCGGCGAAGGCGGCGCTCGCCGGGCGTCCCGAGGTCGCGCGCGCGCTGCCGGTCTTCCGCGTCGGCGAGAACCGCGTGGTGCCGACCGGGCGCGCAATCCTCCGCTTCCGGCCCGGCGCGCCGGTCTGCGCGCTGCTGCGGACCCATCGGCTGGCCACGATGGGACAGCATGGCGGGCTGGTGATCGCTCAGGCCGACGACGATGCGGACATCTTCCAGATCTGCCGCGAGCTGCATGGCGAGCGGATGGTGCTGCATGCGGAGCCTGACTTCGTGGCTTTCGGCCCGCTCGCCCCGGCCGGGCGCGACGGCCTCCCGCGCGGCGCCCCTCCCGCGCAGGAGCAATACGCGCTTCACCTCGTGCGGGCGCTGGAGGCGCAGGCGGTGACGCCCGGCCGGCCGGGGATCCGCGTGGCGGTGCTGGGCGACGGCATCGATGCCGGCCATCCGGACCTGGCGGGCGCCCTGGTGGGCCGCTTCGACGCGCTGCGCGCGGCGCGCAGCCCCTGGAGCTGGCACGGCACGGCCTGCGCCGGCCTCATCGCGGGGCGCGGCGCGCTCGGCACGGGCATCCGCGGCGTGGCCGCCGGCTGCTCGCTGCTCGACGTGCGGATCGGCCGGGCGGAGCAGGCGGGCGCGGCCTGGATGACCGGCATCGGCGCCATCTGCCGGGGCATCGACTGGAGCTGGCGCGAGGCGGGCGCCGCCGTGATCCTGCTCGGCTGGACGGAGGTCCTCGAATCGCCGGAGATCCGCGAGGCCATCGAGGAGGCGCGGACCAAGGGGCGTGGCGGCCGCGGCTGCGTGATCGTCGCCGCCGCCGGCGACCGGCCGGGACCGGTGGCCTTCCCTGGCAGCCTGCCGAACCTGCTGACCGTCGCCGCCGGCAATGCCTTCGACGAGGCCAAGAGCGCCTGGACCCGCGACGGCGAGACCGACTGGGCCAGCGCCTACGGACCGCAGGTCGGGCTGCTGGCGCCGGGCGTGCAGGTGCTCACCACGGGCCCAGGGGGCGGGCCGAACGGCGGGCAGATCAGCTTCAGCGGCACGGCGGCGGCGGCGGCGATCGTGGCCGGCGCCTGCGCGCTGGTGCTGTCGCTGCGGCCCCACATGGCCGAGGCCGAGCTGCGCGAGCTGTTGGCCATGACGGCGGACCCCGTGGGGCAGCACCGCTATGCCGAGGGGCGCAATGAGTATTGCGGGCAGGGGAGGGTCAATGTTCTGGAGGCTGTGGAAGCGGCGCGCTCCCTGCTCTGACGAGGCCGGGCCGGAAGCGCCTTCCCCCACCCCCCTCCGGCGGGTGTCCTGGCGCTCGCTCCTGCAGCGGTCGTTCAATCACGGCAGCGGCAGGTCGATCCAGGAGAGGTGCCCGCCCTTGCCGGAGCCGGTGTCCATGAACACGGCCTCGCCGCCGGCGCGGCCGCGCGTCGTCCAGGGGCGGCCGTCCGTCGAGCGCTGATCGTGGCCGCAATAGACGGTGACGCCGGGGGGAATCGAATCCACCCAGTGCAGCAGCCGCTCGGGATAGCCGTCGCCCTGGGTGCGGCCGGTCACCTGGCCGAAGAGCGCGCGCGAGACGAGGTTGTCCGGCCGCCGCGTGCCGGCCTCGCGCGGGGCCGCCTCGAACATCATGCCCGGATGGAAGGCGGCGTGGACGAAGACCCAGGAGCCGAGCCGCCACCAGGCCGGCGCGCGGCCGATCTCGGCGATGGCGCGCTCGGTGAGCTCGGCGCCGTCGGGCGCGGCGTCGAGCTGCTCCAGCGTGCGCGGCGTCGCCTCGGCCGGGCTGCGCACGCGATTGCCGACGAGGGCGCGGCGCAGCTTGTGGTCGTGGTTGCCCAGCAGGAACATGCCGGCCTGCGCGTCCAGCAGCGCGAAGACGTCGCGCAGCACGCCCGGCGCGTCCGGGCCGTAATCGGTGAGGTCGCCGAGCTGGAGCAGGAAGAGGTCGGCGTTGCAGGCGCCGATGATGGCGGCCTCCAGCGCGCCGGATTCGCCGTGGACGTCGCCCACGACGCGCAGGCCACGGAAGCCGCGGCGCCGGAGCTCGGCGGCGGTGGGCGTCACGCGGCAGCCTCCTCCGCACGAAGGGCGGCGTGGGCGGCCAGCGCGCGGGCGCGGCCCTCGGCATGGCCGATGATGGGGCGCGGGTAGTCGCGTCCCAGCGTCACGCCGGCCTGCGCCAGCACCTCGACGGGCGCCTCCCAGGGCGTGTGGATGTGCTTGGCGGGCAGTCTCGCGAGCTCCGGCACCCAGCGGCGCACATAGGCGCCGTCCGCGTCGAACTTCCGGCCCTGCAGCGTGGGGTTGAAGACGCGGAAATAGGGCGCGGCATCGGCGCCGGAGCCTGCCACCCATTGCCAGTTGGCAGCATTGCTCGCGAGGTCGCCGTCGACCAGCGTGTCCCAGAACCAGGCCTCGCCCGCCTGCCAGGGCTGCAGCAGGTGCTTCACCAGGAAGGAGGCGGCGACCATGCGGACGCGGTTGTGCATCCAGCCCATGTGCCAGAGCTGCCGCATCCCGGCATCGACGATCGGATAGCCGGTGCGGCCGCGCTGCCAGGCGCGCAGCGCCGGCTTCGAGGCCTTCCAGGCGAAGCGGGCGAATTCGGCGCGCAGCGGCTGCTCCGGCATCTCCGGGCGGTGCCAGAGCGTGTGGTGGGAGAACTCGCGCCAGAGCAGCTCCTTGAGGAAGCCGGCCTCGCCCTTCAGCCCTGCCTCGCGCGCGGCGTGCCAGACCTGGCGGGGGCTGACTTCGCCGAAGCGCAGATGCGGGCTGAGACCCGAGGTGCCGTCGAGCGAGGGCGTGTCGCGGTCGGCCTCGTAGCGGCCGACCGCGCGGCCGAACCCGGCGAGGCGTTTCGCGGCGCCGGCCTCGCCCGGCGTCCAGAACTCGTGAAACCCGCGCCACCATTCGGGCTCGGGCGCTGAGGGCAGCAGCTTCAGCGCGTCGAGATCCTCGCCCTTCGGCGGATGCGCGACCGGCGTCAGGCGCCGCGGCGCCGGGATGGGCGGGTGCGGCTCGCCGAGGGCGAAGATCGCGCGCGAGAACGGGGTGTAGACGGAGAAAGGATTCCCCGCGCCAGTGCGGATGCGGTGCGGCTCGTGCAGCAGCGAATGCGTGTGCAGGACGAGCTTCCGGCCGGCCTTCTCCAGCGCCTCGGCGACCGCCGCGTCGCGCTTCCGGGCCCAGGGCTCGCAGAGCCGGCCCGCAACCACCTCGGCCGCGCCGATCCGCCCGGCCAGCTCGGGGATGATCCTGGCGGCGTCGCCCTGCGCCAGATGCAGCGCCGTGCCGCGCCGGCGGAGCGACGCGTCGAGCGCGGCCAGCGACTGGCGCAGCCACCAGCGCTGCGCCCCGCCCGGCGCCCAGGCGGCGGCATCGTCGAGCACGAAGACCAAAAGCGCCGGACGGTCGCCCAGCGAATCGAGACCGGGATTGTCGGCGAGGCGGAGATCCTGACGGAACCAGAACAGGGCAGGGGCGGTCATTCATGCAATGTGGGGTTTTTGTGTCCTTCGCGCAAAGCCGCCGAATGCAACCGGAAATTCATGTCTGCGTTGCACATGCACTTCCGCCCAGCGCGGCCCACCCCATCCTTTGAGAAAGGCTCTCGAGCCATGACCTCTCGTCGCCACATCCTGCTCGGCGCCGCCGCGGCTGCCGCGCTTCCGCTTCCGCTGCTCGCCCAGACGACGATGAACGCCCCGGTCGTCACCGGCGGCAGCGTCATCCCGCAGACCAACGTGATCGATGCGCTGGCCGCGGCCGGCGGCTTCAACAGCTTCCTCGAATACGCCAGCCTCGCGGGCGCGGTCACGACGCTGCGCGGCGCCGGTCCCTTCACGCTCTTCGCGCTGCCCGACCCGGCGGTGGACATGATCCCCGCCGCCCTGCGCGAGAACCTCGCGCCGAGCACCGGCGGATCGGGCGGCCAGCGCCAGCAGGGCGACCAGGTCCGCCTGCAGGCCCTGATCAACATGCATATCGTCGAAGGCCGCTACACCGTCGCCGACTTCGCCGAGCGAACCGTGCAGCTCCGCACGCGTAACGGCAATGTGCTGCAGGTCTCTTCGGCCACGGGCGGCCAGCTGCAGATCACCCTGGTCGGCGACGCCGGCTTCGGCGTGGGCGGCGCGAATGCCTATGCCCCTGCGAATCTTGCGGGTCCGCAGATCCTGGCCAGCAACGGCATCGTGCTGCCGGTGAATCGCCCGCTGATCCAGTGACCTGAAGCGGGATGACCGGAGGCGCGAAGGTGCCGCAGGTCTGAATCCCGCGGCAGGCAAAGGCTGGAGCATGATGCGTGAGCGGAAGCGAAGGCATCATGGTCTAAGCGCGCAGCGCCTCGAAGGAGGCGCTGTGAAGCCTTTCGCGGCCCAGCAGGAACACCCGCTGGGCCGCTTTCGCGACCATCGCCATGGCCGGGTCGCGCACGTCGAGCCCGCCGGTGAAGGCGCCGAAGGCCGGCAGCACCAGCCGCTGTCCTGTCGCCAGGAAGCAGGGCCGCGTGATGCCGCCGATGCGCGTGGGCAGCGTCGCCTTGGGGTGATAGTGGCCGCTCAGCTCGGCGTCATGGCGCGCGAGCGGCGTGATGCCGCCGATATGGCGGAAGTGCAGGCGTCCCTCTCCCCATTCCGGCACGGAGATGCCCGGCAGCTCCGGCTGCGGCGCGGGATCGTGGTTGCCGGCAATCCAGATCACCTCCAGCGGTTCCAGCAGCCGGCGCAGCGCGGCGAGGTCGGCCGGCGCCATGCGTGCCAGCGCGCGGTCGTCGTGCAGCGCGTCGCCCAGCACCAGCAGGCGGCGCGGCGCGTGACGGCGGATCGTGAAGGCGAGGCGGATCATGGTCTCGCGCGTGTCGTAGGGCGGCACATGCGCGCCTCGCACGGCCATGGCGCTGCCCTTCTCGAAATGCAGGTCCGAGACGATCAGCGTGCGCGTCGCGGGCCAGATCGCGACACCGGTCGGGCAGAGCATCAGCCGCTCGCCGCCGAGATGGACGGGGGCGGCGATCACTGCACGGCCTCCTTCGGCGCCTTGCGATGGAAGCGCGATTTTCTCCGCTCGCGATGGCGCGGGGGCGGCGCTGGGTTGTCCTCCGCGAGGTCGCCCAGACCGAGCTCGCCGGAAAAGCTGTCGGCGCCTTCGGTCGCCTCGTCCACCAGCGCGATGGCTTCGGCCAGCACCGTCTCCTCGGCGCCACCCGCGACCCATTCATGGCCGATCTCGATCAGCGCCGGCACCGCCAGCGGCGAAACGTGATCCAGCCGGCGATGCCGGATATGCCCCTTCGCGCGCGCCAATAGAGTGCCGATGCGGGCCACGTCGGTCAGGCCCCAGGCCGCCTCGGCGCGGGTCGCGCGCAGCAGCACATGGTCCGGCTCGTGGCGGCGGAGGACGTCGTAGATCAGGTCGGAGTTCACGCTCATCTGCTTCCGGGATTTTTCGGCATCGGGGTGGTTCTTCTGGATCAGGCCCGCGATCGTCGCGATGTTGCGGAAGGTGCGGCGGAGCATCGAGCTCTCCGCGATCCATTCCTCCAGCTCCTCGCCGAGCAGGTCCTCGGTGAAGAGCGCGTCGGGATCGGCTGGCTCGAAGGCGGACCAGGTGGCGATCACGTAGTCCGTCGCGACGAAGCCGAGCGGTCCCCAGCCCAGCCGCTCCATGCGGCGCGTGGCCAGCATGCCCAGCGTCTGGTGGGCGAGGCGGCCCTCGAAGGTATAGGCGACCATGAACCAGCGGCCGCCGCGCGGAAACGTCTCGACCAGGAGGCCGTCGGCTCGGGGCAGCTCGCTCTTGTCGCGCTGGAGGTCGAGCCATTCCTGCACGCTCTCGGGCAGCAGCGCCCAGTGCGTGGGGTCGGACAGGATGTCGCGCACGCGGTTTCCGAGATGGGTCGAGAGCGGCATCTTCGCGCCGGCATAGGCGGGCACGCGCGGCTCGCCCTCGCCGCCGCGCGAGACCTGGGCAACGACGCCGGCCATCCCCTCGTAGCGCAGCACCTGCCCCGCGAAGAGGAAGGTGTCGCCCTCGGTGAGGGTGGAGATGAACCACTCCTCCACCTCGCCGAGGATGGGGCCGCCGCGCAGCTTCACCTTGAGCAGCGGCGTCTCCACGATAGTGCCGAGGTTGAGCCGCAGCTGCAGCGCGACCTGGTTGCCGCGGACATGGATCAGCCCCTCGGAATCGCGGAAGAGCTTGCGGTAGCGCTCGTAGGAGGAGAGGGCGTAGCCGCCATCCTCGACGAAGCGCAGCGTGTCGTCGAAGTCGCGGCGGCTCAGTCCCGAATAGGCGCCGGCGCGGCGCACTTCGGCATAGAGGTCGTCGGGGTGAAAGGGTCCGTGGCAGGCCACGGCGAGGATGTGCTGCGCCAGCACGTCGAGCCCGCCCTGGCGGGGCGGCTCGCCATCCAGCTCGCCGGCCTCGACGCTCTCGATGGCGGCGGCGCATTCGATGACCTCGAAGCGGTTGGCCGGCACCAGCAGGGCGGCGCTGGCCTCGTCCATGCGGTGGTTCGCGCGGCCGACGCGCTGGAGCAGGCGCGAGACACCCTTGGGCGCGCCGACCTGGATCACCTGGTCCACGGCGCCCCAGTCGATGCCGAGGTCGAGCGAGGAGGTGGCGACCACGCCCCGCAGCTTTCCCGCCGCCATCGCGGCCTCGACCTTGCGGCGCTGCTCCACCGTCAGGCTGCCGTGGTGGAGCGCGATGGGCAGCGCCTCCTCGTTGAGCTTCCACAGCGCGGCGAAGATCAGCTCGGACTGGGCGCGGGTGTTGACGAAGACGATGGTGACGCCGGCATCCGCGATGCGCGCCATGATCTCGGGCGCCGAGGCGAGGCCCATATGCCCACCCCAGGGCAGCTTGCCCTCGGGAAGCTGCACGCCGATCACGGGCGGCGTGCCGGGGGCGGCACGGATCAGCTCCACATCCTCGGCGCGGGCGGTGGGGGAGAGCCAGGCGCGCAGGGCCTCGGGATGGTTCACCGTGGCGGAGAGGCCGACATGGCGGCAGTCCGGCGCCAGGGCCGAGAGCCGCGACAGGCAGAGCGAAAGCTGGTCGCCGCGCTTGGTGCCGGCGAGCGCATGCGCCTCGTCCACCACGACGCAGGCGAGGTCGCCGAAGAGGCTCCCGGCATCGGGCAGCGAGAGCAGCAGGGTCAGGCTCTCCGGCGTGGTCAGCAGGATATTCGGCGGGTTCTGGCGCTGGCGGGCGCGGCGATTGGCGGGCGTGTCGCCCGTGCGGGTCTCGACGGTGATGTCCAGGCCCATCTCGGCGATGGGCGCCTCCAGGTTGCGGGCGATGTCCACCGCCAGCGCCTTCAGCGGGGAAACGTAGAGCGTGTGCAACCCTTTGCGAGGTGTTTCGTAGAGCTGGATGAGGCTGGGGAGGAAGCCTGCCAAGGTCTTGCCGCCGCCGGTCGGCGCGATGAGCAGGGCGGAGCTTTTCGCCCTCGCCGCCTCCAGCATGTCCAGCTGGTGGGGGCGCGGGGACCAGCCGCGCCCGGCGAACCAGCCGGCAAAAAGTTCTGGCAATGTTCTCATTCCGAACCCAGATATATGCGACCAGTTGCGCGGCGTGAAGGAGCCCGATGCCACCCCATCCCAAGACCTGGCTGTGCGTTACGCCGGCCGGGCTGTTCTGCGAGCCCGGCGGCTTCTACGTGGACCCCCAGCGTGCGGTGGACCGGGCCGTCATCACCCATGGCCACAGCGACCATGCGCGGCCGGGGCATGAGCGCGTGCTCGCCACCTCGGAAACGCTGGCCGTCATGCGCGAGCGCATGGCGCCCGGTCAGGCCGGGACCTCCCAGCAGCCTTTGGGCTACGGCGAGGTGCTGCACATCAACGGCGTGAAGCTCTGGCTGCGGCCGGCGGGGCACGTGCTGGGCAGCGCGCAGGTCTGTCTGGAGTGGCAGGGCTCGCGCGCGGTGGTCAGTGGCGACTACAAGCGCCGCCCGGACCCGACCTGTGCGCCCTTCGAATTGGAGCGCTGCGACGTCTTCGTCACCGAGGCCACCTTCGCCCTGCCGGTCTTTCACCACCCGCCGGCGGAGCTCGAAATCGCGCGGCTGCTGCGCAGCGTGCGGCTCTTCCCGGAGCGCACACACGTCATCGGCTGCTACGCGCTGGGCAAGGCGCAGCGGCTGATCGCGCTGCTGCGGCAGGCCGGGTGGGACGCGCCCATCCCGCTGCATGGGGCCCTGATGCGGCTGTGCAAGCTCTACCAGGAGCTGGGCGTGGACCTCGGCGAGCTGGTCCCCGCTACGGTCCAGGGCCGGGAAAAGTTCGCGGGCGCGATCGTGCTGGCCCCGCCTTCGGAGATCGGCGAACGCTGGGCGCGGCGGCTCAACGACCCGCTGCCCTGCCTGGCCTCGGGCTGGATGCGCGTGCGGCAGCGGGCCCGGCAGGGCGGGGTGGAGCTGCCGCTCATCATCTCCGACCACGCCGACTGGCCCGAGCTGCTCTCGACCTGCGCCGAGGTCGAGGCCGGCGAGATCTGGGTCACCCACGGGCGCGAGGACGCGCTGATCCACGCGCTCGGCCTGCGCGGCATCAAGGGCCGCGCGCTGCACCTCGTCGGCATGGGCGAGGACGGAGGGGAGGACGAATGATAAGGTGCTCCCTCGCCGCATCCGGCCGCACGGCGGCCGGCGCCGCCCAATGGGGCTTCCGGCCTGGCGCATCTGCCGCGCGGCGAAGCCAAGCCGCCGGAGGCGGCGCCCGGCGTCTGAGGGCGGAAAAAGCATGAGCGTCCCGGCCTTCGCGGAGCTGCTGGAAGGGCTCGTCTTCTCGCCCGGGCGCAACGCCAAGCTTGCGCTGATGCGGCAGTGGTTCGCGACCCAGGGCGATCCGGACCGCGGCATCGGCCTCGCGGCCCTGGCGGGCGAGCTGGTCTTCCGCACCGCCAAGCCCGCGATCCTGCGCGAGCTCATCGCCGAGCGGACGGACCCCACGCTCTTCGCCATCAGCTACGACTATGTGGGCGACCTCGCGGAGACCATCGCGCTGATGTGGCCGGACACGCGCAGCAACCGGCCGCCGCTCAGCCTGACCGAGGTCGTCGAGACGCTGGAGACGGCGCCCAAGACGTCGCTGCCCCAGGTCATCGCGGGCTGGATGGACGCGCTGGACCCGGGCTCGCGGCTGGCGCTCATCAAGCTGGTGACGGGAGGGCTGCGCGTCGGCGCCTCCGCCCGCCTCGCCAAGACCGCGCTGGCGGATTGGGCGAAGGTCGATGTCGGCGAGATCGAGGAGGTCTGGCACGGCGTGGCGCCACCCTACCGGCCGCTCTTCGCCTGGCTGGAGGGCATGGGCCCGCGGCCCGACCCGAAGGGCCTGCCGGTCTTCCGTCCGCTGATGCTGGCCCATCCGCTGGAGGAGAAGGATTTTTCCGCGCTCAACGCGCCGGACTGGCGCGCTGAATGGAAGTGGGACGGCATCCGCGTGCAGCTGACCGCCGGGCCGGGCGGGGCGCGCATCTGGTCGCGCTCGGGCGAGGACGTCTCTGGTGCCTTCCCGGACATCCTGGAGGCCATGACCTTTCACGGCGTCGCCGATGGCGAGCTGCTGGTCGTCCGCGACGGCGAAATCGCGCCGTTCTCCGACCTCCAGCAGCGGCTAAACCGCAAGGTCGTCACGCCGAAGATGCTGCGCGACTATCCCGCCGCGGTGCGCCTCTACGACCTGCTCTTCGACGGCGAGGAGGATCTGCGCGGCCTGCCTTTCGATGCGCGTCGCGCCCGTCTGGAGGCCTGGTATGAACGTGTGCAGCCGGAGCGGATGGACCTCTCGCCCCTCATCCCCTTCGGCACCATGGAGGAACTGGCCGAGATTCGCGCCGGCGCCCGCGCGGCCTCCATCGAAGGGCTCATGCTCAAGCGCGGCGACAGCATCTATTCCCCCGGCCGCATCAAGGGCCCCTGGTGGAAGTGGAAGCGCAACCCGCTCAGTGTGGACGCGGTGCTGATGTACGCCCAGCGCGGCCACGGCAAGCGCAGCAGCTTCTATTCCGACTACACCTTCGGGCTGTGGCGCGGGGACGAGCTGGTCCCCATCGGCAAGGCCTATTCCGGCTACACCGACGAGGAGCTGCTCTGGCTCGACAAGTGGATCCGCAACCACACCACCAACCGCTTCGGCCCCGTGCGCGAGGTCGAGCGCGGCCTCGTGCTGGAGGTGGAGTTCGATGCCGCGCAATATTCCACGCGCCACAAGTCCGGCGTGGCGCTGCGCTTCCCGCGCATCGCCCGCATCCGCCGCGACAAGCCGCCGGAGGAGGCGGACCGGCTGGAGACGCTGGTCGCGCTGATCGTGCCGGGCGCCGCGGCGGCTTAGGCCGATACGTGCCCCTGCCGTCCGAGCACGACATGCATCGCGAGCTCCGTG
The DNA here is from genome assembly GCF_058806835.1 of Roseococcus sp. GW821-FHT12F05. Classification (NCBI taxonomy): domain Bacteria; kingdom Pseudomonadati; phylum Pseudomonadota; class Alphaproteobacteria; order Acetobacterales; family Roseomonadaceae; genus Roseococcus; species Roseococcus sp. GW821-FHT12F05. The sequence goes on from NZ_JBXAQB010000003.1 coordinate 616,814, forward strand.
GCCTGGGATTCCGTCACCCGGTAACCCAGGGCCGGGAGGTCCAGGCCCTGGAACAACGCCTCGCCCGTTCCGAGCAGGACGGGCGAGACCGCGAGGTGCAGCTCGTCGACCAGTCCGGCCTGCAGGTATTGCCGAACGGTCGCCACGCCGCCGCCGATCTTGACGTCGCGCGCCCCCGCGGCGTCGCGGGCGCGCTCCAGCGCGGCGTGGATCCCGTCGGTGACGAAGTGGAAGGTGGTGCCGCCCTCCATCGCGATCGGCGCGCGGGCCTGATGCGTCAGGATGAAGGTCGGCGCGTGATAGGGCGGATTGTCCCCCCACCAGCCCTTCCAGCCGTCATCCGGCCACTCCCCGCGGGAGGGCCCGAACATGTTCCGGCCGAGGATGAAGGCGCCGAAGCCGTCCATCGACCGGTGGGCGAAGGCCTCGTCCACGCCCTCCGAGCCGCCGCCCTGGCCGATCATGGCCCGGAAGGTCTTCGTCCCGAAGAACCAGCCGAACAGTTCCTTCCCACCTCGCCCCAGGGGATCCTGAAGACTCTGTTCAGGCCCCGCTCCGAACCCGTCCAGCGACACCGAAAACCCCGCCACCCTGACCGATCCCACTGGAATTCCCCCACTGCCTGCAACGTGCCGTCTTCTGAACCAGCGTCCGAGATCCCTCAGGCATCCAGGATCGAGGCGAAGCCGCCGAAGATCATGCGCTTGCCGTCGAAGGGCATCTCCCCCTGCATGCGCGGATCGGCCATGACCCTCGGCCAGCCGGCCTCGCGCGCTTCCTTCGAGGGCCACTCGATCCAGGAATAGACGACGGTCTCCTCCGGCGTGGCCTTCACCGCGCGGCGGAAGTCGGTGACCTGGCCCTCCGGCACATTCGCGCCCCAGCCGTCCACCACGCGCGTCGCCCCGTGCTCCTTCAGCACCTCCGCCATCGCGGCGGAGCGCGCGGCGAATTCGTCCTTCCTGCCGGTGGGGACGGGGATGATGGCGACGTCGACATAGGGCGCGCCGCCGGCCCGGGCATCGTCGCGCAGCGAGGCGAAGCCGCCATAGATCACGCGCTTGCCGTCGAAGGGCGCGCCGGCCTCCATCAGCGTCTTCATGCGGGGGTCGGACATCATGCGGCCATAGGCCGCCATCGCCGCGGGCTCGCTTGCATATTCGTGCCAGGACACGACGACCGTCTCGTCCGGCTTCGCCTGCACGGCGCCCTTGAGGTCGGTCAGCTTGCCGTCGGGCACGTCGTCGCCCCAGGCATGGACGACGCGCTGCGCGCCGAACTCCTGGAAGAGGGCCACGTAGCTCTCCGCATGGGCGCGATAGGCCTCGCGGCTGGCGGACGGGACGGCAACCACGAAGCCCTGGACATAGCTCATGCGGATCTCCTCCGTTGCGAGGCCGTTCCGGCCTTGACATATTAAGTTGATATCAACGTAATTAGGCGATGTCAAACCGCGTGCCCTTCGAGACCACGCTGCATGTTCGTGACCATTGCCTGTGCCTCGCGGCGCAGCGCGCGGCCCGCGCCCTGGCGCGCCGCTTCGACGAGGCGATGCGCCCGGCCGGGCTGACGAGCGGGCAGTTTTCGCTGCTGATGTCGCTGAACCGGCCGGAGCCGCCGACCATGGGTTCGGTCGCGTCGCTGCTGGCCATGGACCGCACCACGCTCACCGCCAACCTCAAGCCGCTGGAGCGCCGGGGCCTGCTGGAGATCGCGGTCGATCCGCAGGACCGGCGCAACCGCCGGCTGAAGCTGACGCCGGAAGGGCAGGCCGTGCTGCAGGACGCCGTGCCCATCTGGACGAGGGAGCATGCGGAGGTCGAAGCGGCTCTCGCGCCGAACGATCTCCGGACCCTGCGCGCCGGGCTGCGCGCTCTGGCCTAGGCCCGCCGCTCCCAGGCCAGCGCCAGGACGAAGCAGAGCAGGCCCAGCACCGTCGCGCCCGCCAGGATCGTGGCCGCCGCCACCGCGGGATTGCTCCCGAAGCCCACCAGCGCCGCGCAGACCGCGCCCACCCCCATCTGGGCGCAGCCGTACAGCCCCGCGGCCGAGCCGATGACCGCCGGGTTCACGCTGACGGCCTTGGTCAGCGAGAGCGGGCTCGTGATGCCCACCCCCACCATGTAGATCAGCGGTCCAACGACGACGGCGACGAGGGTGAGATGCCCCGTCATCACCGAGGCCAGGAACATCAGCGTGCCCAGCACGCCGACCAGGCTGGCGCAGGGCAGCAGCACGGCGAGCGAGAACCGCCGCAGCAGCCGCGCCGCCAGGATATTGCCCAGGGAGGTCCCGAGCATCAGCGTGATCGCGATGAACCCCACCTCGCGGATCGGACGGCCGAGCTGGTCCATCACCATGAAGGGCAGGGCTGTGAGATAGGCGTACCAGCTCGTGGTCGCGCAGCCGCCGCCGATGGCATAGCCGAGGAAGGCCGGCGAGGAGATGAGCCGCCGGTAGTCCTGCGCCAGGGCCGCCACGCTGCGGCCCTGGCCGCCCCGGTTGGTCTCCGGCAGGATGCGCAGCGCCAGCAGGGTGGTGGCCGCGCCCATCAGGCTGAGGAAAAGCAGCACCGCGCGCCAGCCCAGCTGCTCCGCGAGGAATCCGCCGATCAGCGGCGCCATGGCCGGGCCCGCGGAGACGGCGAGGTTCAGCACGGCCAGCCGCGAGGCGGCCTCGCGCGGCGGCGAGACGTCGCGCACCATGGCGCGGCCGAGCGCCAGTCCTGCGCAGCCGCCCATCGCCTGCAGCAGCCGCGCGGCGACCAGCCAGTGCGCCTCCGGGGCGAGGGCCGCCATCAGGCCGGCCAGGCTGTAGAGCGTCAACCCCGCCAGCAGCACCGGCCGCCGCCCGAAGCTGTCCGAGACCGGCCCGTAGAAGAGCTGCCCCAGCGCCAGCCCCAGCACGTAGAGGCTGATGGTCAGCGACATCAGCGCGCCCGGCGCCTGGAGCGCGGCGCCCGCCTGCGGCAGGGCCGGCACGAAGACATGGATGCCGAAGGTGCCGGAGGTGGTGATCAGCACCAGCAGCCAGAGCGGCAGGTGGATGGCGCTGGCGGCGCGGTCGGCGGATTCGGGTGCGGCCATCGCCCTATATTGCGCCGCACCATCGCGTCTGCGGAAGCGGGCGATCAGCTTCCGCGCGCGACGACCTTCTGTGCAGCAGCCCGCCAGGCCGTCCAGGCGTTGTCCGCGGCGGTCCCCAGCCGTCCCGCCTCGATCGAGGCGGCGTTGAGCTGCTGCCGCGCGCCCTCCTTCTCGCTGCCCGTCCGGTCCTCGAAGGCGCGGCGGGCACGGGCGAGGTTGGCCTCGGCGGCGGCAGAGGCGCGGGCGGCCGTGCGGAAGGCGTCCATGAGCTGCCGCGCCTGGGTGTAGTCCGCGATGAGGGCCGTGAGGTCGGCGCGGCCGGGCGCGCCCTCGGGCAGGCGCGAGAGGACGTTGCGCAGCGCGTCCAGCCGGTCGGTGCCGCCGGGCAGCCGCGCCGGGTCGCGCTCGAGGTTCAGGTCGCGCCAGACGGGCGGCAGAGGGTCGGGCAGGGCCGCTTCCCAGAGCGGGATGGTCTGCTGCTGCTCCCGCTCCCAGCTCCAGTCGAGATTGACCGGGCGCCCTTCCAGCATGGCTTCCACGCGGAGGCCGAAATCGCCCTCGGAGGCGGGCACGAAGCGCGGGGTCTCGCCGGGCCGGCGGGGCAGGTCGGCGACGAAGCGGCCGCGGCCGCCGCGCGGGTCGATGGCGAAGGCGACGGTGTGCACCGCGCGTAAGGTCGCGACCACGGCGCCGCGGCGGAACTCGGCGCGGATGGGCGTGGCGTCGCTGCGCTGGGCCACGGTGTACTGCACCTCGCGGTCGCGGGCGAAGGCAAGCAGTCGCGTCTCGCCGGGCGGCAGGCCGAGGAGCTGCGTGTCGCCGAGGAATCCGCCCGCCTCCGCGCCCGTGCTGCCGAAGACCGTCACGATTCCGCCCGGCAATGCGTGATTCGTCTCGTTGCGCAGGCGCACGGCCTGCAGGGGATAGCGGGCGGTCAGGTTCTGCGCCCACCAGACCCGCTCGGCGTTCAGGCGCTGGTCGAGGAAGGGCAGGTTGGCCGTCTCGCCGGCGCGGATGGTGACGGGATCGGCCAAAGTGAAGGCGACGCGGCCCAGCGAGGCCGCGGCCGTCGCTTCCGCGGCGGCCGGCGGCGCGTCGGCGACGGAGGGGGCGGGCGTGGAAGCGGCGAACTCGGCCACGCCGCCCCGGGCCGACAGCCGGGGCATGGGCGCCGCGGCCATCGCGGGCGCCGGCGGCGGGGGCGGCGGCGCCGGCCGCGCGCCGCTGTCCGCGCCGATGTCGACCTGACCGCTGCCCAGGATCGGCAGCTCGCGCCGCGGCAGAATGATCGGCGTGTAGAGCGCCTGGCGGAAGGCCGCCGCCTCGCCCGAGACGAGGGAGAGGCGGATGCCGGTCCAGTCCGCGCCGCTGCGGTTCTCGACCACCGCCCAGCCCATCAACCGCGCGCGGCCGTCGGCGGCGCCGAACTCCGGCACGGCGAGGCGCCAGGACGGCTTCCACAGCGGCGCGCCGGCGACATAGGCCAGCGCGATCTCGCGCTCGGCATTCGCCCCCGGCCGCAGCGCGATGGAGAGCTGCCGCGTGTCCGCCGCGCGCGTGGCCGCGACGGCCTCGGCGGCGCGGGCGATGCGCGCGGCGAGGCCCGGATCGAGCAGCCGCAGCTCCTCCTCCTCGGTGAAGCGGAGGCTGCGCAGGCCGGTCTCGGTGATCAGCGAGACGCGCAGCCCGCCGCGGGCCTCGGTGGCCTCGGCGATGCGGCCCTCGACGCCGCCGATGGAGATGCGCTCGCCGCGCAGCGCATTGAGCAGCGCGGCGCGGCTCTCGAAATCCTCGGGACGGACGGGCAGGCCCCGGAACGCCTCGGCGGCGAGATCCTGGGCGGGCAGGCGCAGGCCCTCCACGCGGCCGGCGGGATCGCTGACCACCAGCGAGCGCAGGATGTCGTCCACGTCCTCGGTGGGCACGCGGAAGGTGAGGGCGGGCTCGGCGGCGGGAACGGTGCCGCTGCGCTCGATCTGCGCGAGGCCGGCGGAGGAGAGGGTGACGCCGCGCACCGGCAGCTCGGCGGCGGACAGCGAGGTCGTGGCGAGCAGCAGCAGCGCGAATGGCAGGCGCGGGGACATGGCGGCATCCTTCCGGGATGTTTGCGCGGGATCATCGCAAACTTCCGGGCAGGAATGCGGCGGCATGTTCTTCAGATGGCGGTCTGCCGCATCAGGCGAAGGAGGTGGCCTGCCAGACCGGCCGGGATCGCGGGCCGCCAGCCCGGCAGCAGATCGGGACGCTGGCCGGGCGAGAGCAGCACGGCGATCTCGACCAGTCCGCCCCGCTCGCCGGGACAGCGGATGGCATGGATGGCGAACTGCTCGCTGATCTCGCCGGCCACGAGGATCGGCCCGTGGTCCCAGGGCACGCGAGCCCGCCCGACGAGGCAGCGCCGGCCTTCGGGGCCGGCATAGACGTTCATCGCCGCGGCCTCACTTCTTCTCGGGTTCCGGGCGCGGCTGCTTCGGCGCGCGGCCGAGGCCCTGGCTCGGATCGGTGAGCTGCACGGGATCGCTGCCGGGAAAGCTGTCCTTCAGCGCCTGGTCGAGCTCCTTTTCGGTCTCGGCCCTGGTCTTGTCGTTCTTCACGGTGCCGTTCATCTGGCCCTCCTCTCGGCGTGTTGCCGCAGGGAGGGAACGCGGGCGGGGCGCGGGAAGTTTCCCAGGTCAGGGAGGGTGACGTGCCGATGGAGCTGCCGCGGGGGATCGTGCCGGTCCGCCTCTATGCCCTGGCCGACCGGCCGGTGATGGAGGTGCGCATGCCGGATGGGGGTGTCGGCGTGATGGCGCTCGATCCGGCCTCCGGCGCCTTCGTCTTCCGCCATGATCTCTTCCCGCGCCTCGGCGAATTCTGGTCGGTGGACCTCGACCGGCTGGATGGCGATGCCTTCGGCCGGCTGGTGGCCCATTGCCGGCTCGTGCGGATGCTCGAGCGCCTGGCCGCGCCCATCATCTGGTCCCGCACCGGCGACGGCATCGTCCCGTATCGCGCCGAGTTCCAGGGACGCGTGCTCACGATCCGCGTAAACGACTTCCCGGCCGAGCCGCTCTATTCCGTGATGTGCGAAGACCAGAACCTCGGCGACCTGGAGGACTGGCCGTCCGCCTGGATCCGGCCGGATTGACCCTGCGCGCCCCGCGTGATGCGCTCCGCCGCGACAACGGGAAGGAACCGCATCATGCCCATCGTGAAGAACCTGGCGAAGCAGCGCCTGAACGAGGGAAAGCTCTCCATCGGCTTCGGCGTGCACCATCTGCGCGGCTCGGCGGTCGGCGCGCTCGGCGCGGCCACGGGCTTCGACTGGCTCTTCATCGACATGGAGCACGGCGCGATGAGCGTCGACGCCGCCACGCAGATCTGCATGGCCGCGCTGAACCAGGGCTGCACGCCCATCGTGCGCTGCTGCAAGGACGCACTCTTCGAGGGCACGCGCTGCCTCGACAACGGCGCGATGGGCGTCGTCGTGCCGCATGTCGACACGGCCGAGGAGGCGAAGGAGGTGGTGAAGGCCTTCCGCTTCCCGCCGCTGGGCATGCGCAGCTGGGGCGGGCCGCCGATCCTCTACGGCTTCGCACCGCCCGACACGGCGACGGCCCAGAAGGAGAGCAACGAGGAGGTCCTCATCGCCTGCATGATCGAGACCGAGGAGGCCGTCGACAACGCCGAGGCCATCGCGGCGGTGGAGGGCGTGGACGTGCTGAAATTCGGCACCAGCGACCTCACGGCGACCATGGGCATCCCGGGCCAGATCGGTCATCCGCGCGTGCGCGCCGCCTACGAGAAGGTGGCCGCGGCCTGCAGGAAGCACGGCAAGGTCATGGGCATGGGCGGCGTCTACGACGAGGTCGTGGCGAAGGACTACATCGCCATGGGCGCGCGCTTCGTGCTGGGCGGCTCGGACCATGTCTTCGTGATGGCCGGCGCCTCAGCCCGGGCGAAGTTCCTGCGCGCGCTGGCGGGCTGATTCGAGAAGGGCCGGGACCGTCCCCGGCCTAACCCTCGGAAATCGTTGCGACTGCGAGCGCCTCGCAATTGCCCTTGCGAACGCCTCGCAATTGCCTTAGGGATGCGACCCTACGCCAGTCCCCAGAGGGTTGCATGCAACGACGGGTTTTTCTCGCCGCTTCCGCTGCCGGGCTTTTCGCCCCGGCCGTGCTCCGCGCCCAGGAACGGGTGGTCAGCCTCTATTCCTCGCGCCACTACGACGCCGACAAGCAGATCCACGAGGCCTTCACCCAGGCCTCCGGCATCCGCGTCCGCGTCATCGAGGCCAATGCCGACCAGCTCATCGAGCGCATCCGCGCCGAGGGCGCCAACAGCCCCGCCGACATCTTCCTGACCGTGGATGCGAGCCGGCTCGCCCGCGCCGCCGAGCTCGGCCTGACGCAACCCTACGCCTCCGCCACCATCGACAGCCGCGTCCCCGAAGGGCTGCGCGACCCGGCGGGCCAGTGGTTCGCCGCCTCGCGCCGCGCCCGCGTCTTCATGTACGACAAGGCCAAGGGCGCGCCGGCCGGCCTCGCGCGCTACGAGGACCTGTCGAAGGACCAGTACAAGGGACAGATCGCCGTCCGCTCCTCCGGCAACGGCTACAACGTGGCGCTGGCCTCCAGCTTCCTGGCCGCCAACGGCGCGGAGGCGACCGAGGCCTGGGCCCGCGGCATCGCTGCCAACCTGGCCCGCCCGCCCGCCGGCGGCGACCGCGACCAGATCCGCGCGGTCATGGCCGGGCAGGGGACGATCGCCATCTCCAACACCTACTACCTCGGGCTGATGTCGATCTCGCAGCAGGCCGAGGAGCGGGAACTGGCGCAGCGCGTCGGCGTCATCTTCCCGAACCAGGGCCAGGGCGACCGCGGCACGCATGTGAACATCTCCGGCGCCGCGCTGGTGAAGACCTCGCCGCACCCGGCCGAGGCCCGCGCCTTCCTGGAGTTCCTCACCACGCCGGCGGCGCAGCGCATCTTCGCCCTCGGCAACATGGAGTTCCCGGCGGTCGCCGAGGCCGAGACGCATCCCTTCCTGGTGTCGCTCGGTGCCTTCCGCGACGAGCCGCCGGACGGGGCGAAGATGCTCGCCAATGCCCCCGAGGCGCTTCGCCTCATGCAGCGCGCCGGCTGGCGCTAAAGGGAGCCGGGTTCCAGACGATGGTCATCTGCCTGTGCAACGGGATGAGCGACGGTGACGTCCGCACCGCCGCCTCCAATGGCGCCTCGCGCCCCAAGGAAGTCTACGAGGGCTGCGGCTGCCGCGCCCAATGCGGCACCTGCACCGCGACAATCCTGAGCATTCTCCGCGAGATGCCCGAGGACAAGGCGCGCGGCTAGGGCACGCGATCGGCGGAGGCGGGATCGCCGGAGCCGTGAATCGCCCCTCGGCAAAAGGACCTGCGAACGAGTTTCACTCCGGTTCGCAATTAAGTCGTTTTTTTACAGGGACTTGATTTTGCCCTGCCGGATGTGACATCCCTTCGGCACACAAAGCCGGAGCGAGCCAGCATGCCCAAGGGCGATCCCAAGGTCATCGAGCACCTGAACACGCAGCTCACCAACGAGCTGACCGCCATCAACCAGTACTTCCTCCATGCCCGCATGCTGGACGACTGGGGCGTGACCAAGCTCGCCAAGCACGAGTACAAGGAGAGCATCGAGGAGATGAAGCACGCGGATGAGCTCATCAAGCGCATCCTCTACCTCAACGGCCTCCCGAACGTGCAGCGGCTGAACCCGATCCTGATCGGGCAGAACGTGAAGGAGGTCCTGGAATGCGACCTCAAGCTGGAACTCAAGGCGATCGAGGACCTACGCGAGGGCATCGCCTATTCCGAGGGTGTCAGGGACTACGTCAGCCGCGACCTGCTGAAGTCGATCCTCGCGAATGAGGAGGAGCACCAGGACTTCCTCGAGACGCAGTTCGACATGGTCGAGCAGATGGGGCTGCCGAACTACATCCAGCTCAACAGCGACGCCGCGCCGGACCAGCACAAGGACCACGGCTGAGGCCGCAGGGACCAAGCCTAAGGATATAGTTCCTTGGCATATAAGTAGGATTGAGCCATCCTGGCCGCCTATAGCGGGCAGCCAGGGTCATGCAGGGACCACCAGCATTCTCGCCGCGGCCATGGTCCTGGGCGGCGACACCGGGATCGCCCGCGGGCCCGCGGCCCGCGGCGCCCGGGTTGCACGCCCCGGCTCCCCCCGGCTGAGCCGGCCATGCTGGTCTTCAGCTACGGCATCCCGAAATCCGGCAGCACCCTGGCCTTCCGCATCGCCACCGGAGTGGCGGTGCTCGGGGGACACTGGCAGCCGCTGCTGCGCGCCGACCTCCGCCTCATCCGCGGACACACCTACAATTTCGCCCAGGAGCTGGACCCGGACGTCCTGTCGAGGCTGGCCGATCGGTTCCGCGACCGCATCCTCGTGATCAAGACTCATGCCCGCCCCGGACCCGAATGGATCGCCGCCTACCAGGCCCTGGCGGCGCGCGGCCTGGTCTCGGCGCATGTGAACCACCGCGATCCCCGCGACATCTGCCTGGCGCTCCTGGACGCCGGGGCGATGGCGCGGGCCAAGGGCGAGATGGCCTTCTCCGAATTCGTGACCCTGGAGGACTCGGTCGCCGCGGTGCGCCGGTATCTCGGCGAGCTGGCATTGTGGATCGGCCTGCCGCACACCCTGACGCTGCGCTACGAGATCACCGGCTTCCGCACGGATGAGGCGATCGACCGCATCAAGGGCCATCTCGGGATCGGCTGCCCCAACTGGCTGGTCCGATTCTACGTGCAGCGCATCGCCTTCACTCACCGCAACAAGGCGCGTCCGGAGCGGCATCGCGCCGAGATGGAGCCGGCCCTGGCGGCGCGGCTGACCCAGGCCTTCGGCCCCTATCTGCGCCGCATGGGCTACGAGCCCGCGCCCGAAGCCTTCGGCGGAAAATAGCCCGTCAGTCCCGGCCCTGCCGCATCGCCCGGGCCAGCACCGCCACCGGCAGCAGCCCCACCACGAGGATCAGCAGCGCCGAGGTGCTCGCCTCCGACAGCCGCTCGTCCGCCGCAAGGTTGTAGACGCGCACCGCCAGGGTATCGAAGTCGAAGGGCCGCACGATCAGCGTGGCCGGCAGCTCCTTCATCGTGTCCACGAAGACCAGGATCGCCGCCGTCAGCAGCGCCCCGCGCGAGAGCGGCAGCTCCACCCGCCAGACCGCGCCGGCCGGACCCGCGCCGAGCGAGCGTGCGGCGGCCTGGAAGGAGGGCTTCAGCCGCGCCAGCCCGCTCTCCACCGAGGACAGCGCCACTCCCAGGAAGCGCACGAGATAGGCGAAGACCAGCGCCGCGACCGTGCCCGAGAGCAACAGCCCCGAGCTCACGCCGAGATGCGCGCGCAGCCAGGCGTCCAGCGCGTTGTCGAGCAGGCCGAAGGGCACCAGCGTGCCGACGGCGATCACCGAGCCCGGGATGGCATAGCCCAGCCCCACCGCGCGATTCGCGAAGCGGCCGGGCGCGCTGGGATGCAGCCGCACCGCCCAGGCCAGCCAGCAGGCCAGCGCCACGGCCAGCGCGGCCGTGATCGCGGCGAGGGTCAGCGAGTTCGTGAGGAAGGGCATGAAGCGGCTCGGCGCCAGCGGGTCGCCGGCCCGCAGCGCCAGAGACAGCATCGTGCCGGCCGGGACCAGGAAGCCCAGCGCCAGCGGCAGCGCGCAGGCCAGCAGGGCCAGCGCCGCCTTCGCCGGCGGCAGCGCCACGGGCCGGACGGGCGCCTGCCGCGTGGTCATCGGGTGAAAGCGCCGTCCGCCGCGGCTCGCCTGTTCCAGCGCCAGCAGCAGCGCCACGCAGAAGAGCAGCGCGGCCGCGAGCTGCGAGGCGGCGCCGCGGTCGGCCATGGCGAACCAGGCCTCGTAGATGCCTGTCGTGAAGGTGCGCAGGCCGAAATGCTGCACCGTGCCGAAATCGGCCATCACCTCCATCAGCACCAGCGCCACGCCCGCCGCCAGGGCCGGCCGCGCCAGCGGCAGCGCCACGTGCCAGAAGGTGCGCGAGAGCGAATGGCCGAGCGTGCGCGAGACCTCCAGCAGGCAGGTGGACTGCGCGAGGAAGGCCGCGCGGCACAGCAGGTAGATGTAAGGGTAGAGCACCATCGCCAGCACCAGGGCCGCGCCGGGCAGGCTGCGCATCTCGGGGAACCAGTAGCCGCCGTAGCGCCAGCCGGTGGCCTCGCGCAGCGCCGTCTGCACGGGGCCGGCGACGTCCATCAGCCAGACCCAGGCGTAGCCGCTGACATAGGCGGGCATGGCCAGCGGCAGGAGCAGCGCCCAGCGCAGGATGTCGCGGCCGGGAAACCGGCAGGCGGTCACCAGCCAGGCGGTGACGGCGCCCGCGCTGCCCGCCATGAGCGCCACGAGCAGCGCCAGGATCGCGGTGTTGCCCAGCAGCTCCGGCAGGGAGGTCTGCCAGATGTGCCACCAGACGGCACCCGCCGGCACCATAGCCGCAGCCAGCACGGCCGCCAGCGGCAGCGCGATCAGCAGCACCGCCGGCCAGGTCAGCCTCACCCAGAGCGGCCGGTGATGCCGCGGCGCGGCCGCGCTCACGGCCGGTTGCGAGAAAGTCTCATTCGCGGCGCATACAGGATGCGCCGCTGATGGTCAGCCCTTCTTCTTGGCTTCCCAGTCGGCGACGCTGATGCGCGGCACCTCCACGCGGTCGCGCGTGGTCGTGTACCAGCCGCGGCCATGCATGCGGCCGACGAGGTCGAGCTTCGGCGTGTCCACGTAGTGCTTCGCCGCGTCCATCACGGCCTCGTCGTGGATGTGCATGGCCACCACCTTGCCGAGCACGATTGTGTGATGGCCGACGGGGATGAGCTGGAAGGTCTCGCACTCCATCGCCACCGGGCTCTCGCCGATGCGCGGCACCTGGATCTTGGTCGAGGGGATCTTGGTGAGGCTGGCCTCGTCCAGCTCATCCACCTCGGCGTCGAAGTCGATCGCGGTCGCGTTCATCGCGTGGATGTGGGAATGCGGCACGAGGCAGACGACGAACTGGTTCAGCGCCTTGATGTTCGCCAGCGTGTCCTTGAAGCTGCCGGAGGGCTTGGGGCCGACGCCGATGCCGACCACCACGGGGCTGTCGGTGAAGACGTTGAAGAAGGAGAAGGGCGCCGCGTTCACCACGCCGGCGGCGTCCTGGCTCACCACCCAGGCGACCGGGCGCGGCACGACGGTCGAGACCACGAGCTTGTAGCGTTCGGACGCGGGAAGGGTCTCGAAATCGAAGAACATGGACGGGGCCTCACGGGTTTGCCGCGGAAAATTGGGCGCGGCGCCGGGAAGAGTCGAGAGGGCCTCGCCGTTCACCGGCTCTTAACCGGATGGGGCGTAGACCGATCCCGAAGAGGAGATCAGGTCCCATGCGATTCTTCCGCGATCTGTCGGTCGGCCGAAAGCTGGCCACGAGTGCAGGCCTTGCCGTCCTGCTGCTGACTGCCCTGGTCCTGCTGGTCATGCGCGAGAGCGTCCAGGTGGCCGAGCAGCAGGTGGCGGAGCGCCAGGCCGTGGCCGCCCGCGCCGCCGCCGACGAGGCCGCGCGCTTCGCCGGCGACGCCTTCAGCGCCCAGCGCGGCGTGCTGCTCGCCAACGATCCCGCCCAGCTCCAGCGGGAGACGGAGCAGATGCGCGAGCGTCTGGACCAGGCCGCCGCCGCCCTGCAGGCGGCGCGCCGCGACGCCACGGCCGCCGCGGCCACCCAGCCGCTGGAGACGCTGGAGGCCGAGCTCGCCACCCTCCGCGGCGGCCTCGACGAGACGGCCGCCGCCCGGTCCGAGCTGATCGCCAAGCGCGACCGCGACTTCTTTCCCCGCTTCTCCGAATTCGATCAGGCGCTGGAGGCGGCGACCGCCAACCTGCAGTTCGGCATGAGCGGCGATGCCCGCGACGAGCTGCGCGACGTGATGAACACCTATGTCGCCTCGGTGAACGAGGTGCGGCTCGGCATCCAGCGCTACCTGGCCACCGACGACGCGCCCTCCGCCGCCCGCGTGCGCCGCGCCGCCGCCCAGGGCCGCGTGCACGCGCGCCGGCTGACCTCGGCCGCCGCCGAGGAGGTGAAGCAGGACATGGCCCGCCTCACCACGGCCGGCCAGCGGCTGGCCGACGAGGCGGAGGCGCTGATGGGCATCGGCGCCCGCATCCTCGAGATCCGCACGAGCCGCACCGCTCCCGTTCTTGAGCGCATGACGGCCGCCTTCGGCACCGCGACCACAGCGCTGGCGGCGGATGCCCGGAGCCGCGCGCAATCCGCGGCGGCCGCGATGACGGCCCTGGAGCGCAGCGTCTGGATCATCGGCGGCGTGGTGGCGCTGATCCAGATCCTCTCCGGCCTCATCACCGCCCGCGCCATCGGCACGCCGCTGCGCCGTATCGCGGCCGCGGTGCGCCGCATCGCCGCCGGCGAGACGGCCGAGCCGGTGCCCGACCGCAACCGCCGCGACGAGATCGGCCAGATCGCGACCGCGCTGGAGGAGCTGCGCGGCGGGGTGGAGAAGGCCTTCGCCCAGCAGCAGATGCTGGAGCAGATGCCGCTCGGCGTGATGATGGCCGATCCGAAGGACGAGTTCCGCATCCGCTACATGAACCCGGAAAGCACACGGCTGATGGGCCTGATCGAGGGCGATCTGCCGGTGAAGGCGGAGGAGGTGCTGGGTCAGAGCCTGGATATCTTCCACAGGAATCCGGCGCACCAGCGCGAGATTCTGGGCGATGCCTCGCGCCTGCCGCATCGGGCCCGCTTCGCGCTCGCGGACCAGGTGATGGACCTCAACGTCACCGCCATCCGCGACCGTGCGGGCGACTACGTGGCCCCGATGCTGGTCTGGACCCTCGCCACCGCGCAGTCGCAGCTGGCCGATAATTTCGAGCAGGAGATCGGCGGCGTGGTGGATGCTGTGGCGACGGCCGCAGGGCAGATGCAGCAGTCGGCGAACGTCCTCTCCGGCTCGGCGGCGACCTCCGGCCGTGAGGCCGAGGCGGTGGCCGAGGCCTCGGGCCGGGCCGAGGCCGACGTGCAGGCTGTGGCCGCCAGCGCGGAGGAACTCGCGGCCAGCGTCGCCGAGATCACCCGCCAGGTGGCCGAGGGCGCCCAGGTGGCGCGCGCCGCGGCCGACGAGGCGCGGGCGACCGACGGCACGGTGCAGGGCCTGGCCCAGGCCGCGAGCCGGATCGGCGACGTCGTGCGGCTGATCAGCGACATCGCGGGGCAGACCAACCTGCTGGCGCTCAACGCCACGATCGAGGCGGCGCGGGCCGGCGAGGCGGGCAAAGGCTTCGCGGTGGTGGCGAGCGAGGTGAAGAACCTCGCCGCGCAGACCGCCAAGGCCACCGAGGAGATCGCGGCGCAGATCGGCGGCATCCAGGGCACGACGGAGCAGGCCGTGACGGCGCTGCGCTCCATCAGCCTCACCATCGAGCGGATGAACGAGGTCACGACCGCCATCGCCGCTGCCGTCGAGGAGCAGGGCGCCGCGACGCGCGAGATCGCCCGCAGCGCGGCCCTGGTGGCCGAGGGCACCGGCGCCGTCACCCGCCGGATCAACGACGTGCGCAGCGCCTCCGGCGAGACCGGGCGCTCGGCGGGCGAGGTGCTGGAGGCCTCGAACGACCTGGCGAACCAGGCCGGCGTGCTGCGCGACAAGGCCGGCGAGTTCCTGAAGCAGGTGCGGGCGCAGTAGGGCGCGATCCGCCGAGGCGGGAGCACCGGAACGGTGGATCGCCTCTCGGCAACGGCCTCGGTGCCCGCGACGGGAGCGCGCCGCCCAATCCTTGGGCGGCGCAAGCTTCCGACCGATTTTCCCGTGTCCTTCCGCGGATTGCCCGACATTCCGGCCGGGACCTACCCTGATCCCAGCATCGCGGACGGGGACTTGGTGAGATGGATGTCGGCGTCTTCCTTCCGATCGGCAACAACGGCTGGCTGATCTCCTCCACCTCGCCGCAGTACAGGCCGAGCTTCGAGCTCAACCGCGAGGTGACCCTGAAGGCTGAGAAGTACGGCCTCGACTTCGCGCTCTCCATGATCAAGCTGCGCGGCTTCGGCGGGCCGAGTGAGTACTGGGACTACAACCTCGAGAGCTTCACGCTGATGTCCGGCCTGGCTGCGGTCACGCGGCGGATCAAGCTTTTCGCCTCGGTGGCCGTGCTCACCATCCCGCCGCCGATCATCGCGCGCATGGCCGCGACCATCGATTCAATCGCGCCCGGACGCTTCGGCGTGAACATCGTCTCGGGCTGGCAGAAGGCTGAATACGAGCAGATGGGCATCTGGCCCGGCGAGGTGCACTTCGCCCGCCGCTACGATTTCTGCAGCGAGTACGTCCAGGTCATGAAGGACCTCTGGACCACCGGCCGCTCGGACTTCCGGGGTGACTTCTTCCAGATGACGGATTGCCGGCTGGGGCCGACGCCGGCGAAGCCGATCGAGATCATCTCGGCCGGCCAGTCCAACCGCGGCATGCGGTTCGCCGCGGAATATGCCGACTACAACTTCCTCAGCGCCGGCGGGGTGAACGACGTCTCCGAAGTCCGGCAGCACACGGATCGGCTGCTCGCCGCGAACGCCGCCGCCGGCAAGAGCTGCGGCGCGATGCTGCTGATGATGGTCATCGCCGACGAGACCGACGCCGCCGCCATGGCCAAGTGGGAGCATTATGTCGAGGGCACCGACCTCGAGGCCCTCGCCTGGCGCGATTCCCAGGCCGGCGCCGACGTGAAGGCCGAGGCGCATTCCACCGTCGGCCGCATGATCCGCTCGCGGCGCGAGCCTACGCAGATGCTGCGCCTCATCGGCTCCTACGCTACCGTCGCGAAGCATCTGGACGAGCTGGCCGAGATTCCCGGCCTGCAGGGCGTGATGCTGACCTTCGACGACTTCCTCATCGGCATGGAGCAGTTCGGGACGCGCATCCAGCCGCTCATGCGGTCGCGGCAGCACGTCTCCCTGGCGGCCTGAGCGGGATCAGATCCGCAGGCCGAGGCGGGTCACGCGCGCCTCCTCCTCGTCTGCCGTGCGGGCGATGAAGCGGCCGTAATCGGCGCTATCCAGGTACTCCAGCGGCATGTCCAGCCGCGCCAGCGTCGCCACGTGCTGCGGATCATGCGCCGCGACCTTGAAGCCGTCATGCAGCCGCTGCAGCAGCTCCGGATCCATGCCCAGCGGCCCCACGATCCCATAGGGCGAGGTCACCACCATGTCGCGGTAGCCGAGCTCGGTCAGCGTCGGCACCTCGGGCAGCTTGGGCGAGCGGTTGCGCACCCAGACGTTGAGCGCCCGCAGCCTGCCGTCGGCGATCAGCTGGATCGCGCCGGAGCCCGCGGCCATGGCCTCGATGTGCCCACCCATCAGCGCTGGCATGCCGTCGCCCTCGCCGCGGAACGGCACATGGGTGACCTCCACGCGTTCCCGCTCGGCCAGGTCGACCATGGTGAGGTGCGGCGTGCCGTTGGCGCCGGTGTTGCCGATCTTCACCAGGGTCGGCCGCTGGCGCGCGTCGGCCACCAGCTCGGCCCAGCTCCGGTAGGGGCTCTCGGCCCGGACCAGCACCATGAACAGGTAGCCCGTCAGGTGGATGATCGGCGTGAAGTCGGTGCGCGGATTGAAGGCCATGCGCTGCATGAAGGGCAGCCGGATCGCCGGCAGGGCGAACTGCGCCAGGGTGTAGCCGTCCGGCCGCGTGCTGCGCATGTTGGCCGCCGGCAGCGTGCCGCCGCCGCCCGGCCGGTTCTCGATGATCACCTGCTGGCCGAAGGCGCGCGTCGCGGCCTCGGCGAAGCCGCGCATCTGCACGTCGGTGGCGCCGCCGGCGGGGAAGGAGATCTGGATGGTGATGGGGCGGCTCGGAAAGCTCTGCGCCCCGCCCAGCCCGGGCGCGAGGGCGGGCGCGGCCAGCGCCCCGGCGAGCAGGTGACGACGTTTCATGTTTCACTCCCTGTAGAGCGCCTCATCTAGCAAAACCGGGCGCCGGCCAGGGAAAAACCTTGCCTACTTCACGATGGCGTCGATCTCCTGCGGGGTGAAGCCGAGTTCCGCGAGGATCTCGCGGCCGTGCTCGCCGCGCAGCGGCGGCGGGCGGCGCAGCTCGCCCGGCGTGCGCGAGAAGCGCGGCGCCGGCGCGGGCTGCATGGCGCCCTCGCGCTCGAGGAAGGTGCCGCGCACCGCATTGTGCGGATGGGCGCTCGCCTCCGCCATGGTCAGCACCGGCGTGACGCAGGCGTCGCTGTCCACGAAGATCGCCGCCCATTCGTCGCGCGGGCGGGTGCCGAAGGCCGCGGCCAGCAGCGCCTTCTGGGCCGGCCATCGGGACGGGTCCATGCGGCCCTCGAAGAGCCTCGGCTCCAGCCCGATGCGCACCAGCATGTCCTCGAAGAATTGCGGCTCGATCGGGCCCACGGCGACGTAGCGCCCGTCGGCGCATTCATAGCTGTCGTAGAAGGGCGCCGCGCCGTCGAGCAGGTTGGCCGCGCGCCGATCCCTCCAGCGGCCGCGCGCCCGCAGGCCGAAGATGGGCGCCATCAGCAGCGCCGCGCCATCCACCATGGCGGCATCCACCACCTGGCCCTGTCCGCTGCGCTCGCGCTCCAGCAGGGCCGCGAGCAGGCCGAAGGCCAGCAGCATCCCGCCGCCGCCGTAGTCGCCGACGAGGTTCAGCGGCGGCGCGGGCGGCGAGCCGGCGCGGCCCATCGCATGCAAGGCGCCGGTCAGCGCGATGTAGTTGATGTCGTGCCCCGCCCGCAGCGCCATGGGTCCTTCCTGGCCCCAGCCGGTCATGCGGCCATAGACCAGCTGCGGGTTCCGCGCGCGCACGACCGCCGGACCCAGGCCCAGCCGCTCCATCACGCCGGGACGGAAGCCCTCGATCAGCGCGTCGGAGGTCTCCGCCAGGCGCAGCACGGCCTGCACGGCCTCGGGCTTCTTGAGGTCGAGTGCGAGGGAGCGGCGGTTGCGCAGCGTGACGTCCTGGCGGGAGCCCTCCGGGCCATCCATGCGCTCGATCCGGATGACCTCGGCGCCGAGATCGGCCAGCAGCATGGCGCAGAAGGGGCCCGGGCCGATGCCGGCGATTTCCAGGATGCGGAGACCGGCGAGCGGACCCATGGGCACATCTCCGTTCGTGGGGGCGAGCCATGCGCCATGCTGCACCGCATCGAGAGGCAGCGCACCTGCGGATATGCGGTCAGCGCAGCGCGCGCGGCGCGCTCACCGAGCAGCGCAGGCGCGCGATGTCCCGCAGCAGCGCGGCGGCCTCGGCATGCCGTGCCGTGCCGGGGGCGAACTCGCCGGAGCGGATGCGCGCGGCGAGGCCTGCGGCGTCGCCCGCCAGGGCCTTCAGGCGCGCCTCGACCGGCGCCGGATCGGCGGCCATGGCGCGCGCCGCGATGGCCATGGCATTCGCGGTCATCCGCGCCTCGTAATGGAGATGCGCGGGCAGGGCGGGCAGCAGCTTCTGCAGCAGGGACTCGCGGGCCGTGGCGAGGAGGTCGGCGGCGTCAGGTGCTTCCAGCATCGAGGGCCTCCACCTGGCTGATGATGTCGAGCTCCAGCTCGGGGATGATATGCGCGGTCAGCGCCAGCTCCAGCCCGCGCTCCTGGCCGGAGAGGTGCCGCGCGCCCTGGTCGGCGGCGATGACGGCCCAGCGGAGGCTGGCGGCCAGCTCCCAGAAGGGCAGGCGCAAGGGATCGGCGGCGGGGCCATAGCCTTCCAGCAGCGCCGCGCGCGGGCCGAGGCCGCCGGCCTCCAGCGCGAGGTTGCCGAAGCGCCAGCAGGGCGCGCAGAGCCAGCCGAGATCGGCATGCGGATCGCCCCAGGCGGCGAACTCCCAGTCGAGCACGGCGGTGATGGCGTGGTCCTGCACCATCAGGTTCCCGGTGCGGAAGTCGTTGTGGCAGAGGACCGGGGGCAGGGGCGGCAGGGGATTCCGTTCCAGCGCCGAAAGCCCCCATTCCAGGATGGGCCGGGGCGTGCCGGCGGCGTCGAGGCGCTCGCGCATGGCGCGGATGAAGTCCACGCCCGCATCGGCCGGTGGCGCGCCGAGAAAGGCGAGGTCGTCGCGCGGCGGGGTGATGCTGTGGATGCGCGCCAGCTCACGCCCGGCGTTGTGGACCAGCGCCGCGTCGCCCCCTTCGGCCGCGGCCTGCTTCGCGAGACGGAAGGCTGTCGCGGTGCCGGCGACGCGCCGCATCACGAAGAAGGGTGCGCCGATCACCGCCGTGTCCCCGCAGCAATGGAGTGGCTCCGGCACGGTCACGCCGGCCGCGAAGGCCGCGCGCAGCAGCGCGAACTCGGCGGTGCGTGGCAGCGAGACCGCGAGCGTTGCGGCATTGTCGGTGCGCAGCACCCATTCCTCGGCGACGCCGTTGCGCGTGACGGAGATCGCCCAGTTCTGCTGGATCGCGCCGCCCGAGAGCAGCGAGGCGGCGCCGATCTCGACCGGCACGCCCGCCGCCTCGGACAGCCAGGCGTTCAGCGCCTTGCGGCGCGCCTCATCCATGATGGCCCCAGGCGAAGAAGCCGCCGCCCTCGCGGCGCAGGAAATTCGCCAGCACCATGCGGTGCACCTCCGAGGCGCCGTCCACCAGCCGCGCCTGCCGCGCGTAGCGGTACATCCACTCCACCGGCGTGTCCTTGGAATAGCCCTTGGCGCCGAGCAGCTGGATCGCCGTGTCGGCCGCCTTGTGCAGAGCATCGGCGGCGACGATCTTCGCCATGCTGACCTCCTTGCGCGCGAAGTCGCCCTGGTCGAGCTTCCAGGCCGCGCGCATGGTCAGCAGCCGGCTGATGTCGAGCTGCATCGCCGCCTCGCCCACCATCATCTGCACGGATTCGCGGTCGGCCAGCTTCACGCCGAAGGTGGAGCGCCGCTCCGTGTGCGCCTGCGCGATCTCCAGCGCGCGGCGGCCCATGCCGGTCCAGCGCATGCAGTGCGTGAGCCGCGCCGGGCCGAGGCGGATCTGCGTCAGCTTCAGCCCGTCGCCCACGCCCATGAGGCGGTTCTCGTCGGGGATCTCCAGCCCATCGAAACTGATCTCGCAGTGGCCGCCATGTTCCTCGGGGCCCATGATCGGGATGCGGCGCTCGATCTTCCAGCCGGGCGTGTCCGCGTGGAAGAGAAAGGCGGTGAGCCCCTTGCGCGGATCGTCGCTGGTCTTGGCCATCAGGATGAAGTGCTTGCTCTCGCCCGCGCCCGTGATGAACCACTTTCGGCCGTTGATGCGCCAGCGGTCGTTCCCGACGCGCTCGGCGGTCGTGTAGGTCATGCCGGGGTCGGAACCGGCGCCGCCGGGCTCGGTCATGGCGAAACTGGACTGCACCTCGCCGCGGACGACCGGCATCAGCCACCAGTCCTTCTGGTCCTGCCGCGCGACCTTGTTCATCACCATCATGTTGCCGTCGTCCGGCGCGGCCGAGTTGAAGCAGACGGGGCCGAAGATGGAGCGGTTCATCTCCTCGTAGCAGGCGGCCATGCCGGTGAAGGGCAGCCCCTGGCCGCCGATCGCCTCAGGCAGCTGCAGACACCAGAGTCCGGCGGCCTTCACCTCCGCGCGCAGGATCTGCAGCAGCGCGGGCGAGATGTTTTCGTGCTCGTCGTAGCTGGCCCGGTCGGCCTCCAGCGGGATCAGCCGGTCGTTCACGAAGGCGCGGACGGCCTGGCGCTTGGCTTCGCTCTTGGGGTCGAGGGTGAAGTCCATGTCGGATGCTTTCAGACTGCGTTGATCGAGTGGCCGCCATCGACCGTGATGACCGAGCCCGTCATATGCGCCCCGGCCTGCGAGGCCAGCAGCAGCAGCGCGCCGTCCAGATCCTCCGGCTTGCCGAGGCGGCGCTGCGGGATGCGGCGGATCATGGCCTGCCCGCCCTCGGAGGCGAAGAACTCCGCATTGATATCGGAGGCGATGTAGCCCGGCGCGATGGCGTTCACGCGGATGGAATGGCGCGCCAGCTCCACGGCCATCTGCCGCGTGAGCTGGATCAGCCCGGCCTTGGCGGCGGTGTAGCCGGCGACGCCCGGGATCACCCGCAGCCCGAGGATGGAGGCGATGTTGACGATCGAGCCGCCCGTCTTCGCAGCGACCATGCGCCTCGCCGCCGCCTGGCCGACGAGGAAAGCGCCGCGCAGGTTGATGTCGAGCACGCTGTCCCAGTCGGCGGCCGTCTGGTCGAGGAAGCTGCGCGTGACGGCGATACCGGCATTGTTGACGAGGATGTCGCAGACCGGGCCCGCATCGAGCGCGGCGGCGATGCTCGCCTCATCCTTGATGTCGAGGCGGACGGCGCTGGCGCGGGGGGCCAGTTCGGCGGCGATCTTATCGCAGGCCTCGATGCGGCGGGCGGCCAGCACGACCTCGGCGCCGGCCTTGTGCAGCACGCGGGCGAAATGGCCGCCGAGAAGCCCGGAGGCCCCGGTGACGAAGGCCCTGCGGCCCTCCAGCGAAAACACGTTTGATCCTCCCGCGGTGCGGCGCGGGAGGATCGGCGGCGCAGCCGTGAGGGTCAACCCGGCGCGATGCGCGACGCCAGCGGCGTCCAGCGGGCGATCTCCTCGGCGAGGTAGCGCCGCGCGGCCTCCGCGCTCGGGTCTGGCCAGGTCTCGATATTGGCCTGCAGCAGCCGCTCGCGCACGGCGGGATTGGCCAGCGCCGCGAAGCAGGCGGACTGGACGGCGCGCTGCGCCGCCACCGGCGCGCCGGGCCGCGAGAAGAGGATCTGCCAGGCGTTGAGGTCGTAGCCCGTCAGCACGCTCGCGATCGGCGGCACGCCCGGCACCAGCGCCGAGGCCTCGGGCGTGCTGACGGCGAGCGGGCGCAGGGCACCGGAGCGGACCAGCGGCATGATGATGGTGGGGCTGTCGATGGTGAGGTTCATCCGCCCGGCCACGAGGTCCTGCACGGCATTCGCGGCCGAGCGGTAGGGCACGATGGTGAAGCTGGTGCCCGACATCTGCTTGAGCAGCTCGCCGGCGAGGTGGTTGCTCGCGCCCGGATTGGCCGAGCCGAAATTCGCCTGCTCGCCCTGCGCGCGCAGCCAGGCCAGCAGCGTCGGCAGGTCGGTCGCCGGCACGCTGGGGTGCACCGCCAGCACGAAGGGCTGCCGGCCCACCAGCGCGAGCGGTGTGAAGTCCGCCACGGGATCGAGCGGGAAGTTCGGGTAGACGGCCTTGGTCAGCGCATGGCCGTTGGTGCCGATATAGATCACCGACCCGTCGTTCGGCGCGCGGTGGTAGGCCGCGGCGCCCACCGTGCCTCCGGCGCCGACCACGTTCTCCGGCACCACGGGCTGGCCGAGCGCCTGCTGCATCCCCTCCGCCAGGACACGCCCTGCGATGTCGGTCACGCCCGCCACGCCCACCGGGATGATCAGCCGCAGCGGCCGGCTGAAGGTCTGCGCGCGCGCGGCGAAGGGCAGGGCGGTGCCTGCGGCGAGGATCTGGCGGCGAAGCATGCGGGAGCTCTCTTGGCGATGGGGCATCTCGGGTCCACGATGCAAGCCATGCGCCAGATCCGACTGCAAGAGCCTTTCCGTGCCGTCTTCTACGCACCCTTCTACGCGGCGCTGGCCCGCGATGCTTATAAGGAGCAGGGTGTGGCGGTGGAGCTGGTCTCCGGCACGCAGCCCTCGCTCGCCAAGGATTCGGTGCTGGAGGGGCGGGCGCATCTCGCCTGGGGCGGGCCGATGCGCATCCTGCTCGCGCATGACGCCGATCCTGCCTCGCCACTGCGCAATTTCGGCGCGGCGATCCTGGGCGATCCCTTTTTTCTCGTCGGCCGGACGCCGCGGCCCGACTTCAGTCTCACCGATCTCGCGACGCTCACCCTGGGCACGGTCAGCGAGGTGCCGACACCCTGGTGGACCCTGCAGGACGATATCCGCCGCGCCGGCCTCGACCCGGACAGCGTGCGTCGCGTCACCGACAGATCCATGGTCGAGAATGCCACCGCCGTCGCCGAGGGCCGCCTCGACGTGGCGCAGCTCTTCGAGCCCTTCGTCAGCCAGATGGAGGCGGAGGGCACCGGCCATGCCTGGCACGCCGCCGCCTCGCGCGGGCCGACCTCCTACACGACCTTCTATTCGAGCGTGCAGAACATCGCCGAATACGCGCCCGAGTTCCGCGCCATGATCCGCGGCCTCGCCGCCACGCAGCGCTGGTTCATGGCCGCCACGCCGGAGGAGATCGTGGCCACCATCGACGGCTTCTTCCCCGGGATGGATCCGGCGCTCCTGGCCCGCTGCCTGCAGCGCTACCGGGACCTGGGCATCTGGACCGCCACGCCTCACTTCCCGCCCGAGCCCTTCGACCGCCTGCAATCCGCCATGCGGAGTGGGGGCGCCATCCACAGCGAGCCGGGCTATGATCATTGCGTGGACGACGCGATCACCGTCGCGGCGCTCGCGGAGAACTGACCGGCCAGCAAGGACCGGAGGAGGAGAACGCCCATGGCGAGCACCATGTTCGACCGCATCTGGGACAGCCGCGTCATCGCCGATCTCGGCGAGGGCTGGTCGCTGCTTTATGTCGACCGCCTGCTGGTGCACGACCTCAGCGGCGGCCGTGCCATGCGCGAGCTCGCCGAGAAGGGGCGCCGCGTGGCCGAGCCGCAAAAGGTCTTCGCCGTGCCGGACCACGCCATCTCCAGCGCGCCCGGCCGCACGGAGCACAGCTTTCCCAAGGGCGCCAAGCTCCTCGCCTCGCTGCGCGAGCGCGCCGCGCATGAGGGCGTGCGCATCTTCGACATCGGCACGCCCGGCAACGGCATCGTCCATGTCGTCGCGCCCGAGCAGGGCATCGTGCTGCCCGGCCTGACGCTGGCCTGCGGCGACAGCCACACCTGCACCAATGGCGGCGTCGGCGCGATGGCCTTCGGCATCGGCTCCAGCGAGCTGGTGCATGCGCTCGCGACCCAGACGCTGCCGCAGCGCCGGCCCGGCACCTTTCGCATCCGCTATGAAGGTATCCGGCCCGCCGGCGTCACGGCGAAGGACATGATCCTCGCCGCCATCGGCCGCTTCGGCGCGGCGGCCGGCACCGGCATGGCGATGGAATATGCCGGCAGCGCCGTGCGGGCCATGAGCGTCGAGGAGCGGCTGACCCTCTGCAACCTCTCCATCGAGATGGGCGCCAGGACCGGCATGGTCGCGCCCGACGACACGACCTTCGAATACCTCTCCGGCCGCCCCTTCGCGCCGAAGGGCGCTGCCTGGGACGCCGCCATGGCCGACTGGCGCAAGGTCCCCTCCGATCCCGATGCCCGCTTCACGCGCGACGAGGTGATCGACATGGCCGATCTCGTCCCGCAGATCACCTGGGGCACCAGCCCGGAGATGGTGTCCGCCGTCACCGGACACGTCCCGTCCGTCGAGGACACGGTGCCCAGCCGCCGCGCCGGACTCGAGGCCGCCTTGCGCTACATGGGTCTGGAGCCGGGCCAGAGGATCGCGGGCACCAAGGTGGACTGGGTCTTCATCGGCAGCTGCACCAACTCCCGCATCTCCGATCTCCGTGCTGCCGCCGATGTCATCAAGGGCCGCAGGAAGGCCGAGCACGTCACCGCCTGGGTCGTCCCCGGCAGCGAGCAGGTGAAGGCCGAGGCCGAGGCGGAGGGCCTGCACCACCGCTTCACCGAGGCCGGCTTCGAATGGCGCGAGCCCGGCTGCGCGCTCTGCGTCGCGGCCAATGGCGAGACGGTGCCCTCCGGCGCGCGCTGCGTCTCCACCTCCAACCGCAACTTCGTGGGCCGTCAGGGCACGGGCGCGCGCACGCACCTGGCCTCGCCCGCCATGGCCGCGGCCGCCGCGCTGGCCGGCGCGATCGTCGACGTCAGGAGCTACTGAGATGCAGGCCTTTCGGACCGTCGAGGGCACCGCGATCCCTCTCATGGAAGCCAATGTCGATACCGACGTGATCATCCCCATCCAGCGCCTCGTCGGCTCCGGCCGCGACGGGCTGGGCGAATACGCCTTCGAGCGTCGGCGCTACCTGCCTGACCGCAGCGACAACCCGGACTTCATTCCGAACGGCGCGCCCTACAAGGGCAGCCCCATCATGCTGGCCGCCGAGAACTTCGGCTGCGGCTCCTCGCGCGAGGGCGCGGTCTGGGCGCTGATGGGCATGGGCATCCGCTGCGTCATCGCCCCCAGCTTCGGCGACATCTTCTTCGCGAACTGCTTCCAGAACGGCCTGTTGCCGGTGCGGCTGCCGATCGACGCCATCCGCCGCATCGCCGAGCAGACCGAGGAAAGCCCCGGCAACGCCCGCACCACCGTCGACCTCGAGCGCAAGGTGGTCATCACCCCGCGCGGCGAGACCATCCCCTTTGCCGTCGACGACCGCAAGCGCGAGGCCATGCTGGACGGGCTCGACGACATCTCCCTCACCATGAAGCACGCCGACGCCATCGCGGCCTGGCGCGACAAGGACAAGGCCAGCCGCGGCTGGGCCTGGGAGAGCGTCGCTTGAAGGTTCTGGTCCTGGCCGGCGACGGTGTCGGCCCCGAGGTCACCGCCGAGGCGGTGCGCGTGCTGCAGTGGTTCGGCCAGAACCGCAACCTCGACATCCGCCTGACCGAGCGCGACTTCGGCATGACCAATTGGCGCAGGCACGGCACGCTGATGCCCGACGAGACCTGGGAGCAGATCCGGGGCGCCGACGCCATCCTCTTCGGCGCCACGGGCAGCCTCGACCAGGCCGCGGTCATCCCGCCGGAGGAGCGCCGCAAGGGATCCCTGCTGCGCATGCGCAAGGGGCTCGACGTCTTCGCCAACATGCGCCCGGTGAAGATGCAGCCGGCGCTCACCGAGGGCAGCCCCTACAAGCCGCGCGTCACCGAGGGCGTGGACCTCGTCTTCGTGCGCGAGCTGACGGCGGGCATGTATTTCGGCACACCGCGCGGCGTGGAGACGCTGCCCGACGGCTCGCGCCGCGGCGTCAACACGCACACCTACACCGAGGCCGAGATCCGCCGCGCCGTGCGCTTCGCCTTCGAGCTCGCGCGCACGCGGCGCAACCACGTCACATCCGTGGACAAGGCCAACGTCATGGAATCCGGCGCGCTCTGGCGCGAGATCGCGGAGACCATCCACAAGGAGGAGTTCCCCGACGTCGGCTTCGAGCACATGCTGGCCGACAACTGCGCCATCCAGCTCGCCCGCAACCCAACCCGCTTCGACGTGCTGGTCACGGACAACCTCTTCGGCGACCTGCTGAGCGACGCGGCCGGCGCCATCATCGGCTCGCTCGGCATGCTGCCCTCGGCCTCGCTGTCGGAGCCGGACGCGAACGGCCGCCGGCGCGCTCTCTACGAGCCCATCCACGGCTCGGCGCCGGATATCGCGGGGAAGGGGATCGCGAACCCGCTGGGCTCCATTCTCTCGGTCTCGATGATGCTGCGCTGGAGCGCGAACCGGCCGGAGGACGCGGCGCATCTGGAGAAGGCGGTGGAAGCCGCGCTGGCCCAGGGCGCGCGCACGGCCGATATCGCGGCGCCGGGGGAGACGGCTATCTCGACGAAGGCCATGGGAGATGCGGTGATCGCGGCGCTATAGCTTTGCGAGACGGCGCTGCCCTCTCGCGTTGTCTCCGCTCCGCGGCCAACCCCGCCAGGGCTTTGTGCCCTTGTATCTTGCTGGTGCGTGATCGGTTTTTTGTGGCCTGATCGGCGCTCGGCCGGCATCCCGTTTTGCCCTGGGGCGTGAGAGCCCGTGGTCCAGCCTGGGAGCCGGCCGGTTGTCATGGTCGTGAACCCGAACAGTCGCCAGGGGCGGTCTGCCTCGCAGCACGATCCCGCATCGCCAGGCAAAACTCAGCCAACCCGCATCAAGCCAACGCTTGACACTCAAGACAGTCGCTGGACCCTTTTACTGATGAAGGTGCAGGGAACGTGTTCCCTGGTTGGGGGTTAGCCGCGAAGCGGAGGCAACGAGGGGGCAAAGCCCCCCTCAAGGCGCAGCCTGCTACCCTCGCATCCGTGCCCCGGCCGCCTGGATGATGGCGCCGTAGCTGGCCGTCTCGCGCGCGAGGTAGGCCGCCGCGGCCGCCGGCGGTGACGGCTCGGCGGGATCCAGCCCGGACTGGATCAGCCGCTCCTTCGTCGGCGCGTCGGTCAGCGTGGCGGCCATTGCGGCGGACCAGGAGGCCTGCACCTCGGGCGTCATGCCCGGCGGTCCCAGCAGCATGTACCAGGTGATCAGGTCGAAATCGGGAAAGCCGGATTCCGCCATGGTGGGCACCGCGGGAAACGACGTCGCGCGCGCCTGGCCGCTCACCGCGATCGCCCGCAGCGTGCCACCGCGCAGATGCCCCGCCGCGCTGGACAGCACCGAGAAGCCGAAGCCGCACTCGTTCTTGAGCACCGCCTCCAGCATCTGGCCGCCGCTGCGGTAGGGAACGTGCGTGACCGTCGGATCGCCGCCGGCCCGCTGCAGGAAGAGCTCGGCCGCCAGCTGCGGCGTGGAGCCGATGCCCGAGGAGGCATAGGCCGCGCGCCCTCCCTGCGCCCGGATCCAGGCCACCAGCCCGGCCACGTCCCGCGCGGGATGGTCGGGCGCGACCATCAGCACCATCGGCGTCGTGCCCCAGATGGTCAGCGGCGTGAAATCCTCGGTGGGGCGATAGGTGACGGTGTCCGGCTGCACCATCGGCGCGATCACCAGCGAGGAGGGATCGGCGATGATGACCGTGTGCCCGTCGGGCGACTGGCGGCGGAGCCAGGCCAGCGCCAATGCGCCGCCGGCGCCCGGGCGGTTCTCGACCACCACAGTCTGGCCCAGCGCCTGGGAAAGGCGCGGGGCAGCGATGCGCGCCGCGATATCGGAGGAGCCACCGGCCGCGAAGCCGTTGACCAGCGTGACGACCCGGTCGGGGAAGGCGGCCCAGGCCGTGCCGGGCAGCAGGGCCGGCGCGGCAAAGGGCAGGGCGCCCAGCAGGGCGCGGCGGGTGGGTCTGATCATTCTCGGCGGAATCCTTGTCTGGACCGTGTCTCGCCGGCGTCCTCCCGCCCAGGATGCCACCCGCGCGTCCCCGCGGCTAGCGTTTGCGCACGAACTCCGTGCGCAGGACCAGGCCCTTGATCGTGTCGTGGCGGCAGTCGATCTCCTCGGCATTGTCCGTGAGCCGGATCGAGCGGATGACCGTGCCCTGCTTCAGGGTCTGGTTGGCGCCCTTCACCTTCAGGTCCTTGATGAGGGTGACGGAATCGCCATCGGCGAGGAGGTTTCCGGAGGCGTCTCGGACCTCGAACCGGTCGGCCGCGGCGGCGGCGGCGGCTTCTCCGGCCGGGCGCCATTCCCCCGTCACTTCGTCATAGACGTACTCGTCGTCGGCCATATTCGCCTCTCATGGACATGGGGAGCCCTGCTCCCGATCCGCTCTGTCTAGCAGTTTGCCGAAGAGACACGCAGAGGCCCCGACCGATGTCGCGAGCCAGGTGTTTCACCTCCGCAGCACGGGCGGTCTCATGGCGCGGATCTCGAAAACCTTCCGGCTGATGCGGCGCATGATCCGCTTGCAGGCCTCGACGTTCAGACTGGCCTCGCGGCCTCGGCAGGCCGTGTCCAGGCCCGCCCCCGAAGCGCCCCCGCCGGTCGATCGCGTGACTGAGCTTCGCCGCTTCGGCTCGAATCCGGGAGGGCTGCGCATGTTCGTCTACGTGCCGCCGGGCATGCCCGAGGGCGCGCCCCTGGTCGTCGTGCTCCATGGCTGCGGGCAGGAGGCCGGCCCTTTCGCCGGGGACGCCGGATGGATCGCATGGGCGCGGCGGCAGGGAATCCCGCTGCTGCTGCCGGAGCAGGTGGTCGCGAACAACCGGCAGCGCTGCTTCAACTGGTATCGTCCGGGCGACGTCCAGGGCGCCGGCGAGACCTTGTCCATCCGGCAGATGATCCGCGAGGCCGCGAAGCGGTTCGCCTCCAACCGCCGGCGCATCTTCATCGTCGGCCTGTCCGCCGGCGGCGCGATGTCCGGCGCCATGCTCGCGGCCTATCCCACCCTCTTCGCGGGCGGGGCGATCGTGGCCGGCATGCCCGTCGGCGCCGCGAGCGGCTCGCTCATGGCGCTGCATCGCATGCATCGCGCCGATCCCCTGGGGAGCCGGGCCGCGCTCGTCGCCGCCGTGCAGGCCGCCTCGCCCCTCCGCAAGGAACGCCAATGGCCGCGCATCTCCATCTGGCAGGGCGGCGCGGACCGGACCGTGGATCCCGCCAATGCCGGGCTGCTCGCGGCTCAGTGGAGCGGAGCGCAGGGGCTGGAGATGGAGCCCAGCTCGGATTTCGAGCTTTCTCCGGGGGTTCGGCGCCGGGCCTGGGGCTCCCGATCGCGCGAGCGTGTCGAGGTGTGGACCCTGGGCGGTCTTGCGCATGGCTATCCGATCCATGCGGCGATGGATGGCGGCCGGCCCGGACCTTGGGTGCTGGAGGCCGGGATCTCGGCGACATCACGTATCGCCGCATTCTGGGGTCTCGGAGGCTAGATCCCCATCTCCGGCAGGGTCTTCAGCTCCACGCCGGCCTCCAGCAGCGCCTTCCGCACCGCCGTGCCGACCACCTCCGCGGTCGGCTCGTCGGCATGCAGGCACATGGAATGCACCTCCACCGGAATGCGCTTGCCGCCGCGGGTGAGGATCACCTTGTCCACCACCATCGCCACGGCCTGCCGCGCCGCGACTGCGGGATCCTTGTGCACGGCGTCGGTGTTGAAGCGCGAGGTGATGTTGCCGTCGTCGTCGTACATGCGGTCGATATAGCCCTCGACCGCGAAGCGCAGCCCGTGGGCATGCGCCGCCTTTTCGATGTGCGAATGCGCGAGGCCGACATAGATCAGGTCGCGGTCCACGCCCTTCACGCCGCGCGCCATCGCATCCGCCACGTCGGGGTCGACGATGCCGACATTGTGCAGCGCGCCGTGCGGCTTCACATGCGTCACCTTGGCGCCGTGCATCGCCGCGATGCCCATCAGCGCGCCGATCTGGTAGGCGACCATGTATTCGATGTCGCGTGGGTTCATCTTCATCGCGCGGCGGCCGAAGCCCCAGATGTCGTTGTAGCCGGGATGTGCGCCGATCGAGACGCCGTTCCTGAGCGCCAGCGCCACCGTCTCGTGCATCACGGTGGGGTCGCCCGCGCTCATCCCGCAGGCGATGTTGGCGGAGTTGATCAGAGGCATCACCGCGGGGTCGTTGCCCTTGTGCCAGGCGCCGAAGCTCTCGCCGATATCGGCGTTGATGTTCACTGCAGGCAAGTGTCTCTCCTTACGCGGCCTGGCGGGTCAGCGCCGCGGCGATGTGCTCGGCCGGATAGGCGCCGCTGAACAGCACGCGCCCGTCGACGGCGAAGCTGGGAACGCCGGAAATGCCGATCTTGCGGAAATAGGCGTCCTCGGCGCGGACCTCTTCGGCCAGCTCGTCGCTCGCCAGGAAGGCGGCGGCATCGAGATCGAGCGTGGCGGCGACTTCGGCCAGGATGGCGAGGTCGCCGATGTCCTTGCCGTCGTGGAAATAGGCGCGGAACAGCGCTTCCGCCATCTCGTGCTGCCGCGGGCCGGCCCATTGCAGCAGCCGGTGTGCGTTGATGGTGTTGGGCGTCCGCAGCATGAGGTCGTGGTGGAACTCCAGCCCGACGTTACGGCCGGCCTGCGCGACATTGGCGTCGAGCTCCGCGCCCTTCGTGACGCTGCCGAATTTCTGGGCCCGGTAGGTGGCGCGCTCCACGCCTTCGGGCGGCATGT
This sequence comes from Roseococcus sp. GW821-FHT12F05, assembly GCF_058806835.1. Lineage (NCBI taxonomy): Bacteria > Pseudomonadati > Pseudomonadota > Alphaproteobacteria > Acetobacterales > Roseomonadaceae > Roseococcus > Roseococcus sp. GW821-FHT12F05. Next base: position 647,659 of record NZ_JBXAQB010000003.1, read on the forward strand.
CCGGATTGAGCTGAAAGGGGCGCCAGTGGACGCTGAACTCGGCCGCGGCCGGGCCGATCAGGGCCAGCGCGGCGTCCAGATTGGTCTTGCCGATCCAGCACCAGGGGCAGATGGCGTCGGAGATGACGTCGATGCGGCGTGTGGGTTCCATGGTCCGCTCCTTGTCCTGCGTGCCAGTCTGCGCCATTCGGGGAATCTAGGGTAGCGGGGTAGCCGATGCGGACTCAGGTCGGGATCATCGGGGCTGGGCCGGCGGGGCTGCTGCTGGCGCATTTGCTGCACCGCGTCGGCATCGACAGCGTGGTGCTGGAGGACCGCTCGCGCCCCTACATCGAGGGCCGCATCCGGGCTGGGCTCCTGGAACAGGGGGCTGTGGACACGCTGGTCGAGGCCGGCCTCGGCGACCGACTGCTGCGCGAGGGCCTGGCGCATGACGGGCTGGAGCTGCGCTTTGACGGCGGCTCCCACCGCATCGATCTGCAGGGGCTGACGGGCAAGCGCGTCACCATCTACGGCCAGCAGGAGGCGGTGAAGGACATGGTCGCCGCCCAGCTGGAAACGGGGCGCCCGCTCCATTTCGAGGTGGAGGATGTCGCGCTGCACGACATCGCCACCGACCATCCGCGAATCACCTGGAAGAAGGACGGCCTGGCGCAGGAGCTGCATTGCGACGTCATCGCCGGCTGCGACGGTTTTCATGGCCCTTCGCGCGAGGCCATGCCGCCGGAGGTGCTGCGCATCTACGAGCGCGTCTATCCCTTCGCTTGGCTCGGCATCCTGGCCGAGGCGCCGCCCATCAGCCACGAGCTGATCTACGCCCGCCATGCCGACGGCTTTGCCCTGGCCACCATGCGCAGCAGCATCCTCTCGCGCCTCTACCTGCAATGCGCGCCGGACGAGGACCTCGCCCTGTGGCCGGACGAGCGCATCTGGGAAGCGCTACAGACCCGCCTCGGCGCCGTGAACGAGGGGAAAATCATCCAGAAGGGCGTCACGGGCATGCGCAGCTTCGTGGCCGAGCCCATGCGTCACGGCCGCCTTTTCCTGGCCGGTGACGCCGCGCATATCGTCCCGCCGACCGGCGCCAAGGGCATGAACCTCGCCGTGGCAGATGTCCGCGTGCTGGCGGCGGCGCTCACCGCCTTCTACGCCCGCGGTGATACTGCCCTGATGGACCGCTATAGCGAGATCTGCCTCAAGCGGGTCTGGAAGGTGCAGCGCTTCTCCTGGTGGATGACCTCGATGCTGCACCGCTACAGCGGCGACGACCCCTTCGAGCATCGCGTGCAGGTCGCCGAGCTCGACTACCTCGTTCACTCCGAGGCCGCGCGCACGGCGCTGGCCGAGCAATATGTGGGACTGCCCTATGACATTTGATCGCCTGAAACTCGGCATCATCGGCGTCGGCATCATGGGCGAGCGGCTCATGCGCGCGGCGCTGGCGCATGATGGCACCGAGGTCGTGGCCGTGTGGGATCCGTCGCCCGCGGCGGTGGAGCGGCTGGCCGGGATCACCGGCGATATCGCGATGAGTGGTTCGGTGGAGCAGGTCATCGCTGCGGCCGATGCGGTCTATGTCGCCTCGCCGCCGGACTCGCACATCGCCCTCGGCAAGGCCGCGCTGGCGGCCGGCAAGGCGTTGTTCCTGGAGAAGCCGCTGGCCTCCGACGTTCCCGCCGCGCGCGAATTCGTGGCCGGCGCCAGGGGACAGCGCGCCGCGGTGAATTTCCCCATGGCCTCCTCGCCGACCATCGCGCAGCTGCGCCGCTGGCGCCCGGAGATCGGCCGGATCGAGCGCGTCGAGATCAAGGCTGACTTCGCGGGATGGCCGCGTGGCTGGCAGAAGGGCGCGGCCTCCTGGCTGTCCAAGCGGGCGGATGGCGGCTTCACGCGCGAGGTCGTCTCGCACTTCCTCTTCCTGACCCAGCGCTGGGGCGGCCCGCTCCGCCTGGCCGAGGCGAGCGTGACCTACCCGCCAGGCGACGGCTCCGAGACCGCCATCTCCGCCCGCCTCTGGGCCGGAGACGTGCCGGTATCGCTGACCGGCGGCGTCGGCACCACCACGGCGGACGAGCACAACCTCACCACCATCATCGGCAGCAAGGGCCAGCTGCGGCTGCGCGACTGGTCCTATGCCGAGAAGCTGGATGCCGACGGCCAGTGGCGCGCGGCACCCGACGCCATGCCGAATGCCGAGATGCGCCCGCTGACCCTGGCGGGCCAGCTGGACAAGCTCGCGGCACTCACGCGCGGCGAGGAGACGGAGCTGGCCAGCCTCGCCGAGGCACTGTCCATCATGGAGGCGGTGGAAGGCATTCTCGCCTCATGACTTCGGTCTGAGCAGCAGCATCAGGCTTCCTCCCGCCACCAGCCCCCAGAAGGCCGGCCCGATCCCGCCCACGCTGAGGCCGGAGGCGGTAACGACGAAGGTCACGATGGCCGGGATGCGCATCGCCTCGTTCCCGAGCGCGATGGACAGCGCCCCGGCCAGCGAGGCCAGCAGCGCCAGCCCGGCCACGGCCTGGATCAGCAGGGGCGGCGCCGCCGCGACCACGCTCGCCGCCACGCCCGAGATCAGCGCGAAGCCGAGATAGCCGAGGCTCGCGAAGACGCCGGCGATCCAGCGCCGCTGCGGGTCCGGATGCGCCTCGGGCCCGGCGCAGAGCGCCGCCGTGATGGCCGCGAGGTTGACCAGCTGCCCCCCGAAGAAGCCGCCGAGAAAGCTGCCCGCGCCCGTCGCCAGGAACACCGGCCGCATCCGGATGTGGTAACCATTGGCGGAAAGCACCGCGAAGCCCGGCAGGTTCTGTGAGGCCATGGTCACCAGGAAGAGCGGCAGCGCGATCCCCACCATCGCGCCCGCATGGAAGCTCGGCGTGACCCAGCTGAGCTCCGGTGCCTGCCAGGTGCCGCCGCCGGGCAGGCCCGGCCCCGTCACCAGCGCCACCACGGCGACTGCGACCGCCGCCGGCACCGCCCAGAGCCGGTGGACCCGCAGCATCAGCGCCCAGGCCAGCACCACCGGCAGCGCGAGCCAGGGCAGCGTGCCCACCGCGCGCACCGGCGCGAGGCAGAGGTCCAGCAGCACGCCCGCCAGCATGGCGGCCGCGATGGCGGGCGGGATGCGCTCCACCGCCCGCGCGAAGGGCCGCCACAGCCCGGCCAGGATCAGCAGCAGCGAGGCCGCGAGGAAGGCGCCCACCGCCGCCGGGAAGCCGCCCTCCGGCGCGCCGCTCGTCGCCAGCAGCGCGGCGCCGGGCGTGGACCAGGCGATGGAGATCGGCATGCGCCAGACGATCGAGAAGGCGCCGCCCAGCAGCCCCATCAGCAGGCATAGCACCACGAGCCCCGAGGCCGCCTGCTCGGGCGTCGCGCCCATGGCCGAGAATCCCTGCAGCACCACGGCGAAGGAGGAGGCGAAGCCGACGAAGGCCGCCAGGAGGCCCAGAAGGACGGGCTGCAGCATGATTCAGGATTTCCGGTTGGCGAGACGGCTCTACGGCATTTTGGCGCGCCCTGGGAGGGGCTTCGCCCCTCCCAGACCCACCCCACCAAAGGCCGAAAGGCCCTTGGAACCTAACAGTTTAAGGGTCCAGGGCCAAAAGCCCTGGCGGGTGGAGTTTGAGGAGGGCAGAGCCCTCCTCAATCCACCCCTATGGCGCCAGCCGGATGCGCCCCGCGGTCTCCGCGGGCTCGCGCGGGATCTGGCGCAGGCGGCCCTCATGCCAGCTCCCCAGCAGGTCGCCCCAATGGCCGGAGAGCGGGTTGCCCGACTGCCCCGTGGCGATCACCGCGTAGATCCCGTCGGGCGTGGAGAGGTCCGCCACCATCCGCAGCCCCGCTCCGTGCACCGCGTCGAAGCCGCCGGCGCCGCCGCGCGGCCCCTGCCGCTGCACGGTCTGGTCGTCGCCCGACGCTGGCACGGCCAGCTCGATCGCCCGGTTCAGCCCAGGGATCATGCGCAGCAGCGGATGCTCGAAGACGGCCCGGTGCACGGCGCCCCAGCGCCAGGCCGTCGGGTCCGCGCCATGGGTCTGCGCCAGCTCGGCCACCACCTCCGCCATGGCCAGCGCCGCCATGGCCCGGCAGTCGCCGCCGCACCACCAGCCGGCATCGGGGTCGAGCAGCAGGAAGCGCAGGAATTCCGGGCTGCCCGGCGCGCTGGGGATGCCGGCGCGCCGCAGCGCCAGCGCCGGCATGCGGCGCATGAAGGCGTTCCAGATCAGCGGCTGTGGCAGGTCCTCGCGGATCTCGCCGTCCCAGTCCGCCAGCAGCGCCTGCGCCTGGCCCAGCGCGCCCGTGCCGCGGGGCAGGGCGTTCAGCACCGGCAGCGCCTCGCGCGCCAGCAGGGAGACCGCGTCCATCTGGATGGCGGCGAAGCGGTCCTCGTCGCGCGGCGCGGGCTCGGCCAGCAGCTGGTGGATGCGCCGGAAGCGCCAGTCGCCATACCACTCGCGCGAGAGGAAGACGGGATGGTCCGGCGGGCTGACGCGGTTGTTGGCGTTCACCAGCAGGCCGCTCTCGGGGTTCTCGACATGCGGCAGCTCGTCGAAGGGCAGGAAGCCGGTCCAGGGCGTGGAGCCCGGCACGCTGCCGTCGCCCGCGCCGCGGATGGGCGTGCGTCCCGTGAGGTACATGGCGATCCCGCCCGCGCGGTCCGCCACCATCATGTTCTGCGGCGGCGAGGTGATGAGCGCCGCGGCGGCCCGGGCATCGGCGATGCTCCGCCCGCGGTTCAGCGCGAGGAAGCCGGCGGCGGCCGTGTCGTTCGGCTCGAGGTTGGCCATGTGCACGGCCAGCACTTCGCCGTCGGTGCGCGGCATCTCGTCGAGGTCGGAGATGACGGGGCCGTTGGCGGTCTCGCGCACCTCCATCGTGACGTCCGGCTCGCCACGGACGTGGATGATCTCGGTCCTGACCACGCGCGCCGCGCTCTCCGGCTCCCGGAAGACGTCCTGCGTGTCGGAATGGGTGGTGGTGAAGCCCCAGGCGAGGTCGGCGTTGCGGCCGATCAGCACCAGCGGCACGCCCGGCACCGTCCCGCCCGCGAGGAAGCGCCCGTCCGGCAGCTCGATCCGCGCCAGGTACCAGAGGATCGGCGCGCCGTAGCCGAGATGCGGGTCGGAGGCGAGTATCGGCGCACCGGCGGCCCCCCGCGCCACGGCCCAGGCGTTGGAGGCCGTGTCGGGCAGAGGGGCGTCCTCGCCGAAGACCGGGATCGCCGCCAGCATCCGGTCCAGCCCGGACAGCGCGGCGACGTCGGGCCGGCCGGCGCTGCGGTCGGCCGGCCAGAGGTCCCACAGCCGCTCGGCCGGCAGCGCGCCGGCGAGCCGCGCGCGCTCCAGCTCGGTGCGCCAGTTGTTGGACAGCCAGAGCCCCATCACCTTGGCCCAGAGCAGGGAATGCGCGGGCTGCCAGTATTCCGGCGTGCCGAGGGCCAGGAACTCGGGCGCCGAGAAGCGGCCGCGCTCGCCGATCCAGGCGTTCACGCCGATGGCATAGGCCTCCAGCATGCCGCGCGTGTCGGCATCCAGCGCCGCGTAGTCGGCCTCGGCGCGCTGGGCGAGGCCGAGCAGCCGGACGAAGCGGTCGTTGCGGAGCGTGGCGCTGCCGGCGATCTCGGACAGCCGGCCCTGCGCGCCGCGGCGCATCATCTCCATCTGGAACAGGCGGTCCCGCGCATGCAGGAAGCCGATGGCGATGGCGGCATCCCGCTCGGTTCGGGCACGGATTCGGGGGATGCCAGCTTCGTCCAGGGCGATTGTCACCGGGGCCGAGAGGCCGGCGATTTGCAGCTCCATGTTGTCGGAGGGGATGGTCCGCCAGATCGCCGTGGCGCCCACCAGCAGCACGGCGACCACTAGGAGCCAGAAGCCCGCGATCAGCCGGCGCCACCAGCCGGATCTGCGGCGCCGGCGCACCATCTATTCTGGCTCGATGCCCGCGCCGCGGATCATCTCGCCCCAGGCGGCGATCTGGCGCTGGATGAACTCGCCGAGCTCCGCGGGGGTGGAGGTGCCGCCGTCGAAGCCCATCTCGGCCATGCGCGCGCGGTATTCGGGACGCGCGCCGATGCGCTGCATGGCCTCGCCCAGCGTCGTCGTGACCTCGGGCGGCAGGCGGGCGGGGCCGAAGAGGGCGGCGAAGCTCAGCAGGTCGAAGCCCGCCAGCCCCTGCTCGGCCAGCGTCGGCGCGTCGGGCACCAGGGCCGAGCGCGCGGCATTGGTGATGCCGAGCGGCCGCAGCCGCCCCTCGCGCACATGGCCCATCGACGGCGTCAGGTCGATCACGATGCTGGAGACGCGCCCGGCGATGACGTCGGTGATGGCCGGCGGCGTGGAGCGGTAGGGCACGTGCAGCATCTCGACGCCGGAGAGGCGCGCGATGGTGGCGCCGGCCACGATGCCCGTGCCGTTGCCGCTGGCGTAGCTGATCTGCCCCGGGTTCGCGCGGGCGAGGGCGATGAACTCCTGGAAGGAGCGCGCCGGGACCTCAGCGTTGACCGTCAGCCAGAAGATGTAGTTGCCGAGCTTGCTGAGCGGCGTGAAGTCCGCGATCGGGTCGTAGTCCAGCCGCTTCAGCAGCCAGGGATTGGCGGCGTGCGTGGTGTTCGTGGTGATGAAGAGCGTATGACCGTCGGCCGGGCTGCGCATCACCGCCGTCGCGGCGATGGTGCCGTTGGCGCCGGCGCGGTTCTCCACGGTGATATTGGCGCCGCCGAGCTCGGCCGAGAGCATCTGCGCCACCACGCGCGCCACCGAATCCGTCCCGGAGCCGGCCGCGAAGGGCACGATGATGTTGATCGGGCGGCTCGGGCGCCACGCGCCCTGGGCGAAGGCGCCGGAGGCGAGGAAGGGCGTGGCGAGGATGGCGCGGCGCTGCATGGTCATGTCTCTCCCGATCGGCGGGCCGCTTGGACGCGGCCTTCGCCATTGGGACGAGTATAGATGACCAAAGTCTTGAGGCGTACGTCGCCCATAGGGACGACGCGGGCCATCAGGCGGTTTCCATCTCGGCCACGGCCAGGATGGTCGCAAGGCTCGCGCGCATGCCGCGCAGCGAGCCCTCGATCTCCACGTCGATCCACTCCTCCAGCGAATGCGCCCGCCCGCCCTTGCCGCCGGAGCCGATGCGCAGGGCCGGAATGCCGAGGCTCATCGGGATATTGGCGTCGGTGGAGGACCATTCGAAGGAGGGCGTGTACCCCTCCGCCGCCACCGCGGACGCGGCCAGCCGCGCGATCGGCGTGCCGTTGGGCGTGTGCCCGGCCGGCCGGTCGCCGACGCGGATCAGCTCCACCGTGATGGTGCCGTCGCGCGCCGCGTTCTCGGCTGCCACGGCGGCGTCCACGCCGGCCAGAAACGCCTTGTCCAGCCTGTTCAGCTCGTCCAGCGAGGCGGAGCGGAGGTCCACCTCCATGGTCACCGTCTCGGGGATGGCGTTGATCGAGGTGCCGCCGCCGACCACGCTGACGCAATGCGTCGTCACCGGCTCGCGCGGCACCTGGATCGCCGCCAGCGTCCGCGCCGCCTCGGCCATGGCGTACATGGGGTTCACCATCCCGAAGGCCGCGAAGCTGTGCCCGCCCGGCCCCTTGAACACCACGCGGTAGCGCCGCGAGCCGATGCCGCCGGTCACGATCCGGTCCACTTCCGGGCTGTCCACCGTGAAGAAGGCGCGGATGCGCTCGCGCTTCGGGTGGCTGGCGAAGAGGTGGCGGATGCCGCGCAGGTCGCCCAGCCCCTCCTCGCCGACATCGCCGACGAAGAGGATGTCGTGCCGCGTGCGGATGCCCGCCGCATCCATGGCACGCAGGAAGCCGAGATTCACGGCAAGGCTGCGCGTGTCGTCGCCCACGCCCGGCGCGAAGAGCCTGGTGCCCTCGCGTCGGACGCGCACATCCGTGCCGGCCGGGAAGACGGTGTCGAGATGCGCGGCGACGACGATGATGTCGCCATTGCCGAAGCCCCGGCGCAGGCCGAAGACGTTGCCGACCTCGTCCTGGCTGACCTCCTCCAGCCCATGGGCTTTCAGCATCTCCAGATAGGCGGCGGCCCGCTTCTCCTCGCCGAAGGGCGGGGACGGGATCTCCGTCAGGGCGATGATGTCGCCCACGATGCGGTCGTGCTCGGCCCGCATGGTGTCGCAGGCCGACCTGTACTTCTGGTCCGCCCGGATGGCGGCGATGGTCTCCTCGGTGGTCATCAGACGATCTTGTTCACCAGGTCCGTCCGGCCGCCCTTCAGCCGGTCGATGTTCTCCATCATGATGTCGAGCACATTGTCCTCGAAGGCGCAGGTCTCGCCGCCCGTATGCGGGGCGAGGAAGGCGTTGGGCAGGGTCCAGAGCGGCGAATCCTGCGGCAGCGGCTCCACCGCCATCACGTCGAGGCCCGCACCCTTGATGCGGCCCGACTGCAGCGCCTCGATCAGGGCCTCCTCGTCCACCACCTTGCCGCGTGCGCAGTTCACGAGATAGGCGGTGGGCTTCATCAGCGCGAAGGCGCTGGCGTCGATGAGGTTCGTCGTCTCTGGCGTCAGCGGGCAGACCAGGACCACGAAATCGGCGCGGGGCAGGAGGCTGGGCAGCTCGGAGGTCGCATGCACCTCGTCGGCGCCCGCGGCACCGGAGGCCGGATTCGCGCGGATGCCGATGACCGTCATCTCGAAGGCCTTGAGCAGCTTGATCAGCCGGACGCCGATATTGCCCATGCCCACGACGATGGCCGTCTTGCCGGCCAGCTCGTCCTCGCGGATGGCAAAGTCGCCCTTCATGCCCGCCCAGTGCTTCCGGTGCTGGTCGTCGCGCGCGACGAAGAGCCGGCGCACCATGCCCAGCATCAGCCCGACCGCATGCTCGCTCACCGCCGCGGCATTGGCGCCGGCCGCGTTGCAGAGGGTGATGCCGTGCTGCTTCAGCACCCCGCGGTCGAAGGCGTCGGTGCCGGAGGACAGCGCCTGCACATACTTCAGCCGGGGCGCGAGCTCGGGCAGGCTGTTGCGCCAGAAGCCGCTGCAGACCAGCACGTCGGCCTCGCCGGCCCGGGCCTGGAGCTCCTCCAGCGTGCGCACCTCGAAGGAGGGGTAGGGACCGCCGCGCTCGGCGAAGCGGTCGCCGTTGCGGTAGACGACATGGGCGAAGCAGATCGTAGGCGTATCAGGAAAGGAACTCACGCAGCAGCCTCCTCGAGGAACACCTGCACCGCCTGGAAGAGGGCGCCGCGGTTGCGCTCCATCCACATCCCATGCGTGCCTTCGCCCAGCAGCACCAGCCGCTTGCCCGGCGAGGCCGTGAGCAGCGGGAAGAGCGTCTGCGCCATGTAGGGCGGCGTGTCCTGGTCCCATTCGCCGAGGACCAGCAGCGTCGGCGCGGTGATTTTTCCCGGCTCGTAGAAGGGCTTGCCGGCGGACCAGAACTCGCGGCCATCGGCGGTGCTGCCGTTGGGCGCGCGCAGCGCGGGCGGGTTGCGGCGCAGGCCCTCGGGGTCGGTCGCCCAGGTGACGCCGGCCCAGTGCTCGAACCAGCCGGCCGGCACGAGGGCGGCGCGCGCCGCCTCGGGCACGCCGGCGCCGCGGCGCTCGCGCGCGGCCTGCTGCGTCACGTAGCGATAGGCGCCGAGCTCGCCGCCGGGATCGGCCAGCGAGGCCGTCTGCCGCAGCCAGACCGGCGCGTAGAGGACCAGCCGCTCGACCACCGCGGGGTTGTCGGCCGCGAAGCGGCCCATCAGCGCCGTGCCCCAGGAATAGCCGAGATGGATGCATTTCGGGATGGAGCGGCGGCCGCGCACGAAGGCGGAGACGGCCGCGATGTCGAGGACCGCCGTCTCGCCGCGCACGATCGGCGGGTTGGCCTCGGGCGGCTGGGACATCTCGGGCGGGCGGGTCGAGCGGCCATAGCCGCGGATGTCCATGCACCAGACGTCGAAGCCGCGGCCGGCGATGTAGTCCATCCAGGACAGCCCGCCGAGCGGCAGGTCGAAGGCGGTGTGCGCGGGGTAGGTCGCGCCATGCACCATGATGAGCGTGCGTCCCGGCGAGAAGGAGGTCATGGTCTCCGGCCGCTTGTTGCGGACGAAGATCTCGATGCCAGGGCTGGCCTCGCCAGCGGGCACCATGAACTCCTCGGTGAGGATGCGCGGCGCCTGCGCTTGCGCCTGCGAGGTCAGGAGCACGGGCGCGGCGAGGCCAGGGGTGAGGATCGGGGCGGCAAGCAATGCGCGGCGTTGCATGGAAATCTCCCTGGGGTTGGGCGCAGACTAGCCAAGGGCGCGGGGTTCCGCGAGGGGTGGGCCCCGGCGACGTTGCGGGGCCGCATCATCGCTCGCAGCGGATGAAGAGGGTGCTGCGGTGGATGATCTCGCCGATATCCGGCGCGCTGCGCTCCGGCCCGGTGCTCTCGGCCGTCCGCGCGTTCACACCGGCACGGCGGAGAAAGCCCAGCGCCGCCTGGCCCTGCACCGCGAAATTCACATTCTGGGCGATGTCGCCGGTCCGGCGGCTCACGGCCTGGGCGTTCAGCTTGGAGACGACCACGCCCACGATGTTGCCCTGCATATCCACCAGCGGCCCGCCGGAATTGCCCGGCTGGACCTCGGCGCTGATCTGGTACTGGTTCGGGTTGTCGCCGATGCCGCGCAGGCCGTTGACCTCGCCGCGCGTGAGCTTGGGGTCGGAGCTGAGCAGGCCCGCCAGCGGGAAGCCGTAGGCCACCACCCCCTCGCCGCGGCGGATGGCGGGCGCGGTGCGGAAGGCGACGGCGGGGCCGACGAGGCCAGGCACGTTCAGCACCGCGACGTCCAGCGCCGCGTCCATCCGCGCCGGCGGCACGGCGGCCAGCCAATGGCCGGTGGGTGTGCGCAGGATGATGCGATTGCAGTTGTCCACCACGTGGTGGTTGGTCATCACGCGCCCGTCCGCCACCAGGAAGCCGGTGCCGGTGGAGACCGTCCTCGCCTGGGCATTGGGCGGCGCCTGCTGCGTGCCGGGGGCGGGGCCAGCCAGCGGGCCGGAGGTGGGCTGCCGCGCCGCCGCCGGCGCGGGCGGCCGGGCATTGGCGAGTTCGATGTTGCGATTCGCGCAGATGTCGTGGTCGCGCAACAGCACCTCGCGCGTGTCCGACAGCACGAGGCGCAAATCAAAGCGGCAGCCGGCATCGGCATTGGGGGTCACGCGGAAACCGCCGCCGTCGGTCAGCGGCCGGTCGGGGCGCAGGAGGTTGCCGCCCCAGTCGCCCTGGCCGCCTCGGGGGCTGCGCACCGCGAAGAGCTGGGTGGCGTCGGCGCCCGTCCGGTTGACGACCCGGAATCCCGGAGGCTCGGCAGCCCCCTGCGCCAGCGCGGGGGATGCCAGCGCCAGGCCGAGGAGGATCGCGAAAAGGAGGGAACGCATGGAAGAGATGTGCGCGAGGCTTTGCGCCAGAGCAAGGTGCTTCCTATTTGACGTTCCTATGATGAGGGCTCCGGCGCGGACCTCATGGCGAATGACAGGCGGCACCCTTTTCCGATCCCTTCCCGGCCGGCGACTCGGCGCGCCGTGGCCGCGGGCGGAACGCGCCGCAAAAAAATCGCCAAATCTCAATCCGGCCGCCACCGGACCGGCCCTTGCCGCGTTTGGGAAGCTGACCCTGTGATGGCAGGAGACCGTGGCATCGGCCCCTGCACGGCCGCGAGGGGCCCCGCGGATGGGTATGGCGACCTCGGCAATTCGGAGGACGAAGCATGAATATCGGTGAGGCGGCCGCAGCAAGCGGCGTCAGCGCCAAGATGATCCGGCACTACGAGACCCTCGGGCTGATCCAGCCCCAGCGGCGGAAGAACAACTACCGGGCCTATACCGAGCAGAACGTGGCGGTGCTGCGCTTCATCCGGCATGCGCGGGACCTGGCCTTCCCGCTCTCCGAGGTGAAGCGGCTGCTGGGCCTCTGGCGCGACGACACCCGCCAGAGCGCGGAGGTGCGCCGCATCGCGCTCAGCCATGTGGAGGCGCTGGAGGAGAAGGCCCGCTCGCTGCGGGCCGTGGCGGATTCGCTGCGGCACCTCGCGCGGAACTGCCAGGGCAACGACCGGCCGGAATGCCCCATCCTGGAGCACATGGAAGGCAAGGCGGATGTCCACCATCCTTGAGGTGGCAGTGGAGGGCATGGCCTGCCGGCTCGCCCGCGAGGCACTGGTCCTGGCGGTCGAGGCGCGCGATCCCGCCGCCGTCGTGACGGTCGACCCCGCGAGCGGCCATGTCTGCGCGGATACGAGGCTGGACCTGGAGACGCTCCTCCTTGCCATCGAGGCGTCCGGGTTGAAGCCCGTCATCCCGGCATGAAAAAGGCCCGGCGGATCGCTCCGCCGGGCCTCGTTTCGTGGATCAGGTCCTGATCAGTCCCGGCGGACGCCCATGAACTGCAGCAGGAACTGGAACAGGTTGATGAAGTTCAGGTAAAGGCCCAGCGCGTCCATCACGCTGCGCTTGCCCGCCTCCTCCGTGCCCTCGGCATAGGAGTACTCGATGTAGTCGTTCTTGATCCGCTGCGTGTCATAGGCCGTGAGGCCGCAGAAGATCAGGACGCCCAGGATCGAGACCATGAAGGCCACGGCCGGCGACTGCAGGAAGATGTTGACCAGCGAGGCCAGGATGATGCCGATCAGCCCCATCATCAGGAAGCTGCCCATCTTCGTCAGGTCGGTCTTCGTCGTGTAGCCGATCAGGCTCATCGCGGCGAACATGCCGGCCGTGATGAAGAAGGTGCTGGCGATCGACGTCGCGGTGTAGACGATGAAGATGTTCGCCATGCTGGCGCCCATCACCGCGCAGAAGGTCCAGAACAGCGCCTGCACCGTCGTCTTGCTCATCCGGTTGATGCCGAAGGAGAGCGCGAGCACGAAGGCCAGCGGCGCGAAGATCGCGACGTAGCCGAGGATGGTCGGCGCCGTCGCGTAGCCGCGGGGCGTGCGGACGACGGTGAAGAACAACTCCTGCACCGCAGGCACGTTCGCGATCATGTAGGCGACGATGCCGGTCAGCAGCAGGCCGGACGCCATCCAGTTGTAGACGCGCAGCATGTAGGCGCGCAGGCCGGCGTCGAGCGAGGCGGCATCCACGCCAGCCGTGCGGCCCCAGCCTTGCGGCGTGGCCCCTTGGGGCTGCGTCCACCGCGATTCGGGTTGGAAAGCCATGAAGTGATATCCTCCAAAAGGGCCCTTATGGACCCGTACGGCCATGATATGGAGTTTCTGTAATCCGTTTCAACGGATTTCGGAAGCCCCGGAACGCGGCTCGCTGGCCGGCGAGTCGCCTCATTCGTTGCGCAACAATGGCGCCGGTCGGACGCGCAAAGCCAGCGCCGTCCCGGCATAGCCGAAGCTCAGGACCAGCAGCATGCATCCGGCGACCGTCACCACCAGGGTTCCCGGCAGGAAAACCCAGGGCTGGTTCATGACGCCGGTGACAACGCCGTAGGCCGCCGCCGTGCCGGCCAGCGCCGCCAGCGCGCCGGCGAAGGCGCCCAGCACGCCGAACTCGACGAGGAAGGCGCGCAGAACCTGCCCTCGCGTGGCGCCGATGGTCTTGAACAAAATCGCCTCGCGCACGCGCCGGCGCTGCCCGGCGGCAACGGCGCCCGCCAGCACCAGCGCGCCGGCCAGCAGCGTGACCGAGCCGGTCGCCGTCAGCGCGCCGCCGATGCGGGCGAGCAGGGCCGCCACCTGCTCCAGCGCCTCGCGCACGCGGATGCCGGAGACGTTGGGGAAGGCGTCGGTGATCCGCCGCAGCAGCGTGGCGTCCGAGGCCGCGTCGCCGCGGACGGTGGCGATGTGCGTGTGCGGCGCGGCCGAGAGCAGCCCGGGCGAGGCGATGAGCGAGAAATTCATGCCCAGGCTCCGCCACTCCACCTGCCGGAGGTTGGCGATGGTCAGGTCGATGTCGCGGCCCAGCACGTTGATGGTGATGGTGTCGCCGATCTTCACGCCCCAGCCGCGGGCGATGTTGGCGTCGAAGGAGACCAGCGGCGGGCCGTCGTAGTCCGGCGCCCACCATTGCCCTGCGACGACGCGCGTGCCCTCCGGCATGGGGCCGACATAGGTGAGGCCGCGATCGCCGCGCAGCGCCCAGGCGCTGTCCTGGCTGACCTGCACCTGCTCGGCGGGCACGCCCTTCACCGCGACGACCCGGGCGCGCAGGCTCGGCACGCGGCGGACCTCCTCGACGCCCTGCGTGGCGCGGGCGATCTCGTCGAAGCGCACGGCCTGGTCGGGCTGGATGTCGATGAAGAAGAAGTTGGGCGCGCGGGCCGGCATCTCGCTGCCGATCGCGTTGCGCAGGTTGCCCTCTATCTGCGCGATGGCGGCCAGCGTGGTCAGGCCGAGGCCGAGCGCCACCAGCAGGATCGGCGTGGAGCTTCCGGGTCGGTGCAGATTGGCCAGCCCGAGGCGCCAGGAGGGCCGCCGGATGCCGCGCAGCGCGCGGGCGGCGGCCATCAGCAGCCAGGCGCCGCCGCGGAACAGGGCCATGGCCGCCAGCGCGCCCAGGCAGAAATACAGGCCGAAGAGCGGCCGGTCGGCCGTGAAGATGACCAGCGCGACCAGGGCGATCGCGGCCAGGGCATTGGCCCCGGCGACCTTCCAGCCGACCCAGGCGCCCTCGGTCCCCAGCACGTCGCGGAACAGCGCGGCGCCGGGGATTCGCCCCGCGCGGCCGAGCGGCCAGAGCGCGAAGGAGAGCGCGGTCAGCAGGCCGAAGAGCGCGGCCATGGCCAGCGGCGCCGGATAGATGGCGAGCCGGGGCGGGATGGGCAGCGCCGCCCCCAGGGCCTGGGCGGCGAGCCAGGTCAGGAAAAGCCCGGTCACCAGCCCGATCGCGATGCCCAGCACCGAGAGCGCCAGCACCTGGATCAGATAGGCGGAGAAGATGGCCGCCGTCGGCGCGCCCATGCAGCGCAGCGTCGCGATGGTCCGCGCCCGCGCCTCCAGCCAGGCGCGCACCCCCGTCGCCACGCCGATGCCGCCGACGAGCAGCGCCGTCAGCCCGGCCAGCGTCAGGAAGGAGGCGGCGCGGTCGAGGAAGCGGTTCACCCCGGGATCCGCCTGGTCGGCGCGGCGGATGCGCCAGGAGGCGCCGGGGAAGGCCGCGGCGAGCTCGGCCGAGAAGGCACGGGCGGTGAGGCCCTCCGGCAGGCGGATGCGGTATTCATAGGTGACGAGGCTGCCCGGCTGGATCAGGCCGGTGGCGTCGAGCTGGCTCAGCGGCAGGATGGCGCGCGGGCCGAAGATGGTGGGCGTGGCGACGCGGTCCGGCTCCTCGGTGATGCGGGCGGCCAGGGTGACCTCGGACTCCCCGAGCCGGAGCCTGTCGCCGGGGGAGACGCCGAGCCGCTCGGCGATGCTCGGCTCGACCGCCACGACCGCGCCCTGCAGCGGCACGGCCGGCTCCAGCCCGAGCGTGCCGTAGAGGGGATAGCGCTCGTCGGCGGCCTTCAGCTCCACCAGCATGCGCTCGCCGTTATCGGCGATGAGCATGCTCCGCAGCAGAACCACCCCGCTGACCGTGCCGCCGCGGGCGCGCACCCAGTCGAGCACCTGGGGCTCGGCGGGCTGGTTGCCGGAGCGGATCTCGAGGTCGCCGCCCAGAATGCGCGCGCCGTCGGCCTGCAGCCCGGCCTGCACGCCGGCGCGAAGGCTGCCCACGGCCGCGATGGCCGCGACGCCCAGCGCCAGGCAGGCCAGCACGATGCGCAGGCCCCTGGTGCCGCCGCGCAGCTCGCGCCGCGCCAGGGTCCAGCCGAGACGCAGGTTCCTCATTCCGCGGCTTCCGCCATGGCGGCGGTGTCGCTGGTGATCAGCCCGTCCTCGATGCGGATCTGCCGCTCGCAGCGGGCGGCCAGCGCGGGATCATGGGTGATCAGGATCAGGGTGGTCCCGAATTTCTCCCGGAGGTCAAAGAGCAGGTCCATCACCGCGAGGCCCGTGGCGCGGTCCAGGTTGCCGGTGGGCTCGTCGGCCAGGATGAGGCGGGGCAGGGCAACGAAGGCGCGGGCCACGGCCACGCGCTGCTGCTCGCCGCCCGAGAGCTGGCCGGGATAATGCGTCAGCCGGTGGCCGAGGCCCACGGCCTTGAGCGCGGCCTCGGCGCGGGTGAAGGCGTGCTCGTCGCCGGCGAATTCCAGCGGCAGCGCCACGTTCTCCAGCGCCGACATGGTGGGCACGAGGTGGAAGGACTGGAAGACGATGCCCACCTCCTCGCGCCGGAAGCGGGCCAGCGCGTCCTCGCCGAGGGCGGAGAGGTCGCGCCCCGCCACGGTTAGGTGCCCCGAGGTCGCGCGCTCCAGCCCCGCCAGCAGCATGAGCAGCGAAGTCTTGCCGGAACCGGAGGGGCCGATGATGCCGACGGCCTCGCCTTCGCCGATCTGGAGGTCGACCCCCTTCAGGATGTTGACCCGGCCGGCGCTGGACCCCACCTCGAAGGTGAGATTTCGCGCCGCGATCAGCGGCGTGGCGGAGGCTGTCAGCTTGTTCATGACCACTGCATATGGCCGGCGCGCTGCGCTGCAAAAGGTTTTGTTGCTTTTCGCTACACCGGCTCTCGCACAGGGAACGTCACCCGTGAGGCTTCTGGCGCTCGGCGATTCCCTCACCGCCGGCTACGGGCTGCCCCGGGGCGAGGGCTTCGCGCCCAGGCTGCAGCAGGCGCTGGTCGCGGCCGGCCGCCAGGTCCGGGTGATCGATGCCGGCGTCTCCGGCGACACCATGGCCGGCGGCTCCGCCCGGCTCGACTGGGCGCTGGCCGAGCGGCCGCAGGCGGCGATCGTGGCGCTGGGCGCCAATGACGGGCTGCGCGGCCTGCCGCCGGCGCGGATGGCCGAGGCGCTGGAATCCATCCTCTCGCGGCTGGAGGCGCGGCGGATTCCCGTGCTGCTCGCGGGCATGCTGGCGCCGCCCAACCTCGGCGCCGACTATGGCCGCGCCTTCGAGGCTGTCTATCGCGACGCCGTGGCCAAGCGGCCGGACATCCTCTTCTACCCCTTCTTCCTCGACGGCGTGGCCGCCCAGCGCGGGCTGAACCAGGCGGACAACATCCACCCCAACCAGGCGGGCGTCGCCGAGATCGTGCGGCGGATTCTCCCTGTCACCGAACAACTTCTGGACCGGGTGCCACCTGCCGCCGCAGGATAATGGGGCGAATCCGGGAAGGGGGCCCAGCCCATGCGTCTCTTCGTCGCTCTTGACCTTCCGCAGGAGGTAAAGGTCCGTCTGGCCGCCATGTGCGGGGGAATCCCGGGGGTCCGGTGGGTGCCGCCGGAGAACTACCACCTCACCCTCCGCTTCATCGGCGAGGTGCCGGGCTACATGGCCGAGGAACTCGACATCGCCCTCGCCAATATCCGCGCCAAGCCCTTCGAGCTCAGCCTCTCCGGCCTCGGCACCTTCGAGAAGGCGGGTCGGGTGCAGTCGCTGCACGTGGTGGCCGGGCGCACGCCGGGCCTCGCGCATCTGCAGGCCAAGATCGAGACCGCCCTGCAACGCGCTGGATTGCCGCCGGAACGCAAGAAGTTCGCGCCGCACGTGACCATCGCGCGGACCGACGGCGCGGCGGTGCCGAAGCTCGCGGGCTTCGTGCAGGCGCACAACCTGTTCCGCACCGAGCCGGTGATGGTGGAGCACTTCGTGCTCTTCTCCTCGCGGCTCGGGAAGGAGCAGGCGGTCTACACGCCCGAGGTCGAATACGCCCTGGCGGCCTGATGGGACGGCTTGAGAGAGGCGGGCTTCCCGCCTAAAGCTTCCGGCGTGGCAAAGTCCCGCGCCCTGCTGATCCGGCTGATGGCCGCGCTGCTGTTCTGGCAGTCGGGCGTGGCCGTGGCGCATTGCCTGAGCGGCCTGTCGCATGGCGGCGACGCCATCGAGATCTGCTCGATCGACGGCGTGAAGGTCATCCACCTGGACGAGCAGGGCAATCCGCTGCCCGACCAGGCGCCCGCCTCGCACGAGGGCGGCTTCTGCCCCGTCTGCCACGGCATGCCGGCGGTGAACCTGCCCGAGCCGCCGATGCTGGCCCTGCCGGCCTGGACGGGCGAGACCATCGCCTGGCACGCCGCCGGCGAGGCACGGTTGCTGCCGCCGGCCCGCGCGCCGCCCTATCCGACAAGGGCACCACCCTCCCTCACGGCCTGAACCCGTCAGCTCCGCTGCGTCAGCGGCGGAGCGCCCGTTCTCGTTCGTGATGGAAACGTTTCATGTCCAGACTTCGCCGTGCTGCGCTCTGCGCGCCGTTGTTCGCCTTCGCCCCTCCCGTCTTTGCCCAGACCACCAGCCTGCCCGAGATGCAGGTGACGGCTCCGACGCCCTCGCTCACGGTCCCGACCAATGCCGAGGCGCAGGTCCGGCTCTGGTCAAGTCCCGGCGCCAATACCGTGGTGCCCGCCAGCGAATTCCTCGACCGCCCCGGCACGACCGGCATCCGCGACATGCTGGAATACACGCCCGGCGTCTTCGCCCAGCCCAAATGGGGCGAGGATTCGCGCCTCTCCATCCGCGGCTCCGGGATCGCGCGGAACTTCCACATGCGCGGTGTGCTGTTGCTGCAGGATGGGATCCCGGTGACCCAGGCCGATGGCAGCGGTGATTTCCAGGAGCTGGACCCGCTGACCTTCCAGCGTGTCGAGGTGCTTCGGGGCGGAAACGCCTTCTCGCTTGGCGCCAACACGCTCGGCGGCGCGCTGAACTTCGTGACGCCGACGGGTCGGGACGCCCCCGGCGCGAACCTCCGTGTCGAGGGCGGCAGCTGGGGATTCGCCCGCGGGCAGATCAGCGGCGGCGGCGTCTACGGGCCGATGGATGGCTGGATCAGCGGCACCATGGCCACCCAGGACGGCTATCGCGATCACAGCCAGGGCAACAGCGGCCGGCTGAACCTCAATATCGGCTACCGGATCGCGGACAATGCAGAGACGCGCTTCTACTTCACGCACAACTCCATCCAGCAATACATTCCCGGCTCGCTCACCCGAAGCCAGGCGCTGAACTCGCCGCGCATGGCCAATGCGTCGAATCTGGCGCTGAACTACCAGCGCAACATCGACAGCTACCGGATGGGGTCGCGCACGACGGTCCAGGTCAATGCCGAGACCACGCTGGAGTTCGGCGGCAGCTGGGTCTCGCGGCAGCTCAACCACCCGATCTTCCAATACGTCGACAACCAGACGAACGACTTCAACCTCTTCGCGCGCGGCACCTGGGACGGAGCGATCGGAGGGATGCGCAACCGGCTCACGGGCGGCTTCAACTATGCCTACGGCACCAACGACAATCGCCGCTTCGTCAACCTGAACGCCAACCGGGGCGCGCAGACCTTCTCGTCCTGGGACAAAGCAGAGAACTTCACCGGCTACTTCGAGAACAGCCTCTATGTCCTTCCGCGGCTGGCCTTCGTCACCGGCGTCTCGGGCGGCGGGGCCAGGCGCTCCAGCGAGAACCGGCTGAATCCGGCGCTGGGTGGATCGGGCCGCTGGAACTGGATCAACCCGCGCGCCGGCCTGCTCTGGCAGGCGACGCCCACCGCCCAGGTCTATGGCAACGTCACCTGGTCCACCGAGCCGCCGACCCTGTCGGATCTCGTCTCGCTCGTTCCGCTCGGCGGGTTCAGCCTGCTGAAGCCGCAGCGGGCGGCCACGCTCGAGATCGGCACGCGCGGGACGGCCGGGCGCTTCGGCTTCGAGCTGGCGGCCTACCGCAGCTGGATCGACAAGGAGATCCAGCTCTTCATGGGACCGACCTCGGGCAGCAGTTTCGCGCAGAATGCCGATCGCACCATCCATCAGGGCGTCGAGCTGGCGGGAACGGTCGAGGCAGGCCGGAGCCTCTTCTCCCAGGGCGACAGCGTGACGCTGCGCGGCGCCTATACCTTCAGCGACTTCACCTTCGATGGCGATCGGACCTACGGCAACAACCAGCTCCCCGGCGTGCCCCGGCACGTGCTGCGGGCGGAGGCGCGCTACCGCCATACCGCCGGCTTCTGGATCGCGCCCAATGTCGACTACGTCCCCGAGGGCTTCTTCGTGGACAATGCCAACACGGTGCGCACCAACAGCTACGCGCTGATCGGCCTGCGCGCCGGCGCCGATTTCATGGAAGGCCGCCTCGGCGTCTTCCTGGAGGCGCGCAACCTGGCGGACCGGCGCTACATCTCCTCCGCCTCGGTCGCCCCCGTCGCGGGCAACCAGGCCCTGTTCGAACCCGGCTTCGGGCGCTCGGCCTATGCCGGCGCGCGCTATCGCTTCTGAAGGATCAACGCCGATGAAAAAGCTTCTTGCCCTGATGCTCACGGCCGCCACGCCGGCTTTTGCACATGTCACGATCGAGCCTGCGGAGGCGCAGCCCGGCGCCTACACGCGGCTCGCCTTCCGGGTCGGCCATGGCTGCGGCGGCGCCGCGACCACGGCGATCGAGGTCGCGCTGCCGGAGGGCATGACCGTCGCGCGCCCCATGCCCAAGCCCGGCTGGGAGATCGCCATCGAGCCCGGCGCCTCCATCGCCTGGCGCGGCGGCCTGCTGCCGGACGCCTGGTACGACGAGTTCGTGATGATGGTCCGCACGCCCGACCGCGGCGGCGAGGCCGTGGCTTTCCCGGTGACGCAGCGCTGCGGCGAGACGGTCGCGGCCTGGACGCAGCTCGCGGTCGCGGGCGAGCCCCGGCCTCGCTTTCCCGCGCCATTGCTGCAACTGGCCCAGGCGCCGGGCGCGGTGACGGCAGGCCCGCTGGCGCTGTCCAATGCCTGGACGCGCGCGGCCGGGCAGGGGGCGCAGGGCGCGGGCTTCGTCACCATCCGCAACACCGGCGCCGAGGCGGATAGGCTGGTCGCGGCCAGCTCGCCGGCGGCCGCGCGGGTGGAGCTGCACACGAGCCTGCGCGAGGGCGACGTGATGCGCATGCGCCCGGTCGAGAACATCCCGGTGCCGGCGGGCGGCAGTGTGACGCTGGCGCCGGGCGGGCTGCACATGATGATGATGGGGCTGACCCGGCCGCTCGCGGTGGGCCAGACCGTGCCGGTCACGCTGCGCTTCGAGCGGGCCGGGCAGGTGACGGTGAACATGGCGGTGCAGGCGGCCGGGGCCCGCGCGCCCATGCAGATGCAGGGCCACCAGCACTGACGTCGTCCGGGGGCTCCCGGGTCAGAGCGGGTTGTCGTCCGGCGGCGGCAGTCGCGCCGCCGCTTCCATCTGCTCCTGGGTCATCGGCGCCGGGCGGAACACCTTCCGGAACGAGGCCCGGCGCGCCCCCGGCACGTCCAGCCCGTAGCTGTCCGCATGCGCGACCAGCTGCCCGCTCCGGTCCGGCCAGATCGTCAGATAGGCCAGCGCCACCTGCACCTCCTGGAGGGGGTGGATGTCCTGGGTGCGGCCCGTGGCCAGCGTGGCGTCCACCGAGGCCGGCGTCGTGTCCAGCAGCCAGGCCGCGAGGTCGCGCACGCGCTCCACGCGCACGCAGCCGTGGGACAGCGTGCGGCTGGGGCGCGCGAAGAGGCCCGGCCGGTTGGTGCCGTGCAGGAAGATGCCGTCGGAATTCTCGAGGCCGATGCGCAGCGGCCCGAGCGGGTTGGTCGGCCCCGGCGGCTGGATCAGGCGGCCGCCCACCTGGTTGAAGCCCGCGGCGCCATTGGCGCGGATCTCAGGCGCGATGCTGGCCGGCACGTACCAGGGCGGATGGAACCGCACCGTGGTGACGTAGGTCGCGAGCTGCGGCGTGCGCGTGCGGGCGCCGCCGACGATGACGCGGGAGCGCAGCACCTCCAGGCCGCCCTCATAGGCGATGAGCTCGGCGGAGGCGATGTTCACCAGGATGGAGCGGCCGGCGGAGAGGTCCGTCCCCATGTCGTCCAGCCGCTCCAGCGTGCGCTCCACGGCGGCGCGGCTGCGGTGGTTGAGGGGGAGGTTGGACTGCGCCGCGCGGAGCTGGTCGCGCGTGTCGGGCGCGGAGAGCGGGGGAAGGATCACCGGCGCCGGGATCTGCGCGGCGGCGATCCGGGTCTGCGCGGAGGCCGCGCCGGAGCCGAGAACGGCCGAAGCCGATCCGTAGAGGACGGAGCGGGCCAAGGAACGACGGGTCTGTATCATGAAGCGGCACGGACCAGGATTGATGCCGGAGCATTGTAACAGACAAAATCACAGAAATCGAAAGGGTCTGAGAATTTTGTCACAGTGTTGCCGGAAGGAGTCGCTGGCCGCCCTGGGCCCTGTCCCCGGGCCCAGGGCGGGTCATACTCGCCGGCCGATGTTCAGGGAGTGCGACGATGGGCGAGGGACCGATCCTGGTCGTGGGGGCCGGCGCGGTGGGCGGCTACATCGCGGCCCATCTGGCGCGGCTGGGCGAGGACGTCGCGATTCTCGAGGACTGGGCGCTCAACCGCGAGGCCATCGCGGCGGAGGGGCTGATGGTGGAAGAGCCCGCCGGCCGCTTTTCCGCGCGATTCCGGATCCTGGGCGAGGATCCAGGGATCGCGGCACTGGCGCCGCGCCTCGTCATCCTCTGCACGAAGCTGGCCGACGCGCCGGCCGCGGTGGCCCGGATCGAGCGTCACTACGCGGGGCCCTACCTCGTCACGCTGAACGCCCTGGCCGACCTCGCCATGGCCAGGGAGCTCGGCGCGGAGCGGGTGATGGGCTGCATCGCCACGGGCCTCTTCGCCCATCTCGTGCGTCCCGGCGAGATGCACCGGCACCGCCGCCGGCACGACGGCGGCGCGGCCACCTTTCGGCTGGGGGAGACGGGCGGCGGCGTCAGCCCGCGCATCCGCGTCCTGACCGCGCTGCTCGACCGCGTGGACCATGCCGAGGCGGTGGAGGACCTGGCGGCCGCGCGATGGAGCAAGCTGGTCTTCAACTGCATGACCTCGCCGCTCTCGGCCCTGCATGAGCGGCCGATCCGCGACCTGTTCCTGGAGCCGGAGCTCCGGCGGGAGCTGATCCAGGTCGCGCTGGAGGTCGTGGCCGCCGCCGGGGCGGCCGGCGTCGCGCTCGATCCGATCTGCGGCGTGGCCGGCACGGTCTGGAGCCGGGCCGCCCTCGGCTCGGCCGAGGCACAGGCTGCGCTGGAAGCCGGGTTGATCGCCTACGGGAGCAAGCTGGACCCCACCGCCATCAGCGGCATGGCGCAGGACCGCGCGCGCGGCCGGCGGACCGAGGTGCGGCTGGTGAACGGCGCGGCGCTGGAGCAGGCCCGACGTCACGGCCTGGACGCGCCGGCCAATGCCGCGGTGATCGAGCGGCTGGACGGGCTGGCTAGGGGCTGAGCCCCGCGCTGCGCACGATCCGGCCGAAGCGATCGAGATCCTCGCGGATGCGCTGGGAAAAGGCCTCCGGCGAGCTGCCGATGGGCACGACGCCGAGCTCGGTGAAGCGCTGCGTCACGGCGGGCTCCCGCAGCGCGTGCAGCACCGCGGCGTTCACCCGCTCCACCACCGCATCCGGCGTGCCGCGCGGCGCGAGCAGGCCCCACCAGGTCGTGACCTCGTAGCCCGGCAGGCCGCTCTCCGCGACGGTCGGCACGGCGGGCATCAAGGGGTTCCGCACGGGGTCGGTGACGGCGAGCGCACGCAGCCGCCCCGCCTCCACGAGTGGCTTGGAGGGCGAGAAGGACATGAAGCCGAGATCGACATGGCCGGCAACGAGGTCGGCCAGCGCCGGCGTGTCGCCGGCATAGGGCACGTGCTCCATCCGGATGCCCGCCATGTCCATCATCAGCACGGCCGCGAGGTGCGGCGGCGCGCCGGCCCCGGAGGAGGCGAAGTTCAGCCGGCCCGGCTCGGCCTTCGCGCGGGCGATCAGCGCCTGCACGTTCTCGACGCCGAGATCGTTGCGGGTGACGAGGATGAAGCTGGACGCCGCGACCCGGCTGATCGGCCGGAAGTCCGCGACGATGTCGTAGGGCAGGTTGGGCTGGAGGGCGGGCGCGAGCGTATGGGCGCCCGCCGCCATGAGCAGGGTGTAGCCGTCCGGCGCCGCGCGGGCTGCCGCCCCCGCGCCCACCGTGCCCGCGGCGCCGCCGCGGTTCTCGATGATGATCGGCTGGCCCAGGACGGCGCGCATGTGCTCGGCCACGGTCCGCGCGACGAGGTCGTTGGCGCCGCCGGCGGGGTAGGCGACGATGAAGGTGATCGGGCGCGCCGGCCAGCCGGGCCGCGTCTGGGCCAGGGCAGGGAGGGGGGCGGCGAGCCCGGCTGCCAGGATCGCGCGACGGCGGGTCATGTGGCCTTGCTCCCTGCGAAGGCGGCGCCGGCCTGCAGCACCTGCGGCGGGTCGAGCTCGACAGCCATGCCGATGATGCTGGAGGCGAGGCAGAGATAGTAGCCGGAGGTGATGTTGACGTCGGTGATCTGCCGCGGCGTGAAGTGCTGCGAGATCCGGGCGAAGAGCTCCGCCGGCACGCCCTTCAGCGTGCTGTAGGCGAGCACGTATTCGGCGAGCACCGTCTCGGCCGGACCCAGGCGCGGCGGAATGCGGCCGGCCTTCATTTCGTCGAGCTGGCCCTGGTCCAGCCCGGCCCTGAGCGCGATCGGCCCGTGGTGATGCCAAGCGTAGTCCACACTGCGCCCCGTGATGAGGATCACCAGCTCCCGCTGGAGCTCGGAGAGATCGGTGCCGTAGCGGCAGTAGCTCCCCAGTTCGACGATCGCGGAGAGCCCCGCCGGCGCATGCGCGAAGGATTTCATCACGTTGGAGACGATCCCGCGCGTCCGGCGGAAATCCTCGACGGCCGCCGCCAGCTCGGGCGTTTCAGCGGGATCGGCCTCCGGGAGGAGCATGGCGTTCAGACCCCTTGCCGGCTCAGGAAGGCGAGGACGTCCCGCGCGCAGCGCTCGGGCACGGCGTCGCCGAGGTTGTGCGGCATGCCCTCATAGGTCAGCAGCTCGGAATTCGGGATGAGGTCGCGCATGACCTCGTACTGGTTGTGCGAGCCGATGGGCTCGTGGCCGGGTGCGACGATCAGCGTCGGGCAGGCGATGCGCGGCAGGTCTTCCGTCCATTCCCGGCTGGACATGTGGGTGACGAAGCGGCCGATCCAGCCGAGGTCGTTGGTGCCGGTCTGGCGGCAGAACCAGTCGACGAGGGCGGGGTCGGCATCGGAGGGGAATCGATCCTGCGCGGTGGCGCGGACGAAGGCCTCGATGCCCGTGCGGGCCATCTCGGCCGGCCAGGTGTGGGCCTTGCTGTTGCGCAGGCCGGGCGTGGAGGCGAAGAGCATAAGCGTCGCGATGCGCTGCGGATCCTCCATGGCGAGGCGCTGGCCGACATAGCCGCCGGCGGAATTGCCGACGAGGTGAACCCGCGGAACCTCCAGCGCATCGAGCAGCTCGCGGACGTCGTCGGCGAGGCGCTCGACGGTGATGGGCTTGCTCTCGTCCGGAATCTCGGAGGCGCCGTGGCCGCGCAGCTCCAGCGAGATCACCGGATATTCCCCCGCCAGGATGGGAATCCAGCCGTACCAGCGGCGGTACTCGCCCATGGCCGGATGCAGCAGCAGGATCGGGTCGCGCGGCGGGAGCCAGGGCTTCGTGAAATCATCCACTCGCCAGGCGAGGCGGATGCCGTCGCTGGCGGTGAGGAAGGACATGTTGGGCGCAGGCGTCATCAGTAGTTCGACCTTCCGCCGTCGGCGGGAATGGTGGCGCCCGTGATCATCCGGGCGCCGTCGGAGGCGAGGAAGACGGCGGTGGCCGCGATGTGCTCGGGCTCGCCGATCCAGAAGGGGTATTCCTTCTGGCGGCCCACGGGATCCTGCGGGTCGCCGCCTGCGGCGGCCTGCTCCAGCGTGCCCCAGGTGCGGATGATGCGGTCGGTCTGCACGCGGCCGGAGGCGATGCAGTTCACGCGCACATTCTGCTTGGCATAGGTGCCGGCCATGGCCCGCGTCAGCGAGATGATGGCCCCCTTGGCCGCGCTGTAGACGTGGTAGGGGCTGGCCCCGCGCAGCGCCGCCCCGGAGGACATGTTGATCACCGCGCCGCCGCCCGAGGCGATGATGGCGGGGATGGCATGCCGGCAGCAGAGAAAGGTGCCGCGCAGGTCGAGGTTGATGGTGGCCTCGAAGATCTCCAGCGGCACGTCGGTGACGTTGCCGTCCCGCGGGTTGGTGCCGCCGGCGCAGTTGTACAGCACGTCGAGCCGGCCGAACTCGGCGACGGTGCGCTCCACGGCGGCGGCGACGGAAGCGTCCTCCCGGATGTCGGCGGCGATGGCGATGGCCTGGCCGCCCGCCTCGCGCACGGAAGAAGCGGCGGCCTCGGCGAGGCCGGCATCCAGGTCCAGGACGGCCACGGCATAGTCAGCGGCGGCGAAGGCCCGGGCGGCGGCGCTGCCGATCCCGCCGCCGCCGCCGGAGATGAGGACGGCCTTCATCAGTCGGCCCCCATCAATCCGCTCGGGCGCCGGACGCCCGCACGATGGGCCCCCAGGTGGCGAGCTCGCGCGCGAAGCGCTCGCGGAACTCGGCCGGGGTGGAGCCCTCGGGCACGAAGCCGAGGTCGATCGCGCGGGCGCGGATCGCGGGGATGGCCAGGATCTCCTTCACCTCGCGCGCGAGGCGTTCGCCGATCTCGGGCGGCGTGCCCGTCGGCGCCCAGAACCCCCAGATGGTCTCGGCACTCATGCCCGGCAGGCCGGACTCAGCGAAGGTCGGCACGTTGGGCAAGGCGGGCGAGCGCGAGGCGCCCGTCACCGCGATGGCGTTGAGCCGCCCGGTCTCGACATGCTGCCGCGTGGAGCTGATGCCCGCGAACATCATCTGCACGGTGCCGCTGAGCAGCGCGGTGACGCCCGGGCCCGTGCCGGGGAAGGGGACATGGACGATGTCGACATTCGCCACCATCCGCAGCATCTCGCCGGAGAGGTGCGTGGAGGCGCCATTGCCGCCCGAGGCGAAGTTCACCTTGCCGGGGTTGGCGCGGAGATAGGCCAGCACATCGGCCAGCGTCTTCGGGGCGAAGGACGGATGCGTGACCAGGATCACCGGCGCCGTCGCCAGCAGCGAGACCGGCTGCAGGTCGCGCTGCGTGTCGAAGGGCAGCCGCGTGTAGAGGAAGGGGTTCACCGCGATGGCGCTGTCGATCGCCAGCAGGTTGTACCCGTCCGGCGCGGAGGTCGCGATCAGGTTGGTGCCGATGGTGCTGCCGCCGCCCGGCCGGTTCTCGATGACGATGTTCTGGCCCAGCCGCTCCTGCAGCTGCGGCTGGAGCAGCCGGCTGATGATGTCGGTGCCGCCGCCGGGCGGGACGGGGACGATGATGCGGATGGACCGCGCCGGCCAGGCCTGGGCGCGCAGGGCGGCCGGGGCCGCGAGCGCGCCGGCCAGCGCCAGGGGAAGGGCACGCCGGCGCATCAGGTCAGGCCTCCCTTCGCGCGCCCGCGGAACTCGGTCTGCAGCTGGTCCAGCGTGAGGAACTCCGCGCCCATCTCGGTGAGTGCGTCGATCAGCTTCTCCAGGATCGTCATGCGGTGACCGCGGCCGATCACATAGGGATGGAAGGTGTAGACCAGCGCGCCCCATTCCTCCGTGCGCCGCATGTACTCGAAATCGGCGACCCAGTTCTCCAGCACGCCGCTGGCGTTCTGCAGCCCCGGCAGCAGCCCGTCCTTGCTGCGCAGGAACTCGAAATGGGGAAAATCGTCGAGCGACCAGGAGATGGGGATCTCCACGAGGTTGGTCGTCTCGCCGAAGACCATCGGCGCATCCGCCTTCACGACGTCGCCGCGGCGGGCGAAGTAGGGGTGGCAGTCATGCGCCATCATGCTGCTGTCATAGGCCATGCCGTGGTTGAGGATCAGGTCGATGGTGCGGTCGCTGATGTCCCAGGAGGGCGAGCGGTAGCCCTTCGGCTTATGCCCCGTCAGCTCGACGATCGTCTCGACGGCACGGCCGAACTCGTCGGCCTCGCGCGCGGCCTCGAGCTGCGCCGGCGGCACGTGGCTCCAGCCGTGATGGCCGATCTCATGACCTTCCCTCACCACGCGGTTGCAGGCGTCGGGATAGGTCTTGATGACGACGCCTGGCACGTACCAGCTCGCCTTGATGCCGCGGCTCGCCAGCAGGTCGAGGATGCGGCCCGCGCCGACAACGCCGAACTCGCCGCGCGAGACGGGGGAGGGCGTGTCCAGCCCGCGCGCGACGAGGCCGGACCAGGTGTCGAAGTCGAAGGACAGACAGGCGATGTGGCGTGGCACTTCGGGGCCCTCTCGCAGCAATGAATTCACGTGGTATGTTCGTCCAGCGTGTCCGACAAATCCCCTCCTCGCAAGGCCTTGCCGCCGATCATGTCCGTATGAGGATTCCCGCCTGGATCGGCGCGCTCTACGCCACGCTGCTGATGCAGACCGTCGCCGCCTTCCTCGCGCAGAGCCTCACCGTGGTCGCGCCGCTGATCACGCGGGACGCCGGCCTGTCGCCCGAAGCCATCGGCCATCTCTCCGCGCTGGTCGCGGCGGGGACGGCGCTGTTCCTGCTGCTGGGCGGGCCCTTCCTCACCCGATGGGGGCCGGTGCGCTCGCTGCAGGTCGGCGCGCTGGTCTCGGCCGGCGCCATCATGCTCGCGGGCTTCGGCACGGCGAGCGCCCTGATGATCGCCTCGCTCTTCCTGGGCATCGGCTATGGGCCCTCGCCGCCGGCGGGCAGCCGCATCCTGGCCGCGACGGCGCCGCCGAAGCACCGTGCGTTGATCTTCTCCGTGAAGCAGGCCGGCGCGCCGCTGGGCGGGGCGGCCGCGGGCCTCATCCTCACGCCCATTTCCACCGATCACGGCTGGATGGCGGGCGTCCTGGTCGCAGTCGTCATCGCCCTGGCCGCGGCCGCCTCGATCCAGCCCTTCAAGGCCGAGCTCGACGCCGAGCGCGATCCCACCCAGAAACTCAACCTGCACGTGGTCTTCCAGCGGCAGACCTGGCTCGCGCCCATGGTCGCGCTGACGCACCACTCCGCGCTGCCGCCGCTCACCACGCTCGCGGTCTCCTTCGCGGTGGTGCAGGGCTGCCTCTTCACCTTCACGGTGACCTGGCTGACCATCACGCATGGCGTCTCCCTCGTGCAGGCCGGCGGCGTCTTCGCCACCATGCTCTTCTCGGGGGTGGTGGCGCGCATCGTGCTGGGATGGATCGCGGACCGCATGGGCCGGCCCATGCGGCACCTCATGATCCAGTCGGTCGCCGCGGCGGTCGCCACGGCCGCCTTCGGTGCCATGCCGGACGACCTGCCGCTCCCCGCCGTCCATCTCCTCGCGGGACTGACGGGCTTCCTGGCGGCGAGCTGGAACGGCATCTACCTCTCCGAGGTCGCGCGGCTGGCGCCGCCCTCGCAGATCTCGGCGGCGACGGCCGGCTCCACGCTCTTCACCTTCCTCGCCTATCTCCTCGCCCCCGTCGGCTTCGCGCTGCTCGTCTCGCTGAGCGGCAGCTGGACGCTGGCCTTCGCGGTCTGCGCGGCTCAGCTGGCCGTCGTGGCGGGGATCGTCGCCCTGGCGCTGCGCGGCGCCGAAACCAAGGAAATGCCCTGATGCCCGGAACACCCCGCCTGCTGCTGATCAACGCCTTCCGCCTCAGCCCCGGCTCCTACTCCCTGCGCCCGGCGAGCGGCACGCGCGAGCAGCTCGTGATGGACTACGAGAACGTCGCGCACCTGCTGGCCGATGTGGAGTGGGACGTGAACGCCGGCGCGCTGGCCACCCATGGCGACTGGGCGGTCGAGGCGCTGGAGGAATTCCTGGCCGTCGCCGCCAACCGGCTGCCGCTGGTGCGCGACGCCTGCGAGAGCGGGAAGTACGACGCCATCGTGCTGCTCGGCGGCGGCGATCCCGGCTACCAGGAGTCCCGCGAGATCGGCCGGCGCCACGGCATCCCCGTGACCTCCTGCGCGCATGCGCAGATGCTGGTGGCCAGCATGGTCGGCAACCGCTTCGGCATCATCGACATCTCCGAGAAGCACAACGTGCAGATGGCGAAGCTGGTGGTGGAGTACCGCTTCACCGAGCGCTGCACCGGCATCCGCAACATCGACTTCCCGCTGCCCCGCCCGGCCAATGCGAACCGCCCTTCCATCGCGAGCGAGCGCGCCAAGGCGCTGGCCGGCGAGCACAGCGCCATGCTGGAGGCGGCCTTCGAGGCCTCGGAGGCCGCGATCCAGGAGGACGGCGCGGAGGTGCTGATCCTCGGCTGCTCGGCGGCCTACTGGATGCAGCCCTTCCTGCAGAAGCGGCTGGGCGAGGCCGGCTGGGACATCCCGGTGCTGGAGGGCTACCGCTGCGCCATCGAGCAGGCGAAGCTGCTGGCCCGCCTCGGCCTGGACGCGAGCGGGATGATGATCCCGATGGATCCGCCGGCGCGGTCCAGGAAGCGCAAGCTGGTCTGAGCTGCCCGTTTTCGCGGCGGGCGGGCGGGAAAACCTGCCTGCGGCTTAACCAGGGACGTCGGATCGTTCGGCAACCGCATGATTCTCGCAGATGTCACGAAAGTGTCATCGGTTAGGCTTCCGGCTGCCCGCACCTTCCCGCCCGACGTCCAAGGAGCCTCCCCATGCACCGCCTCCTCGCCGCAGCCGGCGCGCTTCTGCTTGGCGCCTTCAGCGCTCCCGCCGACGCGCAGCAGCGCACGCGGCTCACCGTCTACACCGCGCTGGAGAACGAGCAGCTCCAGCCCTTCAAGACCGCCGCCGAGGCCGCGCTGCGCGACATCGAGATCGCCTGGGTGCGCGACAGCACCGGCGTCATCACCGCCCGCCTGGTCGCGGAGCGCGCGCAGCCCCGCGCCGACGTGATCTGGGGCCTCTCCGCCTTCTCCCTGCTCGGGCTCGAGGCGATGGACATGCTGGAGCCCTATACGCCCAACGGCGCCGAGATCCTGCGGCCCAACATGCGCAGCGACCGCACGCCCATGACCTGGACCGGCATGGACGCCTTCGTGGCCGCCATCTGCTACAACACGGCGGTCGCGCGGCAACGGAACCTGCCGCGGCCCACCACCTGGGCGGACCTGCTGAACCCGGCCTTCCGCGGGCAGATCGCCATGCCCAACCCTGCCTCCTCCGGCACCGGCTTCCTGACCGTCGCGGGCTGGATGGCGACGATGGGCGTGCAGCCCGCCTGGACCTTCATGACCGGGCTGCACGAGAACATCCAGGTCTACACCCACTCCGGCTCGGCGCCCTGCAACAACGCCGCGCGCGGCGAGTACGGCATGGGCATCTCGCTCGACATGCGCGCGGTGACGCTGCGCAACCAGGGCGCGCCCATCGACATCATCGTGCCGACGGACGGCGTGGGCTTTGACCTGGAGGCGACGGCCATCCTGCGCGGCACCCGCAACCTGGCCGCTGCGCGGCGGCTTGCGGACTTCGCCGTGACGCGCGGGGCTATGGAGCTCTACGGCCGATTCTACGCCATCCTCGCCATGCCCGGCGTGACGCCGGCGGTGCAGGGCTATCCGGCCGATTTCGAGCAGCGGCTGGCGAGCATCAACATCCGCGAGATCGGCGGGCAGCGCGATGCCATCCTCGCGGAATGGACGCGGCGCTTCGACGGCAAGTCCGCCCCCCGGTGATTGAAGCCGCGCTTCGGCCCTACCTCCGCATCGAGGGGGTGGGCCGCGACTTCGGCGCTTTCACGGCCTTGCGCGACGTCGACATCGGCGTCGAGCGCGGCGAGTTCCTCTGTCTGCTCGGCCCTTCCGGCTGCGGCAAGACGACGCTGCTGCGCGCCATCGCCGGGCTCGACGTGCCGACGCGCGGCGAGATCTTCCAGGACGGCAAGCTGATCACGGGCCTGCCGCCCTCGCAGCGCGATTTCGGCATCGTCTTCCAATCCTATGCGCTGTTTCCGAACATGACCGTCGCGACGAATGTCGGCTACGGGCTGCGCGGCGCCGCCTGGCCGAAGGCGCGGGTCGAGGCGCGGGTGGCGGAACTGCTGGCGCTGGTCGGCCTCGCGGAGCAGACGCATCGCTACCCCGCGCAGATCTCGGGCGGGCAGCAGCAGCGCGTGGCGCTGGCCCGCGCGCTGGCCAACGAGCCGGGCCTGCTGCTGCTGGACGAGCCGCTCTCCGCGCTCGATGCCATCGTGCGGCTGCACCTGCGCACGGAGCTGCGGCTGCTCCAGCGCCGGCTCGGCGTCACCACCGTCATGGTCACGCACGATCAGGAAGAGGCGCTGAGCCTCGCCGACCGCGTGGCGGTGATGGATCGCGGCCGCGTCATGCAGATCGGCACGCCGCAGGAGGTCTACGACCGCCCGGCCAACGCCTTCGTCGCCGGCTTCGTCGGCCGCAACGCCAGCTTTGCCGCGCATGCGGCCCCGGGCGGCGTCTTCATCGGGAACGGCCGCCACATCCCCACCGCCACGACGCTGCCCGAAGGCACGCCGGTGCGCGCTTTCATCCGCCCCGAGGATGTGATGCTGGCCGACACGCCCGGAAGCCTCGGCGCGGAATTGCGCGGCATCGAGTTCCTGGGCTCCGTCTGCCGCCTCGACCTCGACGCCGAGGGCCTGCCGCTCCAGGCCGAGATCGCGCCGCGCGCGCTGAACGGCCTGGCCGTCGGCGCGATGCTGCGGGTCGCGCTGCCGCCGGACAAGCTCATGGTCTTCGCCCTGGATGGCTGAGCCGCGCCCCAGGGAGGCGATGCTGAGCGAGTCCACGCTGCTGCGGCTGTGCCTGGCCTTCGCCGCCCTGCTGCTGGCGGTGGGGCTGGTGGCGCCGCTGGGCGTGATGCTGGCGCGCGCCTTCCAGGACCTGGACGGCAACTTCGTCGGCCTCGTGCATTTCCGCGCCTATTTCGGCTCGGCCGCGCTGCTGTTGCCGGCCTGGAACAGCCTCTGGACCTCAGTGCTGTCAACGGCAATCGTGCTGCCGCTGGCCTTCGTCTTCGCCTATGGCATGACGCGCTCGCGCCTGCCGGGGCGGGCGGCGTTCCGGGCGATCATGCTGGTCCCGATCCTCGCACCCTCGCTGCTGCCGGCGCTCTCGCTGATCTACCTCTTCGGCAACCAGGGCCTTCTGCGATTCCTGCTGCCCGAGGGCGGCAGCATCTACGGTCCCGCGGGCATCGTGGTCGCGCAATGCATCTACACCTTCCCGCATGCCGCGATTATTTTGTCTGTTGCGCTCGGCATGGCGGATGCGCGCCTTTTCGAGGCGGCGGAGACACTGAAGGCCGGCCGCCTCCGCATTTTCTGTGACGTGACCCTGCCGGCGGCACGCTACGGGCTGGTCTCCGCCGCGGTCGTCGTCTTCACCCTGGCCGTGACAGATTTCGGCATCCCCAAGGTGATCGGCGGGCAGTTCCCGGTGCTCGCCACCGACGTCTACAAGCAGGTCATCGGCCAGCAGAATTTCTCCATGGGCGCGGTGGTGGCGATCGTCCTGCTGCTGCCGGCGCTCTTCTCCTTCTTCGCCGAGCGCTGGGCGCAGCGCCGGCAGGTGGCCGCCATCTCCGGCCGCGCCGTGCTCT
This sequence comes from Roseococcus sp. GW821-FHT12F05, assembly GCF_058806835.1. Classification (NCBI taxonomy): domain Bacteria; kingdom Pseudomonadati; phylum Pseudomonadota; class Alphaproteobacteria; order Acetobacterales; family Roseomonadaceae; genus Roseococcus; species Roseococcus sp. GW821-FHT12F05. The sequence goes on from NZ_JBXAQB010000003.1 coordinate 681,114, forward strand.
ACCGCCCGAAGCGCCGCGCGGCGCGCGACCTGCCGCTGCTGGCCGTCTGCTTCGCCATCGCGGCCGTATTGCTGGGCATCGTCGGCATGGCGGTCTGGGGCTCGCTGATCCGCTTCTGGCCCTACAACCTCGCCCTCACGCTCTCGAACTACGATTTCTCGCGCTTCGACGCGCAGGGCTGGGGCACGCTCTGGACCTCGCTAACCATGGCCGCGCTGGCCGCGCTGGTGGGCACGCCGCTGGTCTTCTCGGTGGCCTATCTGCTGGAGCGCGGCGGGATGGCCGGCTGGCTGCCCGGCTTCGTGCGGGTCGCGGCCATCGCGCCGCTGGCCGTGCCAGGGCTGGTGCTGGGCCTCGCCTATATCCTCTTCTTCAACCACCCGGCCAATCCGCTGGGCTTCCTCTACGGCACCCTGGCGATCCTGGTGCTGAACTGCGTGATCCACTTCTACACGGTGGCGCACCTCACCGCCGTTACCGCGATCCGCCAGCTCGATCCGGAATTCGAGGCGGTGGGCGCCAGCCTGCGCGTGCCGCGCTGGCGCACCTTCCTCCGCGTGATCGTGCCGATCAGCGGGCCCGCGATCCTCGACATCGCCGTCTACCTCTTCGTGAACTCCATGACGACGGTCTCGGCCCTGGTCTTCCTCTACGGTCCCGACACCAAGCCGGCCTCGGTCGCGGTGGTGCACATGGATGAGGCGGGGCAGGTGGCCTCCGCGGCGGCCATGGCCTGCGTGATCCTGGCGATCACGGCCTCGGCAAAGCTGGTGCAGCTCGGCGCGTCGCGATGGCTCGCGGGCGGGTGGCGGCCGGCGCAATAGTTCTGGGCGGGCGCCCGCGGGCGGCCTAAGCTCCCGTGCATGGGCCCGTCAGAGGCCCGCCAGGGAGAAGATGATGATCACACGCCGCCCGCTGCTGGCCCTGCCGGTGCTCGCGCCATTGGCCGCACCCGCCCTCGCACAGGCCGCCTGGCCCAACCGCCCCGTCCGCGTGCTCGTGGGCTTCCCGCCCGGCGGCTCGCTCGACGTCATGACCCGCCTCACCTGCGAGCAGATGACCCAGCGCTTCGGACAGAGCTTCGTCGTCGAGACCCGTTCCGGCGCCTCCGGCAACATCGCCGCAGAGGCCCTGGCCCGCGCCACGCCCGACGGCTACACCATCAGCACGGTCAGCATGAACACCGTGGTCATCAACCCCATGCTGTTCCAGAACCTGCCCTTCGACATGAACCGCGACTTCGCCTGGATCAGCGCCATGTGGGACATGCCCAACGTCCTGGCGGTGCCCTCCCAGTACGTGCCGGCGCGCAGCGTGCAGGAGTTCATCGCCTGGGCGCGCGAGCGGCCCGGCGGCGTCAGCTACGGCTCCGCGGGTATCGGCTCGACCATCCATCTCTCGGGCGCCTATCTCGCCGCCCGCGCCGGGCTCCAGGGCACGCACGTCCCGTTCCGCGGCGCCGCGCAGACCATCCCGGCCATGCTCTCCGGCGACGTGCAGTACGCCGTGGACAATCTCGCGAGCTATGTCGGCGTGATCCAGGAAGGGCGGATCCGGGCGCTCGCCGTGACCATGTCGGAGCGCTGGCCGACCCTGCCGGACGTGCCGACCATGGGCGAGGCGGGGATCGACAACTTCAACGTGAGCCCCTGGCATTTCTGGGCGGGCCCCGCCGGCCTGCCGCGCGAGATCGCCGAGCGCCTCTCGCGCGAGATCCGCGCCGCCTGGGCCGATCCGGCGCTGCAGCAGCGCGCGATCGGCATGGGCGCGCGGCTCACGGGATCGACGCCGGAGGAGCTCGGCGCAAGGCTGGAGAGCGAGAAGCCGCGCTGGGCGGAGATGGTGCGGGTTTCCGGCGCGACGGCGGGGTAGGAGGCGAGGGGCTCTGCCCCTCGACCCCGCCAGGGCTTTTTGCCCTGGACCCTTTAACTCATCGGAGATGCAAGAACCTGAGGTTCTTGCCGGGGTGCTCGAGGGGCAGAGCCCCTCGAGGCGCAACATCCCGGGACTTGGGCCGCGCCGATATTCGTCGCATCCTCCCTCATTCCGTCAGGAGAACAGGCCGCCATGGACCCCAACCGCATCGCCGAGGCCGCCGGCCTCCTGGCTGCTGCCCGCCTGTCCGGCACGCGCATCGCCGCTTTGCCCGCCAGCGCCACCCCCGAAAGCGTGCGCGAGGCGCATGCGATCCAGGACGAGGTGGTGAAGCGCAGCGGCGCCGTCGTCGGCGCCTACAAGGCCAATGCGCCCAGTGCGACCTCCGAGGGCGTGCGCGGGCTGATCTTCGCACCGGCCATCCATGCCTCGCCGGCTGTCTTCCCGACCGGCGACGCGCCGCAATGCGGCATCGAGGGCGAGGTCGCCTTCCGCTTCCGGAGCGACCTGCCGCCGCGCGCCGCGCCCTATTCCCGCGAGGAGGTGGCCGCTGCGCTCGACGCCTGCGCGGCCATCGAGGTGGTGAGCAGCCGCTACGCCGATTCCGACACGGCGACGGCGCTCGACAAGCTCGCGGACAACATCAGCAACGGCGGCTTCGTGCCCGGCGCGCCGGTCGAGGACTGGCGCGGTCTGGACCTCGGCCAGATCAAGGTGAAGCTGATCGTAAACGGCGCGACGGTGGTGGAGAAGGCCGGCGGCCACCCGATCGGCGATCCGCTGGGCGTCGCGGTGGCGCTGGTGGAGATGATGCGGAGCGCGGGCGGGGTGAAGGCGGGGCAGTACGCGACCTGCGGCTCCTACACCGGCCTGCGCTACTTCAAGCCGGGCGACCGCTGCCACGTCGTCTTCGAGGGGCTGGGCGAAGCGGAGCTGACCTTCACACCGTGATCCCGGCATAGGCCCGCTCGAAGCGTGCGCCATTCCTTGAGGCGCAGGGGCTTCGCGCAGATCATCGCGAGGGCACTGGCGCCGCGCCTGCGGGACGCCAGGCGCCCCCTTAGCCGGCGATGGCGATACTCAAATCCTGAAATTCCTTCGAAGCTCTCGCGCGATGGACTTCGTGCTTGTTCGAGAAATATCGCGCCGATACAGTTCGAGGGTCATCATGGAGGAACATATCATGGAAGCACCCTCGCGTCGGATCAATCGAGTTCAACCGCCTTCGATCCGGGTTGAGCGATCGATGTGCGTCGAGCCCACGCCGATTCCCAATGTCTCGTCCAAGGGCTTTGCCAAGGCGGCCCGCGAGGCTCGCTTTGCGTACGGCGATGGCGGCGCCCGCTTCGCGTTCGGTGACAGCGGTGCCCGCTTCGCGTACGGCGACAGCGGTGCCCGCTTCGCGTACGGCGACAGCGGTGCCCGCTTCGCATTCGGTGACGGCGGCGCCCGCTTTGCGTTCGGCGACAGCGGCGCCCGTTTCGCGTTCGGTGACAGCGGTGCCCGCTTCGCATTCGGTGCCGGTCGCCGGCACGTTGACTGAGGACATCTCGAAGGGCGCCCAGGAACCGCTTGTCACGTTCTATCGGTTCCTGCCCGGCCTGAAACCTCGGCGTGGAGGTCACGATGCGGCGGGCACCCTGCCGCATCGTGCGGTCCAGTATTGCGAGCCGGCCCGGACGGCCTCGGCCTATGGCTACTACGTCTTCCTTCCGTTCTCGTTTCAGGTGGAATGGGACGGTGGAACGGAAGGCCTTTGGAGCTTCGACGGCGGCAAGGAGTGGTACCCGCTGACGGAGGCGGCCTATCCCGGTTCCTTCGCGGCCTGGGACGCGATCTCGCCCGAGAAGTGCAGGGGCTATTGCCCCTCCTTCCTGACATTTTCCGAGGTACCGGGACTGCTGCAGGTCTGGACGGGCTGGTTCGCCCGCACCGCGCCAGGCTACAGCCTCCTGATCAAGAGTCCGGCGAACCTGCCGAGGTCGACCGGCTACGACGTCCTCGAGGGGATCATCGAAACGGACGAGTGGTTCGGCCCGGTCTTCGCGAATCTGCGCCTGACCCGTTCGGAACGGCCGATCGCCTTCGATGGCATGCGCCCTTTCCTGCAGGCACAGCCCGTCAGCCGCGCGGAATACTCGGATGCGCATCTGAACCGGATATCCGTGCAGGATGCCGCCGACATGCCGGGCGACCTCTGGGACCGATATGAGGAAAGCCTGATCAAGCCTTTGATGCATGATCGCGAGCGCGCCCACTACGCCAAGGATGCACGGCGGCGGCGCGCCGCGGAGGAGCGGGCCGCAGGTGTCATCAAAGAGAGCACCAAGTGAGAAGGGCCCCATGCCCTCCGAGCCGGGCAAGACCGCGAGCACATTGGGGATCGCGGCCTTCGTCCTAGCGCAGCTCTGCCTGCTCTTCGATGGACTGGCGGTCCACCACCTCGGAAAAACCGTCGGGGTCGATCAGCTCCTCCTGCTGCGTGTGCTGGGCATGGGCACGCTCATCGGATTTCTCGTCGCGCGGTCGGGGAGGAAGGTGGCCCATAGCGAGCAGCCTCGCTTGCAGGTCTTCCGCGCCGTGCTGTCCGTGACGTCGCTGTGGCTCATCTACTACAGCTACAGTCATCTTCCGATCGCCGAGGCGTCTTCCATCAACTACACGCGCCCGATCTTCGTGGCGCTCTACGGGATAGTGCTGCTCGGCGAGAGAATGTCGCCGTGGCGCTCGATCGCGACATTGATCTGCCTCTTCGGCGCGCTATTGGCGGCCAGCCCGGCCTTCGGGACCTGGAGCCCGATCTACCTGGTGGCGCTGGCCGGGGCGGCCATCAGCGGCGTCGCGACAGCGGCGCTCCGGCAGGTCGGACGGCAGGACGACCCGGCAACAACGCTCGTCTACATCACTGGTGTGACCTTGATCGCATCGGCCACGGCGATCGGCCGCCCGCTCCCCTGGGAAAGCTGGCCGTTCATGCTGGCGGTGGTGGCCTGCGGGGCCATGGCCGTCTGGTTCAGCCTGCTGGCCTTCCAGCATGCCGACGCGTCCCTGCTCGCGCCCTACGAATACGCCCGCCTGCCGCTCATGGTGGCGCTCGGACCGCTGTTCTTTTCGGAAGCCCTGGGAACATCCACGGCCATCGGGGCGTTCCTCATATTCTCCTCGGGCTTCCTTCTCTTGGTCGTCGAGCGATGGACCCGTGTGCAGAAGCTGCCGGCCCGGCAAACCGGATAGGATTCCGCGAGCGGCCCGCATCGAAGCCGGTCGTCACCCGCGGCGACGTGGAGGCGGTGGCGCCGGGCCGCCCGTTGCCCGGTCAGACGGCATAGGCCTGCCGCATCGCCTCGATGGCGACGAGCTTCTCATGCAGCTTCCGCCAGTCGTCGGCTTCGGCGATGGGGCCCCAGAGCGCCTCCACCTCCTCAATCAGCATGGTGCAGGGCTCGCCCTCGAAATAGGGATGCGGCGGGGCGGCCGCTTCGTAGCCGCTCAGCGCCTCGCGGAACGGGGCGAAGGCCGGCATGGCGTAGCCGTCGCGCTCCCGTCCGCCGCGCCAGTCGAAGAAGGCCTGCTCGAAGGGCGCCTGGCTCTCCTGCAGCGCCGTGAAGAAGGCCGCCGCCAGCGCCGCGTCGCGCTCCGGCTCGCGCGGGGCCAGCCCGAGCCGCCACAGCACCGCCGCCGCGAACTCGCGCTGGAAGACCGGGCCGAAGCCGTTCAGTTCCTCCTGGAGCGGCGACTTCAGGTCCGCATTGCCCTCCAGCAGAAGCAGGCTGCCGCCGAGCCGCGCCAGGTTCCATTGCAGCGTCTCCGGTTGGCGGCCATAGGCATAGAGGCCACCATGGTCGAAATAGGCCGCGGTGAAACCCGGCTCGTATTTCGGCAGGAAGCGCCAGGGGCCGTAGTCGAAGCTCTCGCCGGTGATGTTGATGTTGTCGGTGTTCAGCACGCCATGCACGAAGCCCGCCGTCATCCATTGCGCGCCCATCCGCGCCACGCGCCGGCTGGTCGCGGCGAAGAAGCGGGCGATGCGCTCAGCTTCCGTGGGCGCCTCGGCCTCGGGCAGGTAGCGCATGACGATGTGGCTCAGCAGCCGGCGCATCGTGTCCGCATCCTGGTGGAAGGCCAGCCGCTGGAAGGTGCCAATGCGCAGGTGCGAATGGCTGAGCCGCACCAGCACCGAGGCGCGGGTGGGGGAGGGCTCGTCGTTGCGGAACAGCTCCTCGCCTGTCTCGATCAGGCTGAAGCTCTTGGAGGTCTCGACGCCCAGCGCCTCCAGCATCGTGGTCGCCAGGATCTCGCGCACGCCGCCCTTCAGCGTGAGCCTTCCATCCGCCCCGCGCGACCAGGGCGTCTGCCCGCTGCCCTTGGTGCCGAGGTCGAGCAGGCGGCCGTCCTGGAGGTCGTGCAGCTGCGCGAAGAGGAAGCCGCGGCCGTCGCCGAGGTCGGGGTTGTAGTGGCGGAACTGGTGGCCGTGGTAGCGTAGCGCCAGCGGCTCCTCGAAGGAGCCGGGCAGGGGCTGGAAGCGGCCGAAATGCGCGACCCATTCCTCGTCGGTGAGCGTGTCGAGGCCCACGCGCGCGGCCCAGCGCTGGTCGCGGTGGCGCAGCGTGAGCTTCGGGAACTCTGCGGGAGCGACCACGTCGTAGAGGATATCGCCGAGGTCGAGATGCGCGCGCGAGGGGGAGAAGGAGGAGGAGACCGGCATGCGCCCGTGTTAACGCGGAACGCCCGGCAAAAGTATCCCGCCTTGCCCGGTTGCGCTGCATCTGCTGCCCTGGGTCCAGATCTCGGGAGGCCAGCATGCTCAGTCACATCCTCGGCGTGGACCACGTGGTGGTCACGGTCCGTGACCTCGACGCTGCGGCGCAGGTCTGGAAGGGGCTCGGCTTCACCATCTCGCCGCGCGGCACGCACAGCCCGCAAATGGGCTCGGCGAACTACACGATCATGTTCGGCGAGGACTACATGGAGCTGCTGGGCATCGTGGCCGCCACGGAGCGCAACGCGCCCATGCGGGAATGGCTGGAGACGCATGAGGGCCTGGAGCGCGCCGCCTTCACCACCGACGACGCGGCGGCCGGCGCGGCGGAGGTCCGGGCCAGGGGCGTGGAGGCCATCGGGCCCACGGCCTTCAGCCGGCCGGTCCCCATGCCGGACGGCTCGATCTCCGAGGCGCGCTTCGAGACCTTCCATTGGCCGGCCACCTTGCGCACCGGTGGCATGCGCATCTTCGCCTGCCAGCACCTGACGCGCGAGACTGTCTGGATTCCCGAACTGCAATCCCACGCCAACGGCGCAACCGGCATCCTGCGCGTCGAGGCGCTGGCGAAGGACCCCAAGGCGGCGGCCGAGCAGATGGCGGAGCTCATCGATTCCACCGTCGCGCGGGCGCCCGACGGCGCCTATGCCGTGCCGACCGGCACCGGCCGCGCCGACCTCGTCTTCCTCGACCGCGAGACGCTGGCCGCGCGGCACGAGGGCGTTTCGCTCGACGGGCTGCCGGAGGAGGGCGCGGCCGCGCTGGTGCTGAAGACGCACAGCCTCGCCCATGCGGCGGCAGCGCTCGGCACCGCGCCCGGCGCCGTCGTCGCGGTGCCGGTCTCGCGCGCCACGGGCGTTCTCCTGAGCTTCGTGCCCGAAGACCAAGATTGACCTCCGCCCGGCGCCGCAGCCATGTTGCCCGCGTTGAATCAGGAGCTTGGCATGGATTTCTCCCGCCGCGCCGCGTTGATGACCTCGGCCGCGATCGCGGCCGGCGTCAATGCGCCCGAACTCGCTTTGGCGCAGGAGACCCCGCGCCGCGGCGGCGTCATGACGGTGCATTTCGCCACCGAGCAGCGCATCCTGAACCCGAGCCTACAGGCCTCGACGGGCGTCTACATCGTCGGCGGCAAGATCCAGGAGCCGCTGGTGGACCTGGACGCCACGGGCCAGCCCACGGCCTGCCTCGCCGAATCCTGGGAATCCACGCCGGACGGCAAGACCATCACCTTCAAGCTGCGCCAGGGCGTGACCTGGCATGACGGTAAGCCCTTCACCTCGGCGGACGTGCAGTTCACCGCCATGGAGATGTGGAAGAAGATCCTCAACTACGGCACGGCGCTGCAGCTCTTCCTCGAGGCCGTGGAGACGCCGGATCCGCTCACCGCCGTCTTCAAGTATTCCAGGCCTATGCCGCTGGGACTGCTGCTGCGGGCGCTGCCCGACCTCGGTTATATCTCGCCGAAGCATGTCTACGAGGGCACGGACATCCGGCAGAACCCCGCGAACACCGCTCCGATCGGCACCGGACCCTTCAAGTTCGTGCAGTACGAGCGCGGCCAGTTCATCATCGCCGAGCGCAACCCGAACTACTGGCGCAACAACCTGCCCTATCTCGATCGCGTGGTCTGGCGCGTGATCAGCGACCGCTCGGCGGCCGCGGCCCAGATGGAGGCGGGGCAGATCCTCTACAGCCCCTTCTCCTCGCTGGCGCTGTCCGACCTCGCGCGCCTCGGCCGCGATCCGCGCTTCGAGGTGACGACGCGGGGCAACGAAGGCAACCCGCGCACCAACACGCTGGAGTTCAACTTCCGCAACCCGTTGCTGGCCGACATCCGCGTGCGCAAGGCGCTGGCGCACGCCATCAACATCCCCTTCTTCATCGAGAACTTCCTCAACTCGGATTATGCAAAGCCGGGGACGGGGCCGATCCCCTCCGTCTCCACGGATTTCTATCCGACGGCGCCAATGCCGCAGTACCCCTACGACCGCGCGCTCGCGAACCGGCTGCTGGACGAGGCGGGTCACCGCCGCGGCGCGGGCGGCGTGCGCTTCAACCTGCGGCTGAACCCGGCGCCCTGGGGCGAGGACATCGCGCTCTTCTCCACCTTCCTCCAGCAGTCGCTGCAGGAGGTCGGCATCCGCGTGGAGATCGTGCGGCTCGATGCCGCTGGCTTCCTGCGGACGGTCTACAACGACTGGAACTTCGACCTGGCGACGGGCTGGCACCAGTACCGCAACGACCCCGCGGTCTCGACGACGGTGTGGTACCGTACGGGCTCGCCGCGCGGGGCCCCGTGGACCAACCAGTACGGCTTCTCCGACACGGTCATCGACGGCATCATCGACGCGGCGGCGACGGAGCTCGATCCGGTGAAGCGCAAGGCGATCTACGCGGATTTCGTGCGGCGCGGGAATGGCGAGCAGCTGCTGTGGAACCCGATCGAGCAGCTCTTCCTGAGCTGCTACAGCCGGCGGCTGCGCAACTACGCGAACATGCCGCGCTGGGGCTCGTCCAGCTGGCATGACCTGTGGATCGCGCCTTGATTGAGAGGGGCTCCGCCCCTCCCAAACTCTCCCCGCCAGGGCTTTTGGCCCTGGACCCTTTAACTGATCGAAGGTGCAGGAAACTGGTGGAACATACATGTTCCACCCTGCTGGGGGAGTTTGAGAGGGCAAAGCCCCCTCAAACCATCCATTGATCGCCCTGGCCGGCCGCCGCCTCGCGGCCTCCATCCCCTCCCTGCTGATCATCCTGGTTGGCATGTTCCTCCTCCTCCAGCTCGCCCCCGGCGACACGGTGGATGCGCTGATGGCGCAGATGGGCGGCGGCGGCGATGCCCAGCTCATGGCGGAGCTGCGCGCCTTCTACGGGCTCGACCTCTCGGTGCCGGCGCGGCTGCTGAACTATCTCTGGCGCCTGGTGCAACTCGATCTCGGCTTCTCCTCCATCTACGGCAAGCCGGTCGCGACGGTGATCCTGGAGCGGCTGCCGGCGACGCTCTTCCTCATGACGGCCTCGCTCTCTTTCGCCTTCTTCTTCGGGCTGCTCTTCGGCGTGATCGCCGCGCGCCGGGTGAACCGCTGGCCGGACACGCTGATCTCCACGCTGGGGCTGGTCTTCTACGCCACGCCCTCCTTCTGGTTCGGGCTGATGGCGATCGTGCTCTTTTCCGTCCATCTGCAATGGCTGCCGGCGGGCGGGATGGAGAGCATCGGCGAGGGCTTCACCGGAATTCACCGCGCGCTCGACATCGCCTCCCATTTCGTGCTGCCGACGCTGACGCTGGGACTGATCTTCCTCGCGATCTACCTCCGGATCATGCGCGCCTCGATGCTGGAGGTGCTGACGCTCGACTTCGTGCGCACGGCCCGCGCCAAGGGGCTGGACGAGACGCGCGTCATCACCCGCCACGTCCTGCGCAACGCCATGCTGCCCATGGTGACGCTGATCGGGCTGCAGGCGGGGACGATGCTGGGCGGCTCGGTGGTGGTGGAGTCCGTGTTCTCGCTGCCGGGCCTCGGGCGGCTGGCCTATGAGGCGGTGGTGCAGCGCGACCTGAACACGCTGCTCGGCATCGTCTTCATCTCGGCGCTGCTGGTGATCTTCGTGAACTTCTGCGTCGACCTGCTCTACGCGCGGCTGGACCCGCGGATCGGCAAGGAGACGGGCGGTTGATCCGGTTCCTGCGCGACTACGCCCGCAGCCCCGCCGCCGTGGTCGGCCTGGTCCTGCTTCTGGCGGTGATCGGCATGGCGATCTCGGCCGACTGGCTCTTCCCCAACGATCCCCTCTCGCTCGCCGGCCGCCCGCTGCAATGGCCGGGCGCCAATCCGCGCTTCTGGTTCGGCACGGACAATTCCGGCCGCGACATCGCGGCCCAGATCTTCCATGGCGCACGGATCGCCCTGCTGATCGGCCTGGTCGCGACCTCCATCGCCGTCGTGATCGGCATCGTGATCGGCGCGGTGGCCGGCTACTACGGCGGATGGGTGGACGACGTGCTGATGCGCGTGACCGAGGCCTTCCAGACGCTTCCCAACTTCCTGCTGCTGCTGGTCTTCGTCTCGGTCTTCGGCTCGGAGATCGCGACGGTCGTGGTGGCGATCGGCGCCGTCTCCTGGCCGGCACCCGCGCGGCTCACCCGCGCCGAGTTCCTCACGCTCCGCTCGCGCGAATTCGTCGAGGCCTGCCGGACGCTGGGCATGCGCGACGCTCAGATCATCTTCCGGGAAATCCTGCCCAACGCCCTGCCGCCGGTGATCGTCTATGCCAGCGTGGTCATGGCCGTGGCGATCCTGCTGGAATCCGCCCTGGCTTTTCTCCGACTTTCGGACCCGAACGTCTCCTCCTGGGGCAATCTGATCGGTCTCGGCCGCGATGTGCTGCGGGTGCAGTGGTACGTCTCCGCGATCCCGGGCGTGGCCATCCTGATCACGGTGCTGGCGGTCTCGCTGGTGGGGCAGGGGCTCAACGACGCCCTCAACCCCAGGCTGCGCGGGCGGTGAGCGCGATCCTCTCCATCGAGAGCCTGACGGTCGCGCTGCCCAAGGGCGCCGACCGATCGTACGCGCTGGACAACGTGTCGCTGGAGCTGCGCGCTGGCGAGATCCTCTGCGTCGTCGGCGAGTCCGGCTCCGGCAAGTCGATGACGGCGAGCGCCGTGATGCGCCTGCTGCCCGACAACGTGACGCTGACCGCCGGCTGCATCCTCTTCGAGGGCAAGGACCTGGCCGCCGCCACCGAGGCCGAGATGCGCGCCATCCGCGGCGCCGGCATCGCCATGATCTTCCAGGAGCCCATGACAGCGCTGAACCCGCTGCGCCCCGTCGGCGACCAGATCGGCGAGATGTTTCGCATTCACACGGATCTCTCGGCCGAGGAGGTCCGGGCACGGACCCTGGCGCTGCTGGAGGAGGTCCGCATCCCCGACCCGAAGCTCGCGATGCGCGCCTATCCGCACGAGCTCTCCGGCGGCCAGCGGCAGCGGGCGATGATCGCCATGGCGCTGGCGCTCAGCCCGCGCGTGCTCATCGCGGACGAGCCGACCACGGCGCTGGACGTCACCACCCAGGCGCAGATCCTGTCCCTCATCCGCGACCTGCAGCGGCGGCTGGGGACGGCCGTGCTCTTCATCACCCACGACTTCGGCGTCGTCGCCGAGATCGCCGACCGCGTCGCTGTCATGCAGCACGGCGTGGTGGTGGAGCAGGGCGAGGCCGCCGCCGTGCTGAACGCCCCGCAGCACCCTTATACGAAGGCCCTCATCGCTGCAGTCCCGCCGCTGGCCGCCCCGCCGCCGCGGCCCTTTTCCGCCGAGGCGATCCTGAAGCTGGAAGGCGTGTCCAAGACCTACCGCACCGGCGGCTTCCTCGGCCGCAACCGCCGCGTCACCCGCGCCGTGCGCGACGTCTCGCTGGAACTGCCGCGCGGCGGCACCCTCGGCATCGTGGGCGAGTCCGGCTCCGGCAAATCCACGCTGGCGCGCTGCATCATGCGGCTGATCAGGCCCGACACGGGCGCGATCCGCCTCGACGGCACCGACCTCGCCACGCAGTCGCCAGCGCAGCACCGTGCCAGCGCGAAGCGCATGCAGATGGTCTTCCAGGACCCCTATGCCTCGCTCAACCCGCGCCGCAGCGTGGGCGAGCTGGTGGCGCAGGGCCCGATCATCCACGGCACGCCGCACGACACCGCCCTGGCCCGGGCGCGCGAGCTCTTCGCCCTCGTCGGCCTCGACCCGGCCTCGACCGACCGCTACCCGCACGAATTCTCCGGCGGCCAGCGCCAGCGCATCGGCATCGCCCGCGCGCTCGCGCTGGAGCCCGAGGTGCTGGTGGCGGACGAGCCGGTCTCGGCGCTGGACGTCTCCGTCCAGGCGCAGGTGCTGAAGCTGCTGGCGGAGCTGCGCGAAAGGCTCGGCCTCTCCATCATCCTCATCACCCACGACCTGCGCGTCGCCGTGCAGGTCTGCGACCTCGTGGCCGTGATGAAGGACGGCGAGGTGGTGGAGCACGGCCCCATCGGCCGCGTCTTCGAGGCGCCCGAGCACCCCTACACGCGATCGCTGCTGGCGGCGGTGCCGGGCCGGGGCTTTCAGGCCGCGCGCTGATCGCGCCTATAAGGCGCGCATGACAAGCATCGCCGTCCTCGGCGCCGGCCCCGCCGGACTGATCGCCGCCGAGATCCTGGCCCAGGCGGGGCGGCGCGTGACGGTCTTCGACCGCATGGCCTCGCCCGCGCGAAAGCTGCTCATCGCGGGAAGGGGCGGGCTGAACCTCACCCATTCCGAGCCGCTGGAGCGCTTCCTCGATCGCTACGGCCCGGCCCGATCAGCGCTGGAGCCGGCCATCCGCGCCTTCCCGCCCGCCGCGCTGACCGCCTGGTGCGAGGGGCTGGGCCAGAACACCTTCGCCGGCAGCAGCGGCCGCGTCTTCCCGCTCGCCATGAAGGCATCGCCGCTGCTGCGGGCCTGGCTGGCGCGGCTGGAGGGGCTCGGCGTGACCCTGCGCCCGCGCCACCGCTGGACGGGCTGGGACGGCGAGGCCCTGCGCTTCGAAACCCCGGGCGGCGAAGCCCGCTTCGCCGCCGATGCGACGCTGCTGGCGCTGGGCGGCGCCTCCTGGCCGCGGCTGGGCCCGGACGGCGGCTGGGCCTTGCTGCTCGGCGACGTGGCGCCCCTGCGCCCCGCGAACATGGGCTTTCTCGTGGACTGGTCGCCCCATTTCCGCGAGCGCTTCGCGGGACAGCCGCTGAAGCGCATCGCCCTGGCCTTCGAGGGCCAGACTCTGCGCGGCGAGGCCATGATCACGGCGGGAGGCATCGAGGGCGGCGCCGTCTACGCGCTCGCCGCCCCCCTGCGCGAGGCCATCGCCCGCGACGGTACGGCGGTGCTGCATCTCGACCTGCGCCCCGACCTCGATGCCGCCGCCCTGGCCGCGAAGCTGTCCGGCCGCGGCCTCTCGCTCTCCAACCAGCTGCGCAAGGCCGGGCTTTCGCCCGCCGCCATCGGCCTGGTCCAGGAGGCCCGCCATGCCGGCGACGCCACGCCGCCGGAGCGCCTGGTGAAGTCCCTGCCGCTCCGGCTGACCGGCGCCCAGGGCCTGGACCGCGCCATCTCCTCCGCCGGCGGCCTGCGCTTCGGCGCCCTCGACGCCCGCTACATGCTCCGCGCGCGCCCCGGGGTCTTCGCGGCAGGCGAGATGCTGGACTGGGAGGCGCCGACCGGCGGCTACCTGCTCCAGGCCTGCTTCTCGACCGGCGTCGCGGCCGCGCGCGGCGTGCTGGACTGGCTTGGCGGGGCTTGACCGGCAGGGCAGGGTTGGGCGAACCCAATCCACCGAAGCGATCCAGGGAAAAAATCCCGTCGATGAACCGCCGTCACGTCCTCCTGGCCCTGGCCGGACTGCCCGGCCTGGCGCGCGCCCAGGACAACCCGCAGCTCCAGGCGCAGCTCGAGGCCCTGGCCGAGCGCGCCAGGCCGGGCATGCTCGGCATCACCGTCTTCGATCCGCGGAGCGATCTCAGCTGGCGCGTGAACGCCGATCGCCTCTACCCCATGGGCAGCGTGTTCAACGTGCCGGTCGCGGCGCTGGTCCTCTCGCGCATCGACAGCGGCGAGTTTCCGGCGGACCGCGGCGTCGTGCTGACCCGCGCGGATCTGCGCACCGGCTGGAGCCCCCTCGCGCGGGCCTTCCGCGGCGATCGCATGTCCTTCACCGTCGCCGACCTGCTGACCCGCGCCGTCAGCGCCAGCGACAACACCGCCGCCGATGCGCTGCTTGCCCTGGCCGGCGGGCCCGAGGCGCTGATGGCCTTCCTGCGCGCCCATGGAATCGAGGGCATGCGGGTGGACCTCGACCATCGCGGCCTCGCCCGGCTGGCGGAGGGCGAGGGCACGGGACCGTCCGGCGAGTCGCGGCCGGCCCGGCTGCGGCGCGGCTTCGAGGAATTCCTGCGCGACCCCCGCAACACCAGCACGCCCGGCGCCGCCGTCACCTTCCTGGACAAGCTCCGCCGGGGCGAGCTGCTGCAGCCGGACTCGACTCGGGAGCTCGTCCTGCTGATGGAGGGCGAGCGGACGCCGCGCCGGCTGCTGGCCGGGGTGCCCGAGAGCATCCGGCTGGCGCACAAGACCGGCACCTCCCGGGTCTTTGAGGGGGTTTCCGGCGGCTTCAACGACATGGGCATCCTCGCCTGGCCGGATGGCCGCAGCGTGATCGTGGCGGCCTTCCTGACGGAATCGCCGGCGCCGGAGCGCGAGCGCGAGGCGCTCTTCGCCGACCTCGCCCGGCTGGTCGTGAGCACCTTCAGCGGCGGATGAGCCCGCCCGGGACCAGGGCGAACTGGCGCCCCGTCACGGGAATCGGCGCGGCGCGGTAGGCGTCGAGCCCGCGGCCCCGGCCGGCGGCCGGGGCCGGAAGCACCGCCGCCCGCTCGATCCGGTTGGAGAGCGACAGAGCGACGGGCGGCCGCGCGCCGGCCAGCGAGGCATCCTGCCATGCGCGCGCCTGCTCCGCCGGCCAGGCCGCCTGGACCCGCGCGCGATAGGCCTGGGCCAGCTCCGGCGTCTGGGAATGGTAGTTCCCGGCCGCGGCCATCCAGTCCGCGCGGGTGGACTGCAGCTCCGTGAGGAAGCGCGCGGCGTAGCGCGCATTGGCGGCGGGATCGAAGGCCTCCTCCAGAGTCGCGAAGGCCCGGGGGTGGTGGTGCAGGTTCACCTGCATGCAGCCGACGTCGATGACCCTGACGCCGCGGCCCTGCAATTCCCGCACGGCGGCAATCGCTGCCTCCCTCGTGGGGAAGAATTGGCCGCGTCCCTCGGCGTTCAGGGTCCAGGGCCAGGGGCCGGCGATGCCGGTCTCGGGGTTGCGGCGGCCCGATTCCACCCGACCTATGGCCTGCAGCAGCCCCGCGGGGATGCGGGCCTCACGCTCGGCCTGGGCGATGGCGGCTCGGCATTGCAGCGTGGGGTCGACGCCGGGATTCGGCTGGGCGCGGCCGTTTCCGGGGCTCAGCGTGGCCAGGAGGAGGAGCAGGAGGGCGATCCGCATGCCCTCTGCAGCGCAAGGCCTGTGCCAGCCCGCCTCCGGAACGGGCCCATGCGTTCTGGGAATGCTGCAATGCAAAATATCGCTTGCATGCGAGCGATCTCTGCCCTATATCTGTCCTCGGCGGCAAGAACTTAGGTTCTTGCCTGCTTTCTTGGACGTTTCCTCCCTAAACTTGGCGGCCCAGCAATGGGTCGCCATTTTTTTTTACGTGCGAGACGGCCGGGATCCTACTGGCGGTTGAGCCAGGCATCCACCCCGGTTGCGGAGCGCGCCGCGAAGCGGGAGAAGAGGGGCATGCAAGGCTCCCTCCTGATCCTGGTGCTTTCGCTGGCGGCGCCGCTCTTCGCCAGGGGCTCGGAGGGCTGGTTCGGCCTCGCCCCCTGCGAGCTCTGTCTCTGGCAGCGATGGCCCTACTGGATCGCGGTCGGTTTCGCGGCCCTCTCCCTCTTCGTGGCGCGGCGGTGGATGCTGCGCTTCGCCGGATTCGCCGCTGCGGCCTCGGCGGCCGTGGCCGTCTTCCACCTGGGCGTCGAATGGGGCTGGTGGCCTTCGCCGCTGGCCGGCTGCCAGGCGCCGACGGCCGGTACCGCCATGTCGGTGGACGACATGCTCCGCTCTCTGGCGCCCACCCCTTCCAAGCCCTGCGACCTGCCCGCCTTCCTGATCCCGGGCCTGCCGCTCTCCATGGCCGGGATGAACTTCTTCTACGGCCTCTTCGTCGCCATCCTGGCCTGGAGCCTCGCCCGCAGGGAGACCCGCGCATGAGCACGCCCCGCCGCTATCTCGAAGAGGTGATCCGCGTGGATCATGCGGGCGAGTACGGCGCCAAGCGCATCTACCAGGGCCAGCTCGCCGTGCTGCGCGGCACGCGCCACGGCCCCATCATCGAGCACATGCAGGAGCAGGAGCAGGAGCACCTCGACACCTTCTCCCGCCTCATCGCCGAGCGCCGGGTGCGGCCGACGGCGCTGCTGCCCTTCTGGCACGTCGCGGGCTTCGCGCTTGGCGCCGCCACCGCCGCGATGGGCTACCGCGCCGCCATGGCCTGCACCGTCGCCGTCGAGGAGGCGATCGACGAGCACTACCAGGCGCAGGAGGCCACCCTCGGCGAGGACGAATCGGCGCTGAAGGCCGACATCGCCCGCTTCCGCGCCGAGGAGCTGGAGCACCGCGACATCGGACTCGCGAACGAGGCCGAGCTGACGCCGGCCTACCGGCTGCTCTCCGCCGCCATCAAGCTGGGCTGCAAGGTGGCGATCAGGGTCGCCGAGAAGGTCTGATTTCCCCAGGAATTTCGCCGCTTAAAGGCTTCCGTAACCCTTTGGCACGATCCTTGCCTTGACCCCTCCGGGTCCGCCCCCCATAGAAGCCGGGTGGATCAAGCTTCCCCCCCTTCCTTGGCCCTTTCGAGCCTCGAAACCGCCCGCCGCGTCCTGAACCTCGAAGCCCAGGCGCTGGCCGCCATGTCGGCCGGGCTGGACGAGCGCTTCGACCGTGCCGTGCTGGTGCTCGCGGGCGCCACGGGCCGTGTCGTCGTCTCCGGCATGGGCAAGTCGGGCCATGTCGGCCGCAAGATCGCGGCGACCCTGGCCTCCACCGGCACGCCGGCCCAATTCGTCCATCCCGGCGAGGCGAGCCATGGCGACCTCGGCATGATCGTCCGCGGCGACGCCGTACTCGCCATCTCCAATTCCGGCGAGACGGCCGAACTCGGCGACCTCGTGGCCCATGCCCGGCGCTTCGGCATCCCGCTGGTCGCGATCGTCGGGCGCGGGGCCAGCTCGCTGGCCCGGGACGCCGACATCGCGCTGGTCCTGCCGCCGGCCGAGGAGGGCTGCCCCAACGGGCTCGCCCCCACCACCTCCACCACCATGCAGATGGCCATGGGCGACGCGCTCGCCGTGGCGCTGCTGGAACGGCGCGGCTTCGGCCCCGAGGATTTCCGCGTCTTCCACCCCGGCGGCAAGCTCGGCGCGCGGCTGCAGCGCGTCGCCGACATCATGCACGGGCCGGAAGAGGTGCCGCTGGCGCCGCCCAACCTGCCCATGGCCGAGGGGCTGGTCGCCATGACGGCCAAGCATTTCGGCTGCCTCGGCATCGCCGGCGGCGACGGCAGGCTGGTCGGCGTGATCACCGACGGCGACCTGCGGCGCGCGCTGCGCTCGGGGCTGGGGGACGGGCTGCTCGCGCGGCCGGTCTCCGAGGTCATGACCACCCAGCCGCGCACCATCCGGCCGGAGGTCCTGGCCGCCGAGGCGCTGCGGATCATGAACGAGGGCGCCATCACCGCGCTCTTCGTGGTGGACGACTCGCGGCGGCCGATCGGAATGCTGCACATCCACGACCTGCTGCGGCTGGGCGTCGCCTGATGAGCGAGAAGGTCCACCGCGCCGATTTCGGCGCGCCGCTGCCCGAGCGCAGGCGCGTTCTGACGCCCTCGCGGACGCGCGAGGTGCCGAGCGCGGGCGCCATCCACCGCCGGCACCGCCTCGTGCAGGCGATGAAGTTCCTGTTGCCGCTGGCGGCGGCGGGCCTGCTGGCGCTGCTGCTGCTCTGGCCGGAATTCGAGGGGCGGGACGGCCGGCTCTCCTTCCGCCGCGGCCCGGCCCTGGTGCCCGAGGCGCTGCAGCTCGTGGCGCCGCGCTTCCAGGGCATCGACGAGCTGGGGCGGCCCTACACCATCACGGCCCGCGTCGGGCGCCAGGTCGGCCAGGAGGAGGTCATGCTCCTCGACCAGCCGCGCGCCGACATCCTGCTGAACGACGGCGCCTGGGTCTATGTCGAGGCCGACAACGGCCGCTACGACAAGCCAGCGCAGCATCTCGACCTCGAGGGCCACGTGCGGATCTTCCACGACAGCGGCATGCTGTTCCGCACCGAGCAGGCCTCGGTGCAGATCGACCAGGGCAGCGCCGACGGCAACCGGCCGACCCAGGCGCAGGGCTCCTTCGGCACCATCGAATCCGAAGGGTTCCAGCTGCGCGACCGCGGCGCGGTGATGATCTTCACCGGCAAGGCGCATGCCGTGCTGGAAGGGCGCCAGCGATGAGGGCGCTTCTGGCCGCATTGCTGCTGCTGCCGGGGCTGGCCGCGGCCCAGGGCATCGACATGTCCCAGGGCGGACCGGTGGACATCACGGCCGATGATGGCATCGAGTGGCGGCAGAACGAACAGGTCGTGATCGCCCGCGGCAATGCGCGGGCGGTGCGCGACGGCACGACGGTGGACGCGGCCCGGCTGCTTGCGCGCTACCGGCCCCAGGGAGGGGCAGCCGGGGGGACGGCCGCCGCGCAGGCCCAGCCGCAGCAGCCCGCGCAGCCCGGCGAGAGCCCGCTCTCGGGCGGCAACGAGATCTGGCGCATGGAGGCGGAGCAGAACGTCCGCATCTCCACCGCGACCGACATCGCCGTGGGCGACCGCGCCGTCTACGACATGGACCAGGCCGTGCTGGTGCTGACGGGCCGCAACATCAGCTACACCACGCCGCAGCACGTCATCTCCGCGCGCGACAGCCTGGAATACTGGAGCCAGCGGCGCATGGCCGTGGGTCGCGGCAGCGCGCTGGTCGTCACCCAGGACGGGCGGCGCATCACGGCCGACACGCTGGTGGCCTACATGCTCGAGGATCCTCCGGCGGGGGCGCCGCCCACGGCGGTCGGCGCGCCGGCGGGGCAGCCCGTCTCCGTCCGGGTGCCGACCCAAGCGCGGCCCGGCACCGAGGGCACGCAGGGCCCGCCGCCCGGCCAGGGCCGCATCGACCGCGTCGAGCTCTTCGGCAATGTCGAGATCCGCACCGAGACCGAGGTCGTGCGCGGCGACCGCGGCGTCTATTCCGCGGCCACAGGCCTCGCCCGCGTGCTCGGCAATGTCCGCATCACCCGCGGCGAGAATCATGTGAACGGCCGCGAGGCGCTGGTGAACCTCAACACGGGCGTGTCGCGCATCGTCTCGCAGCCCGGCCAGCGGGTGCAGGGGCTGATCGTCCCGGGCTCGCAGGGGGCGCAAGGCGCCGATCCCGGCGCGAGCGTCACCGCGCCCTCCCGGGGCCAGGCGCCGCGCGGCAACCGGCCCGCCGCTCAAACGCCCGCTGGTCAAACGCCCCCTGGCCAAGCGCAAGGAGCCCCGCGTTGAACAAGGCCGGCCCGACCATCATCGCCGCCAAGCCCGGGCTCACGGCCCTTGAGGGGACGGGCGGGCTGATCGCGACCGGCCTCGGCAAGCGCTACAAGAAGCGCCCCGTGGTGCGGAACGTCTCGATCTCGCTGAAGCGCGGCGAGGCGGTCGGGCTGCTCGGCCCGAACGGCGCCGGCAAGACCACGACCTTCTACATGATCACCGGCCTCGTGCAGCCCGACGAGGGCACGGTGATGATGGACGGCTCGGACGTCACGCGGCTGCCCATGTACCGCCGCGCGCGGCTCGGCCTCGGCTACCTGCCGCAGGAGGCCTCGATCTTCCGCGGCCTGACCGTGGAGGAGAACATCCGCGCCGCGCTGGAGGTGGTCGAGCCCAAGCGCGACCGGCGCGAGCAGATGCTGGACAGCCTGATGGCCGAGTTCGGCATCGCCCATCTGCGCCGCGCCCCGGCCCTGGCGCTCTCGGGCGGCGAGCGGCGGCGCTGCGAGATCGCCCGCGCGCTCGCGACGCACCCGTCCTACATCCTGCTCGACGAGCCGCTGGCCGGCATCGACCCCATCGCCGTCTCCGAGATCCGCGACCTCGTGAAGCACCTGAAGGACCGCGGCATCGGCGTGCTCATCACGGACCACAACGTCCGCGAGACGCTGGAGATCATCGACCGCGCCTACATCATGCATGACGGTCAGGTGCTGATGGAGGGGCTGCCGCACGAGATCGTGGCGCATGAGGGCGTCCGCCGCGTCTATCTCGGCGAGAAGTTCAGCCTCTGATGACGGCGATGCGCGAAGCGGCGTCCACCCTTCGTTCATCCCTTTTCGCCACCCTGGGCCGCTAGCATGGCCATAGGTCCCCGCCTCGACCTGCGGCAGTCGCAATCGCTGGTGATGACGCCGCAGCTGCGGCAGGCGATCAAGCTGCTGCAGTCCTCCAACATGGAGGTGCTCGCCTTCGTGGAGGAGGAGCTGGAGCGCAACCCGCTGCTGGAGCGCGACGAGACCCGCGCCGTTGCCGCCGAGCCCATGGCGCCGGTCCAGGACGCCGCCACCGCGGCCTCGGCCGAGACGATGGCGGTGGGCGAGTCCTCGGCGCTGGACGCCGACTACTCCAACGTGATGGACGAGGGCGAGGCCTATACGCCCAGCATGGGCGCCGGCGGCCGCGCCGATTTCAGCGACGACCTCAGCGGCATCGACGAGATGGCGGGGCAGGGGCCCACGCTGCGCGAGCGGCTGGCCGAGCAGATCCGCCTGAACTTCGACGACGCCCGCGACCGGCTGATCGGCTCGGCGCTGCTGGCCATGCTGGAGCCCACGGGCCGGCTGACGCTGGACGCCGCGGCGCTCGCGGAGCGGCTCGGCTGCGAGGTCGCCGTCGTGGAGCGCGTGCGCCGGGCGATGCAGCGCTTCGAGCCCACCGGCATGTTCTGCGCCGACCTGCGCGAGTGCCTGGCCGTCCAGCTCCAGGAGGCCGGGCGCTACGATCCCTTCATGGAGCGGCTGCTCGGCAACCTGTCGCTGCTTGCCCGCCGCGACTTCCGGGCGCTGATGGAGGTCTGCGGCGTCGACACCGAAGACCTCACCGAGATGATCGCCGAGGTGAAGCGCCTCGACCCCAAGCCCGGCGCGGGCGCCGACGACGCGCCGCTCACCGCGATCCAGCCCGACGTCCTCATGCGGGCGACGCCGGACGGCAACTGGGTGCTGGAGCTCAACCCCGACACCCTGCCGCGCGTGCTGGTCAACCGCGGCTTCGCGGCGCGGGCCGTGGTCAGCCTGCGCGACCGGGAGCAGCGCAGCTTCCTCGCGGAGCAGCTGCAGAGCGCCAACTGGCTGGTGAAGAGCCTGGAGCAGCGGGCCAACACCATCCTGAAGGTCGCCTCGGAGATCGTGCGGCGGCAGGATGGCTTCTTCCGCCACGGCGTCGCCTTCCTCCGCCCGCTCATCCTGCGCGACGTCGCGGAAGCCGTGGAGATGCACGAGAGCACCGTCAGCCGCGTCACCGCCAACAAGTACATGGCGACCCCGCGGGGCATGCTGGAGCTGAAATACTTCTTCACCACGGCCATCCAGGGCACGGCGGGCGGCGAGAGCGTCAGCGCCGAGGCGGTGCGGCACCGCATACGCGGCATGGTCCATGCCGAGACGGCCGAGTGCGTGCTCTCGGACGATGCGATCGTGTTACGGCTGCGTGAAGAAGGTGTGGACATCGCCCGGCGGACGGTGGCCAAATACCGGGAAGCGATGCGCATCCCGTCCTCGGTGCAGCGCAAACGCGAGAAGGCCGTCACGGCCTGAAGGGCTCCTCCCTGCTGGCCGGATGGCGGCTGGGTAGAGGGAAGCCGGTACCGGATGTCGGGGCTTTCGGGTTTTTTCGGACAGGTCGTGCAGCCAGCGACGTTGATTCGCGTTGAATCAACGGGTTGGCCGATTCCGCTCACACGGGGACCTGTCCGCCGCCCTGGCCAGCCGACCTATGGTCGCGGCGTCTCGAAAGGGAAAGACCAGATGCAAATCACTGTCGCCGGCAAGCAGCTCGCCACCAGCGATGCCCTGCGGTCCCATGTCGAAACCGGCCTCGGCACCATCACCGGCAAGTACTTCGACCATGCGCTCGAAGCGCGGGTCACCTTCCGGAAGGACGCCAAGGGCAGCAATGGGGGCCATTACGCCTGCGACATCAATCTCCACGCTGGGCGAGGGCTCATGATGCGCGGCGAGGGGCAGGGGCCGGACGCCATGCGCGCCTTCGACATTGCGGCCGAGCACGTGGGCAAGCGGCTCAGGCGCTACCGGCGAAGGGTGAACGAGCACGCGCGCAGCCAGGCGGGCGTGCGCGACGGCGGCGAGGTGCTCCGCGAATACGTGCTGCCGCTGGAGGATAGCGCGGAGGAGGAGGCGCCCGAGGTGAACGGCGCCGAGCATCCGGCCGTGGTGGCGGAGCCGCTGGGCGAGCTGCACCAGCTCACGGTGAGCGAGGCGACCATGCGGCTGGATCTGGCGGGAAGCACGGTGGTCGTGTTCCGCAACAGCGCGAGCGGGGCGATCAACGTGGTGTACCGCCGGCAGGATGGGCATGTGGGGTGGATCGACCCGCCCCTGGCCTGAGGGGGGGGCTTCGCCCCCTTGTTGCCTCCCCTTCGGGGCCCCTCGCCGAGAAACTCAGTTTCTTGGATCTTCGATCAATAAACGGGTCCAGGGCCAAAAGCCCTGGCGGGGAGAGTGTGAGAGGGGCGGAGCCCCTCTCACTTCCTAATGCGCAAAAATATCCGGATCCTCGTATCCGAGCAGGTCCAGCTTCCCCCTTGCCGGCAGGAACCGGAAGCACTCCTCCGCCAGCTCCAGCCGCCCTTCGCGCTTCAGCAGCGCCTCCAGCCGGGCCGAGAGCGCGTGCAGGTACAGCACGTCGCTGGCGGCGTAGGCGCATTGCTCCGGCGTGAGCTCGGGCGCGCCCCAGTCGCTGGTCTGCTGCTGCTTGCTGATCTCGACGCCGAGCAGGTCGCGGCAGAGGTCCTTCAGCCCGTGCCGGTCCGTGTAGGTCCGCACCAGCTTGGAGGCGATCTTCGTGCAGCGCACGGGCGCCACCGTCGCGCCGATTCCCTGGTACAGCGCCGCCACGTCGAAACGCGCGAAGTGGAACAGCTTCACCACCCCGGCATCCTCCATCAGCGCCTTGAGGTTGGTGGAGGGCCCGCCGCCCGGCACGATCTGCACGAGATGCGCCACGCCGTCGCCCGAGGAGATCTGCACCAGGCACAGCCGGTCGCGCCGCGGGTCGAGCCCCATGGTCTCGGTGTCCACGGCGATGACGGGGCCGAGGCTCAGGTCGGGCGGCAGGTCCTGGACGTGCAGGTGGATCGTGCCGGAGGGGGTGAAGAGCGTCTTCGCCATGTCGGGAACCTCGGCGGGGAAGGGCCGCGCCTGTTGGAGTGATGCTGTCCGCCGCCGTTTACCGTGCTTTCCCGGCGATCACCAATCTGGCGGCCCTGGAGCACGATCCGCTGAGGCCCGGCGACGGCGCTGATGAGCATGCTCCCCGCCTTCGAGAGCGGCGAGGCCTTCGCCTCGTGGGTGCAAGGTCCGTGACGCGCTCGTCCGCCGCCCCGGTGTGCGCGCAGCCTGAGTCCCGCATCTCTTGCTGGCATGCCTGGCCCGGATCGGCCAAGGTCCGCACGACAGGGCAAAGACCCTGCGCACCAGGGAGAAAAATCCATGATCCGTCGCCGTGATACCCTCATCGCTCCAGCTCTGGCCGCTGCTGGCCTGGCGTTGCGCCACGCTCCGGCGGCCGCACAGGGGCAGGGCGCCCCGACCGGCTGGCCGAGCCGCCCGCTTCGCATGGTCATCCCCTGGCCGCCCGGCCAGGCGACCGATATCGTCGGCCGCCTCGCCGCGCAGCGCCTGTCCGAGCGGCTCGGGCAAAGCGTGGTCCCGGAGAACCGCGCCGGCGCCGGCGGACAGATCGGCACCGACGCGATCGCCAAGGGCCCGGCCGATGGCTATGCGATCCTCTCGGCCTCGATCGGGCCGATCAGCTTCAGCCCGCTGGTGCAGCGCACGCCCTATGACGTGCTGAAGGAGCTCGCCCCAGTCGTCAATTTCGGCTTCGCCCCCTTCATGCTGCTGGTCAAGCCGGGGTTCCCGGCCCAGGACGTGCCGAGCTTCCTCAGCCTGCTGAGGGCCAATCCCGGCAAGTACACGCACAATTCCTCGGGCATCGGCGGGGCACAGCATCTGGTCTGCGCGCTCTTCCTGGCCAAGGCGGGGGTGGAGGCGCTGCACGTGCCTTTCCAGGGCAGCGGCCCGGCTCTGGCGGCCCTGCTCGGGGGACAGGTGGATTTCGGCTTCGATACCCCGGCGGCGGCCGGGCGGCTGGTGCGGGAGGGGGAGCTTAAGGCGCTGGGCCTCTCCACGGGCCGGCCCTCGGCCCAGGTGCCGGGAATCCCGCCTCTCGCCGCGGTGGGCGGCCCGCCGGACTACGACGTTGCCGGATGGAACGGGCTGATGGTGCAGGCAGCGACGCCGCAGCCGATCATCGACCGGATCTGGACCGAGATCCGCGATGGCATGGCGGTGCCGGAGGTCCGCCAACGCTACGAGCGGGTGGGATTCGATGTCGATCCGCTGGGCCCCGAGGCGATGGCCAGCATGCTTCACCGTTACTGGGAATTGTTCGGGCCGCTGATCCGCCAGCTCGGCATCCGGGCGGAGTGATGCCGGCAGCCCTGGGGAACGGCGAATTATCGAACGGTCGGATGCTGCGGTTGAGCGGAGCGAAACCGCAGCGGCGCGATGGGTTGGCGGGCGGCTTTGCAGGAAACGGATGGTGCCCAGGAGAGGACTCGAACCTCCACGACCTTGCGGTCACTGGCACCTGAAGCCAGCGCGTCTACCATTCCACCACCTGGGCAATCTGTAGGGGCGAAGTGAGCGGCGGAATAGACGCGGCTGCGCGGGTCGTCAACCGGGGTACGACATGATTGTGACGCTTGGCTCCGGCAGCCGGCGCTCGTATTGGATTCCCCGGACGGAGGGATTTTTTGCGATGCGCAAGGTGGCGACGGTCTTCGGCGGCGACGGCTTCATCGGCCGCCAGGTGGTGCAGCGCCTGGCGCGCGAGGACCACGTGGTCCGCGTCGCGACGCGCGACCCCATGGGCGCGCAGGGCATGCACACGATGGGCCGCGTGGGCCAGATCGCGGGACTCGCCGCCGACATCACCGACGAGGCCGCCGTGGCCCGCGCCGTCGAGGGCGCCTCGGTGGTGGTGAACTGCGTGGGCCTCCTGCACGGCAACTTCGCCGCGGTGCAGGCCGAGGGGCCGGGCCGCATCGGGCGGCTGGCCGCGGCGGCCGGCGTGGAGCGGGTGGTGCACATCTCCGCGATCGGCGCCGACGCATCGAGCCCCAGCGCCTATGCGCGCAGCAAGGCCGAGGGCGAGGCGGAGCTGCTGGCGGCCTTCCCCAAGGCGACCATCCTCCGCCCTTCCATCGTCTTCGGTGAGGCCGACCACTTCTTCAACCGCTTCGCCCAGATGGCGATGGTCCTGCCCTTCATGCCGGTCATCCATGGCGAGACGAAGTTCCAGCCGGTCTTCGTGGGCGACGTCGCGCATGCCGTCATGGCCGCGCTGGCCGAGCCGGCCACGGAGGGCCGGATCTACGAGCTCGGCGGCCCCAAGGTCTGGACCTTCCGCGAGCTGATGGCCTTCGTCGTGAAGGAGACGGGGCGCAACCGGCGGCTGGTCAACATCCCTGCCGGGCTGGCTGCCTTCCAGGCCCGGATCGGCGAGCTGCTGCCCAACCCGCCGCTGACCCGGGACCAGCTCCTGCTGCTGCAGAGGGACAATGTCGTGACCTCCGGCGCGCTGACGCTGGGCGACCTCGGCATCACGCCGGCGGCCGTCGAGGCGCTGGTGCCCTTCTATCTCTCCCGCTTCAAGGTCGGCGGAGCGCGGCGCGTGCGCCCGGCCATGTGAAGGTCCGATACGGACCTTCAAGCCCAGGATGTGACAGCGCCTGATTTCGATCAGGCAATGGCGAGACGATAATACGACAGCATAGCTGCCATGATTGTCGTTTTTGCTCTGGCGCGCTCGAAAAACGTCATATAGTTGCACTGCAGCGGCGCCTCGCGGAGGCGATCGATCTGTGAGGTGCCCCCATGGCTGAGCGCATGTTGCAATTCGTCCGTCTTCAGCAGCAGACGCCCGACAAGCGTGCGGCCTCCATGCGCCGCGAGGACTTCAACGAGATCTATGCGAAGTTCGATCCGGACCGGGCCTCGGCGCAGGCCAGCCGATGCTCCCAGTGCGGCGTGCCATTCTGTCAGGTGCACTGCCCGCTCAACAACAACATTCCCGACTGGCTGAAGCTCACCGCCGAAGGCCGGCTGGAGGAGGCCTACGAGGTCGCCGCCGCCACCAACACCTTCCCGGAAATCTGCGGCCGCGTCTGCCCGCAGGACCGGCTCTGCGAGGGCAACTGCGTCATCGAGAAGGGCTTCGAGAGCGTCACCATCGGCTCGGTGGAGCGCTACATCGTCGACACCGCCTGGGAGCAGGGCTGGGTGAAGCCGCCCACCCCGATGCGCGAGCGGCCGGAGAGCGTCGGCATCATCGGCGCCGGCCCGGCCGGCCTGGCCGCCGCCGAGCGGCTGCGCGTGCGCGGCTTCCAGGTCCATGTCTACGACCGCTACGACCGCGTCGGCGGGCTGATGATCTACGGCATCCCCAACTTCAAGCTGGAGAAGGAGATCGTGCTGCGCCGCTGGGAGCAGTACGCGGCGGGCGGCATCCAGTTCCACATGAACGTGGCCGTCGGCAAGGACGTGACCCTGGCCGAGCTGCGCGAGCGGCATGACGCCGTTTTCATCGCGACCGGCGTCTACAAGGCCCGCGACATCGACCTGCCCGGCGCCGAGCTCGGCGGCGTGGTGCCCGCGCTCGAGTACCTCACCGCCTCCAACCGCACGAATCTCGGCGACGCCGTGCCCGAGTTCGAGGCCGGCACGCTCAACGCCGCGGACCGCGACGTGGTCGTCATCGGCGGCGGTGATACCGCCATGGACTGCGTCCGCACCGCCGTCCGGCAGGGCGCGAAGTCCGTCACCTGCCTCTACCGGCGCGACCGGGCGAACATGCCGGGATCCATGCGCGAGGTGTACAATGCCGAGGAGGAGGGCGTGCGCTTCCTCTGGCTCTCCGCGCCCGAGGCCTTCCTGGGCGGCCAGGACGTCACCGGCGTGCGCGCGGTGAAGATGCATCTGGGCCTGCCGGACGCCACCGGCCGCCAGCAGGTCGCGCCCATCGAGGGCAGCCATTTCGTCGAGCCCGCCAGCCTCGTCATCAAGGCGCTGGGCTTCGACCCCGAGGATCTTCCCGTGGCCTTCGACGAGCCCGGCCTGCCGGTCTCGCGCTGGGGCACGCTGAAGGTCCACCACCGCACCTTCATGACGGACCTGCCCGGCGTCTTCGCCGGCGGCGACATCGTGCGCGGCGCCTCGCTCGTCGTCTGGGGCATCCGGGACGGGCGCGACGCGGCGGAGCAGATCGAGGCGTATATCAAGGCCAAGGCCGAAATCCCCCAGGCGGCGGAGTGACCGACATGAGCGAGACGGGACAGCAATTCGTCGAAGCCTACGAGGCCAACAAGGCGCTGCTGGACAAGGCCGGCATCGACACGATGGAGCATGACGCCTGCGGCGTCGGCATGGTCGCGGCACTCGACGGCAAGCCCTCGCGCGCCGTCGTCGAGGCCGGCATCAACGCGCTCAAGGCCGTCTGGCACCGCGGCGCCGTGGACGCCGACGGCAAGACCGGCGACGGCGCCGGCATCCATGTGGAGATTTCCCCGGGATTCTTCGAGCAGGCCGTCCGCGACGGCGGCGACAAGATCAAGCCCGGCCGCATCGCGGTCGGCCAGGTGTTTCTCCCCAAGACCGATTTCGGCGCGCAGGAGCGCTGCCGCCAGATCGTCGAGACCGAGATCCTGGCCGGCGGCTACGGCATCTACGGCTGGCGCCAGGTGCCGATCGACGTCTCCGTCATCGGCGAGAAGGCGAACGCCACGCGCCCCGAGATCGAGCAGATCCTCATCTACGACCCTGATGAGCGCGACGCCGCGACCATGGAGCGCGACCTCTACGTCATCCGCCGGCGGATCGAGAAGCAGGCCATCGCGGCGCAGATCCCCGAGCTCTACCTGTGCTCGCTCTCCTCGCGCAGCATCGTCTACAAGGGCATGTTCCTCGCGGAATCGCTGACCCAGTTCTATCCCGACCTGACGGACGAGCGCTTCGTCTCGCGCTTCGCCATCTTCCACCAGCGCTACAGCACCAACACCTTCCCGACCTGGCGGCTGGCGCAGCCCTTCCGCATGATCGCGCATAACGGCGAGATCAACACGCTCTCGGGCAACGTGAACTGGATGAAGGCGCACGAGACGCGCCTCTCGCACCCGCTGCTCGACGCCCAGCTGGACGACATCAAGCCGGTCATCCAGGCCGGCGGCAGCGACACGGCGAGCCTCGACAACGTCTTCGAGCTGCTGGTGCGCGGCGGGCGCGACGCGCCCATGGCCAAGGCCATGCTCATCCCGGAATCGCTCGGCAGCAACGCCACGATGCCGCCGGCGCATCACGACTTCTTCCTCTACTGCAACGCCGTCATGGAGCCCTGGGACGGGCCGGCCGGCCTCTGCGCGACCGACGGCCGCTGGGTCGTCGCCGGCCTCGACCGCAACGGGTTGCGCCCGCTGCGCTACACCGTGACGCGGACCGGCCTGCTCTTCGTCGGCTCCGAGACGGGCATGGTGAAGATCGCCGAGGATGCGATCGCCGCGAAGGGCCGCGTCGGCCCCGGCCAGTGCATCGGCGTGGACCTCGACGAGGGCCGCCTCTACCTCGACGACGAGCTGAAGGACACGCTCGCCGCCCGCAAGCCCTTCGGCCAGTGGGTGAGCCGCACCACGCCGATCGACCACATCGTGAAGTCGCGCGCCGTCGCCTGCGAGCCGATGGCCGGCGAGGGGCTGCGCCGCGCCCAGCGCGCCATGGGCTACACGCTCGAGGAGCTGGAGCAGATCCTCCATCCGATGGTGGAAGACGCGCAGGAGGCCGTCGGCAGCATGGGCGACGACACGCCCATCGCCGTGCTCTCCAGCCAGTATCGCGGCCTGCACCACTACTTCCGGCAGAGCTTCAGCCAGGTCACCAACCCGCCCATCGACAGCCTGCGCGAGACGCGGGTGATGTCGCTGAAGACCCGCCTCGGCAATCTCGGGAACATCCTCGACGAGGACCCGACGCAGTGCGACATGCTCATGCTGGACAGCCCCGTGCTCTCCAGCGCCGAGTTCGCGGCGATGCGCGACTACATGGGCACCGACGCCTGCGAGGTGGACTGCACCTTCGAAGCGGCCGCCGGCGAGGCCGGGCTGCGCCAGGCGCTGCTCCGCATCCGCCGCGAGGCGGAGGAGGGGGTGCGCAGCGGCTGCCAGCACGTCGTGCTCACCGACGAGCACCAGGGGCCCGAGCGCGCGGTCATCCCGATGATCCTCGCGGTCTCGGCGGTGCACACGCATCTGGTGAAGACCTCGCTGCGCACCTTCGTCAGCCTGAACGTGCGCTGCGCGGAATGCCTGGACGTCCACTACTTCGCGGTGCTGATCGGCGCCGGCGCCACCACGGTGAACGCCTATCTGGCCGAGGCCTCCGTGGCCGACCGCCACCGGCGCGGCCTCTTCGGCAAGACCACGCTCGCAGAGGCGATCGGCAAGTACAAGAAGGCCGTGGACAAGGGGCTGCTGAAGGTGATGTCCAAGATGGGCATCTCCGTCGTCTCCTCCTATCGCGGCGGCATGAACTTCGAGGCGATCGGACTCTCCCGCGCGCTGGTCGCTGAGTTCTTCCCGGGCGTGGCCTCGCGCATCTCGGGCATCGGCCTCGCGGGCCTCGCCCGGCGGGTGCTGGCGCTGCACGAGAAGGCCTTCGGGCCCGAGATTCCGACGCTCCCGGTGGGCGGCCTCTACAAGCTGCGCCAGAAGGGCGAGGCGCATGCCTTCGGCGGGACGCTGATCCATACGCTGCAGAAGGCGGTGGAGACCGACAGCTACCAGACCTTCAAGCGCTACAGCGAGGCCGTGCGCAAGCAGCCGCCCGTGGCGCTGCGCGACCTGCTGGACTTCCGCACGGACAACGTGAAGCCCGTCGCGATCGAGGAGGTCGAGAGCATCACCGAGATCCGCAAGCGCCTGCTGGCGCCCGGCATCTCCCTCGGCGCCCTCAGCCCCGAGGCGCACGAGACGCTCTCGATCGCCATGAACCGCATCGGCGCCCGCAGCGACAGCGGCGAGGGCGGCGAGGACCCCGCGCGCGCCAAGCCGCGGCTGAACGGCGACAACGCCAACTCGGCCATCAAGCAGATCGCCTCGGGCCGCTTCGGCGTCACCGCCGAGTACCTGAACAACTGCCGCGAGATCGAGATCAAGGTGGCCCAGGGCGCCAAGCCCGGCGAGGGCGGGCAGCTGCCGGGCTTCAAGGTCACGGGGCTGATCGCGAAGCTGCGGCACTCCACCCCGGGTGTGATGCTGATCTCGCCGCCGCCGCACCACGACATCTACTCGATCGAGGACCTGGCGCAGCTCATCTACGACCTGAAGCAGATCAACCCGGAGGCCTCGGTCTGCGTGAAGCTGGTCTCGCGCTCGGGCATCGGCACGATCGCGGCCGGCGTGGCCAAGGCCAAGGCCGACGCCATCCTGGTCTCGGGCCATTCGGGCGGTACGGGCGCCTCGCCGGTGACCTCGATCAAGTATGTCGGGCTGCCCTGGGAGATGGGGCTGACCGAGACGCACCAGGTGCTGCTGCTCAACCGTCTCCGGCATCGCGTGAAGCTGCGCACCGATGGCGGCCTCAAGACCGGGCGCGACATCGTGGTCGCGGCCATGCTCGGAGCCGAGGAATTCGGCATCGGCACGGCCTCGCTGGTGGCCATGGGCTGCATCATGGTCCGCCAGTGCCACAGCAACACCTGCCCGGTCGGCGTCTGCACGCAGGACGATGCGCTCCGGGAAAAGTTCACGGGCACGCCGGAGAAGGTCATCACCCTCTTCAGCTTCGTGGCGGAGGAAGTGCGCGAGATCCTGGCCTCGCTGGGCTTCCGCAAGATCGAGGAGATCATCGGCCGGACGGACCTGCTCAAGCAGGTCAGCCGCGGCGCCGACGACCTGGACGACCTCGACCTCAACCCGCTGCTGGTGAAGGCCGATGCCGGCCCGCACAAGCCCTACTGCACGATCGAGGGCCGCAACGAGGTGCCGGAGACGCTGGACGCGGACATGATCCGCGACGCGGCGCCGCTCTTCGACCGCGGGGAGAAGATCCAGCTCGCCTACAACATCCGCAACACGCACCGCGCGATCGGCACCAAGGTCTCGTCGAAGATCGTGCGGCAGTACGGGATGAGCGGGCTGCAGGACGGGCACCTCACGGTGCGGCTGCGCGGCAGCGCGGGCCAGTCGCTGGGCGCCTTCGGCGTGAAGGGGCTCAAGCTCGAGGTCTACGGCGACAGCAACGACTATGTGGGGAAGGGGCTCTCGGGCGCCACCATCGTGGTCCGGCCGGCGCCTTCCTCGGGGCTGATCTGGAACGAGAACTCCATCATCGGCAACACCTGCCTCTACGGCGCGACGGCGGGCGCGCTCTTCGCGGCGGGCCGCGCGGGCGAGCGCTTCGCGGTGCGCAACTCCGGCGCCATCACCGTGGTCGAGGGCGTGGGCGCCAATGCCTGCGAGTACATGACCGGCGGCACGGTGGTGATCCTGGGCGAGGTCGGCGACAACTTCGGCGCCGGCTTCACGGGCGGCGCGGCCTTCGTCTACGACCCCGCCGGCACCTTCGAGTGCCGGATTAACCCGGACACGCTGCAGTGGCAGAAGCTGGGCTCGGCCTTCTGGGAGGGCGAGCTGCGCCGGCTGCTGGAGCGGCACGTGGCGGAGACGGCGAGCCGCCATGCGGCGCGGCTGCTGAACGACTGGAACACGGAGCGGGACGCCTTCTGGCACGTGGTGCCGAAGGAATACGCGAAGTACCTGGAGCGGCCGATGACGGAGGTCGCCGAAGCGGCGGAGTGATGTGGGTCCAGGGAGCGGTGAACCTACAGGTTCACCCCGTGCCGGGTGAGCGCGAGAGGGCGGCGCCCTCTCGCTACCCTCCCGTAAAGGCCCCCGTCCTGCTGTCGTAGGGAAACGTCCCCAGCCCCCGGCTGGCGTAGAATCCGCGGCAGGCCGCGGCGCCGTCGAGGAACTCGGTCTCTCCCTCATAGAATCCGGCGAAGGGATCCTCCGGCTTCACGCCGCGGTTGTCGGACGACACCCAGTCGTCCTGGCACCCATGCTGGATCTTGGTGACCAGCGACCGGTTGACCCGCCGCAGGAGCTCGGCCGCCTCCGCGCCGTAGCTGCCGCGCTTGCCGCCGTTCTGGGCGGTCACGCGCACGCGCTGCCAGGCGCCGCGCCATTTCTGCCAGATGCCCATGAGGTCGTAGTCGGAGACGTAGATGGCCGCGTCGATGATGGGCTCGCCGTTCCGGAACAGGGGCGCCCCATTCGCGTCGCGCCGCAGCTTGTGCATGGAGACGACGCCGGAATCGCCCGTCTTCTTCGAGACCGCGCCGATCTTGGCCGGCAGCAGCCCCTGCCAGGCATAGGCGCTGGCCTTGGGGCAGCGCACGACGATGCAGAAGCCGGGCTGGCTCGCCGTGAAGGCGCGCAGCGCCGCGACATCGGCCGGCAGCATGCCGGCCTGCCGCGCCAGCCTGATGTCCTTCTCCGACACGCCGCCGGCCCGCGCCTCGTGGTCGCGGGCCAGGGTCATGATCTCTCCAAGCGTGATCATCGCGCCAACCTCTCCTGCGCGTCATGTTTGTGGGAAGCTGCGGGGGAATGGAACGCCCGCAACTGTCGCGTGTGTCGCGCCGTGCGACGACTTCCGGGAATCGCGTGCGAGTGGCATAGATGCCGCGTGCGTATCCTCTATCATCTGCCGCTTTCGCCTTTTGCGCGGAAGGTCCGCCTGGCCCTGGCCGAGAAGCGAATCCCCTTCGAGCTCCGCGTCGAGAAGGTGTGGGAGCGGCGGCCGGAATTCGTGGACATGAACCCGGCCTGCACGGTGCCGGTGCTGGTGGAGGAGAACGGCCTCGTCCTCTGCGAGAGCTACGCGATCTGCGAATACCTGGACGAGGCCTATCCCGACGTCCCGCTCTTCGGCCGGACCCTGGCGGAGCGCGCCGAGGTGCGGCGGCTGCTCGCCTGGTTCGACAACCACTTCGGCCAGCAGGTCTACCGGAACCTGCTGTGGGAGCGGCACATGAAGCGCCAGCTCGGCCAGGGCAATCCGGACGGGGCGGCGATCCGCGCGGGCTACGCGAACCTCAAGACGCATATGGAGGTGATCGGCTGGCTGGCGGAACGGCGGACCTGGCTGGCCGGCGCGCAGCTCAGCCTCGCCGATTTCGCGGCGGCCGCCCATCTCTCGGCGCTGGACTACGTGAACGACATTGACTGGTCGCTGAATTCAGCGACGCGCGACTGGTACAGCCGGGTGAAGTCGCGGCCCTCCTTCCGCACGCTGCTGTCCGACCGGGTGACCGGGCTGGAGCCGCCGCCGCACTACGCCGACCTGGATTTCTGACCCCGGATTTCTGGCCCCGGATTTCTGGCCGGACATAAAGCGCCTATATGGCGCCCATCGACAGCGCCAGGGCCCCAGGACATTCCCGACGATCAGCGACCGACGCCGCAAGTGGAGGCGGCCCTGGCCGCGCCGCCCGTGCAGCGCGGGCTGCGCAACGGGCTGGTGCTGGGCGGGCTCGCGCTTGTCGGCATCGTCGCGCTGAATGCGCGCGACCTCGCGGGGCTGGGGACGGTGCTGGCGGCTTTTCCGCTGGCGCTGGCGGCCTCGCTGGCCTCGCACCTGCCGCAGCTGATGTTCACCGGGCTGGCCTGGCTGGCGCTGCTGCCGCAGGCGGAGCGGCCCTCGATCGGGCGCATCCTCCTCCTTCGCTGGTACCGCGAGGCCTGCGATTCCCTGGTGCCGGCGGGCGCGGTGGTGGGGCAGGCGGCGGTGACGCGGCTGATGATCCGCGACGGCATGCCGGCGGACCTCGCGGCGGGGACGGCGACGCTGGGGATCACGCTGGAGGCGGTGTCGCAGACGCTGTTCACCCTGATCGGCCTCGCAACGTTCCTCGCGCTCGGCCACGGGACGGAGGCGGGGGGCTTCTGGGTGGGGGCGGCGGTCGCCGCCGTCACGGCCGTCCTGCTGGTGGCGCTGCAGCGACCCTGGGCGCTGAACCTGCTGCGGCGGGTGCTGGAGCGCCTGTCGGTCCGCTGGCCGCGGCTGCAGCCGGTCTGGCTGGACCGCTTTCAGCGGTCGATCCTGCGGCTGCACGAGGACCGCAAGGCGCTGGCGCTCTCCACGTTGTCGCATCTCGGCTCCTGGATGATGGGGGCCACCGAGATGTTTCTTCTGCTGAACATCACCGGCTTCCCCGTGAGCTTCGCGGAGGCCCTGGTGATCGAGAGCTTCGCCCAGGTGGTGCGCAGCGCAGGATTTCTCCTCCCCGGTGCAGCGTTGGTTCAGGAGGGGGCGATCGTCGCCGCCGGCGCGCTGATCGGCGTGCCGCCGGGGATCGCGCTCAACGCGGCGCTGATCCGGCGTACCCGGGAGATTCTGGTGGGGCTGACGGGGCTCGTCGCCTGGCGCCGCGACGAGGCGCGTCAGCCGTAGGGCACGCTGGCCTCGGCGTGCCGTCCGCTGCTCCGCACCGGTCCGCCATCGGTCATGTCCAGCGCCACCGCCTCGGCCACGCGGATCCCGTCCACGCCCGCCGAGAGGATCCCGCCCGCATAGCCCGCGCCCTCTCCGGCCGGGAACAGGCCCTTCACGTTGAGGCTCTGGCAGTCCTCGCCGCGCTCGATGCGCAGCGGCGCGGAGGTGCGTGTCTCCACGCCGGTCATGACGGCATCGGCCAGGGCGAAGCCGGGCAGGTCGCGGTCGAAGGCGGGCAGGGCCTCGCGGATGGCGGCGACGGCGAAGTCCGGCAGGCAGGTCGAGAGGTCGGCGGGCGTCACGCCCGGCCGGTAGGACGGCACCACCTCGCCCAGATGCGTGGAGGGCCGTCCCGCCAGGAAATCGCCGACGCGCTGGGCCGGCGCGGCATAGGTGCCGCCGCCGGCCTGGAAGGCGCGCTCCTCCCAATGCCGCTGGAAGGCGATGCCGGCCAGCGGCCCGCCGGGATAGTCCTCGGGCGTGACGCCGACGACGATGCCGGCATTCGCGTTGCGCTCGTTGCGCGAGTACTGGCTCATCCCGTTGGTGACGAGCCGCCCCGGCTCGGACGCCGCGGCCACGACCGTCCCACCCGGGCACATGCAGAAGGAATAGACCGAGCGCCCGTTGCTGGCGTGGTGCACCAGCCGGTAGTCGGCGGCGCCGAGCAATGGATGCCCGGCGTGCGGCCCGAATCGCTGCCGGTCGATCAGCGATTGCGGATGCTCGATGCGCACGCCGATGGAGAAGGGCTTGGCCGACATCGCGACGCCGCGCTCATGCAGCATCGCGAAGGTGTCGCGCGCCGAATGCCCGATGGCGAGCACCACATGCCGTGCGGCGATGCGCTCGCCCGTGTGCAGGATCACGCCGGCCGCGCGCCGCGCGCCGTCGGCCGCCGTCTCGATGTCCAGCCCGTCCACGCGGCTTCCGAAGCGGTACTCGCCGCCCAGCCCCTCGATGGTCTCGCGCATCGCTTCGACCATCTGCACCAGGCGGAACGTGCCGATATGCGGCTTGCTGACGTAGAGGATCTCCTCCGGCGCGCCCGCCTTCACGAACTCCTCCAGCACCTTCCGGCCGAAATGGAAGGGATCGCGGATCTGCGAATGCAGTTTGCCGTCGGAGAAGGTGCCCGCGCCGCCCTCGCCGAACTGCACGTTGCTTTCGGGGTGCAGGACGCCGCGGCGCCAGAGGTCCCAGGTGTCCTTCGTGCGCTCGCGCACCTGCTTGCCGCGGTCGAGGATGATCGGCCGGAACCCCGACTGCGCCAGGATCAGCGCGGCGAAGAGGCCGCAGGGCCCGGTGCCGACGACGACCGGCCGTTCCCTTTGCCCCTCTGGCAGCCGCTCCGGCGCCTGCGCCACGAATCGGTAGCGCATGTCCGGCGCGGCACGGACCATCGAGCCGCCGCGCGCGAGCAGCGCCGCCTCGTCCGCCACCTCCACGTCGAGCGTGTAGGAGAGGATGATGCGCTTCGGGTTCCGCGCGTCGTAGCCGCGGCGGACGATCGTGTAGCCTTGCGCCGGCGCGCCGAGCCGCTCGGCCAGCGCCGCCCGCAGCGCCTCGGGCGGGTGATCGAGGGGCAGTCGGATTTCATGAAGGCGTAGCATCGCCGTTCACTCGTCCCGGGCCATGCTCCGCGTCAAGAGACGCCATGCATTTCCCCCCTCTCCCAAGCCGCCGCGAGCTTTGCTAGGAGGCGCGCCATGGCAGCCCGCAAAGACACATTCGACGAACGCCGCAACGACGCGGCCGCCGCGCGTCAGAAGCTCCTCGAGCGATTCAAGGCCCGCCCGCCGGCCGATGATCCCGAGGTGATCGCCCGCCTGGAGGCCCAGAAGGCCCAGGGCGAGGCCCGCCGCCAGCGCGAGGCCGCCGCAATCCAGCGCGCTGCCGAGAAGGCCGCCGCCCTCGCGGCCGAGAAGGCGGCCGAAGAGGCGGCGAAGAAGGCCGCCGCCCTCGCGGCCGCCGCCAATGCCGCGCAGGAAGCCCGCCGCCGCACCGCGGCGATGCTCGCCGCGCAGAAGGCCGAGCGCGACGCGCGCATCGCCGAGAAGAAGAAGCGCCGCTGAATCAGGCGGTTTTGTCACCGAAGCATCCTTTGATCGCTTCTGGACGCCGGATTACCCACGATTGATGCTTTGGGCAGGTCGCCCGGGCCGATCGGGAGACCTCCGGTGCGATTTCTGAAGACTGCCTTCCTGGCTCTGCTCGCGATGGGGGCCGCCGTGCCGGCCGTCCAGGCTCAAGGGTCTACCGGGGGCTTCGCCGGGGCGGGCTCCACCCTGGCCTATCCGATGCTGCAGCGCTGGGAGCGCTCGCTCGCGCCGCGCGACGGCGAGGGCCGCCCGCAGGTCGATACCGAGAACGGCCTCGACTACGAGGCGGTCGGCTCCACTGCCGGCGTCGCCCGCGTGATCCAGCGCGCGGTGGATTTCGGCGCGACCGACATTCCGCTCGCCGCGGCCGATCTCGAGCAGCACGGCCTCGCGCAGTTCCCGATCGTGACCGGCGGCATCGCCGTGGTGACGAACATCCGCGGCGCCGCGAACCTGCGCCTCTCCGGCGAGGTGCTGGCCCGCATCTATCTCGGCCAGGTGACCCGCTGGTCCGACCAGGCGCTGCGCGAGCTCAACCCGGGCCTCACGCTGCCGGACGCCGCTATCGCCGTGATCCGCCGCGGCGACGGCTCGGGCACCACGCACCACTTCACCGCCTATCTCGCCGCGGCCAGCGAGGAGTGGCGCGGCCGATTCGGCGCCGCGGCCGCCGCGCCGGCCTGGACGGTTGGCACCGCCGTCCGCGGCAACGCGGCCGTCGCAGAGCGCGTGCGGGCCACGCAGAACGCCATCGGCTATGTCGAGGCCAGCGAGGCCGCCCGCCTCGGGCTGAGCATCGCGATGGTGCAGAACCGCGCGGGCGCCTTCACCGCGCCTGGCCTCGCGGCCCTGCAGGCAACGGCGGACAGCGCCGAGGCCTACCCGATCATGGCCACCGTCTACATCCTGATGCCGCGCCGCCCGGCCTCCGTGGCCCGCTCGCGCCGGACGCTGGAGTTCTTCCGGCTGGCGCTGGAAGAAGGCGGCGACGACGCGCGGCGGCTGGGCTACGTGCCGCTGTCGCCGACGCAGGTGCGCGAGGTGGTGGCGTCCTGGCGCGCGAACATCCAGGGCGCACGCTGAGGCGCTGAATGCGAGGGGCTCTACCCTCATAATTGAACGAAGGTGCAGGAAACTGAGTTTCCTGCTGAGGGGAGTTTGAGGGGAGCGAAGCTCCCCTCAAAGATCCAGCTGAGTGGCCAATTCGGAGAACAGAAAAGCGCCCAGCCGCGCATCCGCCCCCGGCGCCGCGCAGAGCAGCGCTCCCACCGGCATCCCGCTCTCCGCCTCCAGCCCCGCCCGCAGCGTCGCGATCGGCCCGCCCAGTGCCGTGAAGGGGATCACGAAGGACGGATCCCCCGTCGTCCCGTCCATCGGCGCCACGTCCGGCGCCGCCGGCAGCAGCAGCAGGTCGTCCGGCCCGCAGCCGCGCCAGAAGGCTTGCCGGAAGCGCGCGAGCTCGCGCAGCGCGGCGTGGTACTCCTCTTCCGGGATGGCCAGGCCTGCCTCGATATCCGCCGCCAGCCGCGGCGAGATCAGCTCCTTCGGCAGCCGCGCATGGGTGCGCCCGGCCTCGGCCAGCAGCACGCGCCGATGCGCTGTCAGCACCGCCTCCAGCGACACCGCCGATTCCGCCCGGCTCACCCGCAGCCCCGCGCCGCGCAGCATCTCCGCGAAGCCGGCGAGCCGCGCCGCCGTGCCAGGCTGCGTCAGCCGCGCGATCAGCGCGTCCTCCAGCATCAGGATACGCGGCGGCGGCGCCTTGGGCTCCGCCAGCCGCAGATGCGCGGCCGCGTAGCCGCTCGCCAGATAGGCCGCGTCCTGCGCCGAGGCGCCGAAGGCCCCCACCGTGTCGAAGGACGGCGCCAGCGGCACGATGCCGACGCCGCCGATCGCCAGGGTCGAGGGCTTGAAGGCGCAGGTGCCCGTATAGGCCGCCGGCCGGTTCACGCTGCCCGCCGTCTGCGTGCCCAGCGCCAGCGGCACCGTGCCGGCCGCGATCGCCGCGCCCGACCCGGCCGAAGAGCCGCCGGGCGTGCGCCGGAGGTCCCAGGGATTCCGCGTCGGCGGGGCAGGGGAGAAATAGGCGTATTCCGTCGTGTGCACCTTGCCCAGCACGATGGCGCCGGCCGCGCGCAGATGCGCCACCACCGTTGCATCCGCCGTGGCCGGCGGCAGCTCGGCGCGCGAGGGGCTGAAGGCCCGCGTCGGCAGGCCGCGCACGTCGATCACGTCCTTCACCGCGAAGGGGATGCCGTGCAGCGGGCCGCGCCGCACGCTCTCGGCGTCCAGCGCGCGCGCCGTGGCCAGCGCCTCGTCGGCGAGCACGTGGATCCAGGCCTGCACCGCGCCGTCCACCGCGGCGATCCGGTCCAGGCAGCGCCGCACCAGCGCCTCGGAGGTCAGCTCGCCGGAGCGCATCGCAGCCGCGAAGTCGCGGAGACGTCCGGCATCGGACACATATTCGCTCACGGGGATCTCCTGGCCGGGGGTGCGGCAGCGTCTCACCCCGGCCTTCCGCCGTGAAGACGGCCCAAACGCATAGGAGGGGGCGCATGGGAGGCCTGGATATTGCTAGCCTCCCGGCGGCACAGCATCACGGATCCGGGCATGGAACAGGACGTCTACGCGGCGCGCGGCTACGGCGCGCATCAGGTCGGCTTCGGCGAGAAGCCGGGCCTCGTCGTCATCGACTTCCAGACCGGCTTCACCGACCCGGCCTATCCGCTGGGCGGCGCGCCCATGGTCGAGCGCGCGGTGGTCCACACCGCCCGCGTGATGCGCGCGGCGAAGGCGGCCGGCATCCCCGTCATCGCCTGCGTCGTCGCCTTCGACGGGCCCCGCGGCGCGCCGCACTGGAAGATCGCCTCCGTCCTCGACATGCAGGCCGGCGACCCCGCCACCCGCCTCGACCCGCGCATCGCCGCCGAGGGGCCGGACGTCGTGATGTCCAAGACCGCGCCCTCCATCTTCTTCGGCACCGCCGCCGGTGCCATCCTGACGCGCGAGCGGGTGGACACCGTCATTGTCACGGGCTGCATCACCTCGGGCTGCGTGCGCGCCAGCATCATCGACGCCTTCTCGCTCGGCTTCCGCGTGCAGGTGCCGGAGGATTGCGTGGGAGACCAGGACCAGGTGGCCCATGATCAGAACCTGAAGGATGTGGGGCGGCGCTACGCCGACATCATCGACGCCGACACCGCCATCAAGGCCATCGAGGCTTACAGAGTGCGCAATACGCCTTAGCTGCATGGGGGACTTTGTCCCCCATACCCCCTACCAAAGGCCGAGAGGCCTTTGGAAACCGGAACTTTATCGGCGGAACTTCAGGTCCAGGCCCTGCCGCTGCCAGGCGGCCTCCATCGCGTCCAGGTCCGTGCTGCCCGAAGGATTAGCCCGGCGCGGCGCCAGCCGCAGGCCCGGCGCACGGCCGGCGCGCCAGAGCCGCAACAGCCGCTCCAGCTCGTCCAGCGGCGCGGCATGGTCGTCCACGCGCAGGTCGATGTCCGGGAAATCCTCGGTGGTGACCAGCTTCAGCGCCGCGGACTGCCGGCCCCGCTTGTCCCCGCCCACGCCCTCGCCGGCCTGGAGCGCGTTCAGCATCCGCTCCGGCAGGGCCAGGTCCTGCCGCGCGATGAAGCTCGCCACCGTATCGCCGACAACCTCCGCGCCGGCCAGCATGTTCCCCGCCACCGACCAGCCCGTCCCCGAGCGCGACCCGCACCACTCGACGCAGTTCTTCCCCGTCCAGGCCGCGCTGCGGCCATGGCTGTCGATCGCGTGGATCTGCCGCAGGTGCCTGCCCTCGTCGCCCACCAGCGCGCCCTCGATCGCTGCCGCCGGCGAGAGGCCGCGCGCCATGGCGTCCAGCACGGCGGGGCCGAGATAGCGGTTGGTGATCGACTGGGTGGAGACCGCGCCCACCCCCGTCCGCACGAAGGGGCAGGAAGCGCCGACGGCCAGCGCGCAGGTGGTCACCGCCACGGCGAAGCTGCCCGTCTCGGGCTCGTGGGCGAGCAGGGACCAGGTCACGACGAATCCTCTCCGGAGCGCCCAGGTCGCGGCGCGTCGATGAAACTTGCACCGGGAGCTTGGGCAGGGCAAAGCCGAGTTCAAGAACACGACCAAGGCTTTCGGGAGAAGCTTCATGATGTCCAGCCCTGCCACGCGCCGCGGCCTGCTCGCCGGAGGGGCCGCTCTGCTCGCCGCCCCCGCGCTGACCCAGACTGCGCTTGCACAGACCGGCTGGCCCGACCGCCCCATCCGCCTGATCGTGCCCTTTGGCGCCGGCGGCGCCATCGACACGCTGAGCCGCACCGTCGCCGCGCGCTTCGCCGAGCACGCCAACGGCCAGACCCTGGTGGTGGAGAATCGCCCCGGCGCGGGCGGCGCCATCGCCGGCGCCTATGTCTCGCAGCAGCGGCCGGACGGGCTGACGCTCATGATGTCCGACGTGGGCGCCAACTGCATCGCGAAGGAGATGAATCCGGGCCTGAACTACGACCCGATGACGGCCTTCACGCCGATCATCCACCTCGTGAAGCTGCCGGGCGCCCTGATCGCCCATCCGGACGTGCCCCAGCGCACGGTGGCGGAGATCATCGCCGCGGCCAAAGCGCGGCCAGACGGCTTCACCTTCTCCTCGGCCGGGAACGGCAACGGCAGCCACCTCTTCATGGAGCTCTTCCTGAAGCGTGCGGGCGTCCGCATGGTCCATGTGCCCTACCGCTCGGGCGCCGAGATGGTGACGGCGCTGGTGCGCGGCGACGCGCAGTTCGGCTTCCCCACCGTCTCCTCGGCGTTGAACATGGTTCGAGACAACCGGGCCAGGGCGATCGCGGTGAGCTGGCCGGACGGCACGCCGCTGCTGCCGGGCGTGCCGGGCCTCGCGCGGGACCTGCCGGGCTACGACACCTCGGTCTGGCACGGCATCGTGGGGCCGGCGGGGATGGACCGCGGCCTGGCGCTCCGGATCAACGAGGTCTTCGGGAAGATCGCGGCCATGCCGGAGGTGGCGGCCTCCGTCCTAAACCAGCAGGCGGGACGGATGGTCGGCGGCACGCCCGAGCAGTTCGCCGACTTCATCCGCCGGGACTACGAGACCTGGGCGCCCATCATCCGCGAGGGAAACATCCGCTCGGAGTAGCCGTCCGGACCTTTCCGGGCTTCACTGCGCGCCCATGAGCACCCCAGCGATTCCCCGGCCCGCCGCCACCATCCTCCTGCTGCGCGACGGCACGGAGGGGTTGGAGGTGCTGATGATCTGCCGGGCGAAGGAGGTGGCCTTCGCCGGCGGTGCGCTGGTCTTCCCGGGCGGCCGGGTCGAGGAGGCGGACGCGCTGCTGGCGCCCTCGGGCGATCCGCTCGGCGCCTTCCGCATCGGCGCGATCCGCGAGGCCTGGGAGGAGACGGGGATGCTGCTCGCCCGCCCGCCCGGTCCCGACGAGGCGGCCGAGACCGAGTTCCACGCCCATCTGCGCGAGAGGGGCGTGACGCCGGACCACGGCGCCCTGACCCATTTTGCCCATTGGATCACGCCCGCGCACAGCCCGAAGCGCTTCGACACGCATTTCTTCCTCGCCGAGGCACCGGAAGGGCAGGAGGCCGTGCATGACGGCCACGAGGCCGTGGAGGCGCTCTGGATTCCTCCCGCCAAGGCCGTCGAGGAGACCGAGGCCGGCCGGCGCACGCTGGTCTTCGCCACGCGGCTGAACCTGCTGCGGCTGGCGCGCTTCGCCACGGTCGCCGAGGCCCTGGCCGCCGCGCGCACCGCGCCGGTCGTCACCGTGATGCCCCAGCCGGAGCCTGACGGCGCCGGCGGCACCAACCTCCGCATCCCGGAGGAGGCGGGCTACGGCGCGGCGCTTTTCCCGGCCAAGGACCGGCCGGCGGCCGGCGGTCTCTGGCCCGGCCAGACTCCCCGGTAATCCGTCACTGGATTTCGGCGGCGGGGCTTCCCATGCTGGGGGCATGGACAATGCACCCCTCCCACCCTCGATCGAGACCCTGATCCTCCCGCGCGCGCATGACGTCGGCGGCTTCGAGGTCCGCCGCGCCTTGCCGACGAAGGAGCGCCAGATGATCGGGCCCTTCATCTTCTTCGACCAGATGGGCCCCGGCGAGTTCCTCACCGGCCATGGGCTCGACGTGCGGCCGCACCCGCATATCGGCCTCTCCACCGTGACCTATCTCTTCGAGGGCGAGGTCTATCACCGCGACACG
Organism: Roseococcus sp. GW821-FHT12F05; assembly: GCF_058806835.1. Lineage (NCBI taxonomy): Bacteria > Pseudomonadati > Pseudomonadota > Alphaproteobacteria > Acetobacterales > Roseomonadaceae > Roseococcus > Roseococcus sp. GW821-FHT12F05. The sequence continues at coordinate 724,594 of NZ_JBXAQB010000003.1, forward strand.
CTGGGCAGTTCCCAGCCGATCCGGCCCGGCGCGCTCAACTGGATGACGGCCGGGCAGGGGATCGCCCATTCCGAGCGGACCGACCCGGCGCTGCGGTCCCATTCCAACACGCTCTTCGGCATCCAGTCCTGGGCAGCGCTGCCGAAGGACCAGGAGGAGCGCGCCCCGGCCTTCACCCATTACCCGGCCGAGGCGCTGCCGATCCTGGAGGATGGCGGCGCGCGCGTGCGGCTGGTCGCCGGCGAGGCCTGGGGCGCCCGGGCGCCGGTCGAGACCCACTGGCCGCTCTTCTACGCCGATCTGGAGCTGGCGCCCGGCGCCGCCTGGCCGCTGCCGGACACGCATGAGGAGCGCGGCGCCTATGTGGTCTCCGGCACCGTGGAGGTCGCGGGGCAGCGCTTCGAGGCCGGGCGGATGCTCGTCTTCCGGGCCGGCGACGCGCTGGCGATCCGGGCGGTGGAGGATGCCGGGCAGGGGGCTCGCCTGCTGCTTCTGGGCGGCGCCGTCATGGACGGCCCGCGGCACATCTTCTGGAACTTCGTCTCCTCCAGCCGGGAGCGGATCAACCAGGCCAAGGACGACTGGGAAGCCGGACGCTTCGGCAGGGTGCCGGGCGACGACAAGGAATTTATCCCCCTGCCGCGACTCTAGGATTGTTTTCTAAATAGGCGAAAAGGCCTAAAGGATTAAAGTCCCTGGCGCTTCGCCTCGCGCCAGGCTTCCTCCATCTCGTCCAGCGTGGCGTCGGCCGGCGTCCGGCCCTCGGCGGCCAGCGAGGCCTCGACGGCCCCGAAGCGCCGCTCGAACTTGCGGTTCGCGCCGTCGAGGCAGAGCTCCGGATCCAGGTCGAGCTTCCGCGCCAGGTTGGCCAGGACGAAGAGCAGGTCGCCGACCTCGTCGGCGAGACGGGCAGGATCGGCCTGCGGCAGCTCGGCCCGGAGCTCGGCGGCTTCCTCCTCGAGCTTGTCCAGGACGGCGCCGGCATCCGGCCAGTCGAAGCCGACCCGGGCGGCGCGCTTCGTCAGCTTGGCGGCGCGGGTGAGGCTGGGCAGGCCGGTGGCGATCCCGGCCAGCACGCCGGTCTCGGCCCGGGCGGCGCGCTCGGTCGCTTTCTGGGCCTCCCAGATGTCCACGGCTTTCGAGGCGTCGGCGTCGCCGAAGACGTGGGGGTGGCGGCGGATCATCTTGGCCGCGCTGCCGGCCGCCACGTCCTCGAAGCGGAACCAGCCGCGCTCCTCGGCCATGCGCGAGTGATAGACGACCTGGAGCAGCAGGTCGCCCAGCTCGTCCACCAGCATGGCGGGCTCGGGTCCGCGCCGGATGGCGTCCGCGACCTCGTAGGATTCCTCCACCGTGTAGGGCGCGATCGTCGAGAAATCCTGGACGACGTCCCAGGGGCAGCCCGTGTCCTTGTCGCGCAGCCGCGCCATGACCGCGAGGAGGGCGTCGATCGAGGGGGCTTCGGTCATGAGGGTCTCCGGTTGTCCACAGGTCTAGTTACCGCATAAGATTTATTATGGAAAAAATTAGCATGGGGAAAAGCCTGTGGATTCAGGCTCCAGCTCAGGCCGGTGCCTCCAGCACGACGCCGTCGACACCCATCTCCACCCCGGCCGGCAGGCGTGCGGAGACCTTGGCGAAGTCCATCCGGTCACCCTGGTGCGTCAGGATCGTCCGCCGCGGCCGCAGCTCGGCGACCCAGTCCAGCACCTGGTCCAGCCCGGCATGCACGGGGTTCGTGCCGGAAGTCATGCAGCCGACGACCCAGGTGTCGAGGCCGCGCAGCCGCTCGAAGCTCTCGGGCGGAAAGCGCAGCACGTCGGTCGTATAGGCGAAGCCGCCGATCCGGATTCCCAGCGTCCGCATGACCACGTGGTCCTGGTCGAAGAGCTCGACCGCCATGGGGCCGATCCGGATCGTCTCGCCGGGCGCCACGACCTGGCCCTCGAGCGCCGGCCGGAAGAAGCCCTCGGTGGCGGGACGGAAGGCATAGCCGAAGCGCTCCCGGACCTCGCGCAAGGTCGGCTCGGAGGCGAAGACCGGCAGCACCCGGCCCGTGGAGCGGTTGACACCGCGCAGCTCGTCGATGCCGGCGATGTGGTCCGCATGGGCGTGGGTCAGCAGCACGGCCTCGAAGCCGGCGATCCGGTTGTCCAGGAGCTGCATCCGCAGGTCCGGGCCGGCATCGATCAAAAGCCGTGTTCCGTCAGCCGCTTCGATCAGCGCCGAGGTCCTCCGGCGCCGGTTGCGCGGTTCGGCCGGATCGCACTGGCCCCAGTTTCCGCTGCCGTCAGCCCCTCCGACGGCCGGAACGCCCTGGGACGGACCGGTGCCGAGCAGCGTGACCCGCAGCCTCATGCAGCCTTGGTGAACAGACGATGAAAGTTGTCCGTGGTGATCGCGCCGATCTCGGCGACGCTCATGCCGCGGCACTCGGCGAGGACCTTGGCCGTATAGGCCGTGTAGGCCGGCTCGCAGCGCTTGCCGCGCAGGGGCACGGGCGCGAGATAGGGCGAATCCGTCTCCAGCAGCAGCCGGTCCTCGGGCAGCCGGGCCGCGACCTCACGGAGCTCGGTCGACTTTGGGAAGGTCAGGATGCCGGAGAAGGAGATATAGCCGCCCATCTCGACGGCTCGATCGGCCAGCCAGGGCGAGGAGCTGAAGCAGTGCAGGAGAAAGGGGAAGGCGCCCCCTTCCCGCTCCTCGGCCAGGATCCGGGCGATGTCGGTGTCGGCCTCGCGGGCGTGGATGGCCAGCGGCAGGCCGGTCGCGCGGGCGGCGCGGCAGTGGCGGCGGAAGCCCTCCTGTTGCACGTCGCGCGGCGACTTGTCGTAGAAATAGTCGAGCCCGCTCTCGCCGATCCCGATGACGCGCGGATGCTGCGTCAGCGCCACCAGCTCCTCGACCGTGGGCATGGTGCCCTCGGCCGCGCGGTGCGGATGCACGCCGACCGTGCCCCAGACCTGCGGGAAGCGGTCGACGAGCCGGAGCACGGCCTCCGCCTGCGGGACGGAGGTGCCGATCGTGACCATCCGCTCCACGCCGGCGGCCTCGGCCCGGGCCAGGATCTCCTCGACCTCGGTCTCGGAAAAGTAGTCGAGATGGCAGTGGCTATCGATGATCACGCGGTGACCTCGATCTTCCGGAAGAGCGGCGACGGCGGCGGCAGGTCGATCCCATCCAGCAGCGGCGTGGCCAGCGCGGCCAGGTCGCGCGCGCCGGCGGGCACGCCGAGCTGGTCGAGCAGCGCGCCCATGGTTGCGGGCATGAAGGGCTGCAGCACCGTCGCATAGGCGCGCAGCGCGGTGTGGAGGTGGCGCAGCACCTCGGTCATGCGGGTCGGGTCCGTCTTTTTCAGGGCCCAGGGCGCCTGGACCGTGATGTAGCCGTTGGCGCTGCGGACCTGCCGGAAGACCTCCTCCAGCGCGAGATGGTATTCCTGCGCTTCCAGCAGCTTGCCGACCGACTCTACGAGCGTGTCGAGGGGCGCCAGCAGGGTCGTGTCCATATCGCGCACGGGCGGGAGGCTGGGCAGCTTGCCCTCGCAGTTCCGCTGGATCAGCGAGAGGGTCCGGTTGGCGAGATTGCCCAGCACATCCGCCAACTCGCCGTTCAGCCGGTTGCCCAGCGCGGTCCGCGAGAAGTCACCGTCCTGGCCGAAGGGCACCTCGCGCATGAGAAAATAGCGGATCGGGTCGAGCCCGAATTCCTCCACCAGCGCGACAGGATCGATCACGTTCCCCAGGGATTTGCTGATCTTCTGGCCTTCGTTCGTCCACCAGCCATGGGCGAAGACGCGGGCCGGCGGCAGGAGGTCCGCGGCCATGAGGAAGGCCGGCCAGTAGATGGCGTGGAAGCGCAGGATGTCCTTGCCGACGAAGTGAAGGTTCGCCGGCCAGAAGCGCCAGAGTTCCGCGTTTTCATTGGGATAGCCGAGCGCGGTGATGTAGTTCGTGAGCGCGTCCAGCCACACATACATCACATGTGCGTCGTCGCCGGGCACCGGCACGCCCCATTTGAAGGAGGTGCGCGAGATGGAGAGGTCGGACAGGCCGGACTTCACGAAGCTGATCACCTCGTTCCGGCGGCTCTGCGGCGCGATGAAATCGGGGTTGGATTCGTAGAATTCCAGGAGCTTGTCGCCCCATTCGGAGAGCTTGAAGAAGTAGGAAGGCTCCCTCACCCACTCCACCGGCGCGCCCGAGGGCGCGTATTTCACGCCATCCTTCTCGGTCAGCTCATCGGGGCCGTAGAAGGCCTCGTCGCGAACGGCGTACCAGCCCTCGTAAGCGCCGAGATAGATGTGGCCGCGCTCCTGCAGCCGCTTCCACAGCGCCTGGCAGGCCTCGTAGTGCCGCTTCTCCGTGGTCCGGATGAAGCCGTCATTGGAAAAGCCCATGGTGACCGTGAGGTCCCGGAAGGCCTGGCTGACGCGGTCGGTGAAGGCCTGCGGATCCTCGCCGGCATCCTGCGCGGCCTTCTCCACCTTCTGCCCGTGCTCGTCCGTCCCGGTGAGGAAATAGACCTCGCGCCCGGCCAGCCGGTGCCAGCGGGCGAGCACGTCGGTCGCCAGGCTGGTGTAGGCGTGTCCGATATGCGGCTTGTCGTTGACGTAGTAGATGGGCGTGGTGAGGTAGATTGGCATGATCCGACCTATGGGCTGCCTCTAGCGCCCTCGCAAGGTGTCCATTGCGACCAGCACGGCCTGCCGGCGATCGAGCGAGAGCCGCTCCGTGTCCTGCACCAGCTTCCGGACGGCTTCCGAGGCCTCGGCCCAGGCCGAGAGCGGCCGTGCCGCGAGCCAGCCGGGCGCGGAGCCGCCCCGCGCGGCCTCGCGGACGGCCTGGGAGAGGTGGCGCAGCAGCAGGTTGAAGAAGGCGGGGAAGGCCAGCGCCGCCTCGCGGCCGCCGATGCGGTCGGCCAGAGCATAGGCGCCGTCGGCGCCGGGAAGGTTCTTCAGGGTCGCCTCGGCCAGCCGGGCCAGCTCCACCCCCTCGCCCGCCGCGAGCTCCAGCGCCCGGCCCGGCGAGCCCTCGGCCAGCACGGCCAGGGCGTCGCGCTCGCCGCGCGACTTCTCGGGCAGCCAGTCGGCGAGCAGCTTGTCCATGACCGGCCGCTCCAGCCCCACGAGGTCCAGCCGCCGGCAGCGGCTGCGGATAGTGGGCAGCAGCCGGCCGGGCGCGGCGGTAACCAGCAGCAGCACGGTGCGCGGCGGCGGCTCCTCCAGCGTCTTCAGGATGGTGTTGGCCGAGGCCGCCTCCATGGCGTCCACCTCGTCCATCACGACGACGCGCCAGCCGCCCTCGGCCGCGGTGAAGTTCAGGAAGGAGCGCGCCGCCCGAGCCTCCTCCACCTTGATGATGTGGCGCTTGCCCGGCTCCTGCTGCGGCTCCAGCACCATGAGGTCGGCATGGCTGCCGGCGGCGACGCGGCGCAGGATGGGATGATCTTCCGGAAGCTGCAGCGGCGGCGCGCCCTCCGCCTCGCGCGGCTGTCCCGCGAGCAGCCAGCGGGCGAAGCGATAGGCCAGCGTCGCCTTGCCGATGCCCGGCGGTCCCGTGAAGAGCCAGGCATGTGCCAGCCGCCCGGAACGCGCCGCGGCGGCGAGGCTGGCGGCGGCTTCCCCGTGGCCGTAGAGCGTGGGATTGGCGCGGGGCGGCGGCGGGATCACGGCAGGCCGAGCCTTTCTCGGCAGACATGGAGGATGGCGGCGCTCACGGCCTCCAGGGGCTGCGTGGCGTCGATGACCGCGAAGCGTCCCGGCTCGGCGGCCGCCTGATCCAGGAATGTCTGCCTGACGCGGGCATGGAACGCCGGCCCCAGCGTCTCGTAGCGGTTGGTCTCGCCGCGCGCCCCGGCCCGGGCCAGGCCGGCCTCTACGGGGAGGTCCAGCAGCAGGGTGAGGTCCGGGCCGACGGCGCCCAGCAAGGCGGCGCGAAGCTGCGCCCAGACCTCGCGCGGGGCGCCCTGCCCGCCCACCTGATAGGCCAGGGTGCTGTCGAAGAAGCGGTCGCAGACCACCCAGCTTCCGGCCGCGAGGCTGGGCTGGATGCTGCGCGCCCAGTGCTCGCGCCGGGCGGCAAAGTGGAGCGCCATCTCGGCCAGCGGATCCCAGGGGCGCGAGAGCAGCAGTCCCCGTACGGCCTCGGCGCCAGCGGAACCACCGGGCTCGCGCGTTCTTAGGACAGAATGCCCTAGGAATGCCAGATAGCGACTAAGAATTTTAACCTGGGTAGATTTACCTGCACCCTCGCCACCTTCGAGGCTGACGAATCTGGGAATCAAGTCCCGCTGCCCATCATCCGCGAGATCACCGCGGGAATCCGCGCCACCACGCCCAGCCGCTCCACATCGGCCCCGGCGTAGAGCGGCAGCGACATCGGCGGCACGCCGCGGCCGGAGACCTCGATCCGCCCGAGCTCCTGCCCCTTCACGACCGGCGCCGGCACCGGCGAGTCGAAGCGCACCTTGGCCTGCAGCGTCTCGCGCCAGCCGCGCGGCACCGTCGCCACCACCTCGCGTCCGCCCACCAGCGGCACTGTCGGCCGGTCGCCGAGATAGACCGGCACCTGGTCGATCGTGTCGGCGGCGCGGAACAGCACGACGTTGTCGAACTCCCGGAAGCCCCATTCGATCAGCCGCTCCGATTCCTCATAGCGCGCCCGCATGGTCGGCAGCCCCCCGACCACCAGGATCAGCCGCCGGTCGCCGCGCTTCACTGACGCGGTCAGGCAATAGCCGGCCTCCTCGGTGTGGCCGGTCTTCAGCCCGTCGGCGCCATTCACCTTGCCCAGCAACGGATTGCGGTTCTCCTGGGTGATGTTGTTCCAGCGGAAGCTGCGCTCGCCGTAGAGCCGGTAGGATTCCGGGTGGTCCAGGATCACCCGCCGCGCCAGGGTCGCGAGGTCGCGCGGCGTCATCCGGTGCTCGGGATCCGGCCAGCCGGTGGCGTTGCGGAAGGTGCTGGAGGTCAGCCCGATCTCCCGGGCCATGTTCTGCATGATCTCGGTGAAGGCGCGCTCCGAGCCGGCGATGCCCTCGGCCAGCGTCACGCAGGCGTCGTTGCCGGACTGGATGATGACGCCGCGCGAGAGGTCGTCCACGGAGACGCTGGAGGCGCGGTCCAGGAACATGCGCGAGCCGCCCATGCGCCAGGCCGCGTCGCTCACCTGCATCATCTGGTCCGGCCGGACCCGGCCGTTCTTGATGTACTCGAAGACCACATACATGGTCATGAGCTTGGACATGGAGGCGGGCGGCATGCGCTCGTCCCCCAGCTTGTTGATGAGCGTCGCCCCGGTCTCGAAATCGATGAGCACGACGTTGCGCGCGATGGTGTCGACCGGCCCGATCGGCGAGCTCGCCGGCGGGGCCGAGGGCGGCGCGGCGGCGGCGCGGGGCTGGGGGGGGGGGTCTTCTCCACATCTCCGAGCCCACGAGACAGTACTCATGATCTGGGGGGGGGGGGTTTTTTTTT